>NZ_JADWYU010000100.1:35403-69351 GCF_016786325.1 Frankia nepalensis | reverse complement strand
GACGACGTAACTGGGCCCCCGGCGCGCAGGCGTGCCTGCGTGGAGGTCCGGCTGCGTGCCTGTGTCCGGACGGGGGCGGACGACGTAACTGGGCCCCCGGCGCGCAGGCGTGCCTGCGTGGAGGTCCGGCTGCGTGCCTGTGTCCGGACGGGGGCAGACGACGTAACTGGGCCCCCGGCGCGCAGGCGTGCCTGCTCGGAGGCCCGCCCCCGAGCGAAGCGATGGGGGTGGGCCGCAGCGGAGGTCGCCGGAGCGCACGTGAGCGGAGGAGGACGCGGCGCGGAGGTCCCTTGGGAGCGCAGCGAGCAAGGGGCCGGAGCGCCGCGCCCGGACGGAGCGAACCAATTACAGAGCTAGGGCGAGGGAGAGGGCGAAGTCTTCGTTCGGGTCGGTCCACCAGCGGTGCAGGCGCCAGCCGGCCGCGGCGAGGTCACGCTCGACGGCCGGTCGGTCGAATTTCGCGCTGATCTCGGTGCGGACCTCCTCGCCCTCCTCGAACGAGACCGTGAGGTCGAGGGCGGCGAGGTAGGCCTTCTGCGGGCGCACCGAGCGCAGCCGCATCTCGATCCAGCGGTTCTCGGGGTCCCAGGCCGCGACGTGCGCGAACCCGCGCAGGTCGAAGTCGCCGCCCAGCTCGCGGTTGAGCACGGTGAGCAGGTTGCGGTTGAACGCGGCGGTGACCCCGGCGCTGTCGTCGTAGGCGGCGACCAGGCGAGCCGGGTCCTTGAGCAGATCGGTACCGAGCAGCAACGCCGCTCCCGGCTCGGGGTGCTCCCCTGGTCCGCTTCGCGGCCCACCCTGCTCCCGCGGTCCGACCCTGTCGCGCAACGCCGAGAGCAGCTCGGTCCGCTCGGGCGGGCGCAGGTTGCCGATGGTGCCGCCGAGGAACGCGACCAGCGTGCCGGTGGCCGCCCGGTCCCCGGCGGTGGCCTGCTGGGAGGTCCGCGGCGCGGGCAGCAGGCCGAGATGCTGGCGGAAGTCGCCGACGACGGCATGCACGGCGAGCCCGGGGTGCGCGGCGCGCGCCGCGACGCCGGCGCGGCCCAGGGCCTCGGCGTCGACGTCGAACGGGATGAAGCGGCGCAGCCGGCCGGTGCCGGCGAGCGCGGCCAGCAGCAGGCGGGTCTTGTCGGAGATGCCCGAGCCCAGCTCGATGAACGTGTCGACCCCACCGGCGAGGACCGCGGCGAGCTCGGCGACCACCTCCGGGGCGCGCTCGGACAGGATCGCCCGCTCGGCCCTGGTCTGGTAGTACTCCGGCAACTCGGTGATCTTCCCAAAGAGCATGCTGCCGGCGGCGTCGTAGAACCAGGTGGGCGGCAGCTCCTTCGGGACGGCCGTCAGGCCGCGGCGGACGTCCGCCGCCAGCGCCGCCGCCCGCTGCGCGTCGGTCAGGTGCCGTTCGATCGTGATGCCGCCGCGCGCCTTCACCATGGCTGCCACGTCCGCCGGGGTGGGGGTGCGCGCGGCCGGGGACCGGACGGTGTCCGCTCCCGACATCGGTGTCCTCGAGGTCATTCGGACGCCTTCCGTTCAGTTGATGGACACAGGGTAGCCGTCCTCGCTGATCAAATTACTTAGAGTTATCTTGTGTGTGTCGGCTGTCAGCAGATGGTGGTTCGGGACTTCCACCCAGACGTCGGGACCGGGGGTGTCCTCGGGTTCGTCGCCGGATTGCGCCGGACTGTCCACAGCGGGGGCACCGCCGCCGGACGCTCGGCCGGGCGTCGGAGCCACCGGAGTCGCGGACGTGGTCGGCGCGTCGTCGCCCGGCTCGCTGGCGACCAGGACGCCCGCCGGGCCGAGCCGGTACCACAGCGTCTCGTTCCAGGTCGTGGCGACGATCCGCCGGCCGTCGGTGACGAGGACGTTGAGCCGGGTGGGCGCCACGTCGCCCGCGGCGCCGGCCTCGCTGGCCGCGGCGCGGGCGGCCGCCTTGGCGCCGACCGTCGTCACCACCTCGGCGACCGCCTCCGCCAGCCCCACCCCGGCCCGGGTCCGCTCCCAGACGAGCGCGGCGAGCAGCGCGGAGTCGCAACGCGAGTCCGGCACCGGCGCGTCCGGCCGGCCGGCCAGCAGCGACGTGAGGACGGTGGTGTCGACGACCCGGCCGTTGTGGCTGAGGAGCAGTTCCCCGTCGGTGAACGGCGCGGTCGCGCTCTCCTCGATCGGCATGCCGACGGTGGCGTCACGGACCGCCGCCAGCACGCAGCCGGACCGCGTCACCCCGGCGAACGACGCGAACGACGCGTCGGTCCACATCGGGACGGCCCGCCGGTAGCGGGCCGGCTCGGGCCGGATCGTGGGCGCGTACCAGCCGACACCGAACCCGTCGGCGTTGAACCGGCCGTGGCGCTGCCGGCGTGGCTCCCAGGACTGGCGCAGCAGGCCGAACGGTGGGGCGACCAGCAGCTCGGCGAGGGAGCGCTCCGCGCCGAGCCAGGCAATGTGTCTGCACATGGTGGTCAAGCGTCCCTCGCGAGCCGGAAGCCGGCGAAGATCTGACGACGGATCGGGTGGTCCCAGTTGCGGAAGGTCGCCCGCGTGGCGCGCGGGTCGGTCGCCCACGAGCCACCACGCAGCACCTTGTAGCCGCGGAACTCGCTTTCCCAGCCGGCGGGGCCGGACCGGCCGGCCGGTGGCCGGAAGAAGACCTCGCTGTACTCCCGGTACGGGAAGGCGACGAACCCCGGGTAGGCGGCGAGGTCGGTCGACGTCCACTCCCACACGTCGCCGATGAGCTGCTCGGCCCCGCAGGGGCTCGCGCCGGCCGGGAAGGCGCCGAGCGGTGCCGGCCGGGTCGCGCGGTGCCCGAGGTTCGCGTGCTCCGGGCCTGGCGGCTCGTCCCCCCAGGGGAAACGACGCGACCGGCCGGTCGCCGGATCGAACGCGGCGGTCTTCTCCCACTCGGCCTCGGTCGGCAACCGCCGGCCGGCCCAGCGGGCGTGCGCCGCCGCCTCATACCAGCAGACGTGCTGTACCGGCTCGTCGAGTGGGAGCGGCTCGTCCTGGCCGAACCGACGGCGCAGCCAGCCGCCCGCGCCGTCGCGCCGCCAGAACAGCGGGGCGGACAGCGCCTCGCGGCACCGCCACGCCCAGCCGGCCGGCGTCCACAGCCGCTCGTCGCCGTAGCCGCCGTCCTCGACGAACGCCAGGTGTTCCCGGTTCGACACCGGTAGCCGGCCGATCCAGAAGCCCGGCACGTCGACCCGGTGGGCCGGGCGCTCGTTGTCGTACGCCCACGGGTCGGTGCTCGTCCCCATCGTGAACGTGCCTTCCGGCACCAGGACCTCACCGCCGGCCGGCAGCGGCCGGCCCCGCGGCGGCGCGGCCGGCTCGTCGACCACCGCCGGGCCGGCGCGCAGCGCCAGGGTGGCGAGCATCGTCTCGTCGTGCTGGTGCTCGTGCTGGATGACCATTCCGTAGACGAAGCCGCCCTCGAGCAGCCGGGCGCGTGGGTCACGGGACGCGCCGGGCCGGTCGCCGTGGCGCTGCCCTGACCCGGCCGGGGCGTCGAGACCCTCGATCTCGCCAGTGGGCGGGTTCCCTTGGGTCAACGCCTCGAAGACGTCGTCCGTGGATGGAGCCGCCAGGGCGGACAGGGCGTCGAGCACGCGGGCCCGGACGGTGGCGACGTAGGCGCGCGCCTCGGCCGGGGGCAGCAGCGGCAGCGCCGGCCGGTCGACCCGCGGGTGCCGGAACGCGTCATACAGGTCGTCGATCCCGGGCAGCAGCGGGTCGGCGCCGGTAAGCGCCCGCAGTAGCCAGAGCTCCTCGTAGTTCCCGACGTGCGCCAGGTCCCAGACCAGCGGGGACATCAGCGGCGAATGCTGGCGCAGCAGGTCATCGTCGTCCAGGTCGGTGTAGGCCAGGGTTCGCCGCCGGCCGCGGGCCAGTTCCTCGGCCCAGCCCTCCGCCCCCTCCACGACGGCCGGCGGCACCGCCGGTTCCGTCGCGGTCCGGGTTGTCGCGGTCTGAGTTGTCGCGGTCCCTGACGTCACGCCCGCCGTCGTCACCGGCGGCCGCGCCATCCGCCCTTCCATCGGTTTGCCTCCCACGCTGCTGGTGGTGCCTGAGGGGATGGGGCAGCGGCGGCGGAGCCTGACGGCGCCCACCGCCGCCCTGGCGTCACGACCGGCTCTGCTCACGGAGCAGGCTGGCCGGGCCAACCCGCGCGAAGCGTTCGGCCAGCCGGTCGGCCGGCGCGCGGCCACGGGCCGGGTACTCGTCGCGGAAACGAGCGACGTCCGCGCGCACGTCGGCGTCGACCCCCAGCCGGGCGAGCCCGTCGAGCGCGAGGTCGACGCAGGTGAGCGCGGCGCGGCGCAGCGCGTCGTCGCGGGGCCCGTGCACGCTCGCCGCGATCCACCCGTCGTCCGCGTCGCAGCAGGCGACCTGGGCACCGGCGGCGGCGACCGGGTCGTCGAGCAGCGCGGCGGTGACCGCGACCGGGACCAACCAGCCGTCGTCGGGCTGCGCGTCCAGGTAGCGGATCTCCAGCCAGCCACGCGGGCGGACCGGCGGGAACACCGTGGTCGCGTGCAGCGCCAGGTCGTCGAGCGTGGGCGGGCGGCGCACCGGCCCGGCGCCGCGCAGCCAGTCGCCGAACGTGGAGCCGTCGCGTACCGCGACGAGGCGCTTCCCGCCGCCGGGGGCCAGGTGGTCGTCACCCTGGCCGAGCGGCCGCCCACCGTCGTCGTGTCCACCATGGTCGTGTTCACCGTCGTCGTGTCCACCGCCGACTCGGCCGGCCGAGGGTGCCTCATCGGCGCGGATCATCATCAGTCTGGCCGACAGCAGATATTCGGCCCACCGGTCCGGCAGGTCGGCCGCGTCGACCCACGCCGGGCCGACCCGACGGCTCCTGGTCGGGTCGAGCGACTGCCACATCCGGGTTCTCGCCGAGCACAGCCCGGTGAGCGCGCCCAGCCGCGCGGGAGAGGCGGCGAACATCGCGGTGAGCACTGGCTGGAGCCGGTGGGCGAGCCGGAAGCGGCGGACGACGTCGGACGGGTCGGCACCGGCGTCGAGATTGACCTGGACCGACGCGCTGGAGCACATCATGATCTTTCCGGCGTCGTGGCCACTGACCACCCAGTACTCGGCCATCGAGGCGTAGCGGTCGTCACCGAGCCAGCGAACGGGGGGGCGCAACGGGTCGAGGCCCATCCCGGCCAGTCCCAGGCCGGCGGCGGCCAGCGTGGCGCGCACGTCGGCGAGGTCGGCCCGCAGGTGGCGCAGCGCCACCGGCAGCGGCGCGGGCGGGCCGGACAGCTCCAGCTGCCCGCCGGGCTCGAAGGTAAGCCGGCTGCCCCCGGGCAGCGTCGCGCCGGTCGCGTCGGGCGCGCCGGTGAGCTCCGCCAGCGCCGCGGACGTGCGGCTCGGGGGTACCGGCGCGTCACTCGCGGCCTGGTCGACCACCAGCCACTCGGTCTCGATCCCGACGGTGCGCGGCCCCGGGCGGGCGGGGAGGCACTCGGTGGCATAGCGCAGCACGCCGTCGACGGTCAGCCCGGCGGGCGACCTCGGTCGCCCGCCGGGCTGGGCCGACGCCGCCGGAGGCGCGCCGGGCTCCAGGGAGCGCGGCGTGTCCCGCGCCACCGGCGGCTGGTCCACGGGTGGCGCCGCCCGGGTCGGCGCGGACCGGGGTGACACGGATGGTGACGCGGATGGTGACGTGGCGGGTGACGCGGATGGTGACGTCGTCGGACGGGATGACATCAAATCCTCCCGGGCCGCCGCCGGCCCTCCGGGGCACGGGGCAGGTGGGCGCGCTGGGTCACCACTCCCGGCGCGACGGCCCGCGCGCCGAGGCGGCTGGTCCGCCAGGGCTTCTGGTCTGGGCGGCTACTTGTCGTTGGCTACCTGTCTGGTGACTGCTGGTCTGGGCGGCTGGGCGCCGCGGACGGTCGCTTCCACCGGGCGGCCACGCTCCGAGCGCGGCTACCCGCCGGTCGCCCAGGTACCCGCCCCGGCGCCGCGCCACTCACCCCCCGCGTCGATACACCCGGTGCGGGGCGGATAAACCGGTGGTGCGCGGTCAATCGCCCGGATGGGTGGCCGGTCCGGCCAATCGGGGCAAGCGGGAGGGACCGCTGGCCAACCGTCGTGCAGTGCGTATGTTGTCCTTGGCTTACCGTGAGGTTTCTGGTCATCGGAGCGGAAACTGCCGATGGCGGCGCATCGCGGAACCGTCGGCCTACGTGGTGCCGGAAGGTGGTGACGGTTGAGCGGGGGGCTGGAGCGGGAGGCGCCGGGTCGTTCGGCCATGGCGGAGTACCAACGACGCAGGGCGCTGTACACGGCGGAACGCAACGATCGGCGGAAGGGTGCCGCGGTGCGCGCCGGCGCGGCCGCGCTCGGCGCGGCGGCTGTCGTCGTGCTGCTCGGACTCGCCGTCGGCCTGTCCGCGGCGACGCTTACCCGCGCCGGCATCGCCGTCGCCGTGGTCGTCCTCGGGGTCACCGCCGCCCGGTTCTACCGAATCCCACCGGAGATCGAGGCCTGGCGGCGGGACGCGGCGGCCGAGAAGCGCGCCGCCCGGGCGCTCGACCGGCTCGCCCGCGCCGGCTACACCGTGCTGCATGACCGGTCCACAGCCGACTCGGCCGGCAACATCGACCATCTGATCATCGGCGCCTCCGGCGTGTGGGTGGTGGAGACCGACGCGCACCGGGGGCCGGTCCGCCAGAGCGGCGCCGGGATCTGGGCCGGCAAGGCACCGCTGCGCGCCCGGCTGGGGCTGGTCTCCTGGACCGGCGAGCAGGTGAGCCAGGCGCTGCTCGCCGAGCTGCCGGAGGGCTGGCAGCTGCAGGCGCAGACCGTGCTCGCGTTCGCCCGCGCCGAGGTGCCCGGCGGGCTCGCCCTCGTCGACGGCGTGCTGCTGCTGCCGGCGGACGGCGTCGCCGAGTACGTGCTGTCCGCCGGGGTCGTGCTTCGCCCCCTGGACGTGGCGATGCTCGTCGACGTCGCCGAGCGGGTGCTGCCCGCCTACGAGGTCTCCGTCCCACCGCCGAGCTGGTCGGCCCTGTCCCGCCTGCGCGGCCTGCGCCGCCGCTCCCGGTCCGTGACCGGATAACCGCGCGGGGGTAGCCGTCCAGCGCTAGAAGGCCGGGTGGCCCGGGGGGACGCGGACCGTGGTGCCGTCCGGCTCCTCGTCGTCGCGGTAGGCGATGGAGACGTCGAAACCGTCGGCGCCGATGGCCCCGGGCTCGTCCGCCGCGCCGAGCGGGGTCCAGCGGCCGCCGGCGAAGTCCTCCGGCCCCATCCCGGGCGGGTCCAGCTCGGCCGGGTCGAGGTCCTCGGGGGTGAGGTTGGTGTCGTCCACCTCGCCGTGCATCTTCGAGCCGTTCAGCACGACCGGGATCTCCATGTCACCGACCACGTGCTCGACGTAGAACGCCCGCTGGCCGATCAGCCACAGGGCGAACCCCGGGTCGAGCCGGGGCAGCAGGTCGGCGGCGACGTCGGTCAGGCCGAGGGCCTGCTGGGTTGCCGCCACCTGGTCGGTGGCCTGCTTGTAGAGGATCCGCGTCGAGGTCTCGGCCAGCAGGCCCTTGGCGACCTCGACCGAATCGGGAGAGGCGGAGAGCAGGTCGGAGATCCGGTGCGCCACGATCGCGTTCGCGCAGCCCCACTGGCGGGCGAGCTTCTGCTGCGCCGACAGCCGGCGGACCAGCCCCGCGAAGCGCATCAGCCGCCAGCACTCGTCGTAGACCACATAACGCTGCACGCCGTCCTGGCGCATCAGAGCGGCTTCCATCCAGCCCTGCGCGCAGGTCATGATCAGCGCGATCATCTCGTCCGAGCCCTGCACCCGCTCCAGGTTCAGCACGGCGATCGGCTTGTCGAAGTCGAGCGGCGAGGTCGTCGGCCCGTCGAACAGGCCGCCGAGCGCGCCGTTGGTGAGCCGGCGCAGGGTGAGGGTCGCGTCCCGGGAGGCGTCGCGCAGCTCGGTCGCGGTCATCGGCAGGCCGACGCAGTCCGCCTCGGTGGGCTCCGTCATCGCGTCGAGCACCTGCGGCAGTAGCGGCGTCGCCCAGCGGTCCGTGGTGGCGCCGGTGACCTGCCGGCTGACGACGTCGAGCGCCAGGTCGATCGCGGTGTGCTCCGCCGGGGTGAGCGGCACGCCCTTCGCCGTCTCGATCAGCGAGGCGAGCAGCGCCGAGCGGGCCCGCTTGACCTCGCGCGCCCAGTCGTGGTCGTGGATCCCGCGCGGCCGGGGCGGCGCGTCCAGCGGGTTCAGCCGGGTCGACATGCCCGGGCCGATGTAGGTCGGCTCGCAGCCGAGCCGGCGCGCGAGCCTCGTGTACTCGCCCTTCGGGTCGCAGGGCACCGCCGCCTGGTAGCCAAACGCGGCGCCGCGCGACATCAGCGTCTTCAACAGCGACGACTTGCGAGAGCCGACCGCGCCGAAAACCGCGAAGTTCGGGTTCTCGATGACCTGCTGACGGTAGAGCTCGAAGACGTCGAACGTGAACGAGTTGCCCGACCACACGTGCCGGCCGATGAACATGCCGGGTGCGTCCAGGCCCGAGTCGACCACGAACGGGTAGATCCCGGCGATCTGCGCCGTCGTCTCCATGTGCGCCGGTAGGCGCAGCTTGTGGAAGGTCTGGCCGCGGAACGGGCCGCGCAGCGCGGGCGGCTGGGCGCCGCGGCGCAGCGCCGCCTGGGCACGGCGCGTCGCCACCCGCTCGGCCCGCTCCGCCGCGGCGGCCGACTTCGCCGCCCGCTTGGTGGACCGGCGCCGCTTGCGCGGGTTGCCACCGAGGTCGACATAGCCGGTCGCGTCCCGGCCGGGGTCGTAGTCCGGACCGCGCACCGGCCCGCGGGCCACCGGCCCCACGAGCTGGCCGGCGCGGCCGCGGTCGGCGGCGTACTCGTCGCCGTCCTGGTAGCCGTCGCCATAACCGTCGGAATCGCCGGTCTGATCGGGCTCACCGGGTTCGTCGTACTCGTAGTCGTCGTACCCGGCTTGGTCGTCGTACTCAGCTTGCTCGTACTCGGCTTGGTCGTCGTACCCGGCGTACCGGTCCTCGCGGCCGGCGACGGGACCGCTCTCGGCGACGGCGGGGCTTCTCCGGCCGGCTGACTCCGGGGTCGTCATGAGACGCCCACCGCGAGCGGCAACGCGCTGACGTTGAAGCCCTGGTCCTGCTCGCCGACCAGGCGCACCATCTCCAGCCGGCTGCGCGAGGCCAGCGTCTCCGCCTCGCCGCAGGCATCGGCCAGACTGTCGAGATCGTCGGCGGAGACCGTCACGAAGCCGTGGAACCGGAACGCGCCGAACCCGGCGACCAGCTCCTGCTCGCGCCGCTCCACCTCGTCCGCCTCGGTGACGTCGCGTTGCGTCGTCACCTTGCCCACCTTGTCACGCATCTGCTGCTCCCCGAGATGGGCCATCCGGCGCCGGTTGACCGCCTTCTCCGCCTTGCGGCCCGGCAGCGGCTCGACCACCAGCGAGACGGTGCGGCGGCAGGTCGTCTCCATCAGCAACGGCGCGAGGAACGCCGCCGGCGACGGGACCCGCGGCCAGCCGTTGATCCAGTAGGTCGTGTGGAACCCGGAGTCGGTCCGGTAGTGGTCCCAGGCCGCGACGGCGCGCACCGGACCGGCGACCGCCGGGTCGATCCCGGACGGCAGGCCCTTCAGGCCGCCGGCGAGGTCGGTGGACGCGCCGCCACGGGCGTCGATCATGTCGACCGAGTACGGGTCATAGGTGGTACGGATGACCGCCGCCAGCGCCCGCGGCGGCAGCCAGCCGACCGTGCTGATCTGCGCCCGCGCCAGCGCCGCCTCCATCGTGCGCAGCTCGCCGAGCAGGACCGCGCACGCCGCCCGGTCGCCGCCGCCGGCACGCTGGATCGCCCGGCGGGCGTCCCGGGCCCGCAGCTGGAACGACAGGTAGGTCTCGTGCCGCTGGGCCACGGGGCCGGCCGCGTCGATGACCTCCTGGTAGGCCTGCGCCGCCCAGGAGTCGTCGTGGTGCCCCCCGACCCGCCAGTGCCGCTGAAGCTGGTCGCCCGAGTCCGGCAGGGTGCGCTCCAGCCACTGGATCCGGGCGAGCCGGCCACCGCCGGCGGTCAGCCCGGCCAGCAGCTCGCCCCAGGCGTCCACCCTGGCCTGCTGGTCACCGGACTCCAGCAGCGCGAACTGGCTGCCCTGCACCTGCAGGACCGCGGTGTACGTCTGCTTGCGGATGTCCTTGACGACGGCCACGTAACGGCCGTTGCCCACCGGAACCGAGAGCATCACCAGGCTGGACAGCGGGCCGGGCAGCACCGTCCTGGTGATCTGGTCCTCGTCCGGGCCCAGCCGGAACACCCCGCCGCGAAACACCGTCTCGCCCGTCACCTTCTGCATCGTGTAGCCGAACAGGATCGGCACCCACTGGTCGAGATTACGGTCCTCGATCCGGACGAACGCGACGAAGCCCAGCGCCGCTGCTACCAGCAGCCAGGCCGGTGCCAGCAGCACCGGCGAGCGCAGCGCGCCAAGGACGCAGAGCATCACCCCGACCAGGAGGCCGAGCTGCGGCCAGCGTAGGCCGAGCAGGATGCCGCCCCGCTCGAGCGGGCCGAATCGGTAGCTGCGTTCCGCGACCATGACCTCTATTCCAACGCGGTCCTAGATGGTTATCGACGCCAACTCAATGCCCGGCGCGGCCGGCCGCGCCGGCCGGCCGGTGACCGGCCGCGTCCCGCCTTGCCCGACGGGCGGCGACCGTCAACCCGTCGGCCGGTTCGCGAGCGGTTCAGCCGCCGGGTACCCGCGGGCGGGTGGGCGGCGTCACCGGCGGGCGGGCCACCCGCGCCGATGGGCCACCCGTCCCCGAAGTGTGGGACGTGCCGGCGGCGGGCGCGGTTGCGCGAGTGGCCGTCCCGACCCGCGCGGGGACCCGTCCCGCCGCGGAGCGGGCCGGGATCGCGGCGGCCGCGCCGCCACGCACCACGCTGGTACCCGCGCCGACGCCCGAGCCGCCGGCCGTGGCCACCGCCGGCCGGCCGATCCGCGGGCGGCCGGCCACGCCGGGCCGGGTGGTGCCGGGGCGGGCGGCCCGGACCGTTGGCCGGGCCGAGCCGGCGCCGGCCGAGATGCCGGCGGGCAGCGCGGCGCCGGCGTCGAGCACGCCGCGGTTACGGGTCTGCAGCCGGGCGCCGATGCCGCGGAAGGTGTCCCGTGAGGTGTGACCGAGCAGCGCGCCCGCGCCCTGACCGAACGACGCCGCGCCGCGGCGGCCCGCGCCACCGACCGCGCGCATCAGGTGCACGTCGGCGAACCCGAACAGCTGCATCAGCAGGAACGGTGAGAACACGGCCGCGATCATCACCACGACTCCGCCAAGAATGGTCAGCGTCTGATCCGCCGCGGAGCCGGTGGAGTCGCTCGCCATGCCGGCACCCAGTGTGAAGATCGCGTAGATCACCGGCTTGGCGAAGATAAGGGCGACCAGCATCTCGGTGGCCCGCTTCATCCAGGTGCTGGTCGACATCGACGGCTGTCCCGCGAGGTAGAGCGGGATGAACACCGCCACGGCGATGATCGCGACCTTCCGGATATAAAGCACTACGAACAGCGCGAACGAGAACAACGCGACCAGCAGCGACAAAACCATGTCGAGCGCGAAGTTGCCTTGCTCCGGCAGGGCACGCAGCTGCGCCACCAGGCTCGCACCCAGTGGCTCTCCGTTACCGAATGCATCGGCCACGCCATCGGATGCGGTGAGCACCATCTGCAGCAAGGTCAATGCGACGAACGACCCGAGAATCGCCGTCCCGGTCGACGCCACCGCCCGAGCGAACAGGTGCGGGTCACCGCGGACCGCGCCGACGACACAGGAGCAGATGAAGAGCCCGGTCACGACCATGATCGAAACACCGAACACGATGTTGTAGTTCTCGACCACGTAGTCGGCTCGCAGGTCAACGGCCGTCTTCTGGGCCGCGAAGCTGAACACCGACGCCGACAGATCCGCCGCCATGTTGCAGAACGCGGTCCCAATGGAGTCCAGAAAGGCATCCGCCGTGCCAGAGACCGCGCCGGTGAGAGCGTCCTTTATGCCGGACAGTGGGTCAAAGCCAACGGCGAGTGTCGTGTCGGACGAGGTCACGCAGGTGCTCCTTGCAGGAGGAAGCGCTGAAACTGTTCGGAAGCACGTTCTGTTGGCACCGGGCCGTTGGGACCATTTCCGGCGTCAGCCAGTTTCCAATCTTCTCCGTTCCATGTGACCGTGCATATGTCAGTCCCCCAGTTTTCCTGTGGAGAAAGGTCAGGAGACCCCTCGTATACACCAACACTTCCGGTGGCCCAGATCTGGATTAAAGCCTTATTGCTTGCGAAATCTTGCACGCGGTAGCCCACAACTCGAAGATTGAAGGCGGCTTGCGGGGAATTTATCGATGGGATTCCAAAGTTCTGCGCCGTCTTCGCATCCGCGTCGCCAATGGCCTTACTTAGCCTCTCAGCTACGTCCGCCGCTGAGATCGAGTTTAAAACTGCACGAATCCGACTAGGTTCACGGTTTCCCGAGTTCATGTAGGCCGAGACGTAGTTGCCGCAAGCACTGATGGCGCCGGCCTGGGTGTGGGGGTAGCCGACCGGTATTCCGAACTCGTTGACGCGGCTCGGCGCGCCGGGCAGCGAACCGGCCGGTTCGGCGGTATGGTCACCGCCGTCGGCGCTCGGCGAGGGGACCACGGCCACGGTGGACTGGGTCGGCGAAGGCGGTGTCGAGGCCTGCGACGCCTGGGCTTGCGGGGTGGGGCTCGCCGACGACCCGCTGGAGGCGAGTGCCCAGCCGATGCCAACGCCCGCGGGAAGCATGACGATCGCCGTCACGGCGATCACAAGGATCAGCCGTCTGGTGGCCCAGTCCATGAGGTCGACCAACGCGCGCTCCCCCTCCCCGTCTCCCGGGACATCATCCCAATACCGGCCCGCCGGTACCCGGAGAACATCTCAGGAGTATGCGGAAGGTTCGTCATGTTCCCCGGCGGGAGGGTCCACCAGCTGGACGACGGCCGGCGGTCGCTGGCCGTTGGTGTCGGTGCCGGAGTCCGGTGTGCCGGAGGAGGCGGTGCTGCCGGTCGCGAGGAAGAAGTTGACGAGCGCGGCGGCGGCCCCGACGAGGAAAGCAAGCCCGAAGCCGGCGAGCACGCCGCTCTTACCGACGGACGACGCCCGGTCCATGCCCATCCGCTCGCCGAGCGCCCAGGCCATGCCGCCGAGCAGTACGGCGGCCACCGCGGCGACGACCGCATAGGCCGCCAGGCCGTTGACCAGGTCTTTCAGGGCGTTGATTCCAGGTGCCTTGGAGTCTTCCGGGTTGACTACAACCGCCGCGAGCAGCATGGTCGCCCCCGCGGACGCGGTGTCGACGATCATCATGGTCCCTTCCTGCGGGCACTGCGCCCTAATGGACCGCAGGTCTGGCGAATCATACGACGGGCGTCCGCAGCGTTTCCGGAGTGCTCCCCCGAGTCGCGTCGTTCACCGTTGCGTGTGCCTTGGCTGTTTCCTCGGCCGCGAGCCGGACCAGCGCCTCGATGACGGTGACGCCGAGCCGCAGATACGACCGTCGGGTACTCGGGCGCAGCCGTGGGATCCTTACCGGCGCGCGCCGGCTCGGGTCGAGCCGGTTTTCGTAGGGAATACGGACCAGCGTGTCCACGTGCCGGGCGAGCCGGCCGGCGGCGGCCCGCGTGCGCGGTGACCAGCGGCCGCGGCGCGGCGAGACCACGGCGACGATGACCGGAGGACGCCGCCCGTCCCGGTCCACGGGCAGCAGCGGGGCCGCCGGGTCGCGCAGCGCGGTCGCGGTGCGGTCCAGATCCCCGGGCGCCGCGAGGCTGACGACGACGACCAGGTCGGCGGCCCGCAGCGCGGTCGGCGCCAGCGGGGCGTCCACCGGGGTGTCCATGAGCACCAGCGGATAGGCGCGGGTGAGCTGGCTGAGGGCCGAGCGCAGCATCCCGGGCGTGACGGTGTCGTCGGCGGGCACCACCGCGCCGCCACCTCCGGTCGTGGCGTCGCCCCGGCGCAGCGGCACCACCTCTAGCGCCGGCTCGTCTCCCGTGGTCCCGATCATCGCGCGTAGCCCGGTGGGCCCTCCGCCGCGGCGGCGCGCGACATCCGCGACCGTGACGTCGCCGGGGAGGCCAACCCGCGGGCACAGCGGGTCACCGCGTGGCTCGTCCGGATCCTCGTCCGGCCAGGTGCTCGGCCGCAGGTCGACGGCGAGCACCGACTCCCCGCGCGCCCCGGCCAGGACCAGGCCGAGGATGCCGACCAGCGTGGTCGTGCCCGAGTAAGGGAACGCCGAGGTGATCCCGATCCGCCATGAACCGGGTAGCTCGGCCGCCGCCCGGTCGGGAAGGGACTCGCGCATCGGGATCTCGTCCCAGGGGGCGAGGTCGTCCTCGTCCGGCCAGTCCCAGTCGTCCTCGACCACGGCCGGCAGCGGTGGCTCGGCCGACGGGCGCCTGGTGACCTCCGTGCTCGAGGCACTCTCCGGCACGGCCTGCTGTATGGGAGACGGCCCGGCGGCGGCGGGCCTGGCCACCCGCGCCGGTTCGGCCGGCCGCGCGGCCGCTCGCGCTGGCTCGGATCGCTCGGCCGGCTCGGGAGGGCCTACGGGACGGGCCCTGGCCGTCGGTGGCTGGGCCGCGGGCCGGCCTCGGCTGGTGGCGGGGGCGGCCGGCGCGGGGGGCGATGGCGTCGCCGGCCTGGCCGTAGGGGAGCCCGCGGGCGCTTCCCGGCCGGCGGCCGGGGCGGCCGGGGCGGTCGCGGGCGAGGTCGGCGGCGGGCCGCCGGGGGCGGAGACGTGCGGCGTAGCCGGCAGCCAGCCCGGCCGCGCCGGCCGCGCCGGCTCGGCGCGCGCCGGCTCGGGTGGCGTGGCGGTGGGTCGCGCCGCGGCCGGCCTTGCCGATGGCTGACTCGGGGCCGGCGGCTGACTCGGGGCCGGCGGCGGGTCGGCGGGTGGCGGGAGCGGCCGGGTCGTCTGTTCCCCGGACTGCTGCTGTTCCCCGGGCTGCCGGCCGCGCCGGCGCGGGCCCGTGGGCGGCGGTGCCTGCGGGCCGTCGTCCAGGTGGAATGCCTCGTCGCCGGGGGGCGCGGCCGCGGGCGGAGGGCCGCCCGCCCGGCCGCGGCGGTGCCGGCGCCGGCCAGGCCGGCTGGAAGAAGCCGACGAGTCCGGGTCATCCCAGGCGCCGTCTCCGTGACGGAAATCACCATCGCCCTCACCGGGCGGTGGCTTTGCCGCGGAGAACTGTGCGCCGATGAGGGATACCGGTCGCGCGTCGCCTTCCTCGCCGTACGGTGTCGGTGGCACATTGCTCACGTGCCGTCGCCCTCCTGGCTGGTTCAGGCTTGTTGGTCCCACTTGGGATTACTTACCGTTACTTGCGCCGGGCCACCACCAGATCGGGGTAACCCGCGACGCTGAAGTATGACAAGCTCCGATAGAGCCTAACCATGGCTACCAAGGGTGGTGTACCGTCCGTCACCGCGTCTGGGGTATGGGGTGTCCCCCGGGCAGGCACCGCGGTTGAGGGACGCGTCGCCGCCGGCAACGAGGCCGGCGACCTTTCTGTCCCGTGCCACCTCCGCGCGAAGCGGCTCGCGTTCGAGCCGTGCCGCGGCGGCGGATGCGGAACTGCCGCGAGAGGCGGCCCTCATGCCTCCGTGGGCGTCAGCGGTATTGACTACTGACCCGTTCGAAAGGGGCAGCCGCGATGCAGGAGGGCGTGCCGACCGCCGGACCTGCCGGATCGGCTCCCGGACCTGCCGGATCGGCTCCGCCGATTCGGCAGGAACCCCGGATCCGGCCGGAGCCCCGGGGCTCCCGGCAGACCTCCCGGACCGGTTCCGCCGATCCGAGTGGATCCCCGGGCTTCGCCGATCTGGCGGGAACCCCAAGCTCCGCCGATCCGGGCGGAACCCCGGGCCTGGCGGGAGGGCTTCCGCCTCATCGGCCCCCTCGTCTGGACGACGACGACGTCCTGACTGTGGACGAGCTCGTCAGCTGGCTGCGGCTCTCGGAGAGCACGGTCCTGCGGCTGCTGTCCGAACGGGCCATCCCGGCTCGCAAGGTCGGGCACCAGTGGCGGATCCGCCGCGGCCGGGTGCGGGACTGGCTAGACGGCCGTGAGTGACCGCCGGCGGGCCGAGTCTCCCCATCGAACGGGCGGCGGCGCCGGTGCGCGGTGGCATGACTGATCGGACGTTCGAGCGGGCGAGGGGGGCCGCCGTGGCGGCCATGGCCACGCTGTCGCTCGTCTTCGCCGCCACCGGTTGCTCCGCGTTGCGGGATTCGGCCGAGCAGGCCGCCGCCTCGGCGACGCCGCCGCCGACCACCGGTCCGCCGCCCGGCGCGAGCCAGGCGCCTGGGCCGCCGCTGGCCACCGCCACCGCGACGATCGGCACCGAGGCCAGCGCGCCGCCGGACCCGGTCGACCCGGCCGCGGTCGCCGTCCACTGCTTCGCCCGCTGGCAGTCGTTCGACGCGCGCACCGACCCCGGTCCTGGCGCCGGCGTCGAGCGGGCCGGGACGGACGACTGCTTCACCCCGGACTTCCTCGCCCAGCTGACCGACGGCGGCGCGGGCGAGGAGGGCGAGGCCTGGGAGGAACTGCGCGCGCGCGGCGCCCGCTCCACCGTCACCGTCCTCGCGGCGACCCCCCTCGGCGACACCGCCGCCACCGGGCGGGTCGTCTACCTGCTCAACGTGCGTGACACCTTCACCGCGGACAACGCGACGCCGGTCGAGACCGTCTCAACCCCGACGGTGACGCTGCTGCGCGACACCGCCGGGGCCTGGCGGATCGCCGGCGCCGACCTGTCCGGCGACGCGGGCGACGCGCCCGGGCGCTGAGGGGAGCGGGGGATGGCTCGGGGGGCGCGGCGGACGCGCGGATGGATGATCTGGCTCGGCGCCGGCACCGCGGCGTTGTTCGGCGGAATCCTGCTGTTCATCTGTCTTCTCGTCCTGCTCATCGCCGGCCCGTTCCTGTTCCTCGATGACGACGGTGGGCCACGCACGATCACCAATTCCGAGGGAATCCCGGACGAGTACCTCGACCTGATCATTCAGGCGGCCAACGACGCCGGCTGTGCCGAGGTCACCCCCGCGCTGCTGGCCGCCCAGCTTCACCAGGAATCCGGCTTCAACCCGCAGGCTCAGTCACCGGTCGGCGCGATGGGCATCGCCCAGTTCATGCCGGGCACCTGGGCTACCCACGGCAACGGCGGCGACGTGTGGGATCCGAAGGACGCGATCCCGGCCGCGGCCCGGTACGACTGCGCGGTCGCGGCGACGGTGGCCCGGGTTCCCGGCCCGGGGCAGGAGAAGATGCTCGCCGCCTACAACGCCGGCCCGGGCGCGGTACTGCGCTACTCCGGTGTCCCGCCGTACCCGGAAACGCGCAACTACGTACGCACGATCCTGGCGAAGGCCAGGGAATACGGCGACGCGCTGGCGCCCGGCGGGGAGGTGTCGGCCGCGGACGTGGCGCCGGTGCTCGAGTTCGTGCGCTCCCAGGTCGGCAAGCCGTATGTGTGGGGGGCGAACGGCCCGGACGCGTGGGACTGCTCGTCGCTGGTCCAGGCGGCCTACCGGACGATCGGCGTCGAGCTGCCCCGGGTTACCACCGACCAGGTCAGGGCCGGGCCGCGCGTCTCCGGCGTCACCCTGCAGCCCGGCGACCTGCTGTTCATTCCCGGCACGGACGGCACGGTGGCAGCTCCGGGCCACGTCGGGATGTACGTCGGCAACGGTCAGATGATCGCGGCGAAGGGCGCTCGCTGGGGCGTCGTGGTCTCGGACATCTCCTCGTGGACCGACGTCGTCGCCGTCACCCGTCCTTTGGCCGCCCGCGCCTAGCGGACCTCACGGACCGGTTGGCCTGGCCGTCCCAGGTTCTTGGAGACCTCGGTTCTCGGAGACGGCTCACGACCGCCAGGCGGCGGCCTTGGGCCTCCACGTGGCGGCAGGAATCCGCTCGTCCAGTCGATGCCCCGGGGATGGCTGGGCGCCGGTGGCGACCCAGAGTGACCCGGTGTGGCCCTGTCAGAACTCTTCCCGTGGATCCCTCCGACGCGCGCGGGCGGAGCCGCGGGAGTCCTCGCCTCGCGAGGAACGGTCTGAGACGAGCGGAAGGCACCGTCACCGACGAGGTCGGGAGCCCTCTCCACCCGATCGGCCTGCTCCACCCGATCGACCTGACTCGCGGTTGGCTGCCCGTTCGCGAGTTCGGCTGGCAGGCAACCCCGCGGATGGTCAGACGGCTACGTCACTGACGAAGTCGGACACACCGTCGCCGATTACTCCCAGCCAGCCGAAGGCGGAGTGGACGAAGTTCGCCGCGTCGCTGGGCGCGGTCACGACGTAGAAGGCCACGAAGATCCAGAAGCCCCAGGGCCACAGTATCTTCTTCACGTCAGACCTCACAGTGATCCGAAGACGGAAGAGGGCGGCGACGCGCGGGAGCCCCGGGCCGGACCAGGCCGCCTCCTCGCCGCCCGGAATATTCCGGGCGGCGAGGAGGCGGTCATCCGTCTCGTCGACCTGCCTGCTGCATCACCAGAATCGAGTGTGTACTTACGTCTCGTGTTCATCGCAAGCCGACCCGCCGCATAGAGGAGCCAGAAGACTACTTCTGGTGCACGATGCCTGGGCGTACGTCCGGCCCGGACCAGATGTGGCTAGGCGCGGACAGGGTGCTGACAGTGGCGATCTGGAACGGTCCGCGTTGTACTGGCGGCGGCACCCCGAGCCGGTTGACGTCGACTCCCTGCTCGGGGTGCTTCCTATGGTTTGGTTTCGTTGTTTCGGTTGGTTGCGTTTTTGGTTGGGTTTCAGGCGACTGTGGTTTGTCCCTGCTTGTCAGGTCGGGCCCGGTCTGAGGTTTGCCCCTCCGGGCCGCATGAGCACCAGACAACCCCGGTCCGACCCACCTGTCAGATCGGTCCCGGTCTGGGGTTCGCCCCTCCGGGCCTCGCGAACACCAGACGACCGCGGTCCGACCGCCTGTCACGTCGAACCCGGTCTGAGGTCGGCCCCTCCGGGCCGCCCTCGGGGACGTCGGGGGACGGCGTCAGTCGAGCGGGATGCTCTGGGCGAAGTGGAAGAGGTTGTCCGGGTCGTAGTGGCGCTTGACGGCGGTCAGGCGCGGCAGGTTCGCGCCGTAGTACGCCTCGGCCCAGTCGGTCAGCTCGGGGTCGATGTAGTTCTGGTAGGCCCGCCCCGAGACGTGCGGGGCGCCGGCGGCGACGGTGTCGCGCAGCCAGGCCCGGTTGGCGTCGATCACCTCGGCCGTCGCGCCCGGCGGGTAGCCGGCGAAGTACTGGACGCTGGCGATCGCGTCGCGGTGGACGAACGCGGTCTCGGCTGGGCCCACCCGGCCGATCGCGCCGCCCCAGGCGTCCAGGATGATCCCTCCGCTGCCCGACAGCGGGTCGCGCTGGCGCTCCTCGATCATCCTGAGGAACGTCTCGTTCCCGGCCGGGCCGACGGGCGCGGTGAGGATCGCCGACGCCGCGTGCTGGCCGGGTCGGCGCGCCCCGGCCTGGATGCCGTCCGTGCTGCCGCAGTCGCCGCCGCCGGGCGAGCAGCCGGCCTCGATCCGCATCGCCGCCAGGTGGTCGTGCTCGGTGATCGACGTGCTCGCCGGCGCGACGGGAACCGCCGCGCGCAGGTCGGCGAGCGGCCCGAAAAGGCCCGCCCGGGCGCCCGCGTACACCCCGCTGAGCCGTAACGTCGGTGCCGAGCCGCCCGGGGCGGACCCGGCGACCAGCGTGGACCACAGTTCGTCCGGCATCGCGCCGAGCCCGCCGATGACCCAGTTCTGCCAGGCGGCGAGCACGTCGGGCGCCGCCGACCATGGCCACCGCAGCGAGAACAACGTCAGCGACCGGGCCGCGCGCGTCTCGAACCGCAGCTCGGTGACGATCCCGAAGTTGCCGCCGCCGCCGCGCAGCGCCCAGAACAGGTCGGCGTCCCGGTCCTCGTCGACCTCGAGGCGCTCGCCGGACGCGAGCACGACGGTCGCGCCGGTCAGCCGGTCGCAGGTCAGGCCGTGCAGTCGGCCGAGCACCCCGATCCCGCCGCCGAGCGCTAGCCCCGTGACCCCGACCGTCGGGCATGATCCGGCCGGGATCGTCCGCCCGGCGCCCGCCAGATCGGTGTAGACCTTCAGCAGGCGGGCGCCAGCGCCGACCGTGGCGATGCCGGCCGCGTCCACGCTCACCTGGTTCATCTCGGTGACGTCGACGACGAGCCCCTCGGAGGTCGAGTAGCCGCCGTAGCTGTGCCCGCCGCAGCGGGCCGCGAGCCCGACCCCGGTCGCCTCGGCGAACCGGACGGCCGCGGCCACATCCTCCGGGTTCGCGGCGTAGACGACCCCCTGGGGGCGCACGGTGTCGAATTTCGGGTCGAACAGCGCCCGTGCCCGGTCGTAGTCGGCGTCGCCCGGCCGGACCAGCCGCCCGGTCAGCTGCCGGGCGAAGGATTCCCAGCTCTGCGCCGGGTCCAGCGTCGCCGGGGCGCTCGGGGTCGGCCGCGGGCTCGGGCCTGGTTCGGGCGGGCCGTCGGAGGAGCAGCCTGGCAGCAGGCCGCCCGCGAGGCCGGCGAGCCCCGCCCGTAGGACCGTGCGCCGGTCCGGTACACCGACCATGTCCGGACCATACGACGCACACCGCCCGGCCGGGGCCTGGCGATGGTGATCGACAAGTCGGGATTCGGACGGGAGCAAGCGGCCGTGCCCTGGCCATATCCCGCGCGCACAGGCATGACAGCTGATCGAATCCGCCCGGAGGCGCCGCTTCGGGACCCCGAGGTCCGGTCCTTCACGTTGACGTCCTTTTGAGGTCCTCCCGTTGCCGGATCCGCTGGATGCCACGTTGGGTACCCGCCCGCCGACGCCTGGTACAGGCCAGCGGGTCCCCGGAGCGCGCGCACCGGGGTGGGCGCCACATGACGGAGCACCCACCCCGCGTCTCGCGGGCAGGCCAGCGACGACGTTCCGGACGTCGTCCAGCCGGCCTCGTCCGGGCGACCCTGTCCCGTCCGGGCGACGTCGTCCGTCCAGTCGAGTCCGTCCGGGCGACGTCGTCCGTTCAGGCGACGTCGTCCTAGGCGTGGTCGCCGGGGCTGGTCGCGGATTCGCCGGACCCGGCCGGGGTGCCCGGGACGGCCAGCCCGCGCTTCCGGGCCCAGCGCAGGAGCTCGGCGACGGCCGCGTCGCGGCCGACCAGACCCATGTCGAACCGGAAGTCGAGCATGTGCTGGCGGGCCTCGCCGACCAGGCGCGACGGCTTCAGCCCGAGGATCTCCATGATGTCGTCGCCGGACAGCTCGGGACGGATCGCGGAGATCTCCTCCTGGGCGGCGAGCGCCGCGATCCGCTCCTCCAGCGAGTCGTAGTGGCGGGCGAGCATCGCCGCCTTGCGCTTGTTGCGGGTGGTGCAGTCCGAGCGCACCAGCTTGTGCAGCCGGCGAAGCTGCGGGCCCGCGTCGTGCACGTAGCGGCGCACCGCCGAGTCGGTCCACTCGCCCGAGCCGTAGCCGTGGAAGCGCAGGTGCAGGAACACCAGCGACGTGACCGCGTCCGCGACGTCCTTCGGGAAGCGCAGCGCGGCCAGCCGCCTGCGGGTCATGTCCCGGCCGACGACCTCGTGGTGGTGGAACGACACGCCGCCGCCCGGCGCGTGCCGGCGGGTGCGCGGCTTGCCGATGTCATGCAGCAGCGCGGCCCAGCGCAGCACCTCGTCCGGGCCCTCGTCCTCCAGGTCGATCGCCTGGCGCAGCACGGTGAGCGTGTGCGTGTAGACGTCCTTGTGCTGGTGGTGCTCGTCGATCTCCATCCGCAGCGCGGGCAGCTCGGGCAGCACGACGGCGGCCGCGCCGGTGTCGACGAGCCGGGCCAGGCCGGCGGCCGGGTCGGCGGCGACGATCAGCTTGCGCAGCTCGTCGCGGACCCGCTCCGGCGCGACGATCTTCAGCCGGTCCGCGCGGGCGGTCATCGCCGCGACCAGCTCCGGGGTCGGGGTGAGCCCGAGCTGCGCCTCGAACCGGATCGCCCGCAGGATCCGCAGCGGGTCGTCGTCGAGCGAGACCGCCGGCGGCCCGGGGGTGCGCAGCACACCGCGCGACAGGTCGGCCATGCCGCCGAACAGGTCGACGAACTGGTGGTCGGGAACGGACACCGCCATCGCGTTGACCGTGAAGTCACGCCGGACCAGGTCTCCGTCGAGGCTGTCGCCGTAGGAGACGGTCGGGTTGCGCGAGCCGCGGTCGTAGTTCTCGGCCCGGTAGGTGGTCACCTCGAGCCGGGCGCCGCGGCGGGCGAGACCCACGGTGCCGAAGGCGATCCCGGCCTCCCAGGTCGCCTCCGCCCAGCCTCGGGTGATCTCGAGGACGCGCTCGGGCCGCGCGTCGGTGGTGAAGTCCAGGTCGGGCGCGCCACCGGTCGCGCCGGTCGCGGTCAGCTTCCCGAGCAGGGCGTCGCGGACCGTGCCACCGACGAGGTGCAGTGTGTGCCCGTGCGTGGCGAATATCCGGCCCAGTTCGTCGGCGAGCGACGGGACCCTCAGCAGGTCGCTGACCACGCGCTCGGCCGAGTCGCGCGGGTTGTCGAGACTGATCACAGACACCCGTTCAGGGTAAGGCCTGCGCGACGGTGCGCAGCTGGATTAAAGGCCGCTGACCGGCCCACCGGGACCCTCCGGCCGCGTGCCATTGGGCACACAGCGCGACCCGGTCCGGACAAGCCGGACAGTCCCGGGGGACGGACCGTGTGTTGCTCGTACGATCGTTTTATGCCGGCCTCGTCGTCCCCCCGTAGCCGTCGTGGGCTGCGCCGGGTCGAGGAGACGTCCGCCGGTGGGCTCGTGCTGGACGGCCGGTCCTACCGCGCCAACGCGGCGCTGATCGCCCGGCGGGACCGGCGCGGCCGGCTGCTGTGGTCGCTGCCCAAGGGGCACGTCGAGGGCGGGGAGACCCACGAGCAGGCGGCGGTCCGCGAGGTCGCGGAGGAGACCGGCGTGACGGGCGAGATCGTCGCGCCGCTCGGGACGATCGACTTCTGGTTCGTCACCGGCCGCTCGCGGATCCACAAGACCGTGCACCACTACCTGCTGCTGCGCACGGCCGGCGAGCTGTCGGACGCGGACGTCGAGGTCACCGCCGTCGCCTGGGTCCCCCTCGACCAGGTGGCGCGCCGGCTGGCCTACGCCGACGAGCGTCGCCTCCTGGAGGACGTCCCGGCCCTGCTGGCGGCGAGCGCGTGAGGTCCACCAGCCCTCGTCGGGCCCGGCTGGCCGCGGCGGTCGCCCTGGCAGGCGCCGTGGCCGTGCTTCCGGCCGGCCCATCGTTTGCTTCATCCACAGCATCCACAGGGTTGTCCACAGCCTCATCCAC
The DNA here is from genome assembly GCF_016786325.1 of Frankia nepalensis. Lineage (GTDB taxonomy): Bacteria > Actinomycetota > Actinomycetes > Frankiales > Frankiaceae > Pseudofrankia > Pseudofrankia nepalensis. The sequence continues at coordinate 45,935 of NZ_JADWYU010000100.1, read as the reverse complement.
AGCTTCGACCGCAAGCCCGACGACTGGAGCCGGATCGACCGCGAACGGTGGGACGGCCGGTGGAACCGGCACAACACCCGCCGCCGCCCCGGCCACGGTCAACCTGACGAGGTTCGACGGGGTCGCCTCGAGGGAGCTGCCGCTGCGGCTTGGCGGCAGCGTCAACCTCGCCAGCCCGGGCAACGCCGGCCTCATGGTCGAGGTCTGGGTCGCGCAGAACGTCGACAGCCGCGCGAAGCTCGACGCGGCGCGGGCCAACCCGACCAAGCTGAGCTACACGTGGGCACAGCTCGGGGAGCGGGTTCCGGTCGTCGGCGGCGCGTTCGCCTTCGACCAGAAGCTCTCGATCACGAAAACCGGGCTGACGATCTACCCGATGAAGGTCCGGGTCGTCAGCACGACCGGCGGCCGCGTCACCGAGCTCGGTGCCACCTACACCTTCCTGGTCTGGGCGCCGGCTCAGCCGCTCTCGTCCACGTCGGCCTCGGCGACAACGCTGGCCCCGACCGCCGTCACCACCGTGCTGCCGATCTCGTCCAAGCCGCGGCTGCGCTCGGACGGGTTGCTGACCGACAACGACCTGGCCGGCGAGATCGCCACCGGCGGGCGCCTGGACCGGCTGCTCACCGCCGTCGACCAGGCAAGCGACCAGCCGTTCTCGATCGCGCTCGCCCTCGACCCGACGCTGCTGAAGGCGCTGACGGTCATGGAGAACGCGAGTGGCTACCAGTACGCCAGCCCGTCCGGCGTGCGGCGGTCAGACAAAAGTGACGAAGCGGCCAAGGTCCTGGCCGCCCTACGCCGGTTCGCCGGCACCCCAGGCAACGTCGTCTTCGCGCTGCCCTGGGGCGATGCCGACATCACCGCGCTGCTGCATGCCGACCAGGCGCATGACGCCCGCCTGGCGGTGACGAACGGTCGCATGGTCGTCGCTCAGATCCTGGGCGACACCGTCGAGAACGACATCAAGGCCGCGTATCCGGTCGATGGGCTGGCAGACAAGCAGACGCTGGCGTTCCTCTCCGACCAGGCCATCGGTATGTCAACCGTGATCCTCGACGACCAGTTGCTGCCGGCGGTCCGCGCCACCCCGACCCCCACCGCGCTCACCGTCCAGCAGAGCACCAATCCGGTCCGGGCACTCGCGGCGGACTCGAGGCTCGCCGCCCTGGTCACCGCGCCGCGTAACGACCAGGCCGGGCCGAGCGTCGACCAGTCACTCGCGGACGTGCGCGCCGAGCTCGCGATGATCACCGCCGAGCAGCCGTCGAAGAGCCGGCTCGCCGTGCTGGCGCTGCCCCGGGACTGGGACCCACCGGTCGATTTCGCCAAGAGAGTGCTCGGCCTCGTCGCCGCCCCGGCCGCCGCGGACGCCGGCTACCAGCCCTTCGTCGAGCCAGTCCGGCTGCCGACCGGCCCGGTCGACCCCGCCGCGGGCTCCGATGGCGCGAGCGGGGCCGGGACGGGAGGCACGACGACGGGGGACACGGCGGCGGCCACCGCCACCACCACGCCCGCCGGGTCGGCGCGCGGCGGGCTTATCTACCCGGAGTGGGCCGCCGCCGTCGAGATCCCGACCGGCTACGTCGACGCGGTCGAGCACCTGCGTGACGAGGCGGCGACGCTCACCCCGGTGCTGTGCGACCAGGTCGTCAGGGTCGCCAACGTGAACACGGTCAGGAAGCTCGACACGTGCGATCTGTACGCCGCCGTGGTCGAGCCGATGAAGAACACGCTGATGACCGCCCTGTCGGTGTGGTGGCGGTCGGACCGCGACGGCGCCGACCGCCGGGCCGGCGCGGTCCAGCTGAGCCAGGAGGTCGACGGCCGGACCAACTCGATCCGGAACAGCATCCAGATCACCGCGTCGGAGAAGGTCACCCTGACCAGCCGCGAGGGCACGGTGCCGCTGACCGTGCAGAACATGCTCGAGGACGGTGAGCCCAACGCGTACCCGATGACGGTGATCCTGTCGTTGTCCTCCAACGACCAGACCAGGCTGAGCTCGCCGGCCCAGGTGCCCCTCACCATCGAGCCGGGCGCGAAGGCGCAGGTCGAGGTCAAGCTCAGCTCCGACTCGGCCGGCACGTTCCCGGTGTACGTCCAGGTGCTGACGCCGGACGGCGAGAAGCTGACCAGCCAGCCGGCCCGGATCCTGGTGCGCTCCACCGCCTACGGGTCGATCGCCACCGCCATCACCTACGCCGCCGTCGGGCTGTTCGCGGCCGCGGTGGTCCTGCGTCTCGTCCGCCGGGCCCGGCGACGCGGCAGGGGCGATGCCTCAGGCCAGACCACGCCCGGTGGTGGCGAGCCGCCGTCGGCCATGACGGGGGTCACCTCGGCGGGTCCGGAGGCCACGCCGTCCGCTGACCGGGCGACAACACCTGTGCGCAGGATCCAGCCGAACGCGGCGGGAGCACAACGGACCGAAGCCGAACGGGCCTACGCTGGCGGGGTGCCAGCCAACCCGAGCGAGCCGTGAGCCCGGCCGACGGTCCCGACGACCCGATGGGTCCGCGGCACCGCCGGGGGACAGGCCCGACCCGCCGGGACGACCCGTACCGCGAGGACCAGTACCGGGACGACCCGTACCGCGACCCGCGCGACGGCTCGCGCCACGACGACCGGTACCGGGACGACCGGTACCGGGGTGACCACGACCGGGGTAGCCACGGCCGGGGCGAGCGCCGCCGGGACATCCGTCACCCCGACGAGCAGCACCCCGACGAGCGCCATCCCGACGAGGCCCGCCAGGGGCGGCGGCGCCCCGACCCCCGACGGGCGGACATCCAGCGGGCGGACGACCGGCGGGGGGACGATCCGCGCGAGCGTTACCGCGGCGACCCACGCCGGGAGGACCGGTACCCGCCCGAGGGATCCGCGGGTCCGACCCGCCGGCTGCCGGCTGCCCCGCGGACGCCGCCACCCTCAGTGCCGCCACCCCCGGTGCCGCCACCCCCGGTGCCGCCGCCGCCCGAGGCGGAACGGCCGCGGCGGGGGGCCACCCCGCCGCCCCCGGCGAGGCAGCCGCGGCCTCCTGTGCCCCCGTCGGCGCCGACCACCCGGTTGCCCGGGCCGCCCGGCGCCCCGCCGCCGGTCGAGCGCGTGGCCGAGGCACGCCCGACGACACCGGTGTCGCGCCGCGACGGGCGCGCGCTCGGCCCACGGCACGCCGGCGGACGGCGCGGCACGCCGCCGCCCCCACCGGAGCCACCGCGCCAGCAACCGGCCAGGCAGCGGCCGCGACCGGTGCCACCCGACCGGATGGTCGCCCGGACGGACCGCGCGGCCCGCGCGGGCGGCCGCGACGTGCCCAGCCCGGCGGAGCAGACGATGCTCCAGCCGCGCACGCGCAGACCCCGGCAGCCACCGGGACGCGAACTCGGCCAGCAGCCGGCGGCCAGGGGTGGGCTCGGCCGGGCCAGCGGGGTGATGGCGCTCGGCACCATCGCCTCGCGCGCGACGGGGTTCCTGCGCACGATCGCGATCGCGGTCGCCATCGGCGTCGGGGCGGTCGGCGACGCCTACAACGTCGCGAACACGATCCCGAACATCGTCTACGACCTGCTGATCGGCGGAATCCTGACCAGCGTCGTCGTACCGGTGCTCGTCCGGGCGTCCAAACAGGATCCGGACGGCGGCGAGAAGTTCGCGTCGTCCCTGCTGACGCTCATGATCCTGCTACTCGGCGCCGCCTGCGCCATTGGCTTCCTCGCGGCGCCGACGATCGTCGATCTCTACCTGAACTCGACGCCCGAGAAGCAGGAGCTCAGCGCCACGTTCCTGCGGTGGTTCATGCCGCAGATCGTCTGCTACGGCGTCGGCGCGACGATCGGCGCGATCCTCAACGTACGTGGCTCGTTCGCCGCGCCGATGTTCACGCCGGTCCTGAACAACCTGTTCGTCATCGCGACCTGCGTGACGTTCACCTACGTCATCGCCGGGCCGCGCCCACCGCAGATCACCGGCGAGAAGACCATCACGGACACCCAGGTGATGGTGCTCGCGGGCGGTACCACCTTCGGCGTGGTGGCGATGACGGTCGCGCTGTTGCCGTCGCTACGCAAGGTCGGCTTCCGCTACCGCCCGAGCCTGGATCTCACCCATCCGGAGCTGCGCAAGGCGGTGCGGCTTGCCGGCTGGACGATCCTGTGGGTGGTCATCAGCCAGGCCGGCTACGTGGCCATCACCCGCCTGGGGAGCTCGACCGAGGCCTACACCGTCTACACCTACGGCTACCAGCTCTTCCAGCTCCCGTATGCGATCATCGGCGTATCGGTGATCACCGCATTGCTGCCACGGATGAGCGCGCACGCGGCCGAGAACCGCCGAGACCTGGTGCTCGACGACCTGTCGACGTCGACCCGGCTCAGCCTGACCGCGATCGTGCCGGCGGCGTTGTTCCTGTTCGCGCTCGGCCGCCCGATCGCGGTGGCGGTGTTCAACCACGGCGCGGTCGAGTACGACTCGGCGGTCACCATCGGCGACACGCTGTCGGCCTTCGCGGTCGCGTTGGTGCCGTTCTCGGTCTTCCAGTTGCACCTGCGGGTGTTCTACGCCCACCAGGACAGCCGTACCCCGGCGCTCGTGAACATCGGGGTGGTCGCGACGAACGTGACCGCCGCGTTCGTGCTCAGCCATCTGGTTCCCGAGGAGCATCGGGCGGTGGCCCTGGCCATGGCGTTCAACGTCGGTTACGTCGCCGGGCTGTGCGTGACCTGCGCGTTGCTGCGCCGCCGCCTCGGTGGGATGGATGGCGACCGGATCATCGCGACGCTCGCTCGGATCACCGTCGCCGCCGGGATCGGGTCGGCCGCGGCCAGCGCGCTCGCGCACGCGCTGCGTGACGTGATCGGGCAGGGCTTCGTCGGATCCGCGACCGCGGTGCTACTCGGAGCGATCGTCGGCCTGCCGTTGTTCGTCGCGACCGTCACCCGGATGGGTATCCCCGAGGTCAGGGCCCTGACCAGGATGGTTTCCCGTCGATTCCGTCGGGGCTGAGCGACCTGGGACGACGATCCCCGTAAACTAATCTGGGGAACATCGCCAATCGGCCGGCCAAGTCCGGGCGGACGCGACCACGATGGGTGCGGCCACAGCGGCCGCGACCGCCGAGGCGCGGCCAACGAACGTGGTCCAGCGCGACACGAGCCCAGCGGGTGTGGTCGGACAGACCGTGCCCTTGGGTACGTGCCACCCGGCGTCGTGAGAGTCGACGCCGGGACAGCAGGCCGGGGCGAGCCGAGTGGCGACGAGGCCACCGAGCCGGGGACGACGGAGGCGTTGTGGTCGAGGCAGGCAACCGGCCCCAGTCTGCGGACGTCGATAACAGCGTGACCAATGGCGCTTCGCCGGCCGGTGGCGAAATTCTGCTCGCCGAGTCGGTTCTCGACCGGCGGTACCGCCTCATCGGCGTTCTCAGCTCACGGGGCCCCGTCACGCTCTGGCGTGGCGATGACACTGTACTCACTCGCCCGGTCGCGGTGCGTGCGGTCGAGCACACCGACGATGACGCTGGCCGGCGACAGGTCGCCCAGTCCCTGCTGTCCGCGGCGGTGAACTCCGGCCGGCTGGTGCACCCCGGGGCCGCGTCCACCTACGACGCCACCGTCACGAGCACCGAGAACGGCCAGGTCTCCTACGTCATCACCGAGTGGGTGGACGGCCGCACGCTGCGTCAGCTCGCCACCGAGGGCCCGTTGCGGGCCGAGCAGGCCGCGGCCGTCGTGCTCGGCGCGGCACGGGTCATCGCCGCCGCGCACGAGCGCGGGCTGCGCCACGGCGGCCTGCGCCCCGGCGACGTGATCGTCTCCAGCCACGGCACCGTGAAGGTGATCGACCTCGAGGTCGGCGCCGTGCTCGCGCGGATCGACGGTGTCGGGCCGGACGGGGAGCAGGACGCCGCCGAGGCGGCCGCCGACGACGTGCGCGCCCTCGGCGGGCTGCTCTACGCGGCGCTCACCGGCCACTGGCCGCTGCCCGGTGACACCGGCCTGCCCTCGGCCCCGTACGGCACGTACGGACGCCTACAGAGCCCGCGGCAGCTCAACCACGCGGTCCCGCGCGACCTGGACGCGATCACGATGGCCGCGCTCAGCGGCGAGGACACCGTCGGTGAGCCGATCGTCACCGCTGTGGACCTGATCGCCGAGCTGGAGGCGGTCACCCCGGTCGAGGCGCTGCACGACACCGGCCTGATGACGTTCGGCGACGAGCCGGCCAACACCGAGGAAATGGCGCCTGGCTATGGCGCCGGCGGCTATGGCCCGGACGGCTACGGCCCCGACACCGCGAACCTGCCGTCCACGGCCGGCTTCGCGGCCCCCGGCCCGGACGACTACGACCGCGGCCGCGGCCGCTACGACGACTACGACCGCGGCTACCCCGACGACCGCTACCGGGGCCGCTACCAGGACGACTACGACGAGGGTTACGACCGCGACGGCTACGACCGCCGTTACCGGGACGACTACCCGCCAGCGCAGCGTGGCTACCCGCCGGCCGGGCCGTCCGGCACGGGGCCGCGCGGGGGCCGGCCCGCGGCCGGTGGCCAACAGCCCGGCCGCCGCCGCGTACCGATCATCATCGGCGCGATCGTGGTCGTTCTGGTCCTCGTCGTCGGCATCGTGCTCGCCCTCCAGCTCGGCGGCGGCGAAGGAGACGACCCGGGCAACACTCCCGCGACGTCCGCGGGACCCACGCAGGGACTTCCTGTCACGCCGGCGGGCGCCGAGTCCTTCGACCCGCCACCGGGCGACGGCAACGAGAAACCCGGTTCGGTCTCGAGGGCGTACGACGGCGACGTGGCGACCCAGTGGGAGACGGAGGGGTACAACCCGCCGTTCACCTTCGGCAGGCCGGAGAAGAAGGGCGTCGGTCTGCTGTTCGACCTCGGCGACGCTCGGGACGTCTCCCAGGTGGTCGTCACTGTCGGCAGCCTCGCGCCCAGCTCGTTCGAGATCCGCGCCGCGGACACGAAGGGGACCGAGCTCGGCCAGTTCCAGGTGGTCGGCCAGCAGCAGGGTGCCTCCAACGAGGTCAAGGTGACCATCTCGCCACGCGGAGCGCATCGTTACTGGCTGGTGTGGTTGACCGACCTCCCCCAGGCTGAGGGCAAGTTCAAGGGCTCGATCGCCGAAGTCCAGTTCTTGTCCTGACGTCCCACGCCGTCCGGCCGAATGCCATGCCCAACCAGCCCGACGAATCCCCGTCAGCCGGCTCGGCTGGCATGTCCGACGTGTCGGACATGCCCGGACCGGAGGGGTCCGGGCGGGCGGTCGACCCGGACGCGGAGCTGCTGCGCCGGCATGTGGCGGGCGATCCGACGGCCTTCGCCGAGCTGTTCCGGGCCAACGCCGACCGGCTCTGGTCGGTCGCGTACCGGCTGCTGCACGACACCGAGGACGCCGCCGACGCGGTCCAGGAGGCGATGCTGTCCGCCCACCGGCGGGCGGCCGGGTTCCGGGGCGAGTCGACGGTGCGCACCTGGCTGCACCGGATCACGGTGAACGCCGCCCTCGACCGGCTGCGCCGGCAGGCCGCCCGCCCGGCCGTGGTGCCGATGCCGACCCGCCCGGACGGCACCGAGCACGAGCACGCCGACCCGCGCGACGCCCACGCCGAAGGTGAGCTCCGCCTCGACATCGCGGGCGCGCTCGCCCGGCTGCCACCGGCGCTGCGGGCCGCCGTCGTGCTCGTCGACGTCGAAGGACTGCCGGTGGCGCGGGTCGCCGAGGTGCTCGGCGTGCCGGTGGGGACGGTCAAGAGCCGGGCCGCCCGCGGCCGTGCCCGGCTCGCCGGAGAGCTTGGCCACCTTCGCCCAGGGAACCAGCGGGCCGTCCGCCCCGTCTTGGAAGCAGGGGAGGTGACCGGCGGTGGGTTCTGACGCTCGCGGCGAGACGCGGCATCCCGAGGACGAACTGCTCGACGCGTACGCGGACGGCGAGCGCACGCCGGGCTCCGTCGACCGCCACGTCCGGCTCTGCGCCGACTGCCAGCGGGTCGTGGTCGCGCTGCGCGACGTGCGCGGCGAGCTTGCCCGGCTCGCCCCCATCACCATGCCTCCCGACGTCGCCCGGCGTATCCAGGAGGCCCTCTCGGCCGCTCCCGTGCCGGCGGCCCCGCCGGCGAGCCGCGCGCGGCGGGGCGGCGGGCGGCGTTCGCCCGGCGGCGGGCGGCCGCCGACGTTCGGTTCGGCCGCCGCGCCGCGCCCGTCGGCGCAGGCCCGCCAGTTGGTCGCCGGCCGGTCCGCCCGGCCCGAACGCCTCGTGATGCTGGCCGCCTGCCTGCTGGTCGTGGTCGCGGGCGTCGGGCTGTTCGCCGGATGGCAGCGCGGCGGGAGCGACTCCGCCGACACCGCGGCTTCCGCGGCGCTGCCCGCGTCGGCGCCCACCATGAGCGCCTACGGCGACGCGGCCGGCGGGTCGGCCGGCGGGCAGGAGCGTGCCCTGGCCGCCGGCGTGGTGGCCCTGGCGGACAGCGGCGCCGTCCTGACCTCGGACGACGTGCCGCGGCACGCGCGGGACCTGCTGGCCGGCCGGGTGCCGGTCGTCAGGACCGTCAGCCTGGACGCGGTTCCGCCCGCCGCCGACGCGCCCGGCGCGGCGTCCAGCGCCGCGCCCACTACCTCGACCTTCGCGCTCGCGTCTGGCGACCTCACCACGTCCGACCTGCTGGGCTGCTATCAGAAGCTGGCCGCGACCCTCGGCGGCAGCGTGCTGGCCCTCGACCGGATCAGCTACGGTGGCCGCGGCGCCGTGCTGGTCGTGGTGGACATTCCTGACTTTTCGGGTACATCGACGGCGGGAGCGCCGGTCACCACGACGGGGGCGACGGACCTGGTCCAGCTGACGGTTGTCGACCCGGGCTGCGACGCTGGTCACCTGGTCGAGGAAACCCGGTTCTCCGGAACAGCCAGCAGAGCCTGAGGTGCTGGGCAGCGGAGGCGGCGCGCGGCCCCGCCAGGAGATCCTTGTCGAGGTGGCCGGGGCACGGGAAGAGCTTCTTCGTGGACGCTCCGGCCAGGGTGGAATCTCTGGTAACCCAGCGCGGTTAGCGTGACAGCGGCTCAGCCGCGATGTGAAGGGAGCAGCGCGTGACAGCGCAGGAGAGCGGCGTTCGGGATGTCATCATCATCGGTTCCGGACCGGCAGGGTACACGGCCGCCATCTACTCGGCGCGCGCGAACCTGCGGCCGCTGGTGTTCGAGGGCGCCGTCTCGGCCGGCGGCGCGCTGATGACCACCACCGAGGTGGAGAACTTCCCCGGCTTCCCCGAGGGGATCCAGGGACCCGACCTTATGGACAACCTTCGCCAGCAGGCCGAGCGCTTCGGCGCCGAGCTGGTCGCGGACGACGTCACCGAGGTCGACCTCACCGTCACCCCGAAGGTGGTCAAGGTCGGCGAAGAGACGCACTACGCCAAGACGGTCATCATCGCCACCGGCTCCGCCTACCGGAAGCTCGGCGTCTCGGACGAGGACCGGCTGCTCGGCCGCGGCGTCTCGGCCTGCGCGACCTGCGACGGGTTCTTCTTCCGTGACCAGGACATCGCGGTCGTCGGCGGCGGCGACTCGGCGATGGAGGAGGCCACCTTCCTCACCCGGTTCGCGAACTCCGTGACCATCGTCCACCGCAGGGACAAGCTGCGCGCGAGCGCCATCATGCAGCAACGCGCGTTCGCGAACCCTAAGATCAAGTTCCGGTGGAACGCGGTGGTGAACGGCCTGGACGGGGAGCACAAGCTCACCGGCGTCCGGCTGCACGACACCGTGACCGGTGCGGACGACAAGCTGGACGTCTCGGGCATGTTCATCGCGATCGGGCACGTGCCGCGGTCGGAGCTGTTCCGCGGCCAGGTGACGCTGGACGACGAGGGCTACGTCCTCGTCGACGCCCCGTCGACCAGGACGAACCTGGACGGCGTGTTCGCCGCCGGCGACGTGGTCGACCACACCTACCGGCAGGCCATCACCGCCGCCGGGACGGGCTGCGCCGCCGCGCTGGACGCCGAGCGCTGGATCGCCGCCCACGAGGAGGGCGACGAGACCTCGGCGCCCGGGGCGGCGTGAGCCGCGTGTCAGCCTGAAGGCCACGGAGACCACGACAGACAACGGCACGACGAGAGAGAGAAGAGTCCGATGGCAGGTGCCACCACAGCGGTGACGGACAGCACGTTCGCCGCCGAGGTGCTCGACAGCGACAAGCCGGTGCTCGTGGACTTCTGGGCGGAGTGGTGCGGCCCATGCAAGATGGTCGCTCCCGTCCTGGAGGAAATCGCGGCGGCGCACGGCGACCAGCTGCGGGTTGTCAAGCTCAACATCGACGAGAACCCGCAGACGGCCCGCAACTATCAGATCATGTCGATCCCGACCATGGCCGTCTTCCAGAACGGCGCGATCGTGAAGAGCATCGTCGGCGCGAAGCCGAAGCGCGCGCTCCTGAACGATCTGGCCGAGTTCATCTAAGGCGGTCGGCTCAAGGTCGCCCTAGGGGCGACCATCGCCGCTCCGCCGTTGGGGCGCTGAGCGCCCC
>NZ_JADWYU010000100.1:0-35303 GCF_016786325.1 Frankia nepalensis | reverse complement strand
AACCCACCTGGAACCGGGCCACACCCAAGAACCAGGGCAAGCCCGGTCCCAGGCCGGCATCACAGCCACGAACCAGCAAGGTTCCGAGCGACCATCGCCGCTCCGCCGTTGGGGCGCTGAGCGCCCCAACCCACCTGGAACCGGGCCACACCCAAGAACCAGGGCAAGCCCGGTCCCAGGCCGGCATCACAGCCACGAACCAGCGAAGGTCCCGAACGGGCGTTGGCGTTTTGTCGTCGGGGCGCTGAGCGCCCCGAACGCCTGGGACCGGCAAGGGCCGGAAATCCGGCGGCCTCGCCCGGTCCCAGGCCGGGAATCATGACTAACTTCATGGAGAAGTCCCGGGCGCGTTCGGCGACGCTCCCAGACCTCCTAGATCGCCTACCTCCAGCAGACCTCCCGGATCGACGAAGTCGATCCGGGCCGGAATCCCGGACTACGCCGATCCGGGAGGAACCTGGTCGCCGATCCGGCAGGAACCCTGGTCGGGCCCGCTGGACGCTCCGACCGATCCGGTATCGAGGATGGATTCGAGAACCAGGGCCGCCTCGGTCTTAGGTCGGGATCCCGAGTCGGGAAGCAGCGAGGTTCCGGGATGAGCTGGCGGGCCGGGGCCGGTGGTCGTCGCGGGGCGGTTTCGCGTGTGTGGCCGTTCGCCCGGCCCGCCGGTCTCGTCGCCCGTTCGGGCGTGGGGGCGATGGCCGAGCCAGTTCTCGAAGGCGTTGCCGTCGAGCGACCCGTCGACCCGGTGACGAGACCGGCGGACGGGCGCATTTACGAACCACCAACCACCTCGGACAGACAGGACGGTCGTGCTTGCGACCCCGGGCAGTCCGCCGCCATCCCCTACGCTGGTGTCCCGTGATGCTCCTCCGGCTCGGTGACCGTGCTCCTGGGGTGGCCGATGCACGCGCCGCCCTGGCCCACCTGTCCTTCCTCCCCGCGGCTCCGCGCCAGCCCGTGGAGGATGACGCGGCCATGGGACAGGGGGAGACCGAACTGTTCGACGCGGACCTCGACCGCGCGGTCCGCGCCTTCCAACAGAGCCGTGGGCTGTCCGTCGATGGCATCATCGGGCCTGACACGGCGCGGGCCCTCGACGAGGCCCGCCATCGGCTGGGCGACCGGCTGCTCTACAACGTGCCGGGCCACCCGTTCGTCGGTGACGACGTGGCGGCGCTACAGGAACGGCTGTCGAACATGGGCTTCGACGTCGGGCGCACCGACGGCATCTTCGGCCCGCGTACCGAGGCGGCCGTCCGCGACTTCCAGCGGAACCGCGGGCTCGAGCCAGACGGTCGCTGCGGCCCACACACCCTGCGCGAGCTCAAGCGGCTGGAGCGCACGGTCACCGGTGGCCGACCGGACATGCTGCGCGAGTCGGTCCGCCTGCTGGTCCGGGGCCCTTCGCTACTCGGCATGCTGGTCGCCATCGACGCCGGTCACGGTGGCGAGGACACCGGGGTGGTCGCCCACAGGCTCACCGAGAGCGAGATCATGGCCGACCTGGCGGGCCGGCTGGAGGCGCGGCTACTCTCCTCCGGGCTGGAGACCTTCCGGGTGCGCGCGGACGACGAGGCACCCGACGAAGCCGAGCGGGCCAGGCGGGCGAACGAGCGCGGCGCCGACCTGCTCATCTCGCTGCACGCGGACGCGAGCGTCTCACCGAAGGCCGAGGGGGTTTCCTGCTACTACTTCGGCAACGCGCGCGGTTCGTCGGCGGTGGGCGAGCGACTCGCCGGCCTCATCCAGAAGGAGCTCGTCTCCCGCACAGACATGGTCGACTGCTGGACACACGCGAAGACCTGGGAGCTGCTTCGCCGGACCACGATGGCGGCCGTGCGGGTCGAGGTCGGCTACCTGACCAACGAGCACGACGCGGCCGCGCTTGCCTCGGCGGAGTATCGGGCCACCGTGGCCGAGTCGATCCTCGCGGCGATTCAACGGCTGTACCTGCCGCCCGAGCAGGATCCGCCGACCGGTCAGCTTCGGGTCCCCCGCGTCGCCACTCGTTCCTGACTTCCCGAGTGTCCGGAAGACCGGGAACTGGTCGCCGTCAAAGTGGGCCATGTTCCACGTGAAACATGGCCCAGCAGTCGAGACAACGCCCACCGGTCCGCTCCTCATCGCTGACCCTGGCGACCGCTCCAACCGTGTTCCACTCATGTTCCACGTGAAACAGTCCGTCGCAGGCGGGACGGTGGTCGGTCCTCGGCGGTGGGCGGCCGGGTCGCCGGCGAGAGCCGCCCCGAAGCCTGTCGGTTGCCGCCTGCCCGACGAACGCGCGATCTGGTGCGACGCTGGGTAAGACGCCCCAGCTGATGCCCGCGCCCATACGCGTCGCACGCGCGACGCGGCCGCCCATCAGGAAGATTCCGAAACCGGCGCCTAGGCTAGGCGCAGCTAGCCGGATCCTTCGACGTGCGGAGCGCCCCCGATGAGTCGTCGCGTCGCCAACATAACGCTCGACAACATCGACGACCTGCCCCAGCGGTGTCGCCGATGTGTGTTCTGGGAACTCGATCCCGTGGCGCGCAGCCGGGCGGAGGAGGCCGGCGGCACCGACCTCGAGAAGGAGGCCTGGGTCTCGTCGGCGCTCCTCGAGTGGGGGAGCTGCGGGAAAATCATCTACGTCGACAACGTGCCGGCGGGATTCGCGATGTACGCCCCGCCGGCCTATGTGCCTCGTTCCGTCGCCTTTCCGACCAGTCCGGTGAGTCCGGATGCCGTGCTTCTCATGACGGCGAAGATCGTGGAAGAATTCGCCGGGCAAGGGCTCGGCCGGATGCTCGTCCAGGCGATGGCGAAAGATGTAATCCGGCGCGGATACCGAGCGATCGAGGCATTCGGGGACCTTCGTCAAGAGGAGGGCACCCGCTGCGTGATCCCAGCCGACTACCTGCTCTCCGTCGGCTTCAAGACGGTCCGCCCACACCGGCGCTGGCCACGGCTGCGGCTAGAGGTGAAGAATGCCGTCACCTGGCGCGAGGATGTCGAGGTAGCCCTGGAACGCCTCCTGGGCTCCGTGACCCCCGAGGGCATTCTTCGCCCCGTAGGCGGCGGCACCCCCGCCCCGACCCCCGCCCCGACCCCCGCGCCTGCCTGACGAGCCCCACTGGCCCGGAGTCAAACCGGCTGCCTTCCCAGGAGTACGGGCAAGGCAGCCGTTTGCTCGTGCGCTCGCAAGCGTTGGCCTGATCGATCGCCTCCCGCGGCGAGCCACCGGGCACCAGCGGGAGCGCACGACAAATCGCGTCTCCGGCCAGGAGGCGCACCGCCCGCGGATCGGGGACCCGATCCGGCCTGTGGGCGGCACCTGGCCGCGGGCACCCACCGGGACCGAAAGAAGCGGGCCACCGGAGTCCCGGTGGCCCGCTCAGGCCCAGCCAACGCACGCCGTCACCGCCCCGCCAGGCGCGCCGGGTCGGGCCGACCCGGCCAGGCTGCCCGGCCCGGCTTTAGGAGCCGGGCGTCATCGTGGCGACGATGCGTTCCAAATCCTCGAGGCTGGCGAACTCGACGGTGATTTTGCCGCGGTTGCGGCCCATGTCGACCTTTACCTTGGTGTCGAGGCGGTCAGCGAGACGGTCGGCGATCTGGGTCAGCGCCGGGGCGGCCTGGCGTGGCGCCCGCGGGGCGCGCTTGCGCGGCCCCTCCTCTCCGAGCGCCACGATCTCCTCGACCGCGCGCACGGAGAGTCCTTCGGCGACGATCCGGGTCGCCAACCGATCCTGCGCCTCCGGGTCAGACAGCGCGAGCAGCGCGCGGGCGTGGCCGGCCGACAGTACGCCGGCCGCGACCCGGCGCTGGACCGCCGGCGGCAGACCCATCAGCCTGATCGTGTTCGTCACGTGCGACCGCGACCGGCCGAGCTTGCTGGCGAGCTGGTCGTGGGTGGCGCCGAACTCACGCAGCAGCTGCTCGTAGGCGGCCGCCTCCTCCAGCGGGTTGAGCTGCTGGCGGTGCAGGTTCTCGAGGAGCGCGTCGCGCAGCATCGCGTCATCCGCGGTCTCCCGGACGATCGCGGGGATGTCCAGCAGGCCGGCGAGCTTGGAGGCCCGCCAGCGGCGTTCCCCCATCACCAGCTCGTACCGGTCCGGCAGCACCTCCCGGACGACGATCGGCTGCAGCAGGCCGACCTCGCGCAGGCTCGCCGCGAGCTCCTCCAGCGCTTCCTCGTCGAAGTGCGTCCGGGGCTGGCGAGAGTTCGGCTGCACCGAGTCGACCGGGATCTCCCGGAAGACGGCCCCGTGAACCGGCAGCGGCGCCGACGCGAGCCGGGCTCCGTTGCCGCTCTCGCCGCCGCTCGGATAGCCGTCGTAGCCCTCCGGCGCGGTCGGGATGAGCGCTCCGAGCCCTCTGCCGAGGCCACCGACCCGGCGTGGCGCGCTCATCGGTTACCTCCCGCGCCGTTCGGCGTCTCGACGCCGCGCTCGGCCAGCTCCCGGGCGGCGGCCAGGTAGGACAGCGAGCCGCGGGAGACCGGGTCGTAGGTCAGCGCGGACTGGCCGTAGCTCGGGGCTTCGGCGAGCCGGACGTTGCGGGGGATCGTGGTGCCCAGCACCCGGTCGCCGAAGTGATCCTTGACCTCCTGGACCACCTGGTCGGCGAGGCGTGTGCGGGAGTCGTACATGGTGAGCAGGATCGTGGAAAGCCGCAGCTCCTGGTTCAGGTGGGCCTGCACCAGGTCGACGTTGCGCAACAGCTGCCCGAGACCCTCCAGCGCGTAGTACTCACACTGAATCGGGATGAGCAGTTCCTTCGCCGCGACCAGCGCGTTCACGGTCAGCAGGCCCAGCGACGGCGGACAGTCGATGAAGACGTAGTCGACCTCGTGGGACAGCGACGCGATCGCGCGGCGCAGCCGGCCCTCGCGGGCCACCATCGAGACCAGCTCGATCTCCGCGCCGGCGAGGTCGATCGTGGCGGGCGCACAGAAGAGGCCCTCCGCCTCCCCGGACTGCGCGATCACCTCGTCGAGCGGCCGGTCGCCGAGGAGCACCTCGTAGATGGACGGCGTACCCGAGCGGTGTTCGACCCCGAGAGCCGTGGAGGCGTTGCCCTGAGGGTCCAGGTCGATGACCAGCACCCGGATGCCGTGCATCGCCAGTGCGGCCGAGAGGTTGACGGTTGTCGTGGTCTTGCCGACGCCACCCTTTTGGTTGGCGACCGCGAAGATCCGCTGCCGGCTGGGTCGTGGGAAGGGACGTCGTCGTTCCATAGTCAGTGCTTCCACCGCTGCTGCCGCCGCCGCTCCGATCGGGGTCGACGTGTCCAAGGGGTCCATCCCGAGACCTGCCGACGCTGTTTCACGTGGAACACGCCTGTCCGCGTGTCCGCCGTTGCTGTTCACGTGCTGTCTGTCCACGCTGCCTGCCATCGTGCCGGTCTCCCCCGCCGCGTCGACCCGCTCCGTCAGCCGCTCGCTCCGCCGCGACCACGCGAGTGGGTTCGACCAGCCGGTCTGCTCCACACATCAGGACCCGCGGGTCCCGCCATCCCTGCGACCGCAGGCCGTCTCGCGCTTCCGCGAACTCCTCGTCGACTCGCGAACCCCGCATTGCAAGCATGACACCTCCGGGTCGCACAACCGGAAGCAGCATGCCGCCCAAACGCTCCAATGGCGCCACTGCCCGGGCGACGGCGACATCCCACCGTAGCCCGTCCTTACCGACACCGACGTCCGGCGCGCGGCCGCGCAGCACGGACATGCGGCTCTCGGCGCCCAGCGCGGCGACGACCTCGCGGAGGAAGACGCAGCGACGCTCCATCGGCTCCAGGAACACCACCCGAAGGTCCGGCCGGGCCAACGCCAGCGGCACCCCGGGCAGCCCGGCGCCGCTGCCCACGTCCACCACCGTCGTCTCGGGCGGGACCACCTCGGCGAGCACCGCGCAGTTCAGCAGGTGCCGCTCCCACAGCCGGTCCGCCTCGCGTGGGCCAATCAGCCCACGCTCGACGCCCGCCGTGGCGAGCAGCTCGGCATAACGGACCGCGCTGGCGAGCTCGGCGCCGAACAGCTCGCCGGCCGCCGCCGGCGGGGCGCCGACCACACTCATCGGGCCACTCCAGGATGGGATCGAGACCAGGGCCGGGAACAGGACCGGGAACAGGCTGCCAGGCAGCCACGCAAACGCCGCACCCAACAAGCATCCACGACGTGCCCGGCAACCCGCGCGAAGCCGGGCCGCGCCGCCGCCTGACCGTGCCCCGCCCGCCATGCCGAAGGCCGGATCTGTCAGGCCAGACCGGCGCTTCAGCTCCCGCCCGCCTCGTCCCTTGCTCCCAAGCAAGATCCAGTATGTCGCCCAGTCGTGGGCCGGCGCCAGCGTCTTGTCCGTCGGACAAGTCCGGGAGCAGTGGCGATCCAGGAAGGTCAGGGCCCGAGGGCGGGGCGGGGCCGCCGACCTGTTCGCCGTGTCGCGGGCCATGGCGCGCGTTCTAGCTGACACTTCGGGCGCGCCACCCCGGGACGGGCGGGAAGCGGCAGGGCGAACGTCGCTCACCTCGCCACATCAGGTCGCGAGCTACGAGGAGTGGCCCGCCGGCGGCCAGCCCGGCATCCTGCCTGGTCAGGAACGCCGGTCTCAGCGGCAGGCGGCGAGGACCGTCAGGGTGCCGGTGAGCGGGAAGGCGTACGTCTCGGCGGGGCACCAGCCGGCGCGGCGCAGGTCGGCGACGTCGGGGCGGGTGGCGGCGATGTCCTGATCGAAGACGAACATCAGCAGGCGGCGCGGCGCGGGCGCGCGGGCGGCGACGGCGCGCGCCACCTCCCCCTCGCCCAGCTTCGAGAAGAAGACGGTCGCGGACCGGGGAACCCGCGGGGCCTGGCCGGTGGCCGGGGGCAGCGCGCCAGGGCGCCGGGCCGCGTCGTCGCTGGCCTCCATCGCGTAGAGCCAGCCAGGCCGCATCAGGCGTCCGCCGACGACCACCAGGTCGCCCTCGCGGTAGAGCCGGCGAGCGGCGATCGTGGCGTCGACCGTGAAGTCAAGACCACGCAGCCGGTCACGCTGGTCGTACAGCCGGCCGTCGCGGGCGGCCGACGCCGCCTGGGCGCCGATGCCGACGGCGCTCAGGGCTATGGCGAGCAGGACCGCCGGCGCCGCCACGCCGAGCCGCGGCGCGCGGGCCTCGGCCGGCGCCCGGGTGCCGGCTGGCGCGGCCGCGGAGTCCGTCAAGGCCCCGGGCTTCCCGAAACCGGCGAGGGCGCCGCGCGCGAGGCGGCCGAGGCGGCCGAGCAGATCGGCGGCCCCGGTGACGACGACGAGCACGATCAGCGGCACCACGAACAGGTTGGTCCGGGTTGGACCGAACGGCCAGAACCGGACGGCGCTCGCGGCGAGCATCGTCAGCTGGGCACCGCCGAGTGCGGCCAGCACCAGCCTGCCGTCGTGGCGCCGCGCGAGGATGGCGACCCCGGCCAGTCCGCAGACGACGACCGCGGGGGCGAACAGCCACAGCGACACCCAGGTCCCGTCGGTCGGCGCGTGCAGCAGGCTCGGGTCGTAGCGGTCGATGCCGGGCGGCGTGCCGGTCACCAGGTCACGCAGTTGCTCCCCGACGAAGACGAGCGCCTCGCCGGGACCACGGCCGGCGAGGAAGTGCGCGTCCCAGTAGGTACCCAGTCGCTGGCTCGACTGGTGACCGACGAAGAAGAGCGTGTGCGCCCCGACGAGCACGAGCGCGGGCAGCGCCTCGATCGCGCGCCGAGCGCCCGCCGCCGCCATCCCGGCCGGCCGCGCGCCGGCACGGCGCGCCCCCAGCGCGCCGGAGAGCACATCGGCGACGGCGAGAGGCGCGAGCAGGAATACCGCGGGCACGGAGAACAGGCCGACGAGACCGGCGGCCGTCCGCCGCGCCAGGCGGCCCCGGCTCACCCCGCCGAGACGGTCTCCGTCGGCCGCGGCGACCGCCAAATCATGATCGTCCTTGCGGTCGACGACCATCTCTTCGCCGACCACCGTAGGTACATGTTTAGTTACAGTAAACGGCGGTTTAGTACCACTAAACGCTTCGCCACCCGTTTGGTCTTCGGCATGCCCGCGGACGCCGCCGGCGACACCTCGCTCGCCCCACAGCCACAGACCCACGGCGACGACCGCGGCGAGCGCCTCGATGGTGTACGGCTTGAGCTGAGTACCAAGATCGAGAAACGTGCTGTTCAGGCAGATCCATCCCGCGGCGAACACGGCGGCGGGCCGGCCGGCGAAGCGGGCGACCAGCAGGGTGACGCCGGCGCCGAGCAGCGGCAGCGCGACGAACCCTGGCAACCGCAGGACCCAGGCGTGCCAGCCCAGCAGTTCGCCGCCGAGGCGCTCCACCGCGACCCAGCCGGCCGCGGATGGCGTGTTGGCGCGCGACAGCTCCGACCAGAACGTGTCAGCCGGTTCGCTGACGAAATGTCCTCGCCAGATCTCGTCGTACCAGAACGCCCGGCCCAGGTAGGTCCGCAGCACGACGGCCACCACGATCAGCGCCGCGGCCACCCCGCCGGCCCAGCCGAGATCCCGCCGGACGGAGCCAGCGGGCCGGCGGCGGCCGCGCCCGGACTCGCCGGCGCGGGGCCGGGGGACCGCCGGCCAACGTGCCCCGTGGCGCGGGTCATCGGCGAGGCCGCCGGGGCCGTCGACGTCGAGATCGCGGTCGCGGTCGACGTCGAGATCGCCGTCGACGTCCGCGCCCGGCGCGGCGCTGGCTGGTTCGTCCGGCCGTCCGGCGGTGCCGGCCGAGGACGCGGCGGTCAACGCGACGGGTCAGACGGGCATGACGACGACGCAGCGGTTGGGCTCCTCGCCCTCCGACTCGCTGCGCACGCCCTCGACGCCGGCGATGACGTCGTGTACGACCTTGCGCTCGAACGGGGTCATCGGGGCGAGCTTCTCCCGCTTGGCGTCGTCGGCGACCCGCTTGGCGACCTGGGCGGCGAGCTCGCGCAGCTCGGCGCGACGGCGGGCCCGGTGACCACCGACGTCGAGCATCAGGCGGCTGCGCTCACCGGTCTTCTGCAGCACGGCCAGCCTGGTCAGCTCCTGCAGGGCCTCGAGGGTCTCTCCGTTCTGCCCGATCAGCTTGTCGAGGCCGTCGCCGACGACGGCGACGACCGCGCGGCTGCCCTCGACGTCCAGGTCGAGGTCGCCGTCCATGTCGACGATGTCGAGCAGGCCCTCGATGTAGTCGGCGGCGATCTCACCTTCCTGTTCCAGCGCGGTCAGCCGCGCCTCGGCAGTCAGGGTGTCCCCTCGCGGCGAGTCCTCGTCAGGGTCAACGGCGACGTCAGAACCGCTCATCAACGCAAACTCCATGGGTAGGTGGACCGCCGCACGTGACGGTACGGCAACACGACTCCAGTCACCGACGGCCGCCGGGACGCTTTCCCTTCCCGCCGCGCCTCTTGGCCGGCCGCGACCCGCCCACATGGCGGGTGGCGCCCGCTGGCACCGGCTTCGCGGGCGCGGAACCGTTCACGGCCGCGGGCGCGGCCTCGCCGGTCGCCGGCGTGTCGGCGTTGGGCGCGCTCGGCTTGGCGCCGCCCTCGGCGGGGGTGCTCGGCTTCGTGGGGGTGCTCGGCTTGGCGGCCTGCTTGGTCGCGGCCTGCCTGGTCGCGGCCGACTTGGCGGGAGCCTGCTTGGCGGGGGCGACGGGCTGTCCGCCCCGGTTCGAGGCGCCGCGCGGTGAGCGGGTGCCGGCCGGAGCGGAGCCGTTACCAGCGGCGGGCGACCGCGGCGCCTTGGCGGTGGACGGCGACGTGGCCTTGGTCAGCGAGGCCGGCTTGTTGGAAGTGCCCTTGCCCTTCGCGCCGGGGGCCGGCTTGGCGCCCGGCGCGGGGCGCGCCGGGGTCGGCCGCTCCGCGGCGGTGGTGGGCTTGGCGCCGGGCAGCCGGCCGGACGCGTCCGGCGTCAGGGGCGGCATCTTCTTGATGACGAAGAACTGCTGGCCCATGCTCCACAGGTTGGTGGTGAGCCAGTAGATCAGGACGGCGATCGGGAACTGGAAACCGAAGATCGCCAGCATGATCGGCGAGCCGTAGAGCAGGACCTTCTGGACGATGGCCTGCTGCGGGTCGACGGGCCCGGTCCGGGCCATGATCTGCCGCTGGGTGAAGAAGGTCGTCGCGCCCATCAGGATGATGAGGACGACCGCGACGATCTTGACGTGCGTCCCGTTGGCGCCGAGGAACTCGAGCAGGTCGCCGTCCGAGCGGAACGACGTCGCCAGCGAGATGCCCCACAGCTTGGCCGAGGCGATCTGCTCCACCTGGTCGGCGCTCAGCCCGACTCGGGGCCGCCATACCAGTGCGCCGCCCGGGCCCTCGCCCATCGGCGAGAGATGCGTGAAGACGTGGAACAGCGCGATGAACAGCGGGATCTGCAGGAAGATCGGCAGACAGCCGAGCAGCGGGTTACCGTGCTCCTTCTGCAGCTCCATCATCTCGAGCTGCATGCGCTGCTTGTCGTGGCCGTACTTCTCCCGGATCTCCTTGATCCGGGGCTGCATCAGCTGCATCGTCCGCTGCGACTTCACCTGCTTGACGAACAGCGGGAAGATCAGGATGCGGACGCAGATGACCAGGAGGACGACGGAGAACGCCCAGGAGAAGAAGCTGGTCTGGCCGAAGATCGGGCCGAAGCCCTTGTGGAAGAAGACGATCGCGTCTGCCGCGAGATGGTAAAGCGGATCCAGCACCGGTCTAACTCCTCCAGGCCCCTCGGGCGGACTCTACAGGTACTGGGTCGTACCCACCGCGTGACAGCGGCTGGCAGCGTAGTAACCGCCAGCAGGCGAGTAGGCCGCCGCGTACTCCGCCGAATGTACGGACGGCGGTCAGCGCGTAGGCGCTGCAGGACGGCTCGAATCGGCACATGCCGGCCATCCGGCGCGACAGTGTGAGCTGGTAGGCACGGACGAGCGCCGCGAGCAGCCAGGCCAGCGGGCCGCGAACGGCGCCGGAACGGTTCCGGGCGAGCCGGGGCATTCGCCGGCCCACCGCCGCGGACGCGAGAACGAGATCAAGTGCCCCGAGTGCGCCAAGCACGCACAGCGCCCAGGCGGCGCCGGTCACCGCCGGCTCCGGCCCGGCTGGTCGGGGTCGGTCGAGGCGCCGAGGACCGCCCTCGGCGGAGGCCATGGGGCGGCGGGGCTGGCGGTCACGTCCGCTTCGGTGGCGGTGTCTCCGGGCTCGACCGGCTTCGCCGTCGGCCCGCCGTCATCGGTTGGTGGACTCACCGTCGCGCGCGGCCTGGGCCCCGCCGGTCGCGCGTCGGCTGACGGACGCCGACGCGCGTTGGCGGCATGCAGCGCGCCGAAGCCGCGGTCGAGCGCGCGGCCGAGTTCGGCCGAGCTGGCATCGGCCGCGGCGGGCAGGGCCCGGATGACCAGCAGAGTGCCGGGCGGCACCGAGGCAAGCCGAGATCTGGCCTGCTCGCGCAGCCGGCGCCGGACCCGGTTACGGGTCACCGCGGTGCCGACCTTCCGGCTCACCACGAACCCGGCCCTGGCCGGGCCGGGTTCGTCAGTACTCAGGGCATGAACAACCAGGGGCGGGCAGGTGAACCGGCGACCCCGCCGCCCGACCCGGGCGTGCTCCTCCCGCGAGCTGACCCGGGAACGAGCGGGAAGCATGGGAGCCGGAAGCCGCGCGCCGGCGAGGTCCGCCTCAGGCGGACAGTTCGCGACGGCCCTTGCGGCGGCGGTCGGAAATGATGGCGCGGCCGGCACGGGTACGCATCCGCAGCCGGAACCCGTGGGTACGGGACCGCCGACGGTTGTTCGGCTGGAAGGTGCGCTTGCTCACGTGACGACTCCGAGTAGCAGGTGGGCTGGGACGCGACAGACAGCTGTCCGTACTCAGGCTACGCCAACGGTGCCGCCGGCTCGTCGCGCGCGGTGACCCGTAGCGCGAACCGGACGGCGGCGTCCACCGGGCCGCGCCACGAACCGTCTCCCGGCCCACGACGACAAGCCCGTGGGCGCCGGCCCCGAAAGACCAACACCCGCTGGCGACGCTCCACCTTACACACGTGGACCACACACACGCGGACCACGCCGCGGGGACCTACCACCGGACCTCTCACCGGAGCCAGGCACCACACTCGACCAGGATCCAACCAAGCCTCCAGCCACCGAATGCTCCCGCCTCAGCCCCCAGGTCCACCTGCCACAGCCCCACCACCCGACGACGAAACACCCAAAGCCTCCCCCGGATCGGCGAAGCCGATCCCAGCCACCGACTACTCCCGCCTCAGACCCCCAGGTCCACCCCGGCACCACCCCGGCCCAGCCCACCACCCGACGACGAAACAGACGAAACACCCGAAGGCCCACCGGATCGGCGAAGCCGATCCCAGCCACCGACTAGGCCTAACCTCAGACCTTCTGGTCCAACTCGGTACCAGTCCGGTCAGGACGCCCCGCATCCCGACGGTGAAGCGGCGACGGTCACGCAAGCGCCCCCGAACCGACCGCCTTACCGTCTACCTACGCAACCAAGCTTCCAGCCACCGAATAGGCCTGCCTCAGACCTTCTGGTCCGACTCGGTACCAGAAGGTCGGGGCGCCCCGCGCCCCGACGGCGGAGCGGCGATGGTCGCCCCTAGGCGACCTTGAGCCGACCGCCCTACTGTGCCGGCGGCGCGTCGGATGCGGTGTCATGTCCGTACACAGGTTGTGGACGACGATGTGGAGAACCGACGTCGTCCCGCCGCCGTGCCCGTCGCCGAAGGAGACGCGATCATGTGCCTCGCCGCGTCTTCGGAGGTCCTCAGCCAGTGCAGCCACCGCCAGTACAGCCAAAGCCCCGAGGAGCACCCGTGACCGACCGCGACTCGAAGCCAGGCGCGGGTTCCCAGCAGCAGCTCCCGCTGGGGAACGAGCCGGATCTTCAGTCGGTCTGGCGTCAGGCGGTCGCCGGCGTGGCCGACGGGATGCTCTCGGCGCAGCAGCGCGCCTGGCTGCGCCTGACCAGGCCGCTCGGGCTGGTGCAGGACACCGCGCTGCTCGCGGCGCCGAACGAGTTCACCAAGGATCTGCTGGACTCCCGGCTGCGCCCGTTCCTGACGACGGCGCTGACCGCCGCGTACGGTCGCGACATCCGCGTGGCCGTGACCGTCGAGCACCTGCCCGACCCCGAGCCGATGACCGGCCCGATGGTGCTTCCCCAGCCGCCGGTCGCCACGACCAGCCCACGTTCGCGCGCCGACGGGCTGGGCGGCGAGAACGGCGCGCTGGACGCGCCGACGCCGCCGATCCAGCGGATGGCCCCCGGGCTCGGCCGTGACCCGGAGCCGCGCCCGTCGGAGCCTGCCCGGCTCAACCCGCGCTACATCTTCGAGACGTTCGTCATCGGCGACAGCAACCGGTTCCCGCACGCGGCCGCGGTCGCGGTCGCCGAGGCGCCGGCGAAGGCCTACAACCCGCTGTTCATCTATGGCGACTCCGGCCTCGGCAAGACCCACCTGCTGCACGCGATCGGCCACTACACGCTGAAGCTCTACCCGGACTCCCAGGTCAAGTACGTCAGCACCGAGGAGTTCACCAACGACTTCATCAACTCGATCCGCGACGACCGGCAGCAGGCCTTCCAGCGCCGCTACCGCGACATCGACGTGCTCTTGGTCGACGACATCCAGTTCCTGGAGAACAAGGAGCGGACGCAGGAGGAGTTCTTCCACACCTTCAACGTCCTGCACGACACCGAGAAGCAGCTGGTCATCTCGTCGGACCGCTCACCCCGCCAGCTCTCGGCGCTGGAGGACCGGCTGCGCAGCCGGTTCGAGTGGGGGCTGATCACCGACGTCACGCCGCCGGACCTGGAGACCAGGATCGCGATCCTGTCGAAGAAGGCGGCGATAGAGCGCCTGCCGGTGCCGCCGGACGTGCTGGAGTACATCGCCACCCACATCGAGCGCAACATCCGTGAGCTCGAGGGAGCGCTCATCAGGGTGGCCGCGTTCGCGAGCCTGAACAAGTCACACGTCGACCGCACCCTGGCCGAGATCGTGCTGCGCGATCTCATCCCGGACGCGACCAGCAGCGAGATCAGCGCGACGTCGATCATGAACGCGACGGCCGCGTACTTCGGCGTCTCGATGGAGGACCTCTGCGGGACGTCGCGCAGCCGGGTGCTGGTCACCGCGCGTCAGATCGCGATGTACCTGTGCCGCGAGCTGACCGACCTGTCCCTGCCGAAGATCGGCCAGCACTTCGGCGGCCGCGACCACACCACGGTGATGCACGCCGACCGCAAGATCCGCGGTCTGATGGCCGAACGGCGCGCGATCTACAACCAGGTCACCGAGCTGACCAACCGCATCCGCTCCGAGACACGTCACCTCTAGCGCCGCGATCGCCCACGTCGGCCCGCGGCACATGATCGACGACAGCGCCCTGGGGCCGTCGCGGACAAGGCCGGGTCACGACCTCCAAAGGCCAGGTCACGACCTCCAGAAGACACAGACAGCGATCATGTCCGGCCTCGCGGCAGGGCGAACCTTGGCGGTGCCGGCACCGGAGCCGGCACCAGGGTCGTTCCCGTGATCTTGCCGGGGCGGCTCGACCGCCGGACGGCACACATCCGATGATTACTGGCCTGTAGGCAGCCCGCCGACTTCCTTGATCGTCAGATGTGCGCGCTGTCCGGCGATTTCTGCCCGTTTTGTCCCTGAATCCCGCTCAGATCTGGTGACCTACCAAGGGGACTGGGCCGGGACGGGGCGAAGATCACTGACTGTGTGCGCCGATTGGCGTTCCGTGACCGCCGACCAAGATCCATAGCAGGCGCACTGGCACCGCCTTTAGCGCCGCCTCTCGCGGGACTGGCCCCGGCCCAGCACCCGATGTGATCGAGCTCTGGGCCCGCCGGTAGGTCGCGGCCGTAGCCGCTCCACGACCCACCGAGGCGCGGCCGGCGGCTATTCAGCGCGAACCGGCCGTGATGGCCGCGCCCTGGACACCGAGCAGACAAGTGCCCGGCTCACCGCCCAGGCAGCCTGCCGCGGCGTTTCCGCTGTGGGTTCGATGCACCTCGCTATCCACAGCCTGTGGACATCGGTCGGGCACGCCGGCGAGATCCCGCGGGCCTTGGCTGGATGCGGGCCGGGAGTCCGGGTTTGGTCGGGGCCGGCCAGCAGACCACGGGTAGGTCACGCTGATTGAGGTCCCTCTGGGTTTGCCGTGCCATGCGGGCGCGTATCCCCTTCGATATCCACAGCCTGTGGGCAGATGGTGGGGATAGACCGACTACAAGCGCCCGATACGGCCACAGCCGACTTGTCTGACGTTCGCGGACTCGGGCCCCTATGTGGGCTGGAGGAAGGCCGTGCGGACCGGGGGGCCACGGGAGTGGTCCTCACCCACAGCTTGTGGACAGAGCTGTGGACGAGTCTCGGGATGGGTGGGGCAACCGGCGACGCCCGTCGACAACGCCCGAACTGCGCACTTTGTCCCCCGGTTGGCCCGGAACTCGCCGCTGGTGGGCGGCGTCCTCCGGCGCGGCCGCCGCCCGTCGGACAGTGCCCATCCGGGCACATCGCCCGATCGGCTACCGCTTTCTCTGGAGGGGCACCGTGCAACGGCTGTGGAGAACAGGGGGACGACCTGGGGACAGCATGGGGATGACTCGGGGGTGAACGGTGGATGGCATGTGTGGACGGGTCGGCCATGTGGACGAACACCCGGTCCACCCACAGCGTCACCCACATGCTCTCCACCGGGTCTCTGGGCCTCTGACCTGCGAAAACGCGGGTTATCCCCAGTTTCCACAGGCCCTACTACTACGACGATCAAAATTTCTTAATGAAGATCAAAAGAAAAGAGCAGCA
The DNA here is from genome assembly GCF_016786325.1 of Frankia nepalensis. GTDB lineage: Bacteria > Actinomycetota > Actinomycetes > Frankiales > Frankiaceae > Pseudofrankia > Pseudofrankia nepalensis. Next base: position 19,488 of record NZ_JADWYU010000100.1, on the reverse strand, counting down.
GGGCCTGGGGATGAAGCTCGCCGCAGCGGCGCCCGAGCCCGGGGCCCCTGCCGCCTCCGCCCGGGGCCACACATCGACCACGCTCCGTGTTCAGTTGTGCGCGGGTGAGGTCGGACCGCTCGCGAACCTGTCGGAGGGCTCTGAGATGCTGGACCGGTTCGTCGCCGCCGCTGGCCGTCCGACCACCTCGGGCATGGCCACGGCGAGACCGCGCGTCCCGTGGCCGCCAGCCGACCTGGTCCCGGGAAAGCAAGCGAGGGGGCAGGCATGAGGTTCCGGGTCGAACGGGACGAGTTCACGGAGGCGGTCGCCTGGACGGCGCGCAGCCTGCCGAGCCGCACGGCCACGGCGACCCAGCAGCAGGTCCTCACCGGCCTGCTCCTCGACGCGAGCGGGCCGGGCCTGGTGGTCGCCGCCTTCGACTACGAGGTCGCCGCGCAGGCGAAGCTGGAGGCGACGATCTCCGAGGAGGGCCGCGCGCTGGCCCCCGGCCGGATGCTCGCGGACATCACCAAGCAACTGCCGGCCGCGCCGGTCGAGGTGTGGACCGACGGCACCGGCCTGGTGATCTCCTGTGGCAACGCCCGGTTCACCCTGCGGACCATGCCGGTCGACGAGTACCCGACGCTGCCCCCGCTGCCGCCGGTCACCGGGTACATCGAGGGCAGCGTGTTCGGCGCCGCGGTCGGGCAGGTGGCGGTCGCCGCGGGCAAGGACGACACGCTTCCGGTGCTCACCGGCGTGCGTCTCGAGATCGAGGGCGACCAGTTGACCCTCGCGGCCACCGACCGCTACCGGCTCGCGGTGCGCACGCTGAAGTGGCGCCCGGAGAGCCCGGACGCGGCCGGTGTCGCGCTCATCCCGGCGCGCACCCTGCTCGACACCGCCAAGTCACTGGCCGGTGGCTCGGTCGAGGTCGCGATCGCGATCGGCACCGGCCCATCCGGCGAGGCGCTCGCCGGCTTCGCCGGTAACAACCGCCAGACGACCACCCGGCTCGTCGACGGCCAGTTCCCGCCCTACCGCAAGCTGCTGCCGGACTCCTGCCCGCTGATCGCGGCCGCGGAGAAGGGCCCGCTGCTCGAGGCCGTCAAGCGGGTCGCCCTGGTCGCGCCGAAGACCGCGCCGGTCAAGCTCGCCTTCACCGAGGACCATCTCGAGCTGGAGGCCGGCAGCAACGGCGGCGAGGCACAGGCCTCCGAGACGCTGCCCGCGACCTACTCCGGCCCTGACCTCGAGGTCGCGTTCAACCCGGCCTACCTCCAGGACGCGCTGAACGCGCTCGACTCCGACCAGGTCGAGTTCGGGTTCGCGAGCGCCGAGGAGGCCGAGGTAGCGGCGAAGAAGCCAGCCATCCTCACCGGCAAGGGCACCGGCGAGGAGACCCCCGACTACCGCTACCTGTTGATGCCTATCCAGCTCAACGGCTGACGCTCATCGACCACGGGCGGCTTTCCTGGCTTCCACGCGATAGCCCCGAAGCCCGCGCCTACCCCGGGTCGCGGCGCGCCGACAAGGGCCGCCAGGCAACCGGCGCATCCGGATGGCAGTCGGACTGCTGCAGGCTGGGTCGCGGCGCGCCGACAAAGGGCCGCCAGGCAACCCGACCCCATCGCATCTCGGCCTAGGCAACCAGCCGGACAGAAGCGCGAGGAGGCAGTAAAAGGCGACACACAGCGCGACCGACAGCTGGGAGCGGAAGGCACCATAGGATGCATGTCACGCACCTGCAACTGGTCGACTTCCGGTCCTACCCAGCCCTCGAGCTGACCCTCCCGCCGGGGGTGGTGACGTTCGTCGGCGCCAACGGCCAGGGCAAGACGAACCTGCTCGAGGCCATCGGCTACCTGGCCACCCTGGGCAGCCACCGGGTCTCCACCGACGCCCCCCTGATCCGCGAGGGCGCCGAGCGGGCGGTGATCAGGTCCCGCGTCGTGCGCGGTGACCGGGCGGCGCTCGCCGAGATCGAGATCGTCACCGGCCGGGCCAACCGGGTCCGGCTCAACCGCCGGCAGCTTCCCCGCCCGCGCGACCTGCTCGGCCTGCTGTCGGTCGTGCTGTTCGCGCCGGAGGATCTCGCGATGGTCAAGGGCGATCCCACCGAGCGACGGCGTTTCCTCGACGACCTGCTGGTCGCCCGGACGCCCCGGCTCGCCGGGGTGATCTCCGACTACGAGCGGGTGCTACGCCAGCGCACCACCCTGCTGCGCGGCCGCGGCGACCTGCGCACCCTCGACTCCTGGGACGAGGCGCTGGCCCGCCACGGCGCGGAGCTGCTCGCCGCGCGGCTCGGGCTGGTGGACGAGCTGCGCCCCCTGGTCGCCGCCGCCTACACGGCGGTCGCCGGCTCGGGCGACCTGGCGTCGCCGACCCCGCCGGCGCCGGTCGGCCTCGACTACCGCTCGAGCGTGTCCCCGCCGGAGGGCGCCGACCGGGAGGCACTCGCGGCCGCGATGCTCTCCCAGCTCGCCGCGCTGCGGCCGCGGGAGGTGGAACGCGGCGTCACCCTCGCCGGTCCGCACCGTGACGAGCTGATGCTCTCGATCAGCGGGCGCGCGGCCCGCGGATACGCGAGCCATGGCGAGTCCTGGTCACTGGCGCTCGCGCTGCGGCTGGCGTCGTTCGAGCTCCTGGTCGCCGACGACCGCGAGCCGGTGCTGCTGCTCGACGACGTGTTCGCCGAGCTCGACACGCACCGCCGCCGCCGGCTGGCCGAGCTGGTCGCGCCGGCCGAGCAGGTGCTGATCACCGCGGCGGTCGGCGCGGACGTGCCGGCCGAGCTCGGCGGCCCGCGGTTCGTCGTCGAAACGGGGGAGGTCCGAAGTGTCGACTGAGGCGGCCGAACCGGCGAGTCCCGGCGGATCTTCGGCGCCGGAGACCTCCGCGCCAGGGTCTCCCGCGCCGAAGGGCGCGGACCTGGCCCGCGAGCTGCTCGCCAGGGCGAAGGCGGACGCCCGTGCCCGCGGCCGGGGCGGCCGGCCGGGTGCCGGGCCGGGCGCGGACGGCAGGCCGGAGGGCGCCCGGTCCCGGACCGGCGTCCCGGCGGACGACGATCGGGAGCCGCCCCAGCGGCCGCGCCAGCCGGGGATCGCCGCGCCGGGGCGGGAGTGGCGCGAGCCGACCAGCTTCCAGGCCGCGATCGGCCGGCTGCTCGCGTCCCGCGGCTGGCAGGGGAAGGCGTCCGACTCGGCGGTGCTCGCCCGCTGGGACACCATCGTCGGCCCGGACATCTCCGCGCACGCCACCCCGGTGTCGCTGCGCGACGGCGTGCTGGAACTGGTCGCCGAGTCGACCGCCTGGGCCACCCAGCTGCGTTTCCTCGCGCCGAGGATCCTCGCGGAGCTGCGCCGCGAGCTGGGGGCGGGCGTGGTCACCCGGGTGAACGTGCGCGGCCCGTCGGCACCGTCCTGGCGGCACGGCCCGGCCAACACCGGTGGCCGGGGCCCGCGGGACACCTACGGCTGAGCCGCCGCGCGGCCGCGACGGGCTCGGGGCGCCGTGACGATGCCCACTCTTGATATGATCATGAATTTGGGCGCTCGGTGGGCCACGCCGGCGATGATCGGCCCACCTCGTGCGGGACGGCGCCGGTGAGATGGGAATCGGCGCGGATCGGCGCCACACGACGCGGGGCGGGGTGGGCGCGTAGGGGAGTTCGCCCACTCCCCGCCGGGGTCGCTACGCGGACGTCAGGCGCCACCCTGCGTCTGTTGTGGCGGGTTGCCAGGTAGACTGATGAGAGTTTCGGCCCGTAACGAGGGCGCATAACGACGGCGGCTTCATGACGAGGGCGGCTTGAAGAGGGGAACCGGTGCGTGGCGTACGACGCTAGTTCGATCAAGGTTCTCGAGGGTCTCGACGCGGTCCGCAAGCGGCCGGGCATGTACATCGGTTCCACCGGGGAACGTGGCCTGCACCACCTCGTCTACGAGGTGGTGGACAACTCCGTCGACGAGGCGCTCGCCGGGTACTGCGACACCATCAGCGTGACGCTGCTCGCCGACGGCGGCGTGCGGGTCGTCGACAACGGCCGCGGCATCCCGGTCGGCATCCACCCCACCGAGAAGAAGCCCACGGTCGAGGTCGTGCTCACGGTCCTGCACGCGGGCGGCAAGTTCGACGGCGAGTCCTACGCCGTGTCCGGCGGCCTGCACGGCGTCGGCATCAGCGTCGTCAACGCGCTGTCGACCAGGCTCGAGGTCGAGATCAAGGTCGACGGCTTCACCTGGTTCCAGAGGTACACCGACCAGCGGCCCGGGCCGCTGGAGAAGCGCGACCCCCTGAAGAGGAACCAGCGCACCGGCACCACGGTCACGTTCTGGGCCGACCCGGAGATCTTCGAGACCACCGACTACAAGTACGAGACCCTCTACCGACGGCTCCAGGAGACGGCCTTCCTGAACAAGGGCATCTCCATCACGCTGCGGGACGAGCGGCCGGAGGACGAGCCGGCCGAGGTCACGTTCATGTACGAGAACGGCCTCGCCGACTTCGTCACCCACCTGAACGCGACAAAGGAGCCGATCCACAAGACGATCATCGCCCTCGAGTCCAAGGGGAAGGGCATCGAGGCCGACGTCGCCATGCAGTGGAACGGCGGCTACAACGAGTCGGTCTACACGTTCGCGAACACGATCAACACGCACGAGGGCGGTACCCACGAGGAGGGCTTCCGGGCGGCGCTCACCAGCGCGGTGAACGCCTACGCCAAGGACCAGAACCTGCTCAAGCCGCCGAAGGCCGGTTCCAAGGCGGGCGATGAGCGGCTGTCCGGCGACGACATCCGCGAGGGTCTGACCGCGATCATCTCCGTCAAGCTGGCCGAGCCGCAGTTCGAGGGCCAGACGAAGACGAAGCTTGGCAACACCGAGGCCAAGAAGTTCGTCCAGGAGATGTGCTACTCCGCGCTGCGGGACTGGCTCGACGCGAACCGGCCCGAGGCACGGGCCATCGTCAACAAGGCGCTCGACGCGCAGCGGGCCCGGATCGCCGCCCGCGCGGCCCGCGACCTGACCCGGCGCAAGGGCCTGCTCGGCGGCACCGGCCTGCCCGGCAAGCTGGCCGACTGCCAGTACACCGACCCGGAGCGCTGCGAGCTCTACATCGTCGAGGGTGACTCCGCCGGCGGCTCGGCCAAGGGCGGCCGTGACTCGAAGTTCCAGGCGATCCTGCCGCTGCGCGGCAAGATCCTCAACGTCGAGAAGGCCCGCATCGACCGGGTGCTCAAGAATACCGAGGTCCAGGCGCTGATCCAGGCGCTGGGCACCGGTATCCATGACGACTTCGACATCGCCAAGCTGCGCTACCACAAGATCGTGCTGATGGCCGACGCCGACGTCGACGGCCAGCACATCCGGACGCTGCTGCTCACGCTGCTCTTCCGGTTCATGCGCCCGCTGGTCGAGGCCGGCCACGTGTTCCTCGCCCAGCCACCCCTCTACAAGATCAAATGGGGCCGGGAGGACTGGGAGTACGCCTACTCCGACCGGGAACGTGACGGCCTCCTCGAGCGTGGCGTCGAGTCCGGTCGCAAGCTGCCCAAGGACGCGATCCAGCGGTTCAAGGGCCTTGGCGAGATGAACGCGACCGAGCTGTGGGACACCACCATGGACCCCGACCGGCGGATTCTGCTGCAGGTCACGCTCGACGACGCGGCTGTCGCCGACGAGCTGTTCAGCGTCCTGATGGGTGAGGACGTCGACGCCCGCCGCAGCTTCATCCAGCGCAACGCCAAGGACGTCCGGTTCCTCGATATCTAGCGGGGGTGAACCCTGTTCGCTGGCCTGCGGCCAGCTTCCCGAAGGCCCGCTAGATCATGTTGCTCCGGGGGCGACCCCCGGACCCCCGATGTCGGGCTTCGCCCGACCGGGGCGTCCGACGGGGCGTCTGATGCGAGGGCACGCGGCGGGCTGGCCGCGATCGATGGCACCAACTGCGACGTATGTGGCGCATTGACCGACTAATTACCCGCTGTCGGGGTAGCAACCGACAGGTTTCGCACTGCCTGGAAGGACATCGTGGTCGACGTACTACCGCCGCCTGGCGACCGGATCGAGCCGATCGGCATCGAAGTCGAGATGCAGCGGTCGTACCTCGACTACGCGATGTCGGTCATCGTCGGGCGGGCCCTGCCGGAGGTCCGTGACGGCCTCAAGCCCGTGCACCGCCGGGTGCTCTACGCCATGTACGACGGCGGGTACCGCCCGGATCGCGGGTACTTCAAGTGCTCCCGCATCGTCGGTGACGTCATGGGTAACTACCACCCTCACGGCGACTCGGCGATCTACGACACCCTGGTGCGGCTCGCGCAGCCCTGGTCGCTGCGCTACCCGCTGGTCGACGGGAACGGCAACTTCGGCTCGCCGGGCAACGACCCGCCCGCCGCCATGCGGTACACCGAGGCACGCATGGCCGCGCTCGCCATGGAGATGCTGCGTGACATCGACGCGGAGACCGTCGACTTCGCGCCGAACTACGACGGGCGCTCGCAGGAGCCGCTCGTGCTGCCGAGCCGGTTCCCGAACCTGCTTGTCAACGGCGCGGGCGGTATCGCGGTCGGCATGGCGACGAACATCCCGCCGCACAACCTGCGCGAGGTCGCCACCGGCGTGCAGTGGGCGCTCAACCACCCGGACGCCACCGACGAGGAACTGCTCGAGGCCCTCCTCGGCATCGTCAAGGGCCCCGACTTCCCGACCTCCGGCCTCATCGTCGGCCGGTCCGGGATCGAGGACGCCTACCGCACCGGTCGCGGCAGTATCCGGATGCGCGCGGTCGTCAACGTCGAGGAGAACAAGGGCCGTACCCAGCTCGTCGTCACCGAGCTGCCCTACCAGGTCAACCCGGACAACCTCGCCGAGAAGATCGCCGAGCTGGTCCGCGACAACAAGATCTCCGGGATCGCGGACGTCCGGGACGAGACCTCGGCCCGCATCGGCCAACGGCTGGTCATCGACCTCAAGCGGGACGCCATCGCCAAGGTCGTGCTGAACAACCTGTACAAGCACACCCAGCTGCAAGACACCTTCGGCGCGAACATGCTGGCGATCGTCGACGGGGTGCCGCGCACCCTGCGCCTCGACCAGATGATCCGTTACTACGTCGAGCACCAGATCGACGTCGTCGTCCGGCGCACCCGCTACCAGCTGCGCAAGGCCCGCGAGCGGCTGCACGTGCTGGACGGTCTGCTCATCGCGCTCGACCACCTCGACGACGTGATCGCGCTGATCCGCAACGCCGAGTCCGCCGACGTCGCCCGCGGCCAGCTGATGCAGCGCTACTCGCTCTCGGAGATCCAGGCGACCGCGATCCTGGACATGCAGCTGCGCCGCCTGGCCGCCCTCGAGCGGCAGCGGATCATCGACGAGGCGGCCGAGCTGCGCGCCCGGGCCGCCGAGCTCGAGGCGATCCTCGCCTCGCCGCAGCGGCAGCGCGAGATCATCGGCGAGGAGCTCAAGGAAGTCGTCGACAAGTTCGGCGACGAGCGGCGCACCCGGATCGTGCCGTTCGAGGGTGAGATGTCCATCGAGGACCTGATCGCCCAGGAGGACGTCGTCGTCACGGTCACCCGCGGCGGCTACGCCAAGCGCACCAAGACCGACCTGTACCGCTCGCAGCGGCGCGGCGGGAAGGGCGTGCAGGGCGCGGCGCTGCGCGAGGACGACATCGTCGACCACTTCTTCGTCACCACCACCCACCACACCCTGCTGTTCTTCACGAACAAGGGCCGGGTGTACCGGGCCAAGGCGCACGAACTGCCCGAGCAGGCCCGCAGCGCCAAGGGCCAGCATGTGGCGAACATCCTGGCCTTTGGCCAGGATGAGCGGATCGCCCAGGTCATGGCCATCCGCGACTATCGGACCGCGCCCTACCTGGTGCTCGCCACCAAGCGCGGCCTGTGCAAGAAGACGGCGCTTACGGACTTCGACTCGAACCGCGCCGGCGGCCTGGTCGCGATCAACCTTCGCGAGGACGACGAGGTGATCGGTGCCCGGCTCGTCGGCCCGCAGGACGACCTGCTGCTGGTCAGCCGCCGGGCGCAGTCGATCCGGTTCCACGCCGACGACGAACAGCTGCGCCCGATGGGCCGGGCGACCTCCGGCGTGATCGGCATGCGCTTCGACACCGACGACGAGCTGCTGTCCCTCGAGGTCGTCCAGCCTGACTCGACCGCCGACCTGCTGGTCGCGACCGCCGGCGGCTACGCCAAGCGGACCCCGCTGACCGAGTACCCGGTGCAGGGACGCGGCGGCAAGGGCGTGCTCACCGCGAAGATCGTCGCCAGCCGGGGCGGCCTGGTGGGCGCGCTCGTCGTCGAGCCGAACGATCAGCTGTACGCCATCGCGTCGAACGGCGGCGTCTTGCGTACCGTAGCCAAGGACGTGCGCCGGGCCCAGCGCCAGACGATGGGCGTCCGCCTCATCGACCTGGAGGCTGGTGTGCAGGTTGTGGGAGTCGCGCGTAATGCTGATGCTGAGGACGGCGACGGCGACGAGCCGGCGGCAGGTTGACGGTAGCTGAGGGGAGACGCGTGAGCGACAAGGACGAGCGACCGGGTCGGTCCGGCGCGCTCCCGGCGACCGCTACCGATACCGACGACCCAGCCGGAGACGGTAATCCGTTCTTCGAACGGCCAGGAGGAAAGAAGGACGCAACGGCCACCAAGCCGGCCATCAAGCCGGCCTCCGGGCCGTCCACCGGCTCCGGGTCCACGCGGACGGTGACGAAGGAGCCGTCGGCGAACGGGGCGAACGCCGAAGCCGCCGACGCCGACCGGACCGCGACGGTGCGCGCGGTCGCCGCCTCGCCGGCGCCGGCGGCCCCGACGCCCGCCGCGCCGTCCGGCGCGAAGCCGCCGACGCCCAAGGCCGCGCCCCCGGACACGAAGCCGGCGGCGTCGCCTGGGGCGCGGCCGGCCTCCGCGGGAGCGGCGACCACGAAGGTCTCCACCGCCAGCCCGCCGCCGGGTGCTTCCGACTGGGCCGACCGGTCGGAGCGGTATGCACCAACCGGCGGCCGCGCCGCGCCGCCGAAACCGGTCGCGCCGGACCAGCCGGCGCAAGCGCCGCGCGACCCCGACACCATGGCCATCGTGCGTAGCCCAGCCAGACCCTCCTCGGGGTCCGACGGCGCGCGCGACGCGAGCCGAGAGCACGGCGCCGCCGAGCGCGCGGCGCGATCCAGCCGGTCCGGCGGAGGCACCCGCAAGACCGCCGCCGTGACGACGCCACCTGCCGCGGACCCGGACCGCACGGTCATCGACCCGGTGAAGCCCACCATGCCCCCGCCCGGTCGCGGACCCGCGGTGCCGGCCGAGCGCATGCCCACCCCGGCACCCGGTACCCGCCCCGTCGGCGGTCCCATGGGCCCTCCGCAGGGAGCTCCACAAGGCGCGCCACCGCACGACCGCGGCCGTCCCGACCAGGAGTACCAGGAGTGGGCCAGGCCGCCGCGCACACCCGACCCCGCGGCGCACCAGGGCCGGTACGAGCCACGTCCGGAACCGCGTCCTGAGCCTCGGCCCGCGAACTACGGCGTCGACCCTGGCGGGAGCGAAGGCGGTCAGGCCGTCCGGCAGGCCCGGCTGCGGCTCACCCGGATCCGTCCGCTGTCCGTCACCAGGCTGGCGTTCGCGTTCTCGCTGTGCATCTTCCTCGTCGTGATGGTCGCCGTGGCGGTCCTCTGGTTCGTCCTGAACTCGATCGGCGTGTTCGACAGCGTCGTCGACGCCGCCGGCACCCTGACCTCGGGGGAGGACAACAGCGTCAGCACCTGGCTGTCGTTCGGCCGCGCCATGCAGATCAGCCTGCTCGTCGGCGCGATCAACGTCGTCCTGCTGACCCTGCTCTCGACCCTCGGCGCCTTGCTGTACAACCTCTGCGCCGACATGATCGGCGGAGTCGAGGTCACCCTCAGCGATCACTAGCCGTCCCCAGGACGGCGGTTGCCACATCAGCGAAGCCGTCCTGTAGTCTTGCTCTCGCGACCCCGACCACTGGTCGGGAACCCGGACCTATAGCTCAGTCGGTTAGAGCGCTTCCCTGATAAGGAAGAGGCCGGTGGTTCAAGTCCACCTAGGTCCACGCGATCGGGTTTGTCTGTTCGCGATCCTTTTGGATCGCTCCCTGGCTCCCGCGTCATGTTGCTCCGGGGCCGAGCCCCGGACCCCACGCCAGGGGGCGGAGCCCCCTGGACCCCCTAGGTCGGAGCCGTGGTGGTTGGGTTCTCCAGGTAGCGGGTCAGTCTGATCTTGTCTTGCCCGCTGGGCTCGTCTCGCTCCCATCCGTGTGGTTGCTTCGGCTCTTCGCCGGTTTCTTGGGAACGTTGCCTGGCTTCCGGGACATGTGGCCGCGGGGCGGAGGTCCGGACTCCCGGCCAGGGGGCTTCGCCCGGGCCGGAGTCCCCTCCCGCGGATCTTGACCAGGCCGCTGGACCGCCGATTCGCGTACGCATCTGACGATCACCGACCCGTGGAGACGCGGCAGCTTCCTTGATCGTCGGATGTGTGTACTGTCCGGCGGCTTCTGCCCGTTTCGTCCATGAACTTCGTACAGATCTGGTGATCTACCGGCGAGACCAGGCTGAGGCGGGTCGAAGATCTGCCGGTTGTGTGCGCGGATCGGTGTTCCGCGCTGGGTCCGAGTGTCGTCAAGATCCGTGAGGGGCGCCGCGGAACCTCTCGCGCTCCCGTCCGCCGCGAGGCCGGGCCTGGCGCGGCCTCGCTCCTCTCCGCTGGGAGCGGCCGTGGCGCTCGTTCCGCCTGCCGATGGGGCTGGGTGGGGCGTAGGTGGTGAAGATGCCGAAGAGATCAATGCCACGAGTGCTATCCGTGGTCAGCCGAGTGCCTACTTTCCGTTGTTGTTCGTTACCTCGGGAAGGTGGGTGCTGACCGTGGCGGTCAGGGCAACGGGAATCTTGCTTCTTCTGTGCTACCTGGTGAACAGGCGATTACTGGATCACATGCGAGGTCGGGGTCGCGGGTTCGATTGGCAGGAAGATCGGCCTAATCTGTCCTAATGTGACAGCAACGGCGCTGCTCTCGACCGGACGGCGAGAGGGAGCCTGAACCGTGGGAGGGCGCACCGTTGCGGATCGCTTTGCTGTCGTACCGCAGTCTTCCGACCTGTGGGGGCCAGGGCGTCTACGTCCGCCAGGTGTCCCGCGAACTCGTCGCTTTGGGTCACGAGGTCACCGTCATCAGTGGGCCGCCCTATCCGATCCTGGACGACGGAGTTGCGCTCCAGAAGCTGCCCAGCCTCGATCTGTGGAGCGAGCCCAACGCGTTCCGGTGGCCGGCACCGCGGGAGCTGCGTGATCTCGCCTCGATGACCGAATTCGTGATGATGCGGACGGGCCAGTTCTCCGAGCCGCTGGCGTTTAGCCTTCGGGCCTACAAGGCACTCAAACCGCGCAAGGGCACTCCGCCGCCGTTCGACATCGTGCACGACAACCAGACGCTTGGCTATGGAATGGTCGCGCTGCGTCGAGCACTGGCGCCCCACGGCATCCCGGTGGTGGCGACGCTGCATCACCCGATCACCGTCGACCGCCGGCTGCACCTGGAGGCCACGAAGGGGATCAAGAACCGCTTCGGGGTCCGCCGGTGGTACTCGTTCCTGCCCATGCAGGCCCGGGTCGCGCGCCAGCTGGACGGCATCATCATCCCGTCCGAGAGCTCGCGGACGGACATCAACGCGGACATGGGCCTACCGTCCGAGCAGATGCACACCGTCCCGCTCGGCACCGAGCACGAGGTGTTCTCGCCGGACCCGTCGGTGGCGAAGGTGCCGGGCCGGATCGTGGTCGTCACCAGCGCGGACGTCCCGCTCAAGGGCCTGTCGGTGCTGCTGGAGGCCCTCCCCAAGATCCGGGTGGAGCGGGAGAACGCGCACGTCGTCTGCGTCGGCAAGGCGCGGGCCGGCGGCGCCGCCGCGCGTCAGGTCAGCGAGCTGGGGCTTACCGACGTGGTCACGTTCCGCTCCAACCTCGAGCAGTCGGAACTCGTCGACCTGCTGCGTTCCGCCGAGGTCGCGGTCGTTCCGTCGCTGTATGAGGGGTTCAGCCTGCCGGCGGTCGAGGAGATGTCCTGCGGGCTTCCGCTGGTCGCGACCACCGCGGGGGCTCTGCCCGAGGTGACCGGCCCGGATGGCGAGGCGGCGCTCACGGTGCCGCCGGGTGATGCCGGCGCGCTGGCCGTCGCCATCACCCGGCTGCTCGACGACCCCGAACTGCGGGCGCGCCTGGGCGCGGGCGGACGGCGTCGGGTCGAAAAACGGTTCTCCTGGAAGGCGGCGACCGCGGGCACGGCCGCGTGGTATGCCGAGCGGATCGAGGCCCATCGGGCGGCGACGTCGAAGACACCCCGCACGGCGGGCCAGAACGTCACGGACCGCGGGTAGCACATGCTGACCGTTGACTTCGACCGGTTCCCGGTCGGGCCGGGCGACCGCGTGCTCGACCTGGGCTGTGGGGCCGGCCGGCACGCGTTCGAGGTCTACCGACGCGGCGCCGACATCGTGGCGCTCGACTACTCGTTCGACGACGTTGCCGCCGTCCGCACCATGTTCGGCGCCATGGCGCTGGAGGGTGCGGCGCCGGCGCGGACCAGCGCCGGCGCGGTGCGCGGCGACGCGTTCCGGCTGCCGTTCGCGGACGCGACGTTCGATCGGGTGATCGCCGCCGAGATCCTCGAGCACCTGCCGGCGGACGAGGTGGCGATAGGCGAGCTGGTCAGGGTGCTGCGCCCGGGCGGGCTCGCCGCGGTCACGGTTCCGGCCTGGCTACCGGAACGGGTCTGCTGGGGCCTGTCCACCGGCTATCACACCGTCGAGGGCGGTCATGTCCGTATCTACAAGCGCGACGAGCTGGTCGGCCGGCTGACCGCGGCGGGCCTGGAGCTCATCGGGGGGCACCAGGCACACGCGTTGCACTCGCCGTACTGGTGGCTGCGTTGCCTGGTCGGGGTGCACGACGACGACCACCCGGCGACGAAGCTGTATCACCGGTTGCTGGTCTGGGACATGATGAAGCGCCCCAAGCTGACCCGGTGGACCGAACAGGCGCTCAATCCGGTGCTGGGGAAGAGCGTCGTGCTCTACTTGCGCAGGCCGCCGGCTCCGGCCGTCGCGGCCGCCCAGTTCACGACGTTCGAGGAGACTGGCCGTGGAGTCGGCTGAGGAGTCTGAGCCGCAGCTGGTGCGGCCCGACGGGCTCATGGCGCCCGACCGGTCCGAAACAACGGGACGGCCCGGGTGGCCGGACCAGATCAAGCTGCCCGATCGGCCGGCGCGGCCCGAGCCTGCCTGGCACACGCCGTTGCTGACCCGCGCGGAGATCGAGGCGACCGCCGACTCGATCGTCGCCATGCAGGAGCCGGACGGCGCGATCCCCTGGTTCCCCGGTGGCCATACCGACGCGTGGGACCACCTCGAGTGCGCCATGGCCCTGGAGCTCGGCGGCCGGGAGGACGCGGCCCAGCGCGCCTGGGAGTGGCTGGTGCGCAACCAGCGCCCCGACGGCTCCTGGGCGACCAGCTACATCGGTGGCGGGGTCAAGGAGGACTTCGCGGACAGCAACCAGTGCGCCTACGTCGCCACGGCCGTCTGGCACCGCTGGCGGCGCACCGGGGACCGGGCCTTCGTCTCCCGGATGTGGCCGGTGGTCCGCGCCGCGCTGGACTTCGTCGTCGACCTGCAGGCACCCAGCGGCCAGATCTGGTGGGCGCGCTCGGCGGACGGGCAGGAGTATCCGGCGGCGCTGGTCACGGGGTGTGCCAGCACGCTGCACAGCCTGCGCTGCGGGCTCGGCCTCGCGGCGCTCGTCGGCGAGTCCCAGCCCGGCTGGGAGCTGGCCATCGGCGCGGTCGCGCACGCCCTGCGCACCCATCCCGAGTACTTCCTGGTCAAGGACCGCTGGTCGATGGACTGGTACTACCCGGTGATCGGCGGCGCGCTGCGCGGCGAGGAGGGCCTGGCCCACCTGCGTACCCGCTGGGACGACTTCGTGGTCGACGGGCTCGGCATCCGCTGCGTCGACGACCAGCCGTGGGCCACCGGTGCCGAGACCTGCGAGCTGGCGATCGCGATGCATCTCGTCGGCGAGACGGCGGCGGCGCGCACGCTGGTCAACGACATGCAGCACCTGCGCCACCATGACGGTGCCTACTGGACCGGCTGGCAGTTCGAGACCGGCTGCCACTGGCCGGTGGAGCGGAGCACCTGGACGGCGGCCGCCGTCATTCTCGCCGTCGACGTGCTCGCCGGTGGAGTCAGCGAGGCGGTGTTCCGTGGTGATGACCTGCCCGAGCCGCTGACCATCCTCGAACCGGCCGGAAACGCGTCCGGGCTCCCGGCCGGCGCGATACCCGGCGACCGGGTCGCGCCACGTCCCCGTGACCCGGATCAACTGGAACTGGGCTGCGACTGCGAGCCCGCGCCGTTGCTCGCCGCCTGGGCGCGCGGCCCGCTGGCCGACCGCCTGTCCAACGCCCTCTGACCGGGGCGGCGCCAGCCCGCGTCGGCCGGCCGGTCGGATCCGACCAGGGAGCGCGCGACCGCACCTCCCACGGATGCCCGCCCAGGAACCAGCGCCGTGGGACAACCGGCGCCATGGGACGGAAGCCGCCGGGCCGCCGACCGGGGGCGGCGGTTCCGTGACGGCCTCAGGCCCGTGCGCCGGCCCAGGAGCGCGTCAGGCGACGCGTTCGAGCACGCGCAGCGAGCCGGCGCGGGACCGTTCCTTGAAGCCCTCGGCGAGCGCGCGCAGCATGACGTGGTACGGCGCCTGGCCGCCGTCCGCGGGGTCGGGGAACACGTCGTGGATGAGCAGCAGGCCGCCGGGCGCCACGTGGCGGCCCCAGGCCTCGTAGTCGGCCTGGGCCTGCTCCTCGGCATGCCCGCCGTCGATGAACAGCAGCGCGACGGGCGTGGTCCACCAGCCGCCGACGTCCTCCGTGCGGCCGACGACGACGGTGACGACGTCCTCGACCCCCGCGCCCTCGAGGTTGCGGCGCAGGAAGGGCAGCGTGTCCATCCGGCCGGTGCGTGGGTCGACCACGGTCGGGTCGTGGTACTCCCAGCCCGCCTGGTTCTCCTCGGAGCCGCGGTGGTGGTCGACGGTGACCACCCTCGCCCCGGCGGCCCGCGCGGCCGCGGCGAGGTAGATCGTCGACTTCCCGCAGTACGTGCCGACCTCGAGGATCAGCCCGCCGGCCGGCACCTCGGCCGCGGCGGCGTAGAGCGCGTCACCCTCGTCCTCGGGCATGAACCCCTTCGCGGCCAGCGCCGCCCGCCGCAACTCCTCGTCCACGAGGTAGGTACTACCAGAAACCGGCCCATGGCCGCCCGGGTTGGTGACCGGCCTGGCTTGGCGACGGACCTGGGCTCAGGACCGGCCCGGCCCGAGGATCGCCCGCGTGGGCCGTGTCCCCGCCGGCCGTTCGGCAGTCCCTGGAAGATCAACCGGCCGGTGGCCGGGCGGTTCCCGAAGCCGCTGTAGCGATCTTGAGGGCCTGCCTGGAACCTTGTCGACCAATCCGACCTAACGGTTGTTCTCTATTGGTTCAAGGAGTACACCCTTTTAACTGGCTTTGGCGCGCGAAGGGATCCGAGACGATGCCGGACCCGGCGGTGGGACGTGGATGGCGACTCGGGACGCTGGCGACCGCGCTGGTCGCGCTGCTGGCGCTGGTGCTCGCCGGCTGCGGTGGCTCGTCGGGGAAGGGCAAGAACCGGGACGGGGACGACGCCGCCGCGCCCGCGGTACCGGGCGGGAACGCCGGAGCCCCGGCCTATACCGGGCCGACGCGGGGCGCGGCGGGTGACTCGTTCTACCGGCCGGCGGATCCGCTGCCCGCCGGCAAGCCGGGGGACGTGCTCAGCTATCGGACGGTGCCCGCCCCCGCCCAGCTTGCGTCGCTTGGGGCCACCGTCTACCAGGTGCTCTACCTTTCGACCGACGCGCTCGGCAAGCCGGCCGCCGTGTCCGGCACGATCGTCCTGCCCGGCGGGGTGGACGTCTCCAAGGCCCCGGTCCTCAGCTACGCCGCCGGGTCGCACGGCATCGGCGACCGCTGCGCCCCGTCGAAGGGCATCGCCGACGGCTCCGACTAC
The DNA here is from genome assembly GCF_016786325.1 of Frankia nepalensis. GTDB lineage: Bacteria > Actinomycetota > Actinomycetes > Frankiales > Frankiaceae > Pseudofrankia > Pseudofrankia nepalensis. The sequence goes on along the minus strand of NZ_JADWYU010000100.1, from coordinate 3,379 downwards.
GGGCTGGACGAGATCGCCGCCGCCGCCCGGCACGGCTGGGTGGTCGCGGCCACCGACTACCAGGGCCTCGGCACTCCGGGCGAGCACACCTACGTGGTCGGCCGGGCCGAGGGCCACGCGGTGATCGACGCGGCCCGTGCCGCCCTGCGCCTGCCCGGCGCCCACCCCGCGGCGAACGCCAAGGTCGCGTACTGGGGCTACTCGCAGGGCGGCGGCGCGGCGGCCTGGGCCGGTGAACTGACCGCGACCTACGCGCCGGAGCTCGCCCTCGTCGGCGTCGCCGCCGGCGGGGTGCCGGCCGACCTGGCCGAGGTCTCCAAGGTCCTGGAAGGCTCCCAGCAGGTCGGCCTGCAGTTCATGGCCGCGGTCGGCTTCGACGCCGCCTACCCCGAACTGCGGCTGGACAGTTTCCTCACGCCGGCTGGCCGCACGGCGATCGACGCCCTGCGCGCCGGCTGCCTCGACGCCATCGCGGGTCTCGCCGGCAAGGGAACCGCGGACATCGCGACCATCAACCCGCTGAGCACAGCGGTCTGGCAGAAGCGGCTGGCGGAGAACAAGCTCGGTTCCGCGCCGCCCAGTGTCCCGCTCTTCCTGTACCACGGCACCAAGGACGTCACTGTCGCTTATCCCCAGGGCGAGGCCCTGATGCGTGCCTACTGCGCGAAGGGCGCCACGGTCACCTGGCAGACCTTCGACGGCGATCACGGCGCCGGGACGGCCGTCGCCCCCGCCGCCCTCGACTTCCTGACCGCCCGCTACGCCAACCTGCCCACTCCCAACACCTGCTGACCGGCCGTCGCCCAGCGCTGCTCGTAGCTGGACCACGCCGCGCACCGGCCCGGCGAGCTGTTCGTCGAACCTTCCGGCCGGAATGCCGACCGTCCGTTCGGCGAAACGTGACCCGCGGCCGGCCTGAAGGCGTACGCCAACGAAGACTGCTCCTGGCTACGAGGAGGAGTCAGGGCTGTCGGCGCCGGCGATGAGCGAGATCGCGCGGTTACGCCGGCGGTTCCAGAGCGCGGCCCGTTCCCTGGCCCGCGCCATCTTCCGCTGGTCATAGCGGCGCCGCGCCCATGAGCTGCCTGGGGCGGCGAGTCGCAGGACGCCCCAGATTCCGATGATGGTCGCGAAGACGCTGAACAGCGCGACCCAGGGTTTGCCCTTGAGCGCGGTCAGCACGGTAAGGGAGAGATTGAACAGCACGAGCGCCACCAGTGTCCAGCGGGCGGAGCGTTCGTCGTCACTGATGTCATCCAGCCCGAAGGGAACGGCGCGGACCAGGAGGAGTCCGGTCAAAGCCGTGGCGACGATGACGGCGTCGACGGAGGATCGACCCTCCCTGGTCCAGTAGACGTCTTTCAGGTGCAGCAGGAGCGCGTATTCATCGAGAACGAGGCCAGCGCCGATCCCGAAGATGAGCGCGAGGATGTCGCGCCACGGGTGGGCTACGCCGCTGGCGAAGCTGATCGTGCCGGCCACGAGCATCATGAGCACACCGAAGAACTCGTGGTGCACGTGCACCCCACCGGCCGAGATGTTTCCCGGCCACCATCGGACATTTGCCCGAATCAGGCGAGCGGAGGTCCTGATGAACAGGAACCCGCCAACGAGACCGACCAGAAGAAGCAGTAGAGGTTGGCGACCGGTTCTGACGAACTGATCATGATATGAACCCGTGAGCCAGGACCACTCCACACGCGGAGTCTCCCAGCACGGCCCGGTACGCGCGCCGCGCGGACCTTTACGGTCAGGGCACCCGGCCGGTCGGATGTCCGTACGACCCCGGATACCCAGAAAACCCCGGGTGCCCAGGAATCCGACCACGGTTCCGGTTGCGCTCGCCGAGCAGCAACCCGGCGCCACATCTCATGATCTTATTTGAATTCAGGAGCCATGACTCCAATGGTTTCACCGGAGGACGAAATCGCAACAGAGTTCGAACACTCCCGCCCAGCGGCCCAGAGGAGGTACAGGCCAGGTTCGGCTCTTACCAGCCAGGCGGCAGTGGGAGTCCCGGGCTCGGCCAGGCCGAGCGGTCGCGGATATGACCTGGAAGGGCATGACCTGGAAGGAAAGACGGCCTCGTCTTCGCGCCCGCGGCCGGGACGCTGATGGAGCCGCCGCACCGTCACGCGCCGAGTCCAGGGGCGCGCCCGCGGGCGGACACTCCCACTACTCCCGTGCACGGACGTCACCAGGTGCCAAGCGGCGCAACATCCCAGGCCAGGTGGATGGTGGGCCGGGTCCGGAGGGTGAGGGGGTCATCCCTTCCGCCGACGAAGTTCAGCACCAGGGACTCCTGCCCGGCCTTCTTCACGATCGTCAGGTGCTCAAGGCGCCGGATCCTGCCGCGAGCGAGGCGATCTCTTTCCCTGCCGCGAACAGCGTGATGTAGGCATCGCCCGGCAGCGGGTCGAGAGAGAACAGCACCTCCTGCTCGCCTCGGGCGAGCCGGAACGAGTGAAGCCCGACGGGCCACGGCGAGTCGATCTCGGACGTGGGCTCATCCTCGAAAAGCCAGATCAGATCCGCAAGATCCGGAATCTCCACGATGCCACCGTAGTGCGCTGGTCGACGGTGTGCGGGTGTGAGGGCCGGCCCTCATGGCTGGGGCGTGCGTGACGGCTGGGGAATGCGTGATCCCCCGCGGGCACGTCACCATGAAGCCCTATCCGAAGACCGAGGCCGGCCGGCGCTCGATCCTGGCGCCGCCCTTGCTGGTCGCGCAGCTCAAACGGCCGGCGAAGATCGACCGTCCGGCCGGATGATCCGGCGTTCCCGAACGCGGTCGGTCATCTGCCGTAACGTTCGAACTTCTGGCGCTACGTCTGAAGCCGGCGCGTGACCTGGCCTGCCTGCGCGGCTGGCGTTCCACGCCCCGCGGCACTGCCGCACGGCGCGGCTGGATCTCCGAGGGCGTGCCCGTCAACGTCGTCCAAGTCGCGCTTGGCCACACGCACGCGCGCACCACGCTCGATCGGTACACACTCCGGCCGGCGGACTGCGAAGAGCGGCTACGGTCGGCGTTCACCGATCCGGAGGAGGATTCCGAGACCCTTGCTGACGATCCGCTGACCGGTGACGACCAGTGAAGATCGTTAATCAGGTAAAGGCGCTGGTGGAGACGAGGGGACTCGAACCCCTAACCCCTGCCTTGCAAAGGCAGTGCTCTGCCAGTTGAGCTACGCCCCCGTACGTCCCGGCCGGCAGGGAGACGCCGGCCCTGCCGCCACAGGGGCGGCGCGCCTTCCAAGGGTACGGCATTCAGGGCTTGGTAGAGGAGCCCAAAAGTCCCTAGTCGCTGGTTGGTCAGGTTGGGGTAACTGGACGTACGGTTGTGGTGTCTGGCTGGGCCGTTTCGGGGGAGGTGCCCGAT
>NZ_JADWYU010000152.1 GCF_016786325.1 Frankia nepalensis | reverse complement strand
CCCCCGCGCGCCCGGGGCCCCCCCCCCCGGGGCGCCGCGGGGCCCCCGGGGGGCCCCGCGACGGGTCCGTAACAAGTGCATGACGTCCTCCATCTGAGGGGCCGCGACGGTGGATGACCGCGCGGCGCGGTGCCAGGCGCTCTGCCAGCCGTGGCGGGGAGCCACGGCCGGCCGCGCGGCGGGGGCGCTCACCGGGCCGTCGGGGCAGGCTCGCGCCCAGGTCCTTCAGCCGGGCCTCGGATCTGGCGCCGACGTCCGGCGTCAGCCACGGGTGGGGTCAGACATGGCGTGGCAGTAGAGCCGCGGGGTGTGCCAGGTGACCTCGGGTGGGATTCCGCCATCGCCGAATCGACACGAGCTGCGATCGGGGCAATGATAGCATCTACTATGTAGCAACTCAATGAGAGGTTGCTGGCCGGTCAGCCCCCGGCTGGCGCGTCCCCCGCGGCGGACACGCCAGCCGCTTCGTCGACCGGCCCGCCGCACCAGAAGCCGTCCGGCTGGTTGCCCGGCACCACGGTGTAGGCCGTGCCCGCCGGATCCACCGTCAGGAAGTTGAAGCAGGCCGCCGGGGCGTTCGGCGTGCTCAGGTCGGTCGGCGCGACCAGGCCGCCGGCGTCGAAGTCGTGGACCTGGCGCAAGTTCGCGATGAACGACTCCCGGCTCGGGCACGGCCCGGCGACCTCGAGCCCTTTGATCATCTCGTCGGTCGCCACGTAGGCGCCGAGGGCGAGCTCCCCGTTCGGGTCGGCCAGTTCCGGCGCGTACCTGGCCATCGCCTCCTGGTAGGCGAGCATCGCCGGCGACTTCTGCTCGAACGCGTGGTAGCCGACGATCACTGACATGCCCGCCATGTCGGGGCCCCGCCGCGCGAGCATGGCCGAGCTGTAGCCGTTGTTGGTCAGCGCGACCCTGAGCCGGACCCCGTCGTTCTTCGCGGCCGCGTAGATGTCGATGAACGTCTCGAGCGGGATCGCGCCGACCAGCGCGTCGGCGCCCGTCGCGCGCAGCTGGCTGACGACCTTGGCCGGGCTGGAGATGCCGGAGGTGAAGGCGGCCTCGCCGACCACCTCGACGCCCTGGCTGCGCAGGCTGGGCGCGTACTGGTGCGCGAGGCCTCCCGACGCCGCGGCTCCGGGGTCCACGACGATGAGCGCCCTGGTCGCGCCCCGCGCCCGCGCGAACCTGCCGAACGTGTCGACGGCGCCACCCTGGTTGAACAGCGAGCCGAAGTGAAACAGGTTGTCGTGCTTGCCCCAGGCGTCGCCGGTCGCCACGCCCGTCACGGGGATGCGGTCGCTGGCCAGCCAGTCCGCCGACGGGCCGAGCGCGATCGAGGTCGCGATCAGGCCGAAGACGCCCTCGGTGTCGACCAGTTCGTGCGCCGCCCGCGCGAACTGGTCCTCCCGCGACGCGTCGTCGCGCCACACCAGGTCGATCCGGCGGCCGTGTACCCCGCCGGTCGCGTTCTGGGCGCCGATCCTGGCCTCCGCGGCACCGCGGGCCGCGCCGAAACTGGTGGCGATGGCGCCGCCGCTGTCAGGGAAGATGAGCCCGATCTTGATGGAGTCGGCGGTCACGCCCGGCGCGGAACAGGCCGCGTCGGCGCTGCCGGGACCCGTGGCGGGCGACGAGTCGCAACCCGCGAGCACCCCGGGTAAGCCGACGAGTAGGGCGACCGCCGCCGTGGCGGTCCGCGCGCGCGTGCGCCGACGGTTCATGAGCATCTCCTGCCGCTGACACATACGGAGAGTTACTACATCGTAGTTGCGATGTAGAGGACCGCACGCTACCGCGCCCGGAGCAGGTGGGAGCGGGTGAGGTCGCCCGATCCCACCGAAAGTGGCGGGCCCGGCGCTCGCCGCCGTGTCGGCGCGCGTGGCCCGGGCGGGGCGTCGCAGGGGGCGGCCCGGTAGGCCGGGAGCGGCCTAGTGAGAGCGCCGCTCGGTGGCGACGATGCTCGCCAGGAAGATCCGGCGGACCTCGTCGTCGTGCCGGCCGTGCTCGGGGTCGATGGACTCGGCGAGCTGCCGGGACACGGCGAAGCCGCGGATCGCGTGGAACAGGGCGCTGTTGCGGGCCGGGTCGGCGTCAGGGCCGAGCGCCTCGGTCAGCAGCCGGCGGATCTGGTCGGCGACCTGCGTCGACATGTCGGCCAGGGCGGCCGAGGCCTCGGCGGAGGTGTCCGGGTCGCTCTGCAGGTTCAGCATGATCTGCATCCGCGCGAGGTAGGCGGGCGCGCTGTAGTACTGCGCGAGCAGCTCGTAGAGCGCCTCGACGCGCTCCTCGAGGGTTTCGCCCTCGACGTGGCGCTGCGCGATCGAGGCGATGAACCGGCGGTTGAGCTCCTCGACGGCCGCGATCATCAGGGATTCGCGCGAGCCGAAGTAGTACTGGATCGCGCCCCAGCTCACGTTGGCGCGCCGCGCGATCTCATTGGTGCTGGCCCGGTAGAAGCCGAGTTCGAGGATGCACGCGACGGCGGCGTCGAGGATCTGGGTGCGCCCCGCCGGGTCGCGGCTCGCCCGGCGCCGGCGGGACCGATCCCGCGGCGGCTGCGCGGCGGTGTGGCCGGCCACGCCGCCGGCGAGGTTCTCGGCGATCTCGGACACGTCGCTCCTCGTGGTAGCACCGGCGTCGGCTCGACCTGGGTGCGTGGGCCTCGTTCCGCTGGAGGGCCTCGGGCCGTTGTTGACCAGATCCTTTCATGGCGCGCCGCCGGCGGGGTGTCCCGTCGGCCACGTCGAGCGCCCGCGAGGGTGACGCGTCGGCGTTCTCCCTGGCGCGCAGGGGGTTCGGTATTTTTGGTGTCTACAACATAGTAAGTGCTATCGTGCTGGTCATCACGCCGAGCGGCGAGTCCCGCCGGTCTGACCACTGGGGCACGCGGGAGGGAAGAATGGCCGAGACGCGACACTGCGACCCGACGGCGCCACCCGTCGGCGGCGCGACGGCGCGGGCGAGAGGCCCGCTCGCCGGCCTGACGGTGCTCGACCTGTCCTGGGGTGTCGCGGGGCCCATCACGGCCATGCTGCTTGCCGACTCGGGGGCCGACGTGCTGCGGGTCGAGCCGCCGGGGGGCGACCCGGTGCGCGACGACGTCGCGTACAAGGTCTGGAACCGGGGCAAGCGCTCCGCCGTGCTCGACCTGACCGACGCCGAGCAGCGCGCCGCGTTCCTGCGGCTGGCCGACGCCGCGGACGTGCTCGTCGAGTCGTTCGCGCCGGGCGTCACCATTCGCCTGGGAATCGACGCGCCGACGCTGCGAGCACGCAACCCGCGGCTGGTCTACTGCTCGATCACCGGCTATGGCCCCGACGGGCCGGACGCGCACCGGCCCGGCTACGACTCGCTCGTCGCCGCCAGAACCGGCCTGCAGTGGGAGTCGCGCGGCGTTCTCGGTACTCCGCTGAACAGGATCCGTGGCGCCGCCATCCCGAACGCCGACGTCGAGATCCCGGACCTGCCGGCGAACCGGTTCGACCAGGAAGGGCCGGTCTTCCTGCGGTCGACCTGGCCGAGCCTCGGCGCCGCCTACAACGCCGTCGTCGGCGTGAGCGCGGCGCTTCGCGCCCGCGAGGTCACCGGCCGGGGCGACCTGGTCGAGACGTCGCTCGCTCGGGGCGCGATCGCGGCCAACGCGCCGAACTGGCAGTGGGCTGAGAACCTCGACGCTCCCGGCTTCTGGATGTGGGTCACCGACCGGCGCTCGCCCGAGGGCCTGTTCGAATGCGCTGACGGCCGCTGGGTGCACTTCTGGACGATCCGACCTTCGCTCGTCCTGGAGGCCGCCGAAGGCGACGAACTGGTGCTCGACGGCCCGAAGGAGGACATGAAGTCCGGTATCCGCATCGGCATGGACGCCGACGAGGTGCCGATCCTGTACCTGTACTACGGGCTCCTCCAGGAGGCATTCAAGAAGTTCCCGTCCGAGCAGTGGGTCGCCTTCGGCGCGGCCCGCAACCTCGGCATCGCGCTCGTGCGTTCGCCGGAGGAGGCGTTCGCCGACCCGGCCCTGCTCGCCCAGGGCTGCGTCGTCGAGGTCGACGACCCCGACGCCGGGCCGATCCGGCATGCCGGCGTGGTCCTGGAGTTCTCCGAGACGCCTGGCGCGGTCCAGGGCCCGGCGCCCCGGCGGGGGGGAGCACACCGCGGCGGTCCTGGCCGCCGCGCCCGTCCCGGTGCCCGGCGCCGCCCCGGTGCCTGCTCCCATCCGGGCACCCGCGCCCCCGGGGCCGGCCCGCGCGCTGCCGCGCGGCCCGCTCGACGGCGTGCGGGTCCTCGACCTCGGCCTCGGCGTCGCGGGTCCCTGGGGGGCGAAGGTCCTCGCCGACCTTGGGGCCGACGTCATCAAGGTGCACGCGCTGCACGACGGCTACTGGACCCGCACGCACATGGGCCTGGCCACCAACTGGGGCAAGCGCTCGATCGCGCTCGACCTCAAGGACCCGGCCGGCCGCGAGGTGCTGGAGCGGCTTCTCGCCACCGCGGACGTGGTCGCGCACAACATGCGCGCCGGCGCCGCCGAGCGGCTCGGAATCGGCTACGACGAACTTCGCGCCAGGTACCCGCGACTGGTCTACTGCCACACCCGCGGCTTCGAGGACGGCCCGCGCTCTCGCCAGCCCGGCACCGACCAGACCGCCAACGCGCTGGCCGGCACCGAGTACGAGGACGGCGCCTGCCGGCTCGGCGCCCCGCCGATGTGGAGCCGGGTGAACATGGGTGACACCGGCAACGGCTTCCTGTGGGCGACGGCCGTCATCCAGGCCCTCTACCACCGTGAGCGCACCGGGCAGGGCCAGAAGGTGTCGACCGCGATCATCAACGCGACCCTGCTGGCGACGTCCTACGCCTACAGCCTCGCCGACGGCACCCCCGTCGACCGGCCCCGGATCGACGCGAGGCAGCGGGGCCTGTCGGCGCTGCACGGCCTTTACCGACTCGCCGGCGACGACTGGCTGTCGATCGCCGTCCTCGACGAGGCGGCGTGGCCCGACCTGTGCGAGGCGCTGGCGGCGCCGGAACTCCTGGCCGACCCGCGCTTCGCGGACGCCACCGCCCGCGTGGCGCGCGACACCGAGCTGCGAGCCGCCCTCGAGCCGCTGTTCGCCCGCCGCGACGCCGACGACGTCGTCGCCGCGTTCGAGAAGCGCGACCTGCCGTGCGAGCTGTCCGTGGACACGTTCGGCGCCGCGCTGTTCACGGACCCGGCGCTGCGCGCGCTCGGGGACGTCGTCACCGCGACGGTCCCCGGCGTCGGGACGCTGGAGCAGGCCGGCGTGCTGGTCAGCCTCGCCGACAACCCCGGGCGGGTGCCCGGCCCGCCGTGCCTCGCGGGCGAGCACACCCGCGCGATCCTCGCCGAGCTCGGCTACGACGCCGCCGCGGCCGCCGCGCTCGTCGAGGCCAGGTCCGTCCTCGCCCTCTGAACCGCGGCACCCACTGAATCGCCGCACCCGCTGAATCGCCGCACCCCATCCGCGCCCCATCCGCCATCCGGCCACCCCGGCAGCGCTCCGGAAAGGGAGGCACCATGTCCGGCTCTGTTCCCAACGGCCTCGATCGGCTCATCTCGGTCGACTCGCATTACCAGTGCACGGTCGACGCGCTGAAAGAACGCACGTCCGCGAAGTTCCACGACGCCATCGACCACGCCAACCGGCTGGTCGAGGCACCCAAGCGCGCCGCCGTCCACCTGCGCGGCCTGCCTCCCGTGGGCCTGGGCTCCTACCTGCACGAGGCCGCACGCAACCCGGGCTACTTCGACCCGGTGGCGCGCCTCGCCGCGATGGACGACGACGGCGTCGACGTCGAGATCCTTTTCTCCGACCTGTCGTCGTTCCGGATCTTCTACAAGATGCTGGACGGCTGGAAGGAGACCGCGCGGGCGTTCAACGACTTCAGCTCGGACTTCGCCGCCGCGGACCCGGACCGGCTGCTCGTCGCCTACCAGCTGCCGCTGCGGGAGATCGACCATGCCGTCGCCGAGCTGGACCGACTGGTGAGCGATCACGGGGCGCGCACCATCCACCTGCCGACCAGCCCGAACGAGTGCGGCCTGCCGGAGTACTTCGACCCGCGCTATGACCCGCTGTGGGCCCGGCTGCAGGAGATGAAGATCCCGGTCTGCATCCACCTCGGCGTCTCGGACGCCACGTGGGAGATCGCCGCGCGTGACCCGACCCCGCAGATGGGCGTCTTCACCTCGCAGCAGCCGCTGCGGCTGGCCGAGCAGCTCGGCATGCTGCTGCTGTCCGGCCTGTTCGAGCGTTTCCCCGACCTGCAGTTCGTGCTCGTCGAGCCGGGCCTGGCCTGGGTGCCGTGGTACCTGAACACGCTCGACTCGATGACCACGCACGGCTACGAGTTCCCCGCGCTGAAGGACAAGCCCAGCGCGTACTTCCACCGCAACATCTCGCTGACCTTCATGGACGAGCGGCGCGGCGTCGAGATGCGCCACGAGATCGGCGTCGACCGGATCATGTGGTCCACGGACTTTCCGCACCCGGCCTGCACCTGGCCGAACTCCCGCAAGGTCGTCGCCGACCTGATGGCCGGTGTCCCCGACGACGAGGCCCACAAGATGGTCTACGGGAACGCCAAGCGGATCTTCAACGTCTGACCGGCCCGTCCGGCCCGTCCGGCCGGTCCGTCTGACCGGACGTCTGACCGGCATGCCTGGTCGCCCGTCGGACCGAACGCATCGACTCCTGAGAAGGGCATCTCCATGGCAGCGACGGTCAAGGCCGGCTCCCGGCTGACCAGCCAGGTCTGCGAAACCCAGGTCATCGTGGTCCGCCCCGGCGGAGGCTCCCTGGAGCTCGGCTGTGGCGGTGCCCCGCTGATCGCGCACAGTGAGGCCCCTGCCCCGGACCTCGCGGCCGATCCCGCGCTGCTGGGCGGCAGCCAGCTCGGCAAGCGGTTCGTCCTCGACGGCGAGGACTCGCTGGAGCTGCTGGTCACCAGGTCCGGCAGGGGAACCCTCACCGCGAACGGCGTACCCCTCGTGGAGAAGCAGGCCGCCCGGCTACCTTCCAGCGACTAGCCCGACCTCCAGCCCGGGCCGGCGCCCCAGGCTCCACCAGGCGACGACACTGGCATGCCCCTTGCCGACGATCACCCGCCCTCCCGCCCGTAGCCGAGGATCCGCTCGCGTTCGGCCTTTGTGGGCGCATGGCCGAGGTGGTCCGGCGGGATCCGCGGCCACGCCTCGTCGGTCAGGAACCGCAACAGCCGCGCGCGCCGATCCGGCGCCGTTCGGGTCGCTATCGGGCGCTGCCGCCGCTCCCGCGATGCGGCGTTGATCGCCCGCTTCGTCGTCTCGTCAGCGAGTGCCGTCACCTCCACCGCCAGCCGCTCGGTTTCCGGATCCTTGACGTTCAAGGCCATGGCGGAACCATACGTGATCTGGTGTACCTCTACCAGGAAGAACTTATCCGGAAGTCCGCGTTCCTCGGGCTCTCTATACGTTGGGGGTGGCGGGAACTTGCCACTCTCGATGCCCGCGAAGCATCGGTGGATGTCGGTGACCAGTCTATGGAACAAAGCTGAGCGCTCGTGAAGCGCTAGTAAATCGCTCGCTGTCCTATCGGGGTGCTCGTATAGCCTGCCTGCGCTTTAAGGCTTTGAGGGTAGAAGTTTCGCCGAAGGCGCTCGGTGACGAAGAGAAATGCCCGCATTGGCGCCAGTGGACGGGTGGAGCGGTGGAGAGGTCAGGTGCCGTCGTTGGATGTGTCGGGGGCGTAGGCGCGGACGAAGAGGCCGACGTTGGAGCGGATGGCCGTGTCCAGTTCGGGGGAGCCGGGCGCGGGGGGCGGGGAGATCGCGAAGGTGCCGAGCTCGGTCATCTGCCAGGAGGTTCCGGAGACGAGGGTGACGAACTGGCCGGCGGCGCGGGCCGGGTCGTCGATGCGCAGCGCGCCGGCGTGGGCGAGACGGGCCAGGTTGCCGATCAGGGTGGGCCAGACGGGCGTGGCCACCCGTGAGCGCCACAGGGCGAGCAGCCCCGGATGGCGCGGCGACTCGGTCTGCACGAGAAGCCGCAGGGACGCGGTCCGCGGGCTCATGAACACCTCGACGAGGCGGTGCGCGAGGTCGACGAGGTACTTCGCCGCGTCGTCTGCCCCGTCGACCCGGTCGGGGAACGCCAGCGTCGCGGCGCGCAGCTCGTCGAGGCTGACCGAGATCTGGGCGTCGATGACGGCGAGGAAGAGCTGCTCCTTGTCGCCGAAGTGGTTGTAGACGGTCTGACGCGAGGCCGGAGTCGCCGCGGCGATGTCGTCGAGGCTGGTCGCGGCGTAGCCCTGGCGGGCGAAGACCTCGAAAGCGGCCTCCATGATCGCTTCGCGTTTGGCGCGCGGCCGGTGGCTCGACGTCCCCTCGCGGACCCCGCCTGCTTCGCCGACCACGGGCACAGGCTACTATCCTGGACTCAATCGACCAGAAATTTGGACAGTCATGTCCATCAAGGTGGGCGGTGCTGCCTCCGCTGGTCGTGGCCGGCTTTCGGATCAAGGAAAGGCCAGGAGTCGAAGTGTCTTCGCCCGCGGTTCCCCGCACCGTCGTCATCGGAGCCGGCCCGGCCGGCCTGACCGCCGCCTACCAGTTGACGGCGCACGGCGCGCCCGTCCGCGTCTTCGAGGCGGACGACGTGGTGGGCGGCATCAGCCGCACGGTGGAGCGCGACGGCTGGCGGTTCGACATCGGCGGGCACCGCTTCTTCACCAAGGTCGCCGCCGTCGAGGCGCTGTGGCGCGAGATCCTGCCGGCCGAGGACTTCCTGCTCCGCCCACGGATGAGCCGGATCTACTACCAGGGCAAGCTCTACGACTATCCGTTGCGGGCGCTGAACGCGCTGCGCAACCTCGGTCCCGCGCAGGCCGCGCTCGCCATCGGCTCCTACGCCTGGGCGCGGGCGCGGCCGCCGAAGGACCAGGCGGACAACTACGAGGCGTGGCTCGTCGCCCGGTTCGGCTGGCGGCTCTACCGCACCTTCTTCAAGACGTACACCGAGAAGCTGTGGGGGATACCGGTCAGCGAGATGCCCGCCGACTGGGCCGCGCAGCGGGTGAAGAACCTGTCGCTCTCCTCCGCCATCGCCAACGCCGTCCTGCCGAGGCGGAACCAGAAGGAGATCACGAGCCTGATCGAGGAGTTCCACTACCCCAAGCTCGGCCCGGGGATGATGTGGGAGGAGGCCGCCCGCAAGGTCGAGAAGCTGGGGGGCGGCGTCACGTTGAACGCGGCCGTGACCGCCGTGCACCGGGCAGACGGCCGGGCGGTCGCCATCACGGTCACCACGAGCGCCGGCGAGGTCGAGCGGGTGCCGGCGGACCACGTGATCTCATCGACGCCGCTGTCGACGCTGATCCTGTCTATGGACCCGCCCGCGCCCGCCCGCGTCGTCGAGGCGGCGCGCGACCTCCGTTACCGGGACTACCTGACCGTGGCGCTCGTCGTCCCGGCGGAGTTCAGCTTTCCGGACAACTGGATCTACATCCACGACCCCGGCGTCCGGGTCGGACGCATCCAGAACTACGGCTCCTGGTCGCCCTACCTGGTGCAGGAGGGTCGTACCTGTCTGGGTCTCGAGTTCTTCGTCTTCGAGGGCGACGACATGTGGACGAAGCCGGACGACGAGCTGATCGCGCTGGCAACCCGGGAGTTGGAGTCGCTCAGGCTGGTGCGGCCCGGCGCGGTGGAGAGAGGCTACGTCGTCCGGGTGCCCAAGGCGTATCCGACCTACGATCAGTACTACCGCCGCAACGTCGAGATCATGCGGGAATGGCTCGAGGAGAATGTCCCGAACGTCCATCCGGTCGGCCGCAACGGCATGCACCGGTACAACAACGCCGACCATTCGATGCTCACCGCCATGCTCACGGTCGAGAACATCCTCGACGGCACCGCGCACGATGTCTGGACGGTCAACGTCGAGGAGGAGTACCACGAGGAAAAGCGCCCAGCCGCTGGCTCGCCCACCCGGCCGGCGAAGGAGCGGATCACAGGCACGGGCAGGGACGCGCCGGTGATCCCCCGCCGAACGAGCCCGCCCCACTGAGCAAGGCCCCGAGTGAGGAATGCACCGTTTGGTGGATGCGCCGAGCGGCGAATGCACCAACAGTCCGGCCCGGTCCGGCGGCTCGATCAGTTCACCGCGTGATGCGTGCCGATCGTCGTCACGGCAGCAGGTTGAAGTAGTCCAGGCCGTGCGGCCGGATCGCGCGGAAGTGTCCGTCGATCGTCGCGATGTCTCGCTCTCCCAGTCGCTCGGCGATAGCGATGACCGAGGCGTCCGCGGCTCCCAGGGGAAACGTGCGAAACTGCCGCATCAGCTCGACGATCCGAGACATGTCCGCGGCGGTGAGATCGGCCTGTCGGAACGCGCCTCGGTGGACTGAGTCGATGAACTGGATCTCGGCGCTCGCTCCTACTCGTTTTGTGATTAAGTAGGATGTCTCCGCAACCACATACGGTGTGACGACGAGTTCGTTGTCGTGTGCCTCCAGTAGCGACGTCATCTGTTTGTGGTTCTTGTCTCGCTGGTTCATCGCCGCGACGATCACGTTGGTGTCGACGATCACTCCCGCCGGTCCCCGCGGTTGATGCCATACAGGTACTCGTCTACCCGCTCACTGAGGTCCTCGGGACCTTCGAAGCGCGGCAGGTCTCGCACGCTCATCCGCCGGCCGTTCGTCCGCCGCTCGTCATAATCGATCATGCACTGCAACGTCCGCTTCGCCTCTTCGAGGCGCTCGGGACGGAGGCGGTCGACCAGTTCGTGCAGATCGCGGTACACGGGGTCGCCGTTACTCATAGATTGAGGATAGGCCTTGGCGGGCCTTGTGGCGGGCCGAACCGTCCGATTGAACGCGTGGAGGACCAGCCGCCAGGGCGATGTGCCAGCATGGGATCGGCTGGCTTCGGAAGCCCGACGATGTGGTCGCGACTGCGCGTCGGTATGTACCACTGAGCGAGCCACGCCGCTCGGGCTGATCTCGAGGGACATCCTCATCCTTAGGGTCAGGGGCGCCAGGGCCAGGGCGCCAGGGCCAGGGCGCCAGGGCCGGGGCGCCAGGGCCAGGGGCGATAGGGTCAGAGGGAGCTCTCGAAAAATGAGGATATGCGAAATTGCCGATTTGGCAAGCTCGCGGCGAAGTCGCGATTCGGCGAGCGCTAGATAAGCGCTCTTGAATCGTTCTCTTTATAGGTTGGCTATGAATGGCTGGGTGGGCGCTAAAAGTAGCTTGAACGACCGGGCTCCGGTCGCTGGGTGCGTTCGGCGCCGTCATGGACAGCGCTTGGCCGGCGACGCGGTTCCATCCGCACCCACCACGGCGCGGTTCGGCCACGTCGGCGTCGAGGTCGAACCAGCGCACCGCGGCGCTGACCTGACAACCCGGTCGACGCGGCACTCTGCCGTCTCCGTGCTGCCACGGCCGGCGGTGGGCTGGTCTGGTCGACGCGCCAGATCGGCGCGCCGACGGACATCGGTACCCTCCGGGCCATGACGGACCTGCTCGGACCCGCGGTGTCGCCCGCGACGGTGGCCGAGGCGGAGGCGGCGCAGGAGGAGTTGCGGGCCCGGGTGGAACTGGTCAGCGGGCTGCGCGGCTGGCCGGTGACCGTCGCCGGGCTCGACGTGTCGTACGAGGCCGGGTCGTCGCGGGTCGCGGCGGCGGCGGTCCTGATCGACGTGGCGACCCTCGCGACGCGCGAGTCGGCGGTCGTGACCGGGACGGCGAGCTTCCCCTACGTCCCCGGGCTGCTGGGTTTCCGGGAGGTCCCGATCCTGCTGGAAGCGCTGGCGAAGCTGACCGATCGGCCGGATGTCCTCGTCTGTGACGGCTACGGGATCGCTCACCCGAGAAGGTTCGGCCTGGCGTGTCATCTCGGCGTCGTGACCGGACTGCCGTCGTTCGGGGTCGCCAAGACAGCCTTCACCGCGACCTTCGAGGCACCCGAAACCGAGCGCGGCCAGTGGTCGCCGCTCCTCGACGGCGCCGAGACCCTCGGCCGGGCGGTGCGTACCCAGAGCGACGTGAAGCCGGTCTTCGTCTCCGTCGGCCACCGCGTGACTCTCGACGAGGCCACCGACCTGACGTTGGCTCTCAGCCCCCACTACCGCCTCCCGGAGCCCACCCGCCGCGCCGACGCCCTTTCCCGCGCCGCTCTGCGCCCCGCCGGTCAGGACGCGCGACGTGTCTCGCCCCCCGGTGGCTGAGAAGAAGGTTCTGAGGTCGCCCGGATTTCGGCGCCTGATCCGGTCGGCGTCGACGGCGCCGTCCTTGTGATCTTGTCTGGGTGTGCCCGGCCGCCGATCCGCGCGCACATCTGACGATCAAGAACGGTCAGGCGTCGCGCGGCCTCCATGGCCGCCCGATCTGTGCGCTGTTCGGCGGTTATTGACCGTTTTGATCGGAACTTCGCGCAGACCTGGTGATCCATCCGGCAGGCCGGGCCGCGAGGGGCCTGGTGATCGATGGCTGTCTGCGCGGATCGGCGCTCGGCGGGTCCACGCCTGCCGGCCGGTGCCTCCGCTGGTCCGAGTGTCTGTCGGGCCGTGTCCTCGCCGGTCCGCGCATGAGATCCACGAGTGGGACCGTGGCCCGGTTCGTCCGGGGTTGCGCGAGACCCATTAGTGACTCTAAATTCACTAAGGCCCCGTCATGGGCGGCTGGACCGCTCGAAGACCGCGTGCTTGCTCGATCTTTGAGCGGTGCTAGTTAACGTTAAATCACTAGGAGGTTGGGTGGAGGCTGGGAAGAGCTGGCGGGCGGCCGAGGGGACCGTGCTGCGGTCCCGGCTCGACACGGGCGCCGAGCGGTACCGGGCGAACCGCGCCGCCCAGCTCGCGGTGCTCGCCGAGCTCGAGGCGGAGCTGGACAAGGCCCGCGACGGCGGTGGGGCTCGCTACCGGGAACGTCACCACAGGCGTGGCCGGCTGCTCGCCCGTGAACGGATCGAGCTGCTCGTCGACCGGGACTCGCCGTTCCTCGAGCTGTCGGCGCTGGCCGGCTGGGGCAGCGAGTTCGCGGTCGGCGCGAGCGTCGTCACCGGGATCGGCGTGGTGGCCGGCGTCGAGGTGGTGGTCATCGCGCACGACCCGACGGTGCGCGGCGGCGCGATGAACCCGTTCTCGCTGCGCAGGACGCTGCGGGCGCTCGAGGTCGCGAGGCGCAACCGGCTGCCGGTGGTGAACCTGGTCGAGTCCGGCGGCGCCGACCTGCCGAGCCAGTCGGAGCTGTTCGTCCAGGCCGGCAAGATCTTCCACGACCTGACCGAGCTGTCGTCGATGGGGATCCCGACGGTCGCGCTCGTCTTCGGCAACTCGACGGCCGGCGGCGCCTACGTACCCGGCATGTGCGACTACGCGGTGCTGGTCGACCGGCAGGCGAAGGTGTTCCTCGGCGGGCCGCCGCTGGTGAAGATGGCGACCGGCGAGGAGTCCGACGACGAGGACCTCGGCGGCGCCGCGATGCACGCCCGGGTCTCCGGCCTCGCGGACCATTTCGCCGTCGACGAGCTGGACGCGATCCGGATCGGCCGGCGGATCGTCTCCGAGCTGAACTGGCGCAAGCGCGGCCCAGGGCCGACGCTGCCCGCCGACGAGCCGCTCCACGACCCGGACGAGCTGCTCGGGATCGCCCCGGCGGACTTCCGGATGCCGTTCGACCCGCGCGAGGTGCTCGCTCGGGTGGTCGACGGCTCCCGGTTCGGCGAGTACAAGCCGGAGTACGGCACGAGCCTGGTGACCGGCTGGGCGTCGGTCCACGGCTTCCCGGTCGGTGTCCTCGCGAACGCGAACGGGATCCTGTTCGGCGAGGAAGCGAAGAAGGGCGCCGAGTTCATCCAGCTGGCCAACCAGGTGGACACCCCGCTGATCTTCCTGCAGAACACCACCGGCTTCATGGTGGGCGCCGCCTACGAGCAGGGCGGCATCATCAAGGACGGCGCCAAGATGATCAATGCTGTCGCGAACAGCACGGTGCCGCACCTGACCATCAACATGGCGGCCTCGTTCGGCGCCGGGAACTACGGCATGTCCGGGCGGGCCTACGACCCGCGGTTCATGTTCGCCTGGGCGAACGCCAGGCTCGCCGTGATGGGCGCCGCCCAGCTGGCCGGCGTGCTGTCCATCGTGGGGCGGGCCGCGGCGGCCGAGTCCGGCCGGCCGTTCGACCAGGCGGCCGACGACGCGCGCCGGGAGGCGATCGAGCGCCAGATCGCCGCCGAGTCACATGCCTTCTTCATCAGCGGAAAGCTCTACGACGACGGCGTGCTCGACCCCCGTGACACCCGCACCGTGCTCGGCCTCGCGCTTTCGGCCGCGCATTCAGCCCCGATCGAGGGACGCCGTGGCTACGGCGTCTTCCGAATGTAGCTTGTGGTTGCTTTTCGCTGCTCCGTTCCAGTTGGCTGGGTGGTTGCTTTCTACTGCCTCCTTCCGCTGGGCTTCAGTTCGGTCGATAGGTATCGGTTGCGTTGGGGTCGGGTTGCCTGCTGGCCTTGGAAAGGCGGTCTTTGTGTGGGCTTCAGTTCGGCCGATAGGTGGCGGTCGTGCTGGGGTCGGGTTGCCTGCCGGCCTTGGGTAGGCGGTCTTTGTGGTTTCGGTTCGGTTGGCAGGTATGGGTCGTGCTGGGTTGGGTTGCTGGCGGTTTCGGGTAGGCGGTCTTCGTGGTGCCGCTCCCGGAGGAATCGAGTGAAGCGACGAGACGAACAAAGAAACGATGTGACGCCTCCGTGATTACCAAGTTGTTGGTCGCCAACCGGGGCGAGATCGCCGCCCGGGTGCTGCGGACGGCGCGCGAGCTGGACATCGGATGCGTCGCGGTGTTCTCCGACGCGGACGCGGACGCGCCCTTCGTCGCGGCCGCCGACGAGGCCGTCCGGCTGCCCGGCGCGAGCCCGGCCGAGACCTACCTGCGCGGCGACCTCGTCATCGCCGCCGCCCTGCGTACTGGAGCCGACGCGATCCACCCTGGCTATGGGTTTCTCTCCGAGAACGCGGGATTCGCCCGCGCCTGCGCCGACGCCGGGCTCGTCTTCGTCGGACCACCGCCGGCCGTGATCGAGGCGATGGGCTCGAAGACCCGCGCCAAGGAACTGATGGCCGCCGCCGGCGTCCCGGTGCTGCCGGGACTGGTCGTCGACGAGGAGCTGGCCGCCGACGAGACGGCGCTCGCCAGGGCGGCCGCGTCGCTCGAGTTCCCGCTGCTGGTCAAGGCCGTCCACGGCGGCGGCGGGCGGGGCATGCGGATCGTGCGCGCCCCGGCGGAGCTTCCCGCCGCCGTCGCCGGCGCCCGGCGCGAGGCCGCGTCCGCGTTCGGTGACGGCGCCGTGTTCCTGGAGCGCTACGTCGAGCGGCCCCGGCACATCGAGGTCCAGATCTTCGCCGACGCCCACGGCCACGTCACGCACCTGTTCGAGCGGGAGTGCTCGATCCAGCGGCGCTACCAGAAGATCATCGAGGAGGCGCCGTCCGTCGCCGTCGACGACGAGCTGCGCGGGCGCCTCGGCTCGGCCGCCGTCGCCGCGGCGACGGCGATCGGCTACGTCGGCGCCGGCACCGTCGAGTTCGTCCTCGACCGCTCGGGCCGGTTCTTCTTCCTGGAGGTCAACACCCGGCTGCAGGTGGAGCACCCGGTCACCGAGGAGATCACCGGGCTCGACCTGGTGCGGACCCAGCTGCTCGTCGCGGAGGGCGCGCCGCTGCCGCCCGAGCTCCTGACCGCGCGGATCACCGGGCACGCCATCGAGGCCCGGCTGTACGCCGAGGACGTCGCGGCCGGGTTCGGGCCGTCGACCGGCACCGTGCACCGGTTCGAGGTCCCGGCCCTGCCCGGGATCAGGGTCGACAGCGGCGTCGCCGACGGGTCGGTCGTCGGCGTGCACTACGACCCGATGCTCGCCAAGGTGATCGCCCACGGCGCGAGCCGCGAGCAGGCGGTCCGCCGGCTGGCGAAGGCGCTCGACGGCACCCGGGTGCACGGGGTGACGACGAACCGGTCCCTGCTGGTCGCGATCCTGCGCGAACCGGAGTTCCGCGCCGGCGACATCGACACCGGCTACCTGGACCGGCACGACCCGGCCGCCCTCGGCTCCGCCGGCCCGCCCGGGGCCAGAGGCGGGCCCGCGCTCGCCGGGGCCGCGCCGGATGAGGAGGTGCTGGCCACCCACCTCGTCGCGGCCGCGCTCGCCGGGGCCGCCGACCGCCGCGCTGGCGCGCCCCTGCCCGGCGTCCCGCCCGGCTGGCGCAACGTGCCCTCCGCCCCGCAACGGGTCGAGTTCGAGGCCGCCGGCGGCACCGTCGAGGTCACCTACCGCCACCGGGTCACCGCCCGCGCGGGCGGCCGGCGGGTCGAGGCGACGGTCGCCGGTCGGGCGCTCGACGTCGAGGTCCACCACGCCGACGCGGGTCTCGCCGACCTCACCGTCGACGGCGTGCGTGCCCGGGTGACGGTCACCCGGGTCGGCGGACCGGCCGGCGGCCGTCGCGGCGACCTGGTCTACCTGGACGGCCGCGGCGGGTCGACGGCGGCGCGCGAGGTGCCCCGGTTCGTCGAACCGGGCGCCGTCACGCCGCCCGGTTCGCTCGTCGCGCCGATGCCCGGCACGGTCGTCCGGCTCGCCGCCGTCGGCGACACCGTCGCCAGCGGGGCGATCGTCGCGGTCCTGGAGGCGATGAAGATGGAACACACGATCACCGCGCCGTACGACGGCGTCGTCACCGAGCTGCGCTTCGGCCAGGGCGACATCGTCGACGCGGGCAAGGTGCTCGCCGTCCTCACCCCGGTCGCCGCGGCCGCGGCCGCGACGTCCGGCATGGCCGCGATGCCGGCCGCTGCGACGACGCCGGCCGCGGCGGCTGACGCGGCCGAGGAGGTGGCCTGATGGCGGTCGACGTCGCGACCCTCGTCGCCGACCTGGCCGACGAGTCGGCGGACCTGACCGCGCTGGTGGCCGGCCTCGACGAGGCGGACTGGCGTGTCCCGACTCCGGCCGTCGGCTGGGACGTCCTCGACCAGGTCGCCCACCTGGCCTTCTTCGACGAGGTCGCCACACTCGCCGCCACCGACGCGGCGGCGTTCGAGGCCGAGAGGAAGGCGCTGGTCGCGCTTGGTGAGGACTTCCCCGACGTCGTGGCGGCGCGGTTTCGCGACCGGACGGGCGCGGACGTGCTCGGCTGGTTCGAGCGGGCCCGCGCACATCTGCTGACCACACTCGGCGCGGTGCCGGCCGCGGCGAAGCTGCCCTGGTTCAGCCGGCCGATGAGCGCCGCCACGTCGCTGACCGCCCGGCTGATGGAGACCTGGGCGCACGGCCAGGACGTCGCCGACGCCCTCGGCGTGCCGCGGACGCCCTCGGCGCGGCTGCGGCATGTCGCGCACCTGGGAGTCGCCACGATCCCCTGGGGCTTCAGCGTCCACGGCCGCCCGGCGCCGGCCGCGCCGCCGCGGGTCGAACTCACCGCCCCGGCCGGTGACACCTGGGTCTGGGGACCGCCGGGGGCGGCGAACGTCGTGCGCGGGCCCGCGCTCGACTTCTGCCTGCTGGTCACCCAGCGCCGTCACCACCGCGACCTGGCGCTCACCGCGACCGGTGACGACGCGCTGGCCTTCCTGGAGGTCGCCCAGGTCTTCGCCGGCCCGCCCGCCCCCGGCCGCGCGCCGGGCGGGCAGCGCCCATGACGACGCCCGTGCCCGCGTCGGCGGCCGGCGTGCGGCGGCCGGCGCGGATCGCGAACTGCTCCGGCTTCTTCGGCGACCGGATCGACGCCGCCCGGCTCATGGTCGACGGCGGTCCGATCGACGTGCTGACCGGCGACTACCTCGCCGAGCTGACGATGCTGATCCTGTGGAAGACCCGTGGCCGGCCCGGCGGCGTGGGCTACGCCCGGACCTTCCTCAGCCAGGTCGAGGACGTGCTCGGCACCTGCCTGGAACGCGGCATCAGGATCGTCTCCAACGCCGGGGGGCTCGACCCCGCCGGCCTGGCCGAGAAGGTCCGTGAGGTCGCCGCCGGGCTCGGCCTGCGCGCCAGCGTCGCCTACGTGACGGGCGACGACCTGGCCGACCGGATCGGTGCCCTGCGGGCCGGCGGCGAGCCGTTCGCCCACCTCGACACCGGCCGCGGCCTCGCCGATGCCGGCGTCGAGCCGGTGACCGCGAACGCGTACCTCGGCGGCTGGGGCATCGCGGCGGCGCTGACGGCGGGCGCCGACGTCGTCATCACCCCGCGGGTCACCGACGCCTCCCTGGTCGTCGGCCCGGCGGCCTGGTGGCACGGCTGGGAACGCACCGACTGGGACCGGCTCGCCGGCGCCGTCGCCGCCGGCCACGTCATCGAGTGCGGCCCGCAGGCCTGCGGCGGCAACTACCCGTTCCTCGACGAGGTGGCCGACCGCCGCTACCCCGGCTTCCCGGTCGCCGAGGTCGCCGCCGACGGAAGCAGCGTCATCACCAAGCATCCGGGCACCGGTGGCGCCGTCACCGTCGGCACGGTGACCGCCCAGCTGCTCTACGAGATCGCCGCGCCCGCCTACGCGGGCCCGGACGTCGTCGCCCACTTCGACACCTGCCGGGTCACCCAGTGGGGCCAGGACCGGGTGCGGCTGTCCGGCACGCGTGGCACCCCGCCACCGGACACGCTCAAGGTCGCGATGAACTACCTCGGCGGCTACCGCAACACGGTGACCATGGTCCTCACCGGCCTCGACATCGAGGAGAAGGCCGCCTGGGCCCGGGCGGAGCTGTTCGACCTGCTCGGCGGCGAGGGCTCGTTCGACGCGGTGGACGTCCAGCTGCTGCGTTTCGACCGCCCCGACGCCGAGACGAACGCGCTCGCGACCGCGCACCTGCGGGTCACGGTGCGCGACCGCGACCCGGCGAAGGTCGGCCGGCGGTTCTCCGACGCGGCGGGCAGCCTCTTCCTCGGCGGCTACGCCGGCTTCCACACCACCACCCCGCCCGGCGGCGCGAGCTCCTACGGCGTCTACTGGCCGACGCTGGTCGCCCGCGACGCCGTCGAGCACCGCGTCGTGCTCGACGACGGCGCGTCGCTGGTCGTCCCGCACAGCCCGTCAGCCGCGGATCCCGCCGTTTCCGGCGGCGTCGACGGCACCGGTGGCGGCGGCATCGACGGCGTCGACGCTGGCGGTGGCACCGATGGCGGCGC
Source organism: Frankia nepalensis (assembly GCF_016786325.1). Lineage (GTDB taxonomy): Bacteria > Actinomycetota > Actinomycetes > Frankiales > Frankiaceae > Pseudofrankia > Pseudofrankia nepalensis. Next base: position 23,341 of record NZ_JADWYU010000152.1, on the reverse strand, counting down.
TGAGGGTGACATGCCTGGGCGGGCGGGCGCGGCGCCGGCCGAGGGGACCGCGGTTGAGGCGGCGGCGGTGGAGGCGGCGGCCGAGGAGGCAGCGGCTGACGAGACCGTGCGGGTCCCGCTCGGCCGGCTGATCGGCGCCCGCTCGGGCGACAAGGGCGGCAACGCCAACGTCGGGCTGTGGGCGCGGACCGACCCCGCCTACCGCTGGCTCGCGGCCACCCTCACCACCGAGAAGTTCGTCGAGCTGCTCCCCGAGGCGCGCGGCCTGCCGGTGCGCCGCCATGAACTCGCGAACCTGCGCGCGCTGAACTTCGTCGTCGTCGGCCTGCTCGGCGCGGGCGTCGCCGCCAGCGCCCGTCTCGACCCGCAGGCCAAGGGCCTCGGTGAGTACGTACGCTCCCGCTTCGTGGACATCCCTACCGCCCTCCTCGAGACGCCATGAGCCCGCGGGCCGGGGCGACCAGCCGCCGTGATCGAGGAGTTCACGCCGCCGCCGGCGCGCGCGGCCGGAGCACCCGCGGCGAAGCGCGCGCGGGCCGGCCGGCATGACGGCGGCGTCCGGCCGGGTGCGCGACCCGGAACGACGGGACAAGATCCTCGTCGTGGCGGCGGAGCTGATCGCCGCCCGTGGGTACCACGCGGTGACGATGGCCGAGATCGGCCAGGCCGCCGGCATCGTCGGTTCCGGTGTCTACCGGCATTTCGAGAGCAAGGCCCAGGTGCTCTCGGCGCTGCTCGACCGCACGATGACCGAGCTGCTCGACGACGCCGCCCGCGTCGTCGACGCCGGTCACGACAGCGCGACCACGATGCTCCTGCTCGTCCGGGCCCAGGTCGACTTCTCGATCGACCACCGCGACATGGTCGGGCTCTACCGCCGCGAGGCGCCCACCCTGCCCGCCGACGAGGGCCGCCGCCTGCGCCGTATGCAGCGCCGCTACAACGAGGAATGGGTGACCACGCTCGGCGAGCTGCGTCCCGAGCTGTCGGACGCGGCGGCCCAGACGCTCGTTCACGCCGCCATCGGCGCCATCCAGTCCGTCGTCAGCTACGACAGCGGCCTTTCTCGCCCCGACCTGGTCACCCTTCTCACCACCGCGGCGCTCGCCTGCCTCGGCCTGCGTGACCACGCGGCCGTCGACGGGCCGGCCGCCTGACCGACCGCCGGGCGATGATCGGAAAGGGGGTTCCTGTTCGGGCCCGCCCGTCGGTCATGCCGGCCCGCCCGAGTCGGTGTCGCCCGAGTCGGTGTCGCCCGAGTCGGTGTCGCCTGGGCTGGTGTCGCCCAGCTCGATGTCATGCCGGGCGGCGGGGGCCGGGTTTCGTCCCTCCGGCACCGGGACGGCCCCGACGAGGTGGATCTCGTGGCGGAGCCGATGCCGCAGCAGGGCGGCGAGCGCGGCCAGGTGAGCGCGCTGGTGGGCGTCGAGCGACTCGCGCCGGGTGGACAGCAGGCTCTCCACGGTGGTCAGGTCGTCCGGGGTGGCGTCGCCCAGCGGGACGATCGCGAGCCGCGCCGCGCGCAGGTCGTAGGCACAGATCTGGCTCCGGTCCACCAGGACCGCGAGCCAGTCGCCGTCCGCGGACGCCGCGACGGCCGTCGGCGCCCCGCCCACGTCGATCGTCTGCGTCTCCGCGCCGCGGAACAGGGAGTGCACCACGAGCGGGGACCGCGGGACGACGGACACGACGGCGCGGGCCCGGGGGAGCACGACGGCGCTCCAGGGCAGGTAGTGCCCCGACGTGCTGGTGGCGACGACCGGCAGCTCCGGGGCGACGCGCACCATCACGTCGCCGCTTCCGCCGACCGCGATGAGGTGCTGCCCGTCGGGCGTGAACCGCACGGTGGCGTCGTGGAAGGGCGTCGACGAGTGCGCCCGCAACGAGGCGTGGCCCAGCACGGCGTCGGTGGTCAGGTCGTAGACGTGCGCCCAGTTGCCGGCGTCGACGACCGCGAGCCGGCGGCCGTCCAGCGAGATGGCGCACGCGTTCATGTACGGGCTGGCCCGGTAGGGCCGGTTCGGTGGCCCGGCGTCGGGCAGCACCCGGGCCGGGCCGAGCTCGCCGGTCGTGCCCCAGAGCTGGACCGTCGGCCCGCCGGCCACGGTGAGCACGCGGGCGCGCGACGCGGGGTCGCCGGAGGCGGCTGGATCGGCGGGTAGCGGGAGCAGCGCCCGTGGCCGCGGCGTCTGGCCGAGCTGGCGGTCGGTGCCCGCGGCCAGCGCGTGCACCGTGGCCGGCTCGTCCTCACCCCCACGGACGAGGAAGACGGGCCCGTCGCGGTCGTGGCCACCGGCGACGACCGCGGCCGGCCGGGGGCCGGGGGGCAGCGCCCCGGCGAGCTGCGTCCGAAACCGCGTCCCGGCGTGCTGATGGACCGCTCCGGTCGCGACGTTCCAGACCCAGACGGCGTTTCGCCCGACGACGGTGACCATGGAGCCGTCCGGGGCCATCGCGAGCTCGATCGGGTCGGCTCCTCCCTGCCAGGGCAGGGACGTCTGCCCGACCCGGACAGCCAGCGACAGCCGGGTGAGCAGCACGTCGTGCGCGGGGACGGCGATCCGGGTGTCGTCCCGGACGGTCTGTCCGAGGGCGCCCCGCAGCGTGCCGAACAGCGCCTGTTCGTCGGGACGGCCGGGCCGCCATCCCGCCTCCTCCAGCCGGCCGGCCGCGTAGAGCGCGTCGCGGTACCGCAGCCGCGGGACGAGCCGCCACAGGTCGTCGTGCCGGCCGGCGGCGATGGTGCCGTCGACGAGATCGCCGCTCTCGCCGACCCTGAAGGCGCGGAGCCGGTCCGCCGGGTCGGTGCCCAGCATCATCCGGATCATGTCCGCCTGGCCGTCCGCGCGGGCCGCCGCGCGCAGCGTGAACCGCGTCCGCTCGGGGGCGTCCGCGTAGACCGTGGCCAGCAGGCGGCCGTCCGGGTCGAGATCGTGATAACGGTCCCACTGCCGGGTCACCGCGAGCACGGCCGCGCGGTCCGCCTCGTCCACTGGCAGGTACCCGGCGTCCCGGACGGCCGCGACGGCCTCCTCGTCGCCGCTGCGCGCACGCGCGCAGACCGCCTCCCGCGCGGCCTGGTCGACGAACGACCGCGCGGCGGCCCGCAACAGGTCGACCAGCGCGTCCGGCGGCGGGCGACTCTCCGGCGGGCCCATGACCGCGGGCTGGAGGCCGAGGTAGTCCAGGAGCAGCGGCACGGCCGCCGCGGACCGGTCCCGCAGCGGGTCACCCCGTGCGACGGCCTCGGCCAGTGCCCGGACTCCCCGGTCCCGGGATCGCCATCCTCGTCCGGCCGCGGCGCGCAGCAGCCGCTCGACCGCCCGCCTCCGCAGCACCCGCGCTTCTCCGTCCGCCGCCCGGGGTTCAACCTCGCCGGGTCGATCGTAGAAGCGACCGGAGACAGCCCGAGGTCACCCGCGCCGCGGCCCGCCGTCGTCCGTCACGGCCTGGCGGACGAGAACGTCGACGTTGTACTCGGCGGCGAGGCGGACCGTGAGGTCGGGGTCAGCGCCGGGAGGCCAGGCCGCGAGGTGGAGGCCCTCGGCGCCGCCGGGGGTGAACAGCAGGAGCAGGTCGGCCGGCCGCTCCTGGGCGACGCAGCGGTGGGTCCAGCCGCGGGGGACGAACACCAGGTCGCCGGTGGTGGCCAGGAAACGCCTCGGCTCGTCGCCGACCTCGATGAGCGCCCGGCCGGCCAGGACGACGAACGACCGGTCCTCGCCGTGGTGGGCGAGCATGGGCGCGTCGTCCTCGGGAAGCAGCCGGACCCGGAGCAGGCCGTACGCGCCGCCGGTCGTCGCCGCCGTGGCGAGCGGATCGGGCGCTGAGCGCGTATCCGGGGCGCCAGCGGCGGCCGCGCCCCGGATCTCGCCGTGCCCGGCGCCGGGCCGGACGTGGAAGGGGTCCACCCGGTCAGCTCCCGCCACCCCGCCGCCGGCCGGTGCCGCGGCTCCCGGCGGTGACCGCCATGACGGCCACGCCGGTGAACGCGAGGCCGATGGCGGCGGTGGTGGGGATGATCCAGTAACCCTCCGCGATGGGCAGGCCAGGCCCGACGAGAAGCAGCGCGCCACCGGCGGCGAGCACCGTCCCGACCGGCCGGAGCGGGCCGCCCGCGCGCAGCGCGGCGACGCCGAACAACAGGACGCCGAGGATGAACGCGAAACCGAGCGGCGCCGCGGCGACCGTCATGTCGGACTCGACGGCGTGCAGGGTCTCGTGGTCGACGTTCGGCGCGACGAACACCTCGACGACGGCGTTCGCCGGCATCGTCACGAACCCGACCCAGGTGAGCACCCGGGCGACGGCGGCCAGCCGGCCAGCGCCGAACCGGCGGGCGAACAGCGGCAGGCCGGCGGCGATGAGCACCGCGCCGATCGCGAAGATCACGTGCGCCGCCGCCCAGGTCGCCGCGTGCTCGGCGGCCTCGTTGTGCTCGAGCGGGTGCAGCAGGTTTCCGACGGCGAACAGGAGTCCGCCGGCTCCGAGCATCGCCCGGCGTGTCCGCGTGTCGTCCGCCGTGCCGGGCACGGGGGCCGCCTGTCCGCGGGGCGCGAACGGCTCCCCGGTCGCGGCTGCCGCTGGCTGAAGGGTGGACATGGTCTCTCCTTTTTCACCGGGCCGGCCTCGTCGCTGGGCCCGTCGCGCGGATACCATGCCGATCCGCGCTGGTGAACCGGCCGCGGCTGGCTTGCGTCCGCCTTGCGGGCCGCTGGCGTGCCTGGAGCCGGCTGGGCACAATGAGCCGCCGCCATCGAGGAGCCGCCGCCATCTCGTGCCCGGTGGCACACGCTCGCCGCGACGCCGCGGCGAGCCTGGAAGCTCACTCGGGGCGCGAGCGGGGGAGGGGCAGATCGACGCCGTGAGCGGTACTTCACCGGCCGCCGGTTCCGTCCGGTTCGGCGTGCTCGGCCCGACGGTCGCCGACTTCGGGGATGGCCGTTCGTTGGACCTCGGGCCTCGCCGGCGCCGGGAGCTGCTCACCCTCCTGCTGCTGCGTCCCGGTGCCGCCGTGACGATGGACGCGCTGGCCGACGAGCTGTGGCACGGCGAACCCCCGCCGGCGGCCCGTTCCACGCTGCAGGCCCACCTGTCGGCGCTGCGCCGTGTGCTGGAGCCGGGCGCGGGCGCGCCGTACCGGCTGCTGGTCACCCGGGGCCCGGCCTACCTGATCGCCGCCGGCGCCATGGACCTCGACAGCGGGCGGTTCGACGAGTCGCGGGCCCTGGCCCGCCGGGCGCGTGCCGCCGGCGACGTGTCCGGTGCCCGCGCCCATCTGGAGCGCGCCCTCGCGCTGTGGCGCGGCGAGCCGTTCGCCGACCTGGAAGCGCACGCCGCGGCCGAGGCGACCCGGGTGCGGCTCGCCGAGGACCGCGCCACCGCCGAGGCGGATCTGCTCGCCGTTCGGCTCGACCTGGGGGAGCACGACGGGATCGTCGGCGAGCTGCGGGTGTTCGCCGAGCGGCATCCTTCACGCGAGCGCGCGTACGCCCTGCTCGCCACCGCGCTGTACCGGGGCGGGCGGCAGGCCGAGGCGCTGGACGCGCTGCGCGCGGCGCGGCGCGCGCTCGCCGGCGGTCTCGGCCTGGAACCGGGCCCGGAGCTGCGCGATCTGGAGACGAGGATCCTGCGCCAGGACCCCGCCCTCGCCGGCCCGCGGGCCCTGGCGACGGGGCCCGCGCCGGCGCGTCCCGAGGAAGACGGCGGTCCGGGCCTGCTCGGGCGGGACGGCGAGCTCGCCGCGCTGACACGGGCGTGGGAGCGGGCCGTCGCGAGCCGGTCGGTGGGTATCGCGGTGGTGCGCGGCCCGGCGGGCATCGGCAAGACCAGGCTGGTGGAGGAGCTCGCCCGGTCGGTGCGGGCGGAGGTCCGGTGGGGGCGGTGCACCCAGGTCTCCGGCGCGCCGGCCTACTGGCCGTGGCGGCAGCTGCTGCGTGGCCTGCCCGCCGACGTGGTCGGCGCGTTCGGCGCGGGCCGGGACACCGACGGGCCCGCCCGGTTCGAGGTGGCGCTGGCGATCGGGCGCCACCTGGCCGACCTCGCCGCGGCCGGCCCGGTTCTGGCGATGCTGGAGGACCTGCACTGGGCCGACGCCGCGTCGATGGCCGTGCTGGAGATCCTCGCCACCGAGCTGCGGGACGTCCCGCTGCTGCTGGTCTGCACGCTACGGCCGGAGCCTCCCGCCGCGCCGGACACGTCCGGCGCGGGGCCGGTGTCCGGCGAGCAGCCGCGCCGGCTGCTCGGCGTCCTCGCCCGTCATCCCGCGCTCGTCCGGACCGAGCTGGCCGGGCTCGCGCCGCCGGAGGTCGACCAGCTGTTTCGCGCGGTGAGCGGTGCCGCGCTGACCGAGGCTTCGGCGGCCGCCGTCCGCGAGCGCACGGCCGGCAACCCGTTCTTCGTCGTCGAACTGGCCCGGCTGGCGGCGGCCACGTCGGTCGAGCGGGCCACCGCGCCCGGGGCGCTGCCCGCCGGGGTGCGCGACGCGGTGCTCGCGCGCCTGGCGGCGATGCCCGCCGCGATGCGGCGCCTGCTCGGGACGATGGCCGTCGCCGGTCGGGAGGCGGCGCTGCCGGTGGTGGCGACGGCCGCGCGCCTCACCCAGGCCGAGGCGCTCGACGCGCTGGACACGGCCGTCGCCGCGGACCTCGCCGAGGCCCCGAGCCCTGGCCGGGCGCGGTTCACCCACGACCTGGTCCGCGACGCGGTGCTGGCCGGACTGGGGGCTGGCGAGCACGCCAGGCTCTCCGGACTCGTCGCCGACGCGCTCGTGGCCCACCAGGGCGCCGCGCTGCCCGCCGCGGTGCTCGCGCATCATCTGCGCGCCGCCGCGGCCGGGCGCGTGGACGCGCGGGCCGCGCGGGCGCAGCTCGCGGCGGCGCGTGAGGCGCTCGCCCAGTTCGCGTTCGAGGACGCGGCCGCGTTCGCCGGTCAGGGCCTCGACCTGGCGCCGGGCGGAGAGGTGAGCCTGGTGGTCGACCTGATGACGGCACTGGGCGCCGCGCGCCGTCGGTATGCCGACCATGCCGAGGCACAGCGGGTACTCGCCGAGGCGGCGCGGCTCGCGGCGACGAACGGCGACCCGGTCCGCGCGGCGCTCGCGACCCTGGCTCGCGCGGGTGACGCCGTCGGTGGCTACAGCTCCCTGTTCTACAGCCCCGCCCCGGGCCTCGTCGCCGACCTGGAGGCGGCGGCGGCCGCGCTGCCGGCCGACGAGGGCGCGCGGCGGGTCCGGCTGCTCACCGCGGCGGCGGTCCGCGCCTGCTACGACGACGCGGACACGGCGAGCCGGGTCATCGGCCTGGCCGCCGCGGCGGCCCGCGCCGGGGCGCCCCCGGAGCCGGGCGAGCTGGCGGATCCCGAGGCGGCTGGGCCGGCGGAGCCGGCGGGCCTGCTGGTCGCCCGGGCTCTGGCGGCCTGGACACCTCAGCACGCCTCGCGTCGGCTGGCGCTCGCGGACGCGCTGCTCGCCCGCGCCGGCGGGCCGGCGGGCACCGAGCTGGTCGCCCGGCACCTGCGGCGGGCGGCACTGTGGGAGCTGGGTGACGTCGCCGGCGCGGACGCCGAGTCGGCGGTCTTCACCCGGCGGCTGGGCCAGACGCGCGACCCCGACTTCGACCTGCTCGACCGCTGCTGGCAGGCGATGCGCCATCTTCACGCCGGGCGGTACGGCGCCGCCGGCGAGGTGGCGGCGCTGCTGGCCACGCCCCGGCCGGAGGTGACGACGGGAGCGGTCACCCTGCTCACGCAGTCGGTCGGCACGATCCACGGCCTCACCGCCTGGGACCGCGGCGCCATGAGCCAGCTGCTCCCCCAGATGGAGGACCTGGAGGAGCAGGTGATCGCCGAGTGGGCGTTGATCCGCGCGCTCGCGCTCGTGGAGAACGGCCGGGGGCCGGCGGCCGCCACGGAGGTGCGCCGCCTCGTCCGGCCGGACCTCGCCGACGTGCCGGCGGGGGTGCTCGAGCCCGTGTATGTCGTGAACCTCGCGGAGATCATCGCCCAGCTCGACGAGCCCGCGCCTGATCTCGTGGAGCGGGCGCACGCCCTCCTGGACCGGCTGACAGCGTACGGTGACACGCTGGTCACGTTCATCCCCGGCCTGGTCTGCATGGGTCCCGCGGCGCTGTACCGGGGCGGGCTCGCCCTCGCGCTGGGGCGGGTGGACGAGGCCATCGGGCAGTTGCGCGCGGCGCTGGAGCTGGCCGGGGCCGCCGGCGGCGTGCCGTTCGCGGTCCGCGCGCGGCGGCGGCTCGCGCTCGCGCTGCGTCGGGCCGGCCACGAGGCCGAGGCGGCAGACCTCGACCGTGCCGCCGCCCGGGACGCCGCGGCGATCGGCATGCGCCTCCCGTATCTCCGGCCCGGTCCCTAGGGCTCCGTCCCCGTGGGGCCGCCGACCGCGCCCGCCGGTCCTGTCGGACTGCCGCGAAGCGCGCGCGTGCCAGGCCGCCCACGCGGATGCGAATGGATTCCATGGAAACAAACCTCGATATTGACGCCGGATTGCAATCGATCTGGTCGACTGCGCCGTGGCGGCACGGTAAGCGCTTTCAAAAGCTCCATCGATGGCGTGAACCAGGAATGGGTGGCCTTCTTCGGGGTGATAACCGGTCCCGGTTCCGGTGGCATCGCCGAAATGCCCTACGCTGTTCCTGTGTGCTCTCTGACAAACACCCATGACGGCGGTGCGCGGCGCGCGGACGAGGCGACCGGGCGGCCGCTCGACATCCGAACGGCGCGGGCGGAGATGGCGGTGGCGCAGGCCGGTTCGGGCAGGGCGCTCGCGTCGGCCGTCGAGGCCTGGCTGCTGGCGGGCGGCTGGGAACTCGGCTGCCGGGGCGCCGGCTGCGTGTCGCTGCGCCGCTTCGAGGACGGGCCGCCAGGGTGGCTGAAGGACGCCTGGGACGAGGAGCTACGCGCGCGAGGCTGGGGGCCGGCGACGGTGCGTGCCCTGCTCGTCGTCGGCTACGACGAGACGAGGTTCTACTGGTGGACGACCGAGGACGCCCGTGTCATGGCTCCCGCCATCACTATCGCGGGGCGGAACGCCTTCCGGTCCGGTGAGGACGGCGGGATCGTCGTCGGGGTGGCCAGCGTGCTGGATGTCGCCGCCTACATCCTGCGCGAGCGGGGGTCGATGGCGGCGCCCAGGCTACAGATTCTCGTGTACTACGCGCAGGCGTGGAGCCTGGCCCGGCATCGGCGGGCGATCTTTCCCGAGCCGGTCCACGGCTGGCGGGATGGTCCTGTCGTGCCCGCGCTCTACCAGGCTTCCCGGGGTTTCCAGCTACGGCCCGGCGACATTCGTGGCGTGCCGGAACACCTCATTCGCGGGGAGCGGGCGATCATCGACATGATCCTCGACTCCTACGGGCGGCTGAGCCTGAGCCAGCTGCGCGCGTTCGCGTGTGGGGAGCGGCCGTGGCGCGAGGCGAGCCGCGCGCTGGCCAGCGGTGGCGGCGAGGTGGAGATCTCCTGGCGCTGCCTGGCCGGGTTCTACGCGGACCTCGACCGGCGCGGCGAAGGGTTCGCCACGGTCCTGGCCGTCACTCCTGACCCCGACGACGCCGACGGCGGCCGCGGCAGGTAGCCCGCGGAAGCCGTCGCAATCCGTGGGCGGTGTTCGTGTGCTCCGTGCCGCCGGCCATACAAGCGCCCGGATTTCGAACGGGAGCGCGGAGGTTGTTCGCCCAACGGTTGCGCGCGGCCCGGACAACTCTGGCGGAGGTTTCACGGTGTTCATCGCCGACGACGCCGCGTAGTTGAATCTGGTCGTCAGAACGGCGCTATCGCGCCTGGAAGTTTGTGACTGGCGAGTAAGTGACCTTTAACCCTCCTGACGGGACGCCGGAATGCTTCTACGATCCGCGCGGATGCCTCATCGGTGAATCTCCCGGCGCCGCCCTTCCGGCGCGTCCGGCACCGGCGGCAGTGAGGAGAACCGGAAGATGACAGCCGCCGCCACCCCCGAGACCAGCGGCACCTCGCGGATCCCCATACCCGCTCCCCGAGTCGCGCGCCCGGGGGGTACCGGCCGCGCGCCCGGCGGCGCGCGGCTGCTCGGCCTCGGCGCCTACCGGCCCGTGGGCAGGCTCACCAGCGAGGAACTGGCCGGCAGGTTCGGCCGGACCGCCCAGTGGGTCGAGGGCCGCACCGGATTCGTCACCCGCGGGGTCGCCGCCGCCGACGAGACCATCGGCGTGATGGCGCTCGCCGCGGCGCGGGAAGCGCTGGCCGACAGCGGCCTGACGGCGGCCGACGTCGACCTGGTGATGGTCGCGACCTGCAGCAGCCAGCCACGGGCCGGCGTCGTCGCCGCCGAGGTCGCCGCCGGCCTTGGCGCGCCCGCCGCCGCGACCGTGGACTTCAACGCGGCCTGCGCGGGCTTCTGCTACGCGGTCGCGGCCGCCGCCGACTCGGTACGCGCGGGCACGGCCCGCCACGCGGTCGTCGTCGGCGCCGAGCGGATGACCGACTACATCGACCCCGCCGACCTGGGCACGTCGATCATCTTCGGGGACGGCGCCGGCGCGGTCGTCATCGGGCCGGCCGAGGCGGGCGCCGAGGGGGAGCCGGCCGCGATCGGCCCGGTCACCTGGGGCAGCGACGGCTCGAAAGCGTCGCTCATCCAGGTCGAGCCGGACAGCCAGCGGATGCGGATGGAGGGCCAGGCGGTCTTCCGGTGGGCCACCGGGAGCGTGCACCGGGTGGCGCTCGCCGCCTGCGAGCGTGCCGGCGTCGCCCCCAAGGACCTCGCCGCCGTCATCCCGCACCAGGCCAACCTGCGCATCGTCAACGCCCTCGCCGAGAAGCTCGGCGCCGTCAGGGCGGTGGTCGCGCGCGACGGCGCCGACGCCGGCAACACGTCGGCCGCGTCCATCCCGCTCGCGCTGCACCGGCTGCACCGCAACCGGGCGGTGCGGGCCGGCGACCTCGCCCTGCTCGTGGGGTTCGGCGCCGGACTGGCCTGGGCCGCACAGGTGGTCCGGGTTCCCTGACACAACCGCGGACATCGGGCTTCTGGCCTACTACCAGCCCTTTCGGTGATACGCCAGCGATACGCAAGAAATGCGGATCTCCGCATAGGAGAACTACGATGTCGTCTTAGCATCGTGGGCGCAGCCGCCACGATCGCGACGCCAGGCCACGATCGCGACCGCGATCGATTCAGGAGGGTTAGATGGGCAAGCTGGACGGCAAGGTCGCCTTCATCACCGGCGCCGGGCGCGGGCAGGGGCGTAGCCACGCGATCAAGCTCGCGAGCGAGGGTGCCAGCATCATCGCGGTCGACATCTGCGAGGACATCCCGACCGTCAACTACGAGATGGCGAGCGCGGAGGACCTGGCGCAGACCGTCAAAGAAGTTGAGGCGGCCGGCGGCAGCATCGTCGCCGTCAAGGCCGACGTGCGGATCAAGGAGCAGCTGAAGGCCGCGCTCGACCAGGGCCTCGCCCAGTTCGGCAAGGTGGACATCGTCCTCGCGAACGCCGGCATCCTGCCGATGAACGACCGCACACTGATCGAGGGCTTCATCGACGGCATGGACGTCGACTTCGTCGGCGCGCACAACACTGTCGCGGTCGTCGCCCCGCATCTTCAGGCCGGTGCCTCGATCATCATCACCGGCTCCACCGCCGGCCTGATGAAGAACACCACCGAGGCGATGGGCAAGACCGGCGGTGTGGCGTACTCGTTCGCCAAGCGCCTGGTCTTCCAGTACGTCGAGACGCTCGCGCTCCAGCTGGCGCCGCACAACATCCGGCTGAACGCGATCCACCCGACCAACGTGAACACTCGGCTGCTGCAGAACGACGACATCTACCGCGCGTTCCGCCCGGACCTCGTCGCGGAAGGCAAGACGCCGACCCGCGAGGACGCCGAGGTCGCCTTCCCGTTCATGCAGCCGATGCCGATCTCGTTCCTCGAGCCCGGTGACGTCTCCGCGCTGGTGCTGTTCCTGGCCAGCGAGGACTCGCGCTACATCACGGGCCTCAACATCCGGCTCGACGCCGGCGCGATGCTCAAGGGCGAGATCGCCATCGGCAGCTGAGCCCGCGCGTACCCCGTGGCGCGTCAGCACGGCTCGGCCGTGCTGACGCGCCACGCGTCGGTTGGAGCCCCGGCGCCCGCTGGAGCCGCGGCGGTCCGCCGGCCCCTTCCCGGGCCCATGCCGCGGCGGCGCCGGAGTCTCGACCGATCTTGTCAGTCTCGACCGGTCTCATCCCGATGCTGAGCCGGTCGGCCCAGGGTGAATCATGGGTTGCGGAGTCGACTGGAACGTCGGATATAGTATGCAATCTGCGTCTGGTGCGGCCCACTGGTCCGCTCGGTCTCACCGCCGTTGGTCCGGACGTGCCCCCGTCCCCGCCCTTCCAGGGAGCAGTCCATGGGAATCGAGATCAACTTAAAGGGTCGCCGGATCGTGGTGGTCGGAGCCTCGTCGGGCGTCGGCCGGTCCACCGCGCTCGCCGTCGCGGCCCGCGGCGGCGAGATCGCCGTCGTCGGCCGCCGCGCCCAGCAACTGGAAGAGGTGGTCGCCGCGGCGGGCGGAGGTGTCGCGATCCCGGCCGACCTGCGCGACGAGGACGCGTGCGCCCGCGTCGTGACGGCCGCGACGGACGCGCTCGGCTCGGTGGACGCGGTGCTGTTCCCGGTCGGCATCTCGCCGCTGCAGATGATGACGCGCCTGACCGCCGCCACCTGGTCGACCGCGTTCGCCACGAACGTCACCGGCCCGGCGCTGGTCACCGCCGCCGCGATCCGCGCCCGGCGGGAGCCCGGCCTCTTCCTCTATGTCTCCTCGGCCAACGTCGCGCAGCCGGCGCACGGTATGGGCGCCTACGGGGCGAGCAAGGCGGCGCTGGATCATTCGCTGCGGACCTGGCGACTGGAGCACCCCGAGCACCGCTTCCTGCGGCTCACGATCGGCGCGACCATGCCGACCGAGATCGCGAACGACTTCGACCACACGGTGCTCGGCGAGGTCCTGCCGAAGTGGGCGAGCAACGGCCTCGTCACGGCCGAATACATGCATGTCGACGACGTCGGCGTCGCGATCGCCGAGACGGTCGCGTTCGCGTTCGCGCATCCGGCCATCGCCGTCGACGACGTCACCCTCAACCCCGCGAGCGCGCCGGTCGACGCCACGACCCTGGCGACGATGGGCGAGCTGGCCACCGCCGGCGACTACGACGACCACATCGATCCCGTGACCGGCAACTTCAAGCTCTGACACCCGGCGGGTCCGACCACCTCGGCCGACGGCGCCGAGGCCCACCCGCGGCGCCGGCCGCGCCGGTACCCGCGGGCCGAACGCCCGCGGGCCGAACACCTGCGATCGGAGGTCCACGTGACGGACGAGGCGCGGCCGCTGGTCGCCGTCGAGTTCCGCGACGGGTACGCGGTGCTCACACTCGACGACCCGGCGCACCGCAACGCGCTGTCGCTGGAACTGTCCGACGCGCTCGCCGCCGCCGTGGGGTCGGCGCTGGCGGAGGGCGCGGGGGCGATCGTGCTGGCCGCGACCCCACCGGTGTTCTCCGCCGGTGGCAACCTGGACGACCTGATCACGCCGAAGGCGCCGCTGCGGGCGCTGTACGCGGGGATGCTCGCGGTCGCGAACGCCCCGGTGCCGACGATCGCCGCCGTCGGCGGCGCGGCGATCGGCGCCGGGGTGAACCTGCCGCTGGCCTGCGACGTCGTGCTCGCCTCGCCGTCGGCGACGTTCGACCCGCGCTTCCTCGACGTCGGCATCCACCCCGGCGGGGGCCACCTGTGGCGACTGGCCCACCGGGTAGGTCCGCAGGGCGCGGCGGCGCTGGTGCTCTGCGGCGACCGGCTGACCGGCGCGGAGGCGGCCGCGGCGGGGCTCGCCTGGCGCTGCGTGCCGGACGACGAGCTGCTGGACCGGGCCTGCGCGCTGGCGGCCCGCGCCGCGGGCCGCCAGCGCGACCTGGTGACACGTACCAAGGAGACGCTGCGGGCGAGCCTGGCGATGACGTCCTCGGACGAGGCGGTCTCCCTGGAGCTGGCCGCCCAGGAGTGGTCGGTCGCCCGGCCGGGCTTCGCCGACCACGTCCGGGAACTGCGCGACCGGCTGCGCGCGGCCAGGAGGTAGCGACCCGCGAGGGCCACGCGCCCGCCGAACTGATCGGTGAGACCGGTCGACCTGGCGGCCAAACCGATGGTCAGGGGGCGAAACTTACCGCGGTGGTGTTCGCGCCGCTGATCACGACGGTGACGGCCTCGTCGGGCGCGGGTAGGTACCTGCCAGCGAGAACGGCGGCTAGGGCGGCGCAACCACCCGGCTCGGCAACGAGGCGTAGCCGGTCCCACAGAATCTCCTGGGCCTGCCGGATCTGGTCATCGGTCACCAGAACCACCTGGTCGACGTAACGACTGATGATCCGGAAGGTGTGCTCGCCGACCCGGCGAGGCGCGAGGGAGTCGACCGCGACGCCGCCGGCGGGGGCGTCAACCGGGCGTCCCGCCGCCAGAGCCCGCGTCAGGGTCGGCGCGCTCTCAGGTTCGGCGCCCACGACGCGTGTTCGGTGGACGCACCATCCCGCGATGCCCGCGAGCAGCCCGCCACCGCCGACAGACGCCAACACGGTCGCCGTCTGGCCAACCTGTCGTTCGAGCTCGACGGCGAGCGTCGCCGCGCCGAGGATCGTCTCGATCTGGTCGAAGGCAGGCACCGGCAACGCACCGGAACCGGCCGCCCAGACGCCGCTGGCCTCATGAGCCTCGGCGTAGGTCGCGCCCGTGACCACGAGCTCGGCGCCATACCCACGTATCCGGGAGATCTTCGCCGGCGAGGAGACCTCCGGCACATAGATCCGCGCCGGAACTCCCCGGACGTGGGCGGCATACGCGACGGCGGCGCCGTGGTTGCCGCCGGAGGCCGCGACGACTCCGGCTTCAGGGACGCCGCGCAGCAGCAGGTTGGCGAATGCGCCGCGTGCCTTGAACGACCCGGAGTGCTGGAGGTGTTCGAGCTTGAGAGCGAGGGGCCCGGGCGCGAGTCCGAAATCGGCCCGGTCGATTCCGAGGACTGGAGTTCGCCGCAGGTAAGGCCGCAGAATCTCGTCGACTGACGCGATGACCTCGGGAGTGACAGCATCCGTCGTGGTGATGCCGCGGGCAGCGGCGTCGCTCACAGCTCGGCTCCGACCCGCCGCTTGAGGTTCTCGATCGCGTTCTCGTCGCGTTTGTAGAAGGTCCACTGCCCGGCTCGCCTGGCCGTGACGAGGCCGGCCCTCGCCAGCACCTGTAGGTGAGCGGTGGCGGTTGGCGCGGCCACACCGAGCTTGTCGGCGATGAACATGACGCAGACGCCGTCCTCGACGAGGTCTCCGTACCGCTGCGGCGGGAAGTGCCGGGTGGGGTCGCGCAGCCAGCGCAGGATGGTCAGCCGCTTCTCGTTGGCGAGGGCGTGGAACGTCTCACCGAGGCTCATAGCTAATTAGCTAACTATCTTGTCGCGCGGCTCCGCAAGTCCCGCGGGTGATCGACGGCTGACCGACCCCGCCACGCCCGCCGGCTACAGCCGCTGGGCGAGCAGCTCCCGGTGGTACGCGGGGTCGCCGAACAGCACCCGTGAGCTCTTCGCCCGCTTGAAGTAGAGGTGGGCCGGGTGCTCCCAGGTGAAGCCGATGCCGCCGTGGATCTGGATGTTCTCAGCGGCGGCGTGCACGTAGGCGTCGGAGCAGTAGGCCTTGGCCAGGCTCGAGACCAGTGCGAGTTCCGGGTCGTCCGGTCGATCGGCCGCCGCGGCGGCGGCGTAGGCCGCCGAGCGGGCCGACTCGACCTCGACGAGCACGTCCGCGCACTTGTGCTTGATCGCCTGGAACGAGCCGATCGTCCGGCCGAACTGGACCCGGGTCTTCGCGTACTCGACGGCCATGTCCAGCACCCTGCCCGCGCCGCCGACCTGCTCGGCGGCCAGCGCCACGATCGCCAGTCGCACCGCCCGCTCGACGGCCGGCCAGGCGGCACCTTCCGCACCGATGAGCCGCCCGGGCACCCCCGCGAGGTCGAGGCGCGCCTGCCGGCGGGTCTGGTCCAGGGTCGCGAGACCGACGCGGCGCAGGCCGTCCGCGTCGCCGTCGACCGCGAAGAGGCTCACGCCGCCGCAGGTGCGGGCGGCGACGAGGACCAGCTCGGCGGTGGCGCCGTCCAGGACGAACATCTTGGTCCCCGAGATCCGCCAGCCGCCGGCGCCGCGTTCGGCCGTCGCCCGCACCGAGGACTCCTCGAAGCGTCCGTCGGCCTCGGTGACCGCCAGCGTCGCGACGGTCCCGGACGCGACCGGCGGCAGCAGGTCGGCCGCCGCGGCGTCGTCGCCGGCGGCGAGCAGCGCCTGCGCGGCGGCGACCGTAGCCAGGTGGGGCGCGCACAGCAGTGCGGCGCCGCTCTCCTCGAAGACGACACCGATCTCGGCGAAGCCGCCGCCGACGCCGCCGAGCTCCTCCGGGATGCCCAAGCCCAGGACGCCGAGGTCCTCGGCCAGACCGCGCCACACGGCCGGGTCCCAGCCGGTGGGCGTGACCATGCTCGCGCGTACCGCCTCCTCGCCGGCGACGTCCGCGAGGAACTCGCGCATGACGCCGCGCAACTGCTCGCGTTCCTCACTGAACGACACGCTCACGCCAGACCTCCCGGGCGCCACCGAGGACGCCTTCCTTGACGCCTACAGATCCTTCGACTGCTTACAGGTCGGTCCAGCCCTCGTGCCGGTCGGCGCGGCTGGGCTGGCGGCCGATCCGCATCGGTGACAGCGGCGCGTCCCGCATCAGGAACCGGCCGAACGAGTCGCTCACCTCGTACAGCCGCTTCTTCCACCGGTTCACCGCGTCGCCGCCGAAGGTGGCCGCCTTCTCCAGCTCGGCCCAGGCCTGCATGCTCTCGATCGCCCACAGCAGCAGGCACTCGGAGTCGTCCGCGAGCGCCGTGCGGAACGCCCCGGCGAGCTTCCAGCCGAACGGCTCGAACACCGGCGTCGCCTCCTCGGCGACGATCTCCAGGAAGTCGCGGGCCGTGCCCCGCGGAACCCTGACCATCTCGTGCGCGTACACGTCGCCGCGTACCCCTTCGGCGCACAGCTGGGAGATCGTCGGCGCCCACGGCGCCGGCACGACCACCCGGTCGAGGCCGCCGCTGCGGTAGTTGGCCGCCTCCTCCCACCACTTGGCGAGCTTCGGGTCCTGGAAGGTGGCCGATTTGGTCTCGTGATCGAGGCCGGCCGCGAGCCCGTCGAAGCCGTCCTCCTCCCACATGTTGATCACCTGTGGCCAGCGGCCGGTCGTGCCGATGACGCCCCAGACGCCGTAGCAGAGCTGGTCGCGCTCCTCCTGGGCGATCGGGCTCCAGTTCGCCGTCATGTGGTGGACGTAGTTCGCCCGGTTCGAGCCCCGGATGTCGATGAACTCGTGGGTATAGACCTTGGTGTTGACGGTGCTCATGAGGCCAGCCTCTCCTCGCCGGAGGTGGCGGGCGTCGCGCGCCCACGGTCGCGCTGGCCGGTCCGGGCGGGCCGTTGGTGGCTCACGGGGGTGGCCAGCGCAGATTGTATATAACATACTTTCCGTCGAGGGCGAGGTGAACGTGTCAGTCGGTGAGTGGCTGGGCCGGTGGGGGCTGCCGTACGTCGTCACGACGCCCGGCGGCCCGGCCGCCGGGCGCGCGCTGCCGGGCATCCGCCCGGTGCCCGCGCCGGATCTCGCGTGCGCGCTCGCGCTCGCCGAGGCCGAGGCGACGATGGGCGCGGGCCTCGCGGCGCTCTGGGACGGCGAGGTGCTCACGCTGCTGTCCCGCCGGGTCGACGCCGGCGAACCCGTCACCGCCCGTTCGGCGGACGAGCTGGCGGACGTGGCCCGGTCCGCCCGTGAGTCCGGCGCCGGCGCGGTCGCGGTCCGCCTCGGCTTCGACCCGGCGTCGGCCGGCCCCGGCAGCGGTCCCGGCGCCGGCCTCGCTTCGCCGGGCCGGGCCGGCCACGAGGACCCGAGCCTGGCGCCCCGGCTCACGGGCCGGCCCTGGCTGCCCGGCGACGGCGGGATCACCGAGGCCGACCTGGTGCTCGCCGGGCGCGGGGTCGTGCGGGCCGACGCCACGGCGGCGCTACAGAGGTTCGCCGCGACCACCGGGCTGGGCGTGCTCAACACCTTCGCCGCCAAGGGCGTCTTCCACTGGGCGAGCCCCTACCACCTGGGCACCGGCTGCCTGCAGGAACGCGACCTGGCGCTCGCCGGCGCCCACCCAGACGCGCTCGTCGTCACCGTCGGGCTCGACGCCGACGAGTGCGCGCCCGCGTTGTTCTCCGCCGCGGGCCTCGACCCGGCGCGCACCCTGACCGTCGAGGTCACCGATCTGCCTGCGGCCGCCGAGTCCCTGCGCGCGCGGGTGCCGGTCGTCGAGGGCGGCGAGCGCCCCGCGCTCTACCGCGAGCTGTTCGCCGTGGTCCAGCCGCTCTACGCGCGGACCGGCGCGCCGCTGAACCCGGCGTGCGCGGCGGCCGACCTCGCCGCGGTCCTCGGCGAGGCGGGTGACGTCTGGACCGAGCCGGGCCCGGCGGCGCACTGGATCGCCAGGACGTTCTCGACGGTCCGGCTCGGCAGCGTCCGGGTGCCCGCGGCCGGCCGGGCCGGGACCGCGATCGCCGGGGCGCTGTCGGCCGGCCTGCGTGGCGCCGGCGCCGCGGTGGCCGTGGTCGACCGGCCGCCGACCTCCGGCGTCGCGGCGGACTGCCTCGCGTGGGCGGAGAAGCTCGGCGTCAGCCTCGTCGTCGAGGTCTGGGGGGAGCGCGGCGCGCCGCTGTCGTCGGCCGAGCACCGTGAGCGGCTGGCCGGCGCCCTGGTCACGCTGGGTGTGAGCGTCCTCGAACTTCCCGTCGACTACGCGGCGCTCGGCTCGCTCACCGCGGCGGCGGGCCCGGTGATCGCCTGGAAATCCGGTCGTAGTCCGGAGGGAACCGGGCACGGATCCGAGTAGTTTGAATCACAGTTCAGTATTCGGCCGGTAGATCCATTTCGTGGTACGGAGGGCGACGTGGGCAAGCTCGACGGGAAGGTCGCGTTCATCACCGGCGCGGCACGTGGGCAGGGGCGCAGCCACGCCATCAGGCTGGCCGGCGAGGGTGCAGACATCATCGCGGTCGACATCTGCGAGCAGATCGACAGCGTGCCGTACCCGCTGGCGACGCCGGAGGACCTCGCGGCGACCGTGAAGGAGGTCGAGGCGCTCGGCCGCCAGATCGTCGCGGTGAAGGCCGACGTACGGGAGCGCCCGACGCTGCAGGCGGCGCTCGACGAGGGCCTGGCCCGGTTCGGGCACCTCGACATCGTCTGCGCGAACGCGGGCATATGTCCCGCCATCGACTCCCACCTGGCCAGTGGCTTCGTGGACGGCATGGACGTCGACTTCGTCGGCGTGCTGAACACCGTCGCGGTGTCGCTGCCGCACCTCGGCGCGGGTGCCTCGGTCATCGTCACCGGCTCGACCGCCGGAATGATGAAGGGCACGACCGAGGCCATGGGCAACACCGGCGGGGTGGCCTACTCGCTGGCCAAGAAGATGATCGCGAACTACGTCGAGGTGCTGGCGCTGCAGCTCGCCCCGGCGAGCGTGCGGCTCAACGCCATTCACCCGACCAACACCAACACGCACCTGCTGCACAACGAGGTCGTGTACAAGGCGTTCCGGCCGGACATCGTGGCCGAGGGCCGGGCGCCGACCCGCGAGGAGGCGGAGCTCGCCTTCCCGGTGATGCAGGCGATGCCGATCCCCTACGTCGAGCCGGACGACATCTCGTCCCTGGTGCTGTTCCTCGCCAGCGACGACTCCCGCTACATCACCGGCCTCAACCTGCGGGTCGACGCCGGCGCGATGCTCAAGACCCCGATGTTCTGACCGTCCCGGCCGATCGACCCGGTGACCCGGCGACGTTGAAAGATTAAGATATATTTCGTGATCAAGAGAGTGGTCCCGTCCGCCGTCCGCCGTCCGCCGTCCGCCGTCCGCCGGCCGGCGGACGGTGACGTCGGGGAGGGGACGGGCCCCTGCCCGTGGCCGCCCCCTCGCCCGCGGGCTGACCCAGGAGCACCCGAGAACCCTGTACACGACGAGAAGGATCGCGTGACGATGGCGTCGTCAGCGCGGACGAGCGGAGGCTCGGTATGAACGTTGAAGACCTCATCCTGATCAGCGTCGACGACCACCTGGTCGAGCCGCCGAACATGTTCGAGGGGCGGCTGCCCGCGAGGTTCGACGACGTGGCGCCCAAGGTGGTCCGCCGCGACGACGGCTCCGACGTGTGGACGTTCAACGGCACGGTCATCCCGAACGTGGGGCTGAACGCGGTGGCCGGCCGGCCGAAGGAGGAGTACGGCGTCGAGCCGACCGCCTTCGACGAGATGCGCCCTGGGTGTTTCGACATCCACGAGCGGGTCAAGGACATGAGCGCCGCGGGCGTGCTCGGCTCGATGTGTTTCCCGTCGTTCCCGGGGTTCAGCGCCCGGCTGTTCGCGGCCGCGGACGACAAGGACCTGGCGCTGTCGGTCGTACAGGCCTACAACGACTGGCACATCGACGAGTGGTGCGGCGCCTACCCCGGCCGGTTCATCCCGATGGCGCTGCCGGTGCTGTGGGACCCGGAACTCGCCGCCAAGGAGGTCCGCCGGGTCGCGGCCAAGGGCTGCCACTCGC
The DNA here is from genome assembly GCF_016786325.1 of Frankia nepalensis. Taxonomy (GTDB): domain Bacteria; phylum Actinomycetota; class Actinomycetes; order Frankiales; family Frankiaceae; genus Pseudofrankia; species Pseudofrankia nepalensis. Next base: position 2,641 of record NZ_JADWYU010000152.1, on the reverse strand, counting down.
TGACCTTCACCGAGAACCCGGCGACCCTGGGCTACCCGAGCTTCCACAGCGCGCACTGGGACCCGCTGTGGCGGGCGCTGGTCGAGACCGACACGGTGCTCTCGATCCACCTCGGCTCGTCCGGCCAGCTCACGTTCACCGCGGCCGACGCCCCGATGGACGTCCTGATCACCCTGCAGCCGATGAACATCTGCAGCGCGGCGGCGGACCTGCTGTGGTCGCGGATCCCCAAGGAGTACTCGGACATCAAGATCGCCCTGTCCGAGGGCGGCACCGGGTGGATCCCGTACTTCCTCGAGCGCCTCGACCGGACCTACGACATGCACCACCTGTGGACCGGCCAGAACTTCGGCGGGAAGCTGCCGAGCGAGGTCTTCCGGGAGCACTTCCTGACCTGCTTCATCGAGGACCCGGTGGGCGTCGAGCTGCGCCACAAGATCGGCATCGACAACATCGCGTGGGAGTGCGACTACCCGCACTCGGACTCCAGCTGGCCGTGGCCGGGCGAGGAACTGCTCAAGTCCTGCGTCGGCGTGCCGGACGAGGACATCAACAAGATGTCGTACGAGAACGCGATGCGCTGGTACTCGTTCGACCCGTTCGCGCACCGGTCGAAGGAGCAGTCCACGGTCGGCGCGCTGCGCGCCGAGACCGCCGGCCACGACGTGGAGATCCGCCCCTTCGACAAGGGCCGCTTCGAGATCAAGCACGAGGGCATCTCGCTCGCCGAGATGACCAGCCGGGCCACGGCCTGACCCAGGCCTGACCAGGGCCCGGCGAAGGCCCGACCAGGCGCCACCGTCAGCGGCATCCGCCTCCGGGCGGGTGTCGCTGGCAGGCGCGCGCGCGAACCCGGCGGTCGACGGTTCCGCGGAACACCATGATCGGACGAGGCGGGCGGGAGACGGCGTGAGCGAGACTCGGGCAGGAAGCACCGTGGACGGCACCGGGAGCGTGGGCGCCTACGAGGGTCCGCCCGCGCCGGACTGGGACGCGGCCACGTACTGGGACCTGGTCGAGCGCCGGGCCGCCGCCACCCCCGACGCCGAACTGCTCCTCGACGACCTCGGCCGGTCGCTGACCGCGGCCGAGTTCAAGGGCGCCGCCGAGCGCGTCGCCGCGGCGCTCGCCGCGCGGGGGATCGGCGTCGGCACAGTCGTCAGCTGGCAGCTGCCGACGACGCTCGAGACGGCGGTGCTGATGGTCGCGCTGGCCCGCCTCGGCGCGGTCCAGAACCCGATCATCCAGACCCTGCGGGAGCGCGAGGTCGCCTACGTCACCGAGAAGGCCGCGACCTCGGTGTTCATCACGGTGCCGACCTGGCGCGGCTTCGACCACGAGGCGATGTTCCGCGCGATCATCGCCGAGCGCGGCGGGACGGCCGACCTGCTGCTCGTCGACCACCGCGCCGCCGCGGCCGCGGGCGGGCTCGCCCTGCCGATGGTCGCCGAGGGGGAGCCGGTCCCGCCACCGGCACCGCCGTCCGGCCCGGGCGAGGCCCGCTGGATCTACACCACCTCGGGCACCACCGCCGCCCCGAAGGGCGTCCTGCACACCGACGTCTCCGTGTCGGTCGCGGCGCGCGGCAACGTCGCGGGGGCGGAGCCGACGCCCGCCGACCTCTACCCGATCGCGTTCCCGATCGCGCACATCGGCGGCGCGGTCATGCTGGCCTCGTCGCTGCTGTCCGGCCTGCGCCTGATGCTGATCGACAGCTTCGACCCACAGGCCACGCCGCGAGCGATGGCCGCGCATGGCGCGACGATGCTCGGCTCGGCGCTGCCGTTCCTACGGGCTTACATCGGCGCCCAGGCGGCCGAGAGGGCCAAGGATCCTGGTGTCGTGCTCTACCCGAAGCTGCGGGCAACCTACAGCGGTGGCGCCCCCAAGCCCGCCGGCCTGCACGAGGAGGTGGCGCGCGAGCTGGGCGGGCGCGGGGTGCTCTCCAGCTGGGGAATGACCGAGTTCCCGCTGGCCACGCACGCGCGGCTCGACGACACCGACGACGAGCTCACGGTCACCGAGGGCCGCCCGGCTCCCGGCGTCGAGCTGCGGGTCGTCGGCTTCGACGGCGCCGGCTGCCCGCCCGGCGTCGAGGGCGAACTGCTGGTCCGCGGCCCGCAGCTCTTCGCCGGCTACCTCGGCGTGCCGGCTCGCGAGATCGCGGACCTCTTCGACGGCGACGGCTTCTTCCGCACCGGCGACCTGGGTGTCGTCGGCCCGCGCGGCCACGTCCGCATCACCGGCCGGCGCAAGGACGTCATCATCCGCAACGCGGAGAACATCGCCGCCGTCGAGGTCGAGGAGATCCTCGAGACCCACCCGGCCGTCGCCGAGGTCGCCGTCATCGGCCTGCCAGACCCCCGCACCGGCGAACGCTGCTGCGCCGTCGTCCGGCTCGCCGACGGCGCGGCCCCCGTGACGCTGGAGGACCTGGCGGCGCACGGCCTGGCGGCCGGCCTCGCGAAGTTCAAGCTTCCCGAGCAGCTCGAGTTCCTCGACGAGCTTCCGCGCACCGACATGGGCAAGATCGCCAAGAACGCCCTGCGCAAGCGGTTCACAGCCTGACCAGCCGGCCCCAGTTCACTGATCCGCCTGGAGTTTCGTTTGTGCTGGCCGGCGACGCGTCGCCGGCCAGCAC
>NZ_JADWYU010000151.1:42903-43292 GCF_016786325.1 Frankia nepalensis | reverse complement strand
TACGACGAGACGACCGCCTGGCCGCATCACGTCGAACAGGTCGCGGCTTGACATTTCAGCTCCTGGGATGTCTTTCGTCTGCCGGCGGCCTCGTCGCCGTCGGCGTCTGGAAGCAACGGTCGTGCGCCCGCTGTCCCGAAAACGAGGGACAGCCGCCCCGCGCCGGGATCGCGCATCCGACAGGCCCACCAGCCCTTTCACCGACGACGGCTGGGTATGTCGCGCGCGATCCTGGGAGGCATGGGGGCAGCCACTCACGCGCTCGACGTCCACGACACCGCGGCCGCCGCCGGCTCGGCCGCGGGGGGGGCGCCCGGGGGGGGCCCCCCCCCCCCCCCCCCCCCCCCCCCCCCCCCCCCCCCCCCCCCCCCCCCCCCCCCCCCCCCCCC
>NZ_JADWYU010000151.1:0-42893 GCF_016786325.1 Frankia nepalensis | reverse complement strand
GGGGCGGCGGGGGGCCCCCCACCCCCCCGCGCGCCGCCCACCCCCCCGGGCCCCCCGCGGGCGCGGCCGGGGCGCCGCCGGCGGGCGGCGCCGCGACCCCGCCGCCGGAGGCCGGCGCGCCAACCGCCACGGCCACGGCCTCCGTACCCCTGACCGCGACGGTCCCGGCCACCACATCCCCGACCAGCGCATCCCCGGCCACCGTGTCCCCGGCCACCGTGTCCCCCGCCGCCGCGTCCCTGGCCGCCGCGTCCCTGGCCGCCAAGGTTCCGACCGCCATGGGTCCCAGCACCACGACGGCGACCGCCACCGCGCCGGCCGCCGGCCTGGCTGGGCCCGGCTCAGGCCGGCGCGCCGCCGGCGGGGAGAACGCGACGGTCGACGAGGCCGCGGGTGCCGCGCCCGCGGCCGCCACCCCTGTGGTGGTCGCGGGATCGGTGCTGGCCGTCACGCTGGCGCTGCTGTCGGTCTGTTGCGCGGTCGGCGCGATCGTCCTGCACCGCTACGTCATCGACCGGACGTCGCAGCCGGTCGGGCTCATGGCGGAGGACGTGGTGATGGCCACCGCGTTCCCGCTGGTCGCCGCCCTCCTGCTGCTTTACCAGCCGCGCAACCGGGTCGGCTGGGTCCTGCTGTCGACGGCGCTGACGGGCCCGTACCTGCTGGCGACGCAGTACGCGGCGCTCGCCCTGGTACCCGGCAAGGACGGGCTGCCGCTGCAGGAGGCCGCCACCTGGTTCGCGGTCTGGGGCTACGTCCCGTACCTGGTGCTGTGGGGGCTCGTTCCGCCGCTTTTCCCGGACGGGCGGCTCCCGTCCCGCCGGTGGCGCTGGGTCGTGGGCGCCATCGCCGTCATCATCGCCGGTCACCTGCTGGTCCGGATGTTCTCCCCCACGGCCACCGATGTCTCCGCGGAGCTGGCGAACCCGCTCGGGGTCGAGGGCGCCCGCTGGCTGCTGTACTCCACCCTGTACAGCTCCGTCGCCGCGATCCTCGGCGGCGGGCTGGTGGGGCTCGCGGCCGTGGTGACACGCCTGCGCCGGTCGGCCGGGCAGGAGCGCGCGCGGCTGCAGTGGCTGGTCGCCGGGGTCGCCGGCCTGATCGGCGCGCCCCTGGTCGGCGTGGTGCTCGAGGACGGCTCGACGCGCGACGGTGCCAGCATCGGCATCAGCATGGGCACCGGGATGGCGCTGCTGATCGCCGCGATCGGCGTCGGCGCCGTCCGCCACCACCTGTTCGACATCGGTACGGCGCTGTCCCGAACGGTCGTCTACGGGCTGCTCACCGCCTTCCTGTTGGTCGCCTACGCGGCGACGGTCGCGGCCGCCGGCGCGATCATGCCCGGGCACCGGGTCGCCTACGCCGTCCTCGCGGTCGCGGCGCTGGTCGCGGCGGCGGCCCGCGACCAGGTCCAGCGGGTCGTGGACCGGCTCCTGTTCGGCACGGGGCGCGACCCGTACGCGATGCTCGCCGTGCTGGGCGGCCGGCTCGACCTGGCCACCGGGCCGATGGACGCCCTGACCCAGCTGGCGGAGGGGACGCGCCGCGCGCTCAAGCTGCCCTACATCGCCGCCCTGGCCATCGACGAGCGGCTGCCCGTGGTGGAGGCGGGAGGGCCCGTGGAGGCGGTCGAGCGGCTGCCACTGCTCGCCAGGACCCGGCCGGTGGGCACGCTGGTGGTGGGCCGGCGCCACCCGGCCGACCTGTTCACCGACGCGGAGCGGGCGATCCTCGACGACGTGGCCCGGCGGGCCGGTGACCTGCTCGACGCGGCCGCCCTGCAGCACGACCTGCGCCGCAGCCGGGACCGGCTCGTCGTCGCGCGGGAGGAGGAGCGCCGCCGGCTGCGCCGGGACCTGCACGACGGCATCGGCCCGCAGCTCGCGGCGATGGCGATGCAGCTCGACCTGCTGGCGGACGGGCTCGAGGAGCGGGCCGACCCGGCGGCGGCGCGGGCCGCGCTGCTGCGCGACCGGCTGCGCGACACCGTGCGGGACATCCGTCACGTCGTCGAGGACCTGCGCCCGCCGGCGCTCGACGAGGGCGGGCTCGCCGTCGCGCTCGCGCAGGTGGTCGCCCCGTTCGCGCCGGTCGTGGCGTTCGAGGCACCGGCCGGCCTGGCCGACGTCGCGCTGCCGGCCGCGACCGAGGTGGCCGCCTATCGGATCGTCGCGGAGGCCGTGACCAACGCGGTCCGCCACTCGGGCTGCGAGCGTTGCGTGGTCCACGTCCGTCCCGAGGCGCCGTGGCTGGTGATCGAGGTGTCCGACGACGGCACGGGCCTCGCCGCCGACGCCGTGCCCGGCGTCGGCCTCCAGAGCATCCGCGAGCGCGCGAGCGAGGTGGGCGGCCGCCTGGAGGTCCTCACCCCGCGTGCACGACAGCGCGTCAGCCCTCAGGGCCAGGATTCGGCGCCCGCAGCGCCTCTGATGCCTGACACGATTGGCCCTGACGCCGGACGGGACGGGCTCGCGGCCCGCCGGGCAGCGCGGCCGTCGCCGCCGGGCACGGCATCGGACGCCCCGGGCCAACCGGGAACCGCGGGCGCCGCGGGCGGCGGGACGCTGGTCCGGGCGCGGCTGCCGCTGGACCCGGCGTGACCCGGCCCGCGGTTTCCGTGGGGTCAGCGCTCGTGAACCCAGCGCTCGTGAACCCAGCGCTCATGGAAGCGACGGCGCTCATGGAAGGGACGGTGGCTTCCTCATGACCGCGCCGCGGGTCGTCATCGCGGACGACCACGAGCTGTTCCGGGATGGCCTGCGCGGCCTGCTCACCGGGCTCGGCGCGACGGTCGTGGCCGACGTCGGGGACGGCCACGCCGCGGTGGAGGCCGCGGCGCTCCACCGGCCCGACGTGGTGTTCATGGACCTGCGGATGCCGGGCCTGGGCGGCATCGAGGCGACGGCCCGGATCGGCGAGCGGGCGCCCCAGACGGCCGTCGTCGTGCTGACCATGAGCGAGGACACGGCGTCGCTGCAGGCCGCGCTGCAGGCGGGGGCACGCGGCTACCTGCTGAAGGAGTCGTCGAAGGCGGACGTGGCCCGGGCGCTGGAGGCCGTCACCGGCGGGGGGATGGTCATCGGGACCGGTGTCGCGGACAAGGTCCGCCACGCCGTGGGCGGGCTGTCGGCGGGGGTGTTCCCGCAGTTGTCGGACGCCGAGGTGCGGGTGCTGGAACTGGTGGCGGACGGGCTGGACAACCGGGCGATCGCCGGCCGGCTGTTTCTCGCCGAGAAGACGGTCCGCAACCGGGTGTCGTCGATCCTCGCGAAGCTGGACGTGGCGACCCGCGCCGAGGCCATCGTCCGCGCCCGCGCCGCCGGCCTCGGCGGGGGCACCGAGAACGCCAGGTAGCGGCGTCGACCTCGTCAGGCCCGCGCCAGGGGACCCGGGGGTTCCAGCTCGGCGCCGCCCGAACCTCGAGCGAAGCAGTCGGCGAGGTGGTCGTCGACGAGGCCACAGGCCTGCATGAGCGCGTAGCCGGTGGTCGGCCCGACGAACACCAGGCCGCGCCGGCGCAGCTCCTTGGCGAGCGCCACGGAGGCTGGCGTCTTCGCCGGGACGTCGGCGAGCGTGCGCGGGGCGGGCGCGCCCGGGCCTGGCGCGAACGCCCAGATGACGTCCTCCAGCGGCTCGTCCAGCGCGACGATCGCGCGGGCGTTGATGATCGTCGCCTCGACCTTGCGCCGGTTGCGCACGATCGAGGCGTCCGCCAGCAGCCGCTCGACGTCACCCTCGCCGAACGCGGCGACGGCCTCCGGGTCGAACCCGGCGAACGCCCGCCGGAACCCTTCCCGCTTGCGCAGGATCGTCAGCCACGACAGCCCCGACTGGAACGCCTCCAGGCTCAGCCGCTCGAACAGCCCCACCGTGTCCCGGACGGGCCGCCCCCACTCCTCGTCGTGGTAGGCGACGTAGTCCGCGGTGCTCAGCGCCCACGGGCACCGCGCGACCCCGTCCGCCCCGACCTTCGGGCCGCCCGCGGGCCCCGCGCCGACGGCATCGGCTCCTGAGGTCGCGAGCGCCTCCGCCACGGGTTCCTCCGCACCGACCTGAGCAGTCATGCCAGCCTCCCGGACGCTCGCCTCCAGCACGGCGAGCATCGCACCGAGGTCCGACACTTCTCCCCGGCCATACGACGCCGACCGCGCCCTCTCCTACCGGACCCGCGCGGCTCAGGCAGGCGGCGCCGGTCCACCTGGGCACGGCGTCATCTGCCGGCCGTCCCAGACACGACCGCTGGCCAACACAACAGCTTCGCGAGGCTTCGTCGAGCTTCGCGAGGCTTCGTCGAGCTTCGCGAGGCTCGACGAGACCGAGCACGGTGGCCCGGCCCGTCTCGGGGCTCTCAATCTTCCACGGTCACGAGTGGAGCGGTCGCCGGTGCTGGTGGCCGCTCGTCCGGCGGGTGCCCGCCATCCTGAGCCGCTCAGGTTCTTGGTGTCGAGTTGGCCGCCAAGGCGTCGAAGCCTGGCTTGATGACTTTGTTGATCAGGTCGAGACGCTGGTCGAAGGGCAGGAAGGCGGACTTCATCGCGTTGATGGTGAACCAGCGAATGTCGGCCCAGCCGTAGCCGAACGTCTCGACCAGAGTCGCGAACTCGCTGGTCAGGGAGACGTCGCTCATCAGCCGGTTGTCGGTGTTGACCGTGACCCGGAAACTCAGGTCACGCAGCAGCCCGATCGGATGCGTGGCGATGCTGGCCGCCGCGCCCGTGTGCACGTTCGACGACGGGCACATCTCCAGCGGCACGCGGGTGTCGCGGACGTAGTTCGCCAGCGGCCCGAGGGTGGCCTTCCCGTCCGGGTCGACGGCGATGTCGTCGACGATGCGCACGCCGTGGCCGAGCCGGTCGGCGTTGCACCACTGCACCGCCTCCCAGATCGACGGCAGCCCGAACGCCTCGCCGGCGTGGATCGTGTAGTGGCCGTTGGCCCGCTGGATGTACTGGAAGGCGTCGAGGTGGCGGGTGGGCGGGTTGCCCGCCTCCGCGCCCGCGATGTCGAAGCCGACGACGCCCCGGTCCCGCCAGCGGATGGCGAGCTCGGCGATCTCCAGCGAGCGGGCCTGGTGACGCATGGCGGTGAGCAGCACCCGGGCGTGCAGACCGGTGCCGCCGGCGCCGACCCGCAGGCCGTCGACCACGGCCTCGACGATCTCGTCCAGCGACAGGCCGCGCTCGATGTGCAGTTCGGGAGCGAACCGGATCTCGGCGTAGACGACGCCGTCGGCCGCGAGGTCCTCGGCGCACTCGCGGGCCACCCGGGACAGCGCGTCCGCGGTCTGCATCACGGCGACCGTGTGCCGGAACGTCTCCAGGTAGCGTTCCAGGGAGCCGCTGTGCGAGGACGCGCGCGAGGGGCCCCGGAACCAGCCGCCGAGCTTGTCGACGTCGGTGCTCGGCAGCCCGGTGTACCCGTAGGCGTCCGCCAGCTCGATCACCGTCGCCGGCCGCGGGCCGCCGTCAAGATGGTCATGCAGCAGCACCTTCGGCGCGCGTCGGATCTCCTCGGCCGTCGGCCGCCGGCCGTCTGTTGTCGTCATCGTCACGAGACTAGGCCAGCGGTATGACTGATCCGCGTCCGCGGATCCGGCGACGCGCCCGGCGGGCACGGGTCGGACAATCGGGAGGTGCATGGTCGCGCCTCGTAAAGGGGATGGGCCACACGCCGAGGCGGTCGGGCACGGCCGGGCGTGACCGGGGGGTGGACCGGGCGCGGCCGGGTGTCGGCCGCGACGACGAGAAGGGACGACGAGATGTCAGGCGAAGGCCGGTCAGCGCCGGAAGCCGGCCAGCCGGGCGGCTCCGTCGCGCATGCCCCCGGGACCGTCGTCGGCCGGCGTTACCGGCTCGAGGCCGTGATCGGTGAGGGCGGCATGGGCGTGGTGCACCGCGCCACCGACCAGATCATGCGCCGGGCGGTCGCGATCAAGCAGGTGCGGATGCCCGCCGCCGGCGGCGACGCGAACGCGCAGGCCCGGGAACGGGTGCTACGGGAGGCACGCGCCGCCGGCCGGGTGCACCACCCGGGAGCGGTGGGCGTGCTGGACGTCATCGACGACGGCGAGCTGCCCTGGATCGTGATGGAGCTCGTGGAAGGCGAGTCGCTGTCGACGCAGGTCGAGCGGACCGGCGGGCTGCCGGTCGACCGCGTCGCCCAGATCGGGGTCTCGCTCGCCTACGCCCTGGACGCGGCGCACCGCCTCCGCGTCATCCACCGCGACGTCAAGCCGAGCAACGTCCTCATCACTCGCGACGGGCAGGCCAGGCTCACCGACTTCGGAATCGCGGTCGCCGAGGGCGACCCGCGGCTCACCAGGACGGGCGAGGTCATCGGCTCACCGGCCTACCTGTCGCCGGAACGGGCTCATGGGGAGGCCGGCGGCCCGGAGAGCGACGTCTGGGGCCTCGGCGCCACTCTCTACGCGGCGGTCGAGGGTGAGCCCCCCTTCCTCGGGAACACTCCGCTGGACATCCTCACCGCCGTCGTGGACGGCCGGGTCCGGGTCGCCACCCGCGCGGGACGGCTCTGGCCGGTCCTGGAGGCGATGCTGTCCCAGCGGGAGATCGACCGGCCGTCGCTGACCAGCGTCCGCGCGCGGCTGCGCGAGCTGGCCGGCGAGGCACCGAACCGGCCGGTGGCCACCCGCCCCAGGGCCACCAGGCCGGGCACCGCGGCGCCCCCGCCCGCCCGGCCGCCGTCGCCCGCCAGGCCACGACCGGAGGCGGGCCGGGCCACGCCGGTACCGCCCCCGCAGACACCCCCGCTACAGACACCACCCACGCAGACACCACCCACGCCGGCCCGCCCGCCCGCGCCCCCCAGCCGCGCCGCGAAGCCGGCCAGCTCGCCGTCGGCGGCCAGCCCGCCGGCCGGCGGGTCGCCGGCCGACGGCCAGGCCGTCGCGGCGGCCGGCGGCGAGGTGGCCGCGACCCGTGTCATCGGCGACGTCGGTGACCTCGATCCGGCCACGGCCACGGCCACGGCCGGAGCCGGCGCCGCCGTCCTCGGGATGGCCGATGGCGATCTGGCCACCACCCGGGTCGCCGCGGGCCCGCCCGGCGCGCCGCCCGCGGACCTCGCGCCCACGCCCACGCCGGCGGCACCGGGGGACCTGGCGGACGCGCCGCGCGCGGCACCGGCGGGCCCGGGGATCGAGGCCGCCGGCGCGGACGCCGGGGCCGGCGACGGCACGGCGGTTCTGGACGGGCAGGCCGCCGGCGCGCCGGTGCCGGACGCGGCCGAGCCCGAGCAGGAGGAGGACCTCGACCCCGCCGAGCTGGACAAGCTCGCCGGCTACTGGCCGCCGGGCACCGGGCTGGCGGCCAGGGCCGCGGCGCCCCCGGCACCGGGCGGCGAGCCCACCGCCGACGGCGCCCGGCCCGAGCGGGATGCCCGGCGGGCCGCTCCGACCCGGCACCGCGCGCACCAGTCGCGCTCGGCCGGGCAGCAGCCGCGGTCGCGCACGGAGCGGCAGGTCATGGTCGGGCTGGTCGCGCTGATCGTGATCCTCACGCTGGCGCTACTGGTCGTCCGGGTGTCCGGTTCCACCGGCGACGACGAGGGCTCCTTCGTCGGGCCAGGGGCGGTATCCACGCTGACGGCCGGCGTTCCCAGCGGGCCCACCGGCGACGAGCCGGTGGCGACGGATCCGACGCCGGCGGTCGCGCCGCCCGGCTGGCTGTCCTACACCGACCCGGCCGGCTGGTCGGTCGCGTACCCGGCGCAGTGGCAGCGACGGCTCGGCGCCGGCGCCCCGGGAACGGTTGATTTCGTCGATCCCGGCACTGGTACCTTCTTGCGGGTCGGTAGTGTCGCGCAGGCGCCGAATTCGGTTCTGGGCGACTGGTTGAAGAACTTCGAGGCGGCGATGCGCGGCGGGTTCCAGGACTACCGGCTGGTGCGCCTCGCGGCGACCGACGGAGGCAACGGCGCCTCCCAGGCCGACTGGGAGTACACGTACCGCGCCGACAGAGGGAAGGTCCATGTGCTCGACCGAGGCGCGGCCCGCGGCGGCCGTGGCTACCTGCTCTACTGGGAGACCATGGAAGAGCGATGGACCAGCGACGAGTCGCTGAGGCGCCAGGTGTTCGCCTCCTTCCGCCCGGCGCCGTGACGGCGCCAAGGGCGATGAGCCCCATCCCCGCGGACCCGTCCGCGTGTCTGTCAGCCCCGCGTCAGGAGGGCTACGTGCACCGCGTTCGCCCCGTCTGTCAGACTTGACAAGATGGCCAGATCGGCGAGCGTGCCACCGGAGACCTCCCGCAGTGGCACACCCAGTATTGTCGCCGGACGTTACCGCCTCGACGCACCGATCGGGCGCGGTGGCGCCGGCGTCGTGTGGCGCGGTGAGGACGAGGTCCTCCAGCGCCTTGTAGCGGTCAAGGAGATCCTCGTCCCCCTGGCCGGCGCCCAGCAGGACCGGGACGCGCTCCGCGCCCGCGTGCTCCGTGAGGCGCGCGCGCTCGCGCGCCTGAACAGCCCCGCCATCGTGTCCGTTCACGATGTGGTGGAGGAGGCCGAGCGTCACTGGATCATCATGGAGCTGGTCGACGCGGAGAGCCTGGGCGACGTCATCCGCGCCCAGGGCTCGCTGCCGCCCGGCCAGGTCGCGGCGATCGGCCTCGCGCTCGTCGAGGCGCTCAGCGCCGCCCATGAGAAGGGCGTGCTGCACCGGGACGTCAAACCAGGCAACGTGCTGCTCGGCCGGGACGGCCGCGTCCGGCTGACCGACTTCGGCATCGCCGCGACCGAGGGCGACATGACGCTCACCGGCACCGGCGCGCTCGTCGGCTCGCCGGCCTACATCGCTCCGGAACGGATCCGCGGGTCGTCGGGCAGCCCGGCCAGCGACCTGTGGGGGCTCGGCGCGACGCTGTACTCGGCTGTCGAGGGAACGCCGCCCTACGAGGGCCCGGAGACCTACGCCGTACTGTCCGCGGTCGTCGAGGGCCGTCGGCGGCCGTTCCGCAACGCGGGGCCGCTGCGCAGCCTGCTGGGTGACCTGCTCGACAAGCCGGCGGAGGAGCGGCCGAACGCCGAAGAGGTCCGCCAGCGGCTGATCCCGATCGCGCGCAGCAGCGAGCCCGTCCCGCTCTCGGTCATCAACGGCACCATGACCGGGGCCCGCGACGGGGACGACGCCGGGCTGGAGAACGTCACCGGCGCCGGCTCCGAGAGTGACGGCGCCCACGAGGGCGGCCCGGTGAAGGCCGCCGCCGCCCAGCGCGCGCTCGAGGAGGAGATCTCCAGCACCAGCTCCGACCAGCTCTCCGGCCTGGAGTCGGTCTCCGGGGGCCCGTTCGCCGGCCAGCGGCCGTCGGGGCGCCGGTCGTCCCGGCAGGACGAGAACAAGCGCGCGCTGGTGATCGCCGCGGTCGCCGCCGCGGTGGCCGTCTGCGCGGCGATCGTGGTCACCCTGCTGCTCGCCGACCGCGGCAACTCGTCGGAGCAGCCGTCGTCGGTGACCCCGGGGACGGGGTCGGTGACGGTGCCCGCGACGACGTTCTCGTCGCCACCCGCCGCGGCTCCGACGACGGACCCGCCCGCGTCGGCGACGGCGACGCCCAGCCACCGGCCCACCGCGCCGCGGACGGCTGCTCGCACGTCGACCTCGCCGGCCGTGGTCGTCCCGGAGACCACCCCGCCGGTCACCACGACCACGACGCCGCCGCCGGCCAGCAGCTCGCCGACCCCCACGAAGCCGCCGACCACGCCGCCCGTGAGCACCTCCACGTCCCCGTGGGTTCCCCCGTGGCTGAGGGGCTGACCGGCCCACGAGCTTCGCGCAGGCCTCCTCGAGGGCGCTTCCCACCGGAAGCGTCCTCGACGTGCTGAGCCCTCCAGGACCAGCCCCGAGACAGGGGCGGTCCTGGAGGGCTCAGCACGTGGATGTGGTGCCCGAGGATGGTGGTCAGCTGGCGCGCGGCATCAGGTCCTGGGCTCGCAGCACCCGGAGCAGGTCCTCCGGGTCGATGATCAGGCGGCCGGTCGGCGGGCGGGTCGGGTCGCTGTCGTCGTACTGAAGCTCGACCTGCAGGCTGTAGAAGTCGGCGAGGTGGCGTCCCAGCTCCCACAGGCGCCGTTCGGTGGCCTTCTGGTTGCGCCAGCGGCGCTCGGCCTCCGCGTCGGTCTCGACGCTGCCCTCGCGCTCGAGGCGGTGTGCCCGGCACAGGCCGTCGGGGTCATTGCGCAGGGCACGTTTGCCGCACCGGTGCGCGACGTATCCCCGGCCGCCGCCCATGACCATCGCCGTGCAGCGGTTGTCCTCTTCCCACACCATCCCGGACTGCCACCCGCCTTCCTGTCCGCCAGTCAGAACAAGCCGCGGCACCAAGGCTAGGGGCTTTCAGCCAGATGTCCATGGCCAGCCCCCTTAGTTCACAACGGCGATACATGGGAGGACGATCTCGGCCAGGTCCACCGTGAACCCGCTGCCATCTAGCGGAAATCTGCCCGGCCAGCAGCACGCCGATGACCACTCCGGGCGGCTATTCAAGGACCAGACGTGACAACACGGGGACCATTTACCGTCAGCCACGGGCACGCTCGCCGGTTACCCATCGAATCTTCAACGAAAAGGTGTGACTCGCGCCACTAAATGCGCATGGCGCCGTCCGGAGAACATGTCGGCGGCGTACCGGCGGCCCCGCGCCGCGCGCGAGAGAGGACCGGCCGGCCCGCCTGGGCGCCGGCGGCGCCCGGGCGTGGAGCCGCTCCAGCGAGCCGCCGAGCCCACGAACCGAGCCCCACGAACCAGTCCCGCGAGCCCAGCCGCGGGCAGTCCCCGCGAGCCGGGCCGCGGGTGGGTCTCCAGCCGACACGCGCCCGCGAGGACGACCCGGCAGGCGACTTCGCCTGCCCGCCCGCCCCGGCCCGCGCCCGCCGGCGGGCCGCGACGAGGACGGCGGCGGACGGCGCCCGAATCCGCGCCCAGGTTCGCCGCGCGCAATTCCGCCAGCATTTGTTTACCTGGAAAAAATGTGTTCGTTCCATTCCCGTGACAAACGTGGGAGCCGCCGCGCGGCGGCGTACCGGCGCGGGGTGGTCCGAGCACGCCAGGGCGGCGCCCGGGCCAGCGCGTTCACGTCGCGCGCCGCCATGTCCGGCATCGGATCCCGAATAGTCGCCGCGGCCCCGTCGTCCCCATACGCAGACCGAACACCGATCGAACATGTGACCGCCTTCGGCCGCCTTTCGCGCGCCCGGACGGTCAGAGGAAGCGGTGCATGATGTGCATGTCGACCTCGCCGTGAACGGCGTGCCGGAAGCCCCTGGGCACGGTGCCGACGATGATGAAGCCCAGGGACCGCCACAGCTGTAGCGACGCGGTGTTGGTCGTCACGACCGCGTTGAACTGCATCGCCCGGTAGCCGAGCTCCCGGGCGGCGTTCAGGCAGTGCTCGCCGAGCCGTCGGCCGACCCCCTGCCCGCGCAGCTCCGGGTCGACCATGAACCCCGCGTTCGCGACATGGTCACCGAGCTTCAGCTGGTTCGGCTTGAGCTGGTACGTGCCCACGATCCCGCCGTTCGGCGCGACGGCCACCCAGGTGTACGCGGGCGGCGGCGCGAACCACATCGCCCGCCCCGCCTCGCTGGTCGTCTCGGGGTCGTACGGATACGTCTCCCCCGCCGCGACCACCGCGTGCCACAGCGGCCACAGTCCCGCCCAGTCCTCGTCCGCCGCCGGCCGGACCACGATCTCGCCACCCACGGCCCCATTGTCCCGGAGAGACGAGCCGCGCCGTTCCGGTCGGCCGTTCGGCGCCGGGCCGGATCAGGCCTCCGACGCCGCGCGGGAGCCGAGAAGGCCGGCGTAGGCCACCATGCCGACGCCGGCCAGCGCGTCGACGGCACGTACCGCGCCGGCGGGGAGGCGGCGGCGGGTGAGCGCGGTGACGGCCGCCAGCAGGCTGACCGCGGTCAGGCTGCCGAGCCCGATGCCGGCGACGAGGGCGACCGCGCCGCTCGCCGTGGCCGCCACGCCGGCGACCGAGGCGCCGGCGAACAGCGCGGCCCACGAGGCGATCGTCAACGGGTTCGACGCGGTGGCGCCAAGCGACGTCACGAACGCACGCCACGGCGCCGCGACCTCGAGGTCGGTCTCACCACCCGCGCGGACGCGCCACGCGCTCCACAGGGTCCGCACGCCCAGCACGGCCAGTACCGCCGCGCCGCAGGCACCGAGGATGGTGCGCAGGCTGCCGATCGACAGCACGGGCGCGGCGCCGGCGGCGCCCGCCACGGCGTAGAGGAAGTCCATCGCCGCGATGCCGGCGCCGATCGCCAGCCCGGTGCGCAGGCCGCCGCGCAGCGTCGACCGAATCAGGAACAACGACATTGGCCCGATCTGGGCCGCCACCAGGAATCCAAGCCCAAGCCCTACCAACAGCGCGTGCATGCCGCCACAGCCTGCCGGCGGGGCCGCGGCCCGTCGACGGGTTTTCCGGTCGGGGTCCGGGCCGGCTTGTCGGACGGGTCGGATAGACAGGGCGGTGACAGCCGGCGGGGTACGCCGGGACGCCGGGCGGGTGAGGTGGCCGGATGCCGATCAAGGCGGAGACGGTGGCGGTCGGGTCCACGGCCGGCGGGGGCGGCCCCTCCACCGGCCGCGAGCGGGCCGAGGAGCTGCTGCGGCGGCTGGCCGGGCCGCGGGCGCGGCTGCGCGAGGACCAGTGGCAGGCGATCGACGCGCTCGTCAACGGCCGTCGCCGGGTGTTGTTGGTGCAGCGCACCGGGTGGGGCAAGTCGGCCGTCTACTTCCTCGCGACGGCGCTGCTGCGCGAACGGGGCGCGCTCGCGACGCCCGGCGGGCCTCCGGGCGGTCACGCGGTCCCGGGCGGCGGCACCGACGCGGTCACGCCGCCGGCCGAACCGTGGCCCGGCGAGCCCGCGGACCACCAGGACGACTTCGCGTACCCGGAGTACGACCCCGGGTACGACGACGTCGAGCCGCCCGACTTCGACGAGACGACGGTCCCCCAGGCCCCCGACGACCTGGCCGAGGGCTGGGCCGCCGCCGACGCGCGTCCCGGCGAGCCGGGCGCGGGCCGGGGGCGGGCGTGGACCGCCGCGGCGCGCAACCGGGTGGGGCCGACGGTCATCGTCTCGCCGCTGCTCGCGCTGATCCGCAACCAGGCGCAGGCCGCGGCGCGCCTGGGCGTGCGGGCCGGCGAGATCCACTCCGGCAACGTGACCGAGTGGGACGAGGTGTACGAGGCGCTGCGCGCCGGCGAGCTCGACGTGCTGCTCGTCGGTCCCGAGCGGCTGAACAACCCGGCCTTCCGGAACGACTACCTGCCGGAGCTGGCCGCGTCGACCGGCCTGCTGGTGATCGACGAGGCGCACTGCATCTCCGACTGGGGCCACGACTTCCGGCCCGACTACCGGCGGCTGCGCACCCTCGTCGCCGGGCTCGCCCCCGACGTCCCGGTGCTCGCCACGACCGCGACCGCGAACAGCCGGGTGGTCGACGACGTCGCCGAGCAGCTCGGGGTCGCCGCCTCCCGGCGGCCCGGCGGCCCGGCGGCCACCGGCCCGGCCGGCCACCCGGCCGGCCACCCGGACAGTCACCCGCACGGGGACGTGTCAGGGCCGCTGGTGCTGCGCGGCTCGCTGGACCGGGAGAGCCTGCGGCTCGCCGTCGTCGCGCTGCCCTCCGCCGAGGCCCGGTTCGGCTGGCTCGCCGAGCATCTCGACCGGCTGCCTGGCTCGGGGATCGTCTACACGCTCACCAAGCCGGCCGCCGAGGAGCTGACGGCCTTCCTGCGTGCCCAGGGGCACACGGTCGCCGTCTACCACGGAGGCACCGAGCAGGCCGAGCGGATCGCCGCGGAGGAGGATCTGCTCGCCAACCGGGTGAAGGCGCTGGTCGCGACGTCGGCGCTCGGAATGGGCTTCGACAAGCCGGATCTGGGCTTCGTCGTCCACGTCGGCGCGCCGAGCTCGCCGATCAGCTACTACCAGCAGATCGGACGCGCCGGCCGTGCTGTCGACAAGGCCGACGTCGTGCTGCTCCCCGCCGCCGAGGACCGCGACATCTGGCAGTACTTCGCCGACACCTCGTTCCCCCCGGAGCAGGTGGTGCGCGACGTGCTCGAGACGCTCGCCCGGGCCGGCCGGACGATGTCGACGCAGGCGCTGCTCGCCGCGGTCAACATCGGCCCGGGCCGGCTGGAGTCGATGCTGAAGGTCCTCGACGTCGACGGCGCGGTCCGGCGGGTGAAGGGTGGCTGGGAGTCGACCGGGCAGCCATGGCACTACGACGCCGAGCGCTACCGCCGGCTGGCCGAGGCCCGCGCCGCCGAGCAGCGGTCGATGCTCGACTACATCGCCACCACCGGCTGCCGGATGGAGTTCCTGCGCCGCCAGCTCGACGACCCCTACGCGGCGCCCTGCGGCCGCTGCGACCGGTGCTCCGGGCAGGTCTGGGACGCCGAGGTGTCCCAGACGGCCCGCGAGCGTGCCAGGGCCGAGCTGCGCAGGCCCGGCGTCGTGGTCGAGCCGCGCAAGATGTGGCCGACCGGCATGAAGACGCTCGGAGTGAACCTGTCCGGGCGGATCCCCGCCGGCGTGGCCGCCGAGCCCGGCCGGGCGCTCGCCCGGCTCAACGACGTCGGCTGGGGCAACCGGCTACGGCCGATGTTCGCGGGACTGGCCGACCCCGGCGCGGCGGGCCACGCGGACGGCCCCCTGCCGGAGGACGTGGTCGAGGCGGTCGTCGGCACGCTCAAGGCATGGGGCTGGCAGCGACGCCCCACGGCGGTCGTCGCGGTCGGGTCCCGGTCGCGGCCCCAGCTGGTCGAGAGCCTCGCCGGGCGGATCGCCGCGATCGGCCGGCTGCCGCTGCTGGGCACGCTCGAGCGGGTCGCCGACTCGCCGCCGGCCAGGTCGGTGCACAACAGCGCGCACCGGCTCGCCGGCCTGGGCGGCGCCTTCGCGGTGCCGCCGGACGTCGCCGCCGGCCTGGGCGGCGGCCCGGTTCTGCTGGTGGACGATCTGATCGTCACCGGCTGGACGATGACCGTCGCCGCCCGCCTGCTGCGCGAGGCCGGCGCCCCGGCCGTCCTGCCGTTCGCGCTCGCCGTCGAGACCGGCTGATCGCCGGGCAGCCGAGGGCTGGCTCGGCCGGCGCCGGACCGCCCGCTGCCCGGGCGGACCGGCGCCGGACCGGCGAGGTCAACGGCCCGAGCCGACCAGCCGCTCGGACGAGGCGCTCGCGCCGGTCTCCGCGCCGCGGCCGGCGCGCGTCCCGCGCAGGCCAAGCCAGGCGACGGCGGTGCCGATGGCGAGGGAGACCACCGTCAGGACGAGGTGAACCAGGAAGAAGCCGGTCGGGCCGTCGTCCCAGGAGCGGTCGTCCTTCCAGATGTTGCGCAGGAAGGTCGGCCAGATCACCCACGACCACACGCCCACCGCCACGAGGAACCAGGAGGCCCGCTTCGACAGAGTCACGCGTCCACCTTCGCAGCCCGCGAGCCGCGCGCGCCGGGCCGGCGGCCACCCGGGCGCATGAGAGACGCCACGCGACCGGTGCCCGGGTCACCGACGCGCCACCGCGCCAGCCCCGCCGACCGCGCCAGCCCCGCCGTGGGACCGACGCCGGGCCGCCTGCCGGGCCGACGTCGGCGGGCCGCCCACGCGGTCACGCGCGGCTGGCTGGCCGGCGCCGCCGCCGCTGGCGGGACGCGCCGCCGTTCGCTCCTCCCCGGCTCCGCCCGGCCGGCTCGCCGCCGGCGCGTCCGGCGGGTCGGCGCTGGGAGGGCACGAGCCGAAGCCGGGGCTCCCGCCGGGTCGGCTTCGCCGATCCTGCGGTTCCGGACTGGCTGGGCCGGTGCCCGGCCTGGCGCCGCTGCCCCCGCCGGTGACGCGGCCGATGGCTGAGCCGTGCCCGGCGGCGCGCCGGGCGCTGGCGGGCGTGGTGACCCAGCGCGGTCAGGACGAGGGCGACGACGGTGATGGCGAGGGCCGTCCAGGTGACCCAGCCGACGCCGGATCCCTCGCCGCCGGAGGACTGCCCGCCGGACGACTGGCCCGCGGACGACTGGCCGCCAGGAACGGTCGGCCGCGCGGCCGCGCTGGCCGGCCCGCCGACGGCCACGGCGCCGTCGTCCTGAGGGCCGGTGGGCGGGCGTGGGGCGGGCAGGGTGCCGATCGGGCGTATCTGGCCGTCGTGGGCGAAGCCCCAGTCGAGCAGGGCGCGGGCATCCGCGCCGTAGTTCGGGGCCGCCCGCAGCAGCGCGACCAGCAGCGTCCGCTCGCCCCGCCGGGCGGCACCGACGAAGGTCGCGCCCGCGGCGACGGTGTAGCCGTTCTTCACCCCGAGCGTGCCCTCGTAGGTGCCCAGCAGCAGGTTGTGGTTCTGGATCTCGAACCGGCCGCCGTCCCTGGTGGGCAGCGCGGCCCGCGGGATCGTCAGGTAGCGGCTGACCGCCGGTTCCGCGAGCGCCGCCCGGCCGAGGATCGCCAGGTCACGCACCGAGGTGAGCTGGCCGGGCGCGTCCAGGCCGGTCGGGTCGCCGGCGACGGTGTCCGTGGCGCCGAGCTCGGCGGCCAGCGCGTTCATCCGGGCCAGCACCGCCGCGCGCCCACCGGCCGCGTTGACGAGCGCCACGGTGGCGTCGTTGCCGCTCGAGATGAGCATCGCGGTCGCCAGGTCGCGGACCAGGTAGGAGTTGCCGGGCAGGAGCCCGACCTTGGTCCCGTCCACCTCCGCCGCGTCGGTGCCGACCACGACCCGGGTCTCGGGCGAGAGCGTGGGCAGCACCACCAGCGCGGTGAGGATCTTCATGGTGCTGGCGGGCAGGTCGCGGACGCGGGGGCCCTTGGCCGCCAGGATCTCCCCGGTCCCGGCGTCGGCGACCAGCCAGCTCCCCGCGGTGAGCCGCGCCGGGAGCTCGCTCTCGGCCGTGGGGGCGCCGCCCGGGCCGGCCTGACCCTGGGCTCCCGCCGGAGCGGCCGGCACCGGCGCCGATGCCGCCGCGGGCGCCGGGACCGCCGATGTCGCCGCGGCGGGTCCGGTGGCGAGCGTGGACGCGCCGAGCGCGGTCAGCGTCGCGGCCATGACCAGCCTGATCAGGGCGCGCGGCGCCGTGGGGATGCGCGCGCTCACCGAAAGTGCCGGTTCCCGAGAGCAACAGCGTGCACGCTGTCACGTTACGTCATCAGGCGAACACGCTACAACACGGGGCGGGGGACTCGAAGGACGGCCCGAGCGGGCCTCGCCGCGCGGCCGACATCACCCCGTGTGCTCGGAACGGCCGAGCAGGTCGCCGCCCCGGCGGTACCCGGGTGAGAGCATCGCGCTGGACGACGGCGTGCCGGGCGCCCGCCGCCGCTCGCCGCCGGCGCGGTGACCACCGCCCGCGCGGGTGCCGGCCGAGCGGTCGCCGCCGCGGCCGCCACGCCGGCCGACCGCCCCGTTCAGCGGGCCGTCGGCCGGCTCGTGCGCGCCGTCCCGGCCGCCCTTCGGCCGTCCCGACGCGCCCCGCGCGGCCGGCTCCCCGGCCACCGGCGCGGCCCCGGCGGGCGCCTGCGCGGACAGAGTGGTCCGGACCGCTTCGAGCACCAGACCGCGCAGGTCGACGCGCAGGTCGTCGAGCTGGTGCGCGAGTTCGCCGCGCAGGTACTGGCGGGTGGCCGCGTCGCTCTGGGCCAGCCGCAGCGCGGCCACCTCGCGGGCGAGGAACTCGGTGTCCTCGCGGGCGCGCAGCGCGGCGGCCCGGTCCTCGGCGAGCGAGGCGCGGTCCCGGTCGTCCTGGCGGTTCTGCGCCAGCAGGATCAGCGGGGCCGCGTAGGCGGCCTGGGTGGAGAAGGCCAGGTTCAGCAGGATGAAGGGGTACGGGTCCCAGCGCAGGAACGGCATGGCGACGTTCAGCCCGATCCACACGACCACGAGCACCGTCTGGACGGCCAGGTAGCGTCCCGTGCCGAGGAACCGGGCGACGCGCTCGGCGCCGCGGCTGAACGCCTCGCGGTTCACCGAGCGGGGCAGGAGGGCGATCCGGCCGGCGACCGGAACGTCGAGACGCTCCGCCGCGCGGCGGGACACGACTCGGGTGGCGGTGGTCGTGATGCTCATGGGAGGTCCCCGTTCCGCGCGCCGGACCGCCCGGAACCAAGGCCGGTGACGCTGGCGCGCATGTCAAGAACAAGGCCGCGCGGAGCGACCCGGGCCGAACGTGCGGAAATCGGCCAACCCCACCAGAAACGACGCCAGACGTGTGCCGGGTGCGTGCCCGGGCATGCGGCGGGGGCGCGAATCGGGTCGCGCCCTGTGACGTGGACTCGCCGGGCCTCGGTCGCGTCTCGCGAACCGGCCCTGACTGCTGCTACGCCGCGTTGCTCTCGTCGGACGTCAGGTGGCGGTGGCCGTAACTAGAGCACCCGCTCGAACTCACAGCGGCCACCTCCTCGCGGTCGTCCTCGCTAGAGGATCCGACGGGTCTTGTCAAGGATAACCGGCTACCTTCCGCGCGCCCCACCCGGGGCAGCCGTGATCTGCGTCCATTAGCCGACGCCGGCATCCCCACGACTCGGCGGAGCCAACCGGCGCCGTCCCGTTCATCCCGTTCGTCCCGTACCGGCGCGCGGCCGCCGACACCAGCCCGGCCCCGGGCAGGCCCCGCGGAACCGGGACATTCGACCTGGCGCCCCGGCCGAACCGGCCATCGGCGGCCAGGACGGGAAAGCCCTCTTGGTGGGCGTTTGAGCACGTCGCGGGCCGTGACTGCCTGTTCTAGCGTGGTCACATGGAACGCGCGGTACGGCTGACTGCCGTCATCACCCGTCGGAACGACACGTTCTCCGCCCGGGCGGCCGAGGTGGACGTCGCCGCCCAGGGCCACTCCGTCGAGGAGTCGCTCGTGGCGCTCCGCGAGGCCCTGGAGGTCTACTTCGAGGACGCCGCGCTGCCGGCCTGCGACCCGGACGGCCCGATCATCGCCCCCGTGAACGTCCGCCTGGCCGACGAGTAGCGCGCGGGCAGGGCGCCGGCGGCCCGCACCGCTCAGCGGCCCAGGCGCAGGGCGCGGCGGGCCGCGAGCCGGGCCAGGGAGGCCGCCGGGATGGTGCCACGGCCGAGCCCGATCTCGACGAGGGTGTCGTAGAGCTCGGTGCGGCGGCTGGCCGACCGCACCGTCGCGTCCATCAGCGCCCGGTGCCGGCCGACGAGGCCGGCCAGCAGCGCGGTGTGCCGCAGATGCCGGCCCAGCTCACCGGCGAGCGCGCGGCGGTAGGCGGCCCCCGCCTGGCCCGGCCGGCCGGCGAGCACCGCCTCCATCGCGGCGTGACCAGCGAGCGACCCGGACAGCAGGGCGTAGTAGATCCCCTCACCGGTCAGCGGGTTGATCAGCGAGGCCGCGTCGCCAGCGAGCAGCACCTGGCCATCGGGCTGCCGGGGGCGCCACGTGGACATCGGCAGGTGATGGGCCCGCGACGTGCCCGGGTAGGCGGGCTGCTCGGGCAGGATCCGGGCGAGCGTCCCGTGCAGCACCGCCCGGCCGGAGACCGCGGCGGCGGACTTGCCCTCCCCGGCGGCACCCCCCGCGGCCGTCGCGCCCAGCTGGGCACGCAGCATGCCGAAACCGATGTTCGCCCGCCCGTCGCCGATCGGGAACGACCAGGCATAGGCCGGCCAGCCCTCGTCGGTCATCTCGATGTACTGCTCGGGCGGCAGGTCGGCCTTGGGCGCGTCGGCGTAGGCCCGCACGGCGATCGCCAGGGCCTCCGGCGGGTTCACCCCGATGCCCAGCGCCCGGCGCACCGCGGAGTTCGCGCCGTCCGCGCCGATGAGGACGCGCGCGGTGAGCGCGCCGCCGTCGACGGCGACGGCCGGCGCGCCGTCGACGGTGGTGGCCGCGAAGCCGCGCACCCGGTGGCGCACGACGCGCGCCCCGCGGGCGCGCGCGGCGGCGACGAGACGGGCGTCGAACACCATCCGGGGGATGACGTGGGTGGCCCGCGCGGACGGGGTGGCCACCTCGGCGCCGCCCGGGGTGCGCAGCCGCATCCGGTCGACCGGGCGGAAGCCGGTCGCCGCGTCCGCGACCCCCAGGTGGCGCAGCACGTCGAGGCCGTGCGGCGCGACGCCGTCGCCGCAGGTCTTGTCCCGGGGGAAGCCGGCCAGGTCGGCGATCACCACGGTCGCCTCGGGCCGCACGCGCAGCGCCGCCAGCGCCGCGGCGGCGCCGGCCGGGCCGCCGCCGACGACCAGCACGTCGACGAGCCGCCCGCGCAGCTCGGCGAGGTCGCCGACCGGCACGGTCGGAGCCTCGACCGGCGCGGCGGCCGGCCGGCCGGCCGGGACGGGTCCCACGGCGGTGGTCGTGCTCACGCGGCGCTCCTGGCGGTCCGCTCGGCGGCGGCGGTCGCGGCGCGGGCCGCGCGCGCCGTCACGACATGTGGGAGGGACTCCGGGAGAGGCACCACCCAAGTGTCCCAGCCTGGTCCGGGACCGGGCGGGGCCGGTCCCGGACCGCGACGCGAGATCCGTCACCGCCGGGCCGCCCACCGGCGTCTTCGCGCACCACGCCAGCTCGCGCACCACGCCAGCCCGCGCACCACGCCAGCCCGTGGACCACGCCAGCCCGCGCACCATGCCAGTTCGCGCACCACGTCAGTTCGCGGACCACGCCAGTTCGTAAAGTTCGGGACGTGCAGGCGTTGAAGCAGGTTGCCGACTGGCCGGTCCGGAACGCCGCCGCCGCGGTGCTCGCGCGCGCGCAGGACGGCTCGGTGCGCCGCGTGGGCGAGATCGGCGACCCGGCGGCCCGGTTCCCGCTGGCGTCCGTGTCCAAGCCGGTGTCCGCGTACGCGGCGCTCGTCGCCCTCGAGGAGGGCGCGTTCGCGCTCGACGACCCCGCCGGCCCGCCCGGCTCGACCGTCGCCCACCTGCTCGCGCACGCCTCAGGGCTCGCCTTCTCCGAACCGGGCGTGCTCGCCCGCCCGGGCACCCGCCGGATCTACTCGAACACCGGCTTCGAGGAGCTCGGCCGGGCGCTGGAGGCGGCCACCGGGATCGGCTTCGCCGAGTACCTGGCCGAGGCGGTGCTCGCGCCGCTCGGGATGACCTCGTCGGCGCTGGAGTCGTCGCCCGCCTACGGCGTCTCCTCGACGCTCGACGACATGGCCGCGTTCGCGGCCGAACTGCTGCGCCCGACGCTGCTCGCGCCGGAGACGTTCACCGCGGCGACGACCGTCGCCTTCCGTGGGCTCGACGGCGTGCTACCCGGCTTCGGGATGCAGCGGCCCAACGACTGGGGGCTGGGCTTCGAGCTGCGCGGCCGCAAGACGCCGCACTGGACCGGGTCGGCGAACTCGCCGGCGACGTTCGGCCACTTCGGCCGGTCGGGCACGTTCCTCTGGGTGGACCCGGCGGCCGGGGCCGCCTGCGTGTGCCTGACCGACCGCGACTTCGGCTCCTGGGCGGCGGAGGCCTGGCCGCCGCTGTCGGACGCCGTCCTCGCCGAGCTCCCGCCCCGGTGACCGACGCGCCGCGGCCGTCGGACGAGGCGCGCGGCGTCCGGTCGGGATCACGACGGCACTGGCGATGATGGCACGGTTCCGCTGGCGTGCCAGGGGGTAACCAGGGTTTGTGGCCGGTATCCGGGAGACGTTTGATCGGGCCCGCGGCGGCGTCTCTGGAGGCATCTCCGCGACGCGCCGACGGGTCCCCGCGCTCGACCACACGATTCGCGCCTACAGCCGTTATACCTCCGAAGGGGGCGACCGGCTGGCCGCCGCCGCCACCTACTTCGCCTTCCTGTCGTTCTTCCCGATCATCGCGTTGCTGTTCGCGATCGCCGGTTTCGTCGTCGACGCCTATCCGGACGTCCGAGAGAAGCTTGTCGAGCAGATCAACGGTTACTTGCCGGGGCTCGCTGACAAGCTGAACGTCGAAGGACTCGGCTCGGCGAAGGTCGGGGTCGGACTTATCGGTCTCGTCGGTCTGGTGCTCGCCGGAGAGGCGTGTGTATCGGCCCTGCGCGACGCGATCCGCCTGATGTGGCACCAGAGCACCGAGGCCGGCAACCTCGTCACCCGGCGGCTGCGCGACATCCGCGTGCTCGCCGGCCTGGGCCTGCTGCTGGTGGTGTCGCTCGCGCTGACGAGCGTCGCGACGTCGGCCAACGACCTGCTGCTGCGCGCTACGGGGATGCAGGGCAGCACGACGGCCGCGTGGCTCGCCGCTCTGGTCGGCTTCCTGCTGGCGCTGGTCGCCAACACCCTGGTGTTCCTGTACCTGTTCTGGCGGCTGCCCGCCCAGACGAACCGGCGCGCGGTCGTGCGCGCCGCCCTGCTCGGGGCGGTCGGCCTCGAGGTGCTCAAGCTGCTCGGCACCTGGCTGATCGGCAAGACCACCAGCAACCCGATCTACGGCACGTTCGCGGTCATCGTCGGGCTGCTGATCTGGATCAACATCCTGATGCGGTGGACGATGTTCGCCGCCGCGTGGGCGGTCACCGCGCGAGGTGACTCCGATGTCTACCCGTCCGGCACCGCCGAGCGGCGCAAGGCGGGCGAGCCGGCGGACGAGCAGGCACCCGAGCCGTCCAGCGACGCTCCGGCCGACCAGACCGACCAGGACCGCCAGACCGACCAGGACCGCCAGGGGGACCAGGACGGCCAGGAGGACCAGCCCGACCGGACCGGCCAGCCCGACCGGGACGCGGCGGCGCGGCCGCCGGACCAGGTGCCGTCACCCGCCCGGGGCGGCGGCGGCCGGGCCCACCGCAACGGCGACCAGGCAGACCAGGACGGCCAGGGCAACGCCCGCTGGGTGGCCGACAGAGCCTCCCCGCCGATTCCGCACCCTGACAGCGAAGGCGCACCCTCCAGCAACGGGCGGAATCGGCGGGGACCCCTGCTTCGCCGGATCGTGCTCCGCCGGCCCGCGGCCGCGCCGGAGCCCGGCGAGGACCGGTCGGAGAAGGCGCCGGTCGCCCCCACCCCCGGCGGGGGCGAGGGCGGCCGGCCCGGTGACCGCTAGGCGAGGCTCGCGAGGGCCTCGTTGAAGGTCGCCGAGGGACGCATGACGGCGCCGGCCTTGGCGGGGTCGGGCTGGTAGTAGCCACCGACGTCGGCCGGCGAGCCCTGCACGGCGAGCAGCTCGGCGGCGATCTTCTCCTCCTGCTCGGCCAGCGTCTTGGCCAGGCTCGCGAACGCGGCCGCCAACTGCTCGTCGGCGGTCTGCGCGGCGAGTTCCTGGGCCCAGTAGAGGGCCAGGTAGAAGTGGCTGCCGCGGTTGTCGATCCCGCCGACGCGCCGGGCCGGGGACTTGTTCTCGTTGAGGAACGTGCCGGTCGCCCGGTCGAGCGTCTCCCC
This sequence comes from Frankia nepalensis, assembly GCF_016786325.1. Taxonomy (GTDB): domain Bacteria; phylum Actinomycetota; class Actinomycetes; order Frankiales; family Frankiaceae; genus Pseudofrankia; species Pseudofrankia nepalensis. Next base: position 19,568 of record NZ_JADWYU010000151.1, on the reverse strand, counting down.
GAGCACCTTGGCGCGGGAGTTGCCGGTGACGGTCGCGAACTGCTCGAAGCTGACGGCGAGCGCCAGGAACTCGCCCAGGCTGTCCCAGCGCAGGTAGTTCTCCTTGACCAGCTGCTGGACGTGCTTGGGCGCCGAGCCGCCGGCGCCGGTCTCGAACAGGCCGCCGCCGGCCATCAGCGGAACGACCGAGAGCATCTTGGCGCTGGTGCCCAGCTCCAGGATCGGGAACAGGTCGGTCAGGTAGTCGCGCAGCACGTTGCCGGTGACCGAGATCGTGTTCAGGCCCTTCCGGATCCGCTCGAGCGAGTACGCGGTGGCCTTGACCGGCGACAGGATCTCGATGGTCAGGCCCTCGGTGTCGTGCTCGGGCAGGTAGGCCTGGACCTTCTTGATCAGCTGGGCGTCGTGCGCGCGGTCCTCGTTGAGCCAGAACACGGCCGGGTCGCCGGTGGCGCGGGCGCGGGTGACGGCGAGCTTCACCCAGTCCCGGATCGGGGCGTCCTTGACCTGGCACACCCGGAAGATGTCGCCCTTGGAGACCGGCTGCTCCAGGATCGCGGCGCCCGACAGGTCGACCACCCGCACGGTGCCGTCCGTCGGGATCTCGAACGTCTTGTCGTGGCTGCCGTACTCCTCGGCCTTCTGGGCCATCAGGCCGACGTTCGGCACGGATCCCATCGTCGCCGGGTCGTAGGCACCGTTCGCCCGGCAGTCGTCGATGACGACCTGGTAGACGCCGGCGTAGCTGCTGTCCGGCAGCACGGCCAGGGTGTCGGCCTCGTTGCCGTCCGGGCCCCACATGTGGCCAGAAGTGCGGATCATCGCCGGCATCGAGGCGTCGACGATGACGTCGCTCGGCACGTGCAGGTTGGTGATGCCGCGGTCGGAGTCGACCATGGCCAGCGCCGGGCCGTCGGCCAGCTCCGCGTCGAAGGAGGCTTTGATCGCCTCACCTTCGGGCAGCGCGGCCAGGCCGGCGAGGACGGCGCCGAGGCCGTCGTTCGGGTTCAGGCCGGCGGCGGCAAGAGTGTCACCGTAGGTGGCGAACGTCTTCGGGAAGAACACGCGAACCACGTGGCCGAAGATGATCGGGTCGGAGACCTTCATCATCGTGGCCTTCAGGTGCACGGAGAACAGCACGCCCTCGGCCTTGGCGCGGGCGATCTGCTCGGCCAGGAACGCGCGCAGCGGGCCGACGCGCAGCACGGCGGCGTCGACGACCTCGCCGGCGAGGACCTTGACGGTCTCCTTCAGCACGGTGGTCGCGCCGTCCGCGCCGACGAGCTCGATGCGCAGCGCGCCGTCGGCGGCGACCGTGGCCGACTTCTCGGTGCTGGCGAAGTCGTCGTGGCCCAGGGTCGCGACGTTCGTCTTCGAGTCGGCGCTCCAGGCGCCCATCCGGTGCGGGTGGGTGCGCGCGTAGCTCTTCACCGACGCGGGCGCGCGCCGGTCGGAGTTGCCCTCGCGCAGCACCGGGTTGACCGCGCTTCCCTTGATCTTGTCGTAGCGGGCGCGGACCTCGCGCTCCTCGTCGGTCTTCGGGTCGTCCGGGTAGTCCGGCAGCGCGTAGCCCTTGCCCTGCAGCTCGGCGATCGCCGCCTTCAGCTGCGGGATCGAGGCCGAGATGTTCGGCAGCTTGATGATGTTCGCCTCGGGCCGCAGCGCCAGCTCGCCGAGCTCGGCGAGCGCGTCCCCGATCCGCTGCGACTCCTCCAGGTAGTCCGGGAACGTGGCGATGATCCGGCCCGCGAGCGAGATGTCACGACTATCGACAGGTACACCGGCGGTCGCGGCGTAGGCCTGGATCACCGGCAGGAAGGAGTACGTCGCCAGTGCCGGCGCCTCGTCGGTGAACGTGTAGATGATCGTCGAATCTGTCACCGCTACTCCGCTTCGCGTTCGCTGCGTCTCGCCAACAACTGTTCACCAACCTATGTCCCGCTCATTTCACGGGCGCCGGCTCGGGGGGCCGGTCGGGGCGGGCTGGCGAGCATCGCACGGTGACCGACCGACGAGCGCGACCAGTCACGGCGCGTGCGGTTCTGGCGCGTGCCCGTGAGCCCTGGCGGCAGGGTGGGCGCACGCGAGGCTACCGCGCGCGGAGCCCGGGTGGTGACCCAGTGTGGGTGAAATTGCAGCTGGTCACGGACCGCCGGGGAGATGCCGGTACAGGCTCCGGCGCCCGGATTGCCGGAGAGTGCCCAAACGACTACGGGCCTGGGATCGGCACCGTGAGGGTCAGGCCGATCACGCCACCGCCGAACGCGAGCAGCGCGACGACATCGAACAGCCGGCCACGGACCGCGAGCGCGCCGACGCGGCGGGCGGGGAGAACGAGCCGCGCCAGCGCCATCACCAGCAGCACCGTGCCCACCCCGAACAGGCCCGTGCGCCACCGTTCCCGCTCGACCATGACAAGCCCGGCGCCCACTCCCACCAGGGCGAGGGTGAGCGCCGCCTCACGCACGAACCATGGCGCGCGGCTGCGCCGCTCGGCGGCCCTGGCCGCCTTCGCCCGCGCCCGCGGGCCCTGCCCTCCCGGCCCCGCCGCCTCGGGCGGCCGGGGCGCGTTCGACGGGTCCCGCGACGGGTCCAAGGCACCGAACCAGCTCGTCGGGCCGGACGAGCCGTCGCCTCGCTCCGCGCCCTGCCCCGCGGGGGGCGGGCGCCACCCGGACGCCTCTCGCTCACCCGCGCGCACTCCCGCAGTGTAGGGAGAAGGCGAGGAACCGGGCACGGCCGGCCACGTTTTTCCACCCCACCTGACGGCGCCCAGGCGGACTAGGGCAGACTGCCCCGTCAGGTCCCACAGCAGGAGGAGCGTGACGTGGCAGACGAGTCGCCACACAGCAAGAAGCTTCAGGAGCTGATGTTCCGGGCGTGGGAGACCTTCGGGGACGCCCGGCACCTCGACAGCGACGACCGCGTGTTCGTCCAGGCCCTGGCGCGCCAGACCGCCGACCGAATCTCGGTTCTCTACGGCGCGTCCTGGCGGGAGGCGCTCGACTGGGTCTCCCAGCGCTACGTGCCGAACAGCGACACGCCCGGCGGTCCGGCCACCGCCACCACCACCACGGCGACCGGCGCGGCCACCTCGACGACCGGCGCCACGAGCACGGTCCGGCGGGGCACCACGGCCGCGGAGTCGACGAGCGTCTGAACAGCTGGCGCCGGCCGGCGGCCACCAGCCGCCGATCCCAGGTCCACCGATCCGGGACGCACCGCCGTCCCGCCTACCGACCCGCCAGATCTGGCGACGTCGGTGGGCGGTCCGGAGACGTCGCCGGCTGGAGCCACCGACCAGCGCTCACCACAGCCGTCGCCCGACCAGCCCGGTCGGACGACGGACGGTCCCGTCATGCCCGGTGACCCCCGGCCGCGGCGGGAACGCCGCGGCGACCGACGCGAGGGCGGCCCCGGCCGCGGCGGGCGGAACAAGCGTGGCGGCCCCGGCTCGGGCGGTGGCCGGCGAGGCTGACACCTCGCCGGCCGCCCGCGCGGTCCGGTTCACGCCGTCCCGCGCCCCGGCGCGGAACGCACCGCTAGTGCGCGAAGTGGCGCACGCCGGTGAAGTACAGGGTTACCCCCGCCTCGCGGGCCGCGGCGACCACGAGCTCATCCCGCACCGAGCCGCCCGGCTCGACGACCGCCCGCACCCCCGCGTCGGCGAGCACCTGGAAGCCGTCCGGGAACGGGAAGTAGGCGTCGCTGGCGGCGACCGCGCCCTTCGTCCGGTCACCGGCGCGGCTGACCGCGAGCCGCGCGGCGTCGACCCGGTTCACCTGGCCCATGCCGACCCCGACGGTCGCCCCCTCCGCGGCGATCAGGATCGCGTTCGACTTGACCGAGCGCACCGCCCGCCAGGCGAACCGCAGGTCGGCCAGCGTGGCCTCGTCCGCGGGGGTGCCGGCCTCCAGCGTCCAGGACGTGGGCTCGTCCCCCGGCGAGTCCAGGGCGTCCCGGGACTGCAGCAGCAGCCCACCGCTCACCTGGCGCAGCTCGACCCCGCGCGCGTGCGGCGGCGGCGCGCATTCCAGCAGCCGGATCGACGGTTTGCGCGCGAGGATCTCCACGGCGCCCGGCTCGTAGGCCGGCGCCACGACGACCTCGGTGAAGATCTCCGCGATCTGCTCGGCGAGCTCGACGGTGACCGGCCGGTTCGTCGCGATCACACCGCCGAACGCCGACACCGGGTCGCAGGCGTGCGCCTTGCGATGCGCCGCGGCGATGTCGGCGGCGACGGCGATGCCGCACGGGTTGGCGTGCTTGATGATCGCCACGGCCGGCTCGGCGAAGTCGTGGACGGCGCGCCGGGCGGCGTCGGTGTCGGTGTAGTTGTTGTAGGACATCTGCTTGCCGTGCAGTTGCCGCGCGGTCGCGAGCCCCGGGGTGTGGTCGTCGGTGGCGACGTAGAGCGCGGCCCGCTGGTGCGGGTTCTCGCCGTAGCGGAGCACGTCGGCGCGCCGCCACTGGGCGGTCAGCACGTCCGGCCAGCCCGTCTCGCGGGCCGTCTCGTCGGGCGCGACGACGCTGGCGAACCAGGACGCGACGGCGGCGTCGTAGCCCGCCGTGTGAGCGAACGCCCTGGCGGCGAGCCGACGCCTGGCCGGAAGGTCGAATCCGGAACCCCGGACGGCCTCGATGAGCGCCGGGTAGTCGTCCGGCTCGACGACGACCGCGACCGAGGGGTGGTTCTTCGCGGCGGCCCGGATCATCGCCGGCCCGCCGATGTCGATCTGCTCGACCGCCTCGTCCTCGGTCGCGCCGCCCGCCACCGTCTCCCGGAACGGGTACAGGTTGACGACGACGAGGTCGAACGGCTCGATCTCCAGCTCGGCCAGCGCCTCGGCGTGCCCGGTCTTGCGCAGGTCGGCCAACAGGCCCGCGTGCACCCGCGGGTGCAGCGTCTTCACCCGGCCGCCGAGCACCTCGGGGAAGCCGGTCAGCGTGCTGACCGGCGTGACGGCCAGGCCGTGGCGGGACAGCACCTCGGCGGTCGAGCCGGTGGACACGACCTCCACGCCCGCCGCCAGGAACGCCTCGGCGAGCTCGCCCAGCCCCGACTTGTCGTAGACGCTCACCAGTGCCCGGCGCAGTCGGCGCCGACCGGTCGCGACCACCTCGGTGCCCGCGGTCGACGACTCCGCCGGGCCGTCGGCCGTGGCCGTCGTCGGATCCTGCGGCCTCGTCATTTCTCCTCCTCCTGCGGATCTGTCACGGTTCCCGGGCGTCCTCGCCCAGGCCCGGTTACTCCTGCTGGCGCCCCGCCGCCGACCGGCGGGACCGCCGGCGCGCGGCACCCGTGGCGCCGGGTGGCGCCGCGTGGGCGGGCGTACGGCTACCCGGCGCCGCCCTCGGGCCCCGCGCGCAGAACCCGCCCGATCGTGTCGACATAGAGGCCGCGCTCGACCGCCTGGATCCGCGCGTGCAGGGTGTCCTCGGTGTCTTCCCGCCGGATCTCGACCGCCGCCTGCGCGATGATCGGCCCGGTGTCGACCCCCTCGTCCACCCAGTGGACGGTCACCCCGCTGATCTTGACACCGTGGGCCAGCGCGTCGCGGACCGCGTGCGCGCCGGGGAACGACGGCAGCAGCGACGGGTGGGTGTTGACCGTCCGAAACCGACCGATGACCTGCTTGTCGAGAATCTTCATATACCCAGCGAGTACCAGCAGGTCGGGACGCGCCGCGGCGATCCGGTCGGCGGTGGCCGCGTTGAACGCGTCCCTGTCCGGGTGGTCCGCCAGCCGGACGGTGAACACCGGCACGCCGGCGGCCCGGGCCCGCCGCTCGGCGCCGGTATCCGGCCGGTCGGTGCCCACCGCGACGACCGTGGCCCCGTAGGCCGGGTCCTGGCAGGCGTCAAGGATGGCCTGCAGGGTGGTGCCGGCCCCGGAGGCGAGAACGACCAGGCGAGCAGACACGGAACTCTCCGATGGCAGCAGGGTCATCTCCCAGGCAGGGGCCGTAGGGGCGCGAAACGGGCTTCTCGCGCCGCCGGAGGCCTCCAGCAGACACTGTGCCCAGGCGCGCGGGCGCCAGCCGCCCCACCGGCCCGCGCGTTCGCGACGATCCCCGGCCGTCGCGACGATCCCCGACTGTACTGACTAGCCCGCCAAGACGTCCTCCGTCGCGCCCGACGGGGGCTCCTGGGCCGCGGCCACGAGCTGCTGGCCGAAGGCCATACCGAGATCCAGTTCGAAGTCCGGGTCCGGCGGCACGGCAAGGCCGTTGGCGGCCGGAACGGCGCCTACCCGGCCGGGCGGGCCCGGCTGGCAGCCGCCGCCCGGCCAGCAACGACCGCCGGGCGCCTCGTCGGCGTCGAGCCCGGGGTCCAGGACGCCGTGGTCGACGCCGTCGAGCAGGTCACCCGGCCGGCACAGGTACAGCTCGGCGAGGCGCGCCAGGGTCCTGGGCGAGGGCGCGCGGCCGCCGGAACCGGGCCAGGTCTCCCAGTAGCTGAAGGACTTGGCGGTCTTCGGGTCGGCCGGCCAACGCGCGTTCCAGCGCCAGGCGGCCTCCTCCTGCGTCCAGCCGTGCGCCAGCCGGAACGCCAGCAGCGCGCCCAGCCGGTAGGCCAGCTGCCAGTGGGTGGCGATACGCCGGTACGACCAGCCCAGGCCACGCAGGTCGGCGGACCGCGCGCGCAGCTGGGTCAGGGTCGGTGTCACGGTGACCAGGAGGTCATGGTGGTCAGGGACACGGTGGCCAGGGGCATGGTGGCCTCCTCCCGAACGGTCCTCGCGGGCGCCCGGCCAGGCGATCACACGGTAACCACCGGCTCCGACATTCGGCCCCGGCGCGAACGCCGTCCCGAGGACGCCCGCCGCGGCTCCCGACCAGTCAGCGCGGCCGAAGAGCCAGCAGACACGTCTTAGTCGCGACGACCGACGAGTTCGACGACGCTGGTCACCAGGGCGCCGGCCATCGCCACCTCCAGGAGCGTGGCCAGCATCGCCCAGCCAGGGGCCGGCCCGACCTCGGCGGCCGCGCCCGTGCCGACGCCACCGCCGGACAGCGCCGCGAGCAGGCCGACCAGCGCCGCGCAGGTCGCCGCGCCGGCGACCACCAGGCCGAGGCGGCCGACCAGGGGCGCCCCCGGCGTGGCCCGGCGCACCGACAGCGCGAGCGCCGTCCCGGCCGCGAGCGGCGCCACGGCGAGCACCAGCCAGGCCCAGCCGGGCAGCGGCGCCGTCGGCAGCAGCCGCAGCACCGGGAGGTCCGGCAGGCTGTTCGGGGCGGCGGTGGTCGGGGTCAGCGTCACGGCCCGCCCGGCGGCGAACCCGGTGCCGAGCGCGTAGCAGACCGCCCACACGACCAGGTTGGGCAGGAGCGCGAGCTGGACGGCCAGCAGGCCCACTCCGCCGACCACGCCGGGGTCGAGGCCCTCCGCCGCGGCGGACACGCTGCCCGCCCGGACGATCAGCAGGACGGTGAGGCCCAGCGCGCCGACGGCGACCAGTGCCGCGACCGCGGCCAGCCCCGCCGACAGCGGCACCCGCAGCACCGTGGGCACCATCCGCCAGGCCGCGCCCGGCCCGCGGGCACCCGCGAGCACGCCGATGGTCGCGCCCAGGCCGGAAAGGCAGGCCGCGCCGAGCAGCGCGGACACGATCGAGGGGTGCGCCCGCGGGCTCGCCGCCGCGAGGCAGACGACGCCGACCAGCGTGGTCTGCGCGACCATGACGGCCGTGGCGTACAGGACGACCCGGCGCCCGGACGTCGCGGCGCCCCTCGCCGATCGCCGGCCTCCCAGCTCGGCTTCACCGATCCGGGAGGAACCCCGAGCTCCGCCCATCTGGGAGGAGCCCCGCCGCCGATCCGGCGGGAGCCGGCGTGCCCGAGGGCGCGTGCTCGACGCCGCCGCCCCGGTCGCCTGGGCGAGCGCGCCCCGGCCCGCGAGGCCGGGACGCAGCCGGGAGCCGAACCGGCCCGCGAGGCCCGCCCGGTCGGTCACGTCCCTTCGCGGGCGTGGCGCACCCGCGCGCGCGGCCGTGAGCCGGTATCCGGACGAGGCGGCGACCAGAACCGGCAGCATCGCCAGCCCCATCGGGAGGATGTCGACCTCGCCGTCCGGCAGCCGCAGGGTCGTCCCGTGCGCCAGCAGCCACAGGTCCGCGCCGACCCGGAGTGCCTCGCCGGCGCCGGCCCGCGCCCTCGTGTCCGCTCCCCACGCGACGAGCACCAGTAGCTGGACGGCGACCAGACCGGCGGCGCCAGCCACGGCCGGCGCGGGCAACGCGGCGCCGAACGTGCGCGCGAGCCGGGCGAACCGGGCTAGCCGGACCGCCGCGGCGCCGCGCGAGACGACAGGGTGGGCCACAGGGACGACGCTCGCATGCCGCCGCGGCCGGGCCCTTCCAACACGCCGGGCCATCGCCCGGAATTGGACCTATCCGACGAAAATCGACGGTCGGCGGCCGGCCTAGCCAGGCTGCTGGCCGTAGGGCTGACCCGCCGGAGGCTGCTGGTTCGGGTCATAGGGCGGCGCCGGCGGCTGACCGTAGCCGGGACCGGGCGGCTGCCCGTAGGGCGAGGGCTGGCCGTAGGGGGCCGGGGTCGCCGGCGGCTGGCCATATCCACCGGGTGCCGGCGCCGGAGGCTGGCCGTACCCGGGCGTGGCCGTCGGCTGGGTGTAGCCGCTGGGCGCGGGCTGCTGCCCGTAACCAGGCGCCGGGGTCGGCTGGGGGTAGCTGGGGGGCGGCTGCTGCTGCCCATAGGGCGCGGCGGGCTGCTGGTAGCCGTAGGGCTGACCGTAGGGCTGCTGCCCCGGCCCGTACGGCGGCTGGGGGCTCCAGGGCCCGCCCGGTCCGCCTGTCGGGCCGCCCGGCCCGGCCGGACCGCCGCCCGCCCCGCGGCCCGGGAACGGCTCCCCGCTGGCGAGCAGGCCCAGGACGCTGAAGCCGGTCAGCGCCGCGGCCCCGATGAGGCCGAAGTAGAGGCCGAACTTCGAGTCGTACGGGTCGACGGTGATCAGCCTCAGGAGGATGAAGAGCGTCGCGACGCCGCCGAGGATCACGTTGAGCAGCGCCGGGCCGACCGGGCCGAGCGCCGGCACCCGCGTGTTGCCGAAGACCCGGGCCGCCACCAGCCCGGCGACGGCGACGCTGAGCAGGATCGCCAGCACCGCGAGCGCGCCGGAGGACCAGCCCATGTGGTTGGTGCTGCGGTAGTAGTACCAGTCGATCCCCATCCAGGGCATGAAGCTGGAGATAAGCACCACTAGGCCGCCGGCCAGGGTGCCGACGTCACTGGTGGCGACGTCGCGACCAGCTATCTTGACCATCGGGACCAACCCCACTTCTTCCGGTACCGTCCGAGCCCCTAGTTCATCAAGCACGGACGTGAAAGCGCTACAGCATTCGCCCAACGGCGGGGCAACCGGCCCCGTCCAAAGGCTGTCATGTCACGTCGGCGACTGGCCGGTCACCCCGGCGCCCAAGATGCCAGCGCCGGGGTGGCCGGGTCCTCACCCGGTCACCCCGGCGCCAGAAGCGTCCGACAGGCCCTCCCTGAGCGGGCAGACTCGCGGCCCACCCAGCCACCTCACCGAGCCGCGACCGGGGCCAGCCCCCGAACCGGGCACCGACCCCGCGACCAGATCATCGGGCGCGAAGCGTCCGACAGGTCCTCTCTGAGGTGGGCGGACTCGCGGCACCCCACCAGGCACCGAACGCGGCCCACCCAGCCACCTCACCGAGCCGCGACCGGGCCAGCCCCCGAACCGGGCACCGACCCCGCGACCAGATCGTCGGGCGCGAAGCGTCCGACAGGTCCTCTCTGAGGTGGGGCGCTCCGCGCCCCAGCCTCAGAGGGACCGCATGATCTCGGCCATCAGGCGCGCGGTCTCCGACGGCGTCTTGCCGACCCGCACGCCGGCCTTCTCCAGCGCTTCCTTCTTGGCCTGCGCGGTGCCGGAGGAGCCGGAGACGATGGCGCCCGCGTGGCCCATCGTCTTGCCCTCGGGCGCGGTGAAGCCGGCGACGTAGCCGACGACCGGCTTGGTGATGTGCGCCTCGATGTGCGCGGCGGCCCGCTCCTCGGCGTCGCCGCCGATCTCGCCGATCATCACGATCGCCGCGGTCTCCGGGTCCGCCTCGAACGCGTCGAGCGCGTCGATGTGGATGGTCCCGATGACCGGGTCGCCGCCGATGCCGACGCCGGTCGAGAAGCCGAACTCGCGCAGCTCGTACATCATCTGGTAGGTCAGCGTGCCGCTCTTGCTGACCAGGCCGATCCGCCCGCCCGGGGTGATGTCGGCCGGGATGATGCCGGCGTTCGACTTGCCGGGGCTGATGATGCCGGGGCAGTTCGGGCCGATGATGCGCGTCTTGCCCTTGCCCTGCGCGTAGGCGAAGAACTCGGTGGTGTCGTGCACCGGGACGCCCTCGGTGATGACGACCGCGAGCGGGATCTCGGCGTCGACCGCCTCGATCGCCGCGTCCTTGGTGAACTTCGGCGGGACGAAGATGACGGAGACGTTGGCCCCGGTCTTCTCGATCGCCTCGGTGACGGACGCGAACACCGGCACGCCGTCCTGGGACTGGCCGGCCTTGCGGGCGTTCACGCCGGCGACGATGTTCGCGCCGGACGCCGCCATGCGCTTGGCGTGCTTGCTGCCTTCGGAACCGGTGATGCCCTGCACCACGATCCGGCTGTTCTCGTCGAGCCAGATGGCCATCGCGAGGGAGTCCTTTCTCGACTCAGGCCGCGGCGGCGGCGAGCTCGGCGGCGAGTTTCGCCGCGCCGTCCATGGTGTCCACGGGCTTGACGACCGCGAGGTTGGCCTCGGCGAGGATCCGCCGGCCCTCCTCGGCGTTGTTGCCGTCGAGGCGGACCACCAGCGGGGTGGTCACCTCGCCGACCAGCTCGAGAGCCTTGACGATGCCGTTGGCGACCGCGTCGCAGGCGGTGATGCCGCCGAAGATGTTGACGAAGACGCTCTTGACCGACGGGTCGGAGAGAATGATCGACAGACCGTTCGCCATGACCTCGGCCGAGGCGCCACCGCCGATGTCGAGGAAGTTCGCCGGGCGCTGCCCGCCGAACTCCTCACCGGCATAGGTGACGACGTCGAGGGTCGACATGACCAGGCCCGCGCCGTTGCCGATGATGCCGACCGAGCCGGTCAGCTTGACGTAGTTGAGGCCCTTTTCCTTGGCCTTCTGCTCCAGCGGGTCGACCGCGGCGACGTCGACGAGCGCCTCGTTCTCCGGGTGGCGGAAGTCGGCGTTCTCGTCCAGGGTCACCTTGCCGTCGAGCGCGACCACCCGGCCGTCACCGGTCAGGATCAGCGGGTTGACCTCGACGAGGGTGGCGTCCGCCTTGACGAACGTCTCCCACAGCTTGGCGAGAAGCTCGGCCGCGCCGTCGAGGGCGGCCTCGGGAAGCTTCGCGGCGACGGCGATCTCGCGGGCCTTCGCCAGGTCGACGCCGGTCAGCGGGTCGATGTGGATCCTGGCGAGGGCCTCGGGGTTGGTGGCGGCGACCTCCTCGATCTCCATGCCACCTTCACGGGACGCCATCGCGAGGAAGGTACGGTTCGCGCGGTCCAGCAGGAACGACGCGTAGTACTCCTCCGCGATGTTGCTCGCCTGCTCGACCAGCACCGAGTGGACGGTGTGGCCCTTGATGTCCATCCCGAGGATGTTGGTCGCCTTCTCGAAGGCGTCGTCCGGCCCGTCGGCGACCTTGACGCCGCCGGCCTTGCCACGGCCACCGGTCTTGACCTGGGCCTTCACGACGACCTTCCCGCCGAGCTCCGCGGCGATCGCGCGGGCCTCGTCCGGGGTTGTGGCGATCTTGCCGGTGGGCACCGGGACGCCATGCTCGGCGAAGAGTGCCTTCGCCTGGTATTCGAAGAGATCCACGGTCCGTCCAGTCGGGTGCGGTCGGTCAGGGATGCACGGAACGGATGCGAGCCTACTGACGCACCCGTCGTGACGCGCGCCCGCGCGGCCAGGCCCACAGTGACGCTGTGGCGTCGTCAGTGGCGAGGCCGCGCAGTCGAAGCGGGTCCTCGCCGGCCACCGACGGGCCCACGGACCGCCAGCACGCCGACGTCATCCGCGCACGCGCGGCAGAACCGTACAAAACCGCTGGCCGTGGGGTCGCCACCGGTATCGGCCACCTTCGAAGCGCCGCCTCCCGAGCGGCGCGTCCCACCCCGCCGCGGCGTCTCGCCGCGCGTCATGTATGTCCGATCTCACAGGGCGTGGTTCTCGGCCGCCAGGCGGGTCAGCCGGCCGCGACGATCCCGAGCAGGACGATGGCGGCGAGGACGCCCGGCCAGCCGAGCAGGATCCCCACCGCCGCCAGCCGGTCCCCGCGCCGCCGACCGCGGCTGGCCGCGGCCCGGCCCTGGTAACCGAGGTAGATGCCGAGCGCGCTGCCGACGCCGAACAGCCAGGCCACGGCGAGCAGCGCCGAGAACAGGGCCGGCAGGTTCCACCCGGCGCGCGGGGATCGGTGGGACCGCTCGCCGCCGCGAGCCCGTGACCCGCCGCGCGCCGGGGCGACCGGTGGCCCCGGCCGGACAGGGCCCGCGACGCCGGCCGCACCCGGCGCTGGCGGCTCGGGCCAGGAGCGCGCCGCCTGGTGGGCGGGTTCCTGATACGCGGGTTCCCGATACGTGGACGCCTGATGCACGGACGCCTGGTGCGTGGGCTCCTGGTGGGCGGACGCCTGCCGCGGCGCGGGTTCTGGGTTCCCGCCGTGCTCCGGAGGGCGTACCGCGCGGTCCTGCTCCCGGTCGGGGCCCGCTATGGCGAGAGGCTGCCGCTCCCACGGGCCCATCGCCGGGCCGGGGCGCGGCGGTGACGGGCGGAACGCCTCCGCCGGGGGCGGCGGGCCGAGCGAGCCGGCGCGGGCCACCCGCCAGTCCGCGTCCTCGGCCGGCCGGGAACGCGCCGGCGGCAGCGGCGCGGCCGCGGACGGCTGGCTCGGGTGAGGCGCGCCGGTCGACCGGTCGACGGCCGCGGGGCGCGCCCGCGCGGGTGCCGACGGTGGCGGCGACGGGCGCGCCGGCGGGTCCCAGGAGCCCGACGGCGGTTGCGCGGGGGAGGGCACCCACGCGCCCTGACCCGACTGGCCCGCCTCCCCGTGCGAGGACGACGAACGCCGCTCCCCGATGCCGGGTACCCGGCCGGCCCAGTCTCGCTCCAGCACCGTCTCCGTCGCGCGATGCGCCTCGCTCATGCTGCGCACCGGGCGACCGGAGAGGTCCGCGAGCAGGGCGACCGCCGACGGGCGTAACCGCGGGTCCTTCTCCAGCGCCGGCGCGACCGTGCCGAACAGGTAGCCGGGCAGGCGGTCAAGGTCCGGCGGGTCACGCTGGATCCGGAACGCCAGCACCTCGGCCCGGTCCGCGTGGAAGGGGTGCCGGCCGGTCGCCGCGTAGGCGACGCAGCAGCCCCAGGAGAAGATGTCGGCTGGCGGGCCGGCCTGCTCGCCGCGCATCTGCTCGGGCGCCATCCAGGCGAGCGTGCCGACGACGTGGCCCGTCCGGGTGAGCGTGGCGTTGCCGTCCAGCTGCGCGATCCCGAAGTCGATGACCTTGGGCCCGTCCCAGGCGAGCAGGATGTTCGACGGCTTGAGGTCGCGGTGCACGACCCCCACCTCGTGGATCGCCACCAGCGCGTCGGCGAGCCCCGCCGCGAGACCCCTGACCAGCCGTTCGGCCAGCGGGCCGCGCTGGCGTACCGCGTCGGCCAGGCTGATGCCCTCCACGTACTCGGTGACCATCCAGGGCCGCTCGGAGCCGGTGTCGGCGTCGAGGACGGCCGCGACCGCCCCTCCCCTGACCCGTTGCGCGGCCCGCACCTCCCGCTGGAACCGACGGCGGAACTCGTCGTCCTCGGACAGCTCGGCGGAGGCGACCTTGACCGCCACGGGCTGACGCCCGGCGGTGAACGCGAGGTAGACGGTGCCCATGCCGCCCTCGCCGATCCGGTTCTGCAGCCGGTACGGACCGATCATGACGGGATCGTCGTTCGTGAGCGGTGTCAGCATGGGCCCCCCTCGCGCTGGCCGGGCCCGCTGGGGACGCGAAGAGCTGGCGTCCTCGCGCCTCCGCTGGTCAGCGGTGCCGGCCGCCCTTCCGCGGGGTCGGCATCCGACCGATGTCGACCATCCGGCCGCGAACGGCGACGCTGCCCGACGGGGCCGTGCCCGTGACCCGCCGAGCCGACCTGATGATCGACCCTCAGGGTGGACCAGAGCCAACCCGGACAATCCGCCGCTACCGGCATGATGGCGACTCCGGACAGTATGCCGAACGATCGCACGCCACGCGCATGTGCACCGGGGTCTATGCGTCCGTGCTCGGAGGGTCGCGGCGCCCAACGCACGGGAGCCGTCGAGGGACGTCTCCGCCCGTCCCCGCGCCCATCCTCCCCTCGTCACCCCGCCCGTCGCCCCCGTTCGCCGTCTCCCGTTCACGCGAACGTCCGCGGCCGAGGAGGCGCCGCCGACCTCACGACCCCGCGGGCAACGCGGGCGCCCGAAGCCCCAGGGCGTCACCATGCGGTCATGCCCGATCGCGATCCGACGTCGACCGAGCGCCTTCCCAGCAACCACCTGGCCCCCGGCCTCGCGGATGCCACCGGCCGGCCCGCGCCCGGCGGCACCGACTGGCGGGCCGGCCTGCTCGCCGCGGTGACCCCACGGCGTGGCGGGGACGCCCGCGCGGCGACGCCGAACCGGCTGGGCTGGCCCGGCTACGCCAGCGCCCCCGCGGTGTGGTGGGGGGAAGGACCGGTGGCGGGCCTGGACTGTGTGGTCGCCGTCTGGGAGTTCGACGTGTACGGCGGCAGCTTCGGTGAGATCGACGCCGCCGCGTTCGCCGCCGCCGCGGACCACGCCGCCGCCACCGGACGCCCGCTGCTCTCGTTCCTGCGCAGCGGCGGCACCCGGCTGCAGGAGGGCGTCGCGGGCCTGGTCGGGCTCCCGAGGGCCACGCTCGCCGCCGCCGCGCTCGACGACGCGCGCGTGCCGCACGTCGCGGTCGTCGACCACCCGACCACCGGCGGGGTGTGGGTGACGATCGCCGCGCGCGCGGACCTGCGCTGCGCGGTGGCCGGGGCGACGGTCGGCTTCGCCGGTCCGCGGGTGGTGGCGGCGGTCACCGGCACCCCGCCGCCGGCGGGCAGCCATACCGCCGAGGCGGCGCGGGCCGCCGGGCTGGTCGACGCCGTCGTCGAACCGGCGGACGTCGGGAGCTGGCTCGCCACCGCGCTGGCGGCCGCCGCCGGCGGCCATACCCGGCGCGCCGGCCCGGACGACGCGCCGGCGGGATCGGGAACCGCGGCACCCGGGCTCACCGGCGCCCGCCCGGACGGCGAGGCCGCCAGCCGCGGTGGCTGGCGGCAGGTGCTCGCGGCCCGGGCGGCCGGGCGGCCGGGCGGCGGCGCCTTCCTGGAGGCGCTGCTGCCGAGAGGCGTCGAGCTGGCCGGCGGCGACCCCGGCGTGCGCGCCCGGCTGGGGCCGCCCGGCCTGGTGGCGGTGGCGGTGGCGGCCGAGCCCGGCGGCGCGCCGGGTCCCGCCGGCTACCGGCTGCTCGCCCGGGCCGCCCGGCTAGCCGGCAAGCTCGGTCTGGCGCTGGTCACCTTCGTCGACACCCCCGGCGCCGACCCCGGCCCGTCCGCCGAGGCCGGCGGTGTCGCGCCGGCGATCGGCGCGGCGATGGAGGCGGTGCTGCGCTGCCCGAGCCCGACCGTGGCGGTCGTGGTCGGCGAGGGCGGCTCGGGCGGGGCGCTCGCCGCGGCCTGCGCCGACACGGTGCTGATGGCCCCCGACAGCTACCTGACCGCGCTGTCCCCGGAGGGGGCCGCCACGACGCTGCGCATCCCCGTCGACCGCGCGGCCGACCTGGCGGGCCTGCGGCCCGTCGACCTGCTCCGGCTCGGCTTCGCCGACCGGGTGCTCGGCTCGGGCCGCCCCGGCGCGGTGGCCGGCGCGGTCACCACGGCGCTGGCCGAGCTCGCCGCCCTGGGTCAGGAGGCGCGGCTCTCCGCCAGACGGCGGCGCTGGTCGACAGCCCTGCCCGGTCATCTGTAATCTCACGGCCCACCTGTCGCAGAGACAATCCCCCACTTGTCGCAGAGAAAGTAGCCACGGGCATCGGAACTCGCTTGCTGAACCAGCTGGGCCAGCTGGGGAACGCCGCGGGCCGGTACACGCGGAACGTCACGACGGCTCCCCTTGGCGTCCTGACGCGGCGGATCGGCGCGGCGCCAGCGGCCGTGCGCGGCCTGGTCACCGAGGCGGCCAGCATGGCCACGCATGCGGCCTTCTACCCGGCCGGGGTGCGGCCCGCCCGGTCGGCGGCACCCGATCCCTACAGCCTGGCCGGGCTCGCCCCGCTGCAGCGCGGCCTGCTGGTCGGCAACCTGACGGCGGCCGGCATGCCGATCCTGCTGGTGCACGGGCTGGTCGACAACCGCTCGATCTTCGCCCGGTTGCAGCGCACCCTGCGCCGCCGCGGGTTCCGGCACGTCGAGACGCTCAACCTGCCGCTGTACGCGACGGACGTGCCGCACGCGGCGCTGATGCTCGCGGCCGCCGTCACCGACGTCTGCGCCCGGACGGGCTACCACCAAGCGCACATCGTCGCCCACTCGCTCGGCGGGCTGGTCGCGCGCTACTACGTGCAGTGCCTCGGCGGCGACGAGCGGGTGCACACACTGGTCACCCTCGGCACGCCCCATGGCGGCACCCGGCTCGCCCACCTGGTGCCCCGCGTCGTCCCGTACCGGCTGGTCGCCTCGTTGCGGCCCGGCTCGCCGCTGCTGACGGAGCTCGCCGCGCCGGTGCCCGGCTGCCGGACCCGGTTCCTGGCGGTCGGCGGCGGCCTGGACTCGCTGGTGCGCCCAGAATCCGCGGCGCTGCGCCATCCCGACCTGGCCGCGCGCAACGTGACGGTCCCCGGGCTCGGGCACCACGCGGTGGCGTTCAACGGCGACGTCGCCCATGGCATCGCCACGGTCCTCGCCCGGCTCGACGGCCCCGTCGCCTGGCCCGCCGGCTCGGCCCCGCCGCCGGCCCCCCGGCCCTCGGCGCCGTCGAGCGAGCGGCCCGGCTGAGTCCCTGGTTCACTTCGTCGCCGCGCCCGCCCCGACGCTCACCGCCCGGACTTGACAGAAACGACCGGCTCGGTTGACGAGGGCGACACTGATGCTAAGTTGGCACTCGGCACGGGAGAGTGCCAGCGACATCGGCGCCTGTTCACCCGCGACGGCAGGCCGCCAGGGTCGCTCTCTCATCCAGCGTAGGAAGGGGAGGTCGATCGTGACGACCGCCACCAAGGTTGCCATCAAGCCGCTCGAGGACCGCATCGTCGTCCAGCCGTCGGACGCGGAGACGACCACCGCCTCGGGCATCGTGATCCCGGACACCGCGAAGGAGAAGCCGCAGGAGGGCAAGGTCCTCGCGGTGGGCCCGGGCCGGTTCGAGGACGGCAAGCGCGTCCCGCTCGACGTCAAGGTCGGCGACGTCGTTCTGTACAGCAAGTACGGCGGCACCGAGGTCAAGTACGCCGGCGAGGAGTACCTGGTCCTCTCCGCCCGCGACGTCCTCGCGATCATCGAGAAGTAGCCGGAGTGGATCGGGCCAGCCGTGTCAGCCGCCCTGGCGGCTTCCCGGTTGCCCCGCTCCATGAGGCCCACGGGGACGGCCCCCGGATTCCCGGTGTCGAGTTTCGCGATCTGGGGGTCCGGGGGTCGTCCCTTTCGGGGCGGGCCGGTTTTCGACACGCGCCCTTCGACGTCTTCGTCGGTCAACGGCGGCGGGAGGAACCGCAAACCACATGAGCAAGATCATTAGTTTTCACGAGGACGCGCGCCACGCGCTCGAGCACGGGGTGAACACCCTGGCGGACGCGGTCAAGGTGACGATCGGCCCGCGCGGCCGCAACGTCGTCCTGGACAAGTCGTACGGCGCGCCGACGATCACCAACGACGGCGTGACGATCGCCCGCGAGGTGGAGCTCAAGGACCCGTACCAGAACCTTGGCGCGCAGCTCGTCAAGGAGGTCGCGACCAAGACCAACGACGTCGCTGGCGACGGCACGACGACGGCGACGGTGCTGGCGCAGGCCATGGTCCGCGAGGGCCTGAAGCTGGTCACCGCCGGCGCGGCGCCGGTGTCGCTCAAGGTCGGCATCGAGGCCGCCGTCGAGGCCGTCTCGGCGGCGCTGCTCGACTCCGCGGTCGAGGTCGCCGAGAAGGAGACGATCGCGCAGGTCGCGGCGATCTCCGCGCAGGACTCGCGGGTCGGCGAGCTGATCGCCGAGGCGATCGACAAGATCGGCAAGGATGGTGTCATCACCATCGAGGAGAGCCAGACCATGGGTCTGGAGCTCGAGCTCACCGAGGGGATGCAGTTCGACAAGGGCTACATCTCCCCGTACTTCGTCACCGACCCGGAGCGGATGGAGGCCGTCCTCGAGGACGCCTACGTCCTGCTGCACCCCGGCAAGATCGGCGCCCTGAACGACCTGCTCCCGGTGCTCGAGCTGGTGGTGCAGGCCCGCAAGCCGCTGCTGATCATCGCCGAGGACATCGAGGGCGAGGCCCTGTCGACCCTGGTCGTCAACTCGGTCCGCAAGACCTTCCAGGTCGTGGCCGTCAAGGCGCCCGGGTTCGGCGACCGCCGCAAGGCGATGCTGCAGGACCTGGCCGTGCTGACCGGCGGCCAGGTCATCGCCGAGGAGGTCGGCCTCAAGCTCGACGCGGTCACCCTGGAGGACCTCGGCCAGATCCGCCGGGTCGTCGTCGACAAGGACACCACCACGCTGGTCGACGGCGCTGGCGACGAGGAGGCGGTCTCCGCCCGGGTCAAGCAGATCCGGGCGGAGATCGAGGCCAGCGACTCCGACTGGGACAAGGAGAAGCTGCAGGAGCGGCTGGCGAAGCTCGCCGGCGGCGTCGCGGTCATCCGGGTCGGCGCGGCCACCGAGGTCGAGCTCAAGGAGAAGAAGCACCGTCTCGAGGACGCGGTCTCGGCCACCAGGGCCGCGATCGACGAGGG
This sequence comes from Frankia nepalensis, assembly GCF_016786325.1. Taxonomy (GTDB): domain Bacteria; phylum Actinomycetota; class Actinomycetes; order Frankiales; family Frankiaceae; genus Pseudofrankia; species Pseudofrankia nepalensis. Next base: position 543 of record NZ_JADWYU010000151.1, on the reverse strand, counting down.
TGTCGTCGCCGGCGGCGGCTCGGCCCTCGTGCACGTCGCCTCGGTGCTCGACGGCGGTCTCGGCAAGACCGGTGACGAGCGCTCCGGGGTCAACCTGGTGCGCTCCGCGCTGTCCGCCCCGCTGTACTGGATCGCGCGCAACGCCGGCCTCGAGGGCCCGGTCATCGTGCACAAGGTCGTCGACCAGCCGGTCAACCACGGCTTCAACGCGGCGACCAAGACCTACGGCGACCTGATCGCGGACGGCGTCATCGACCCGGTCAAGGTGACCCGGTCGGCCGTCGCCAACGCGGCGTCGATCACCGCGCTGCTGTTGACCACGGAGGCGCTGGTCGCGGAGAAGCCGGCCGAGCCGGCGCCCGCCGGCCACGACCACGGGCACGGCCACGGGCACGGGCACAGCCACGGCCCCGGCTTCTAGTCCACCAGGAACCAGGATCGGGGCGGGGGGGGGGGGGGGGCGCCCCCGGCCGGCTCGCCGGGCGGCGCGGCGGCCTGGCGGCGGTGGGTGCCGGCGCGCGTACTCTTCGGAGAACCCGCTGA
>NZ_JADWYU010000150.1 GCF_016786325.1 Frankia nepalensis | reverse complement strand
CCCGTATGGGTCCGAGTCCGGCCACGGTGTGCGCACCGGGATCAAGTCGGAACAGTCACCGCGACGGGACCACCCGCCGACACACACCGCCGCGGCCCACCGGTGAAATGTTATGAGACTGTCTCGTTTACTTTCGTGGTCGGTCGTTCTACAGTCGAGTCGCGTGAAGCCCCGGTAGACGCCTCGGCGACCGCCACGGGAGCCATCCGCCGGGGTACCGCCCGGCCATTGGCGACGCGCGCTACACACAACCCGGTCGAGGCCGTGGCAAGGGCCTCGCCTTCACCGCTTCGCTCCCTCGTCCGGCACTACGCAAGCCGGACGGCGGTCCAACCCAGCGGAGGAACCATGCAGCTCGAGCACGTCCGCTTCGACGTCGAGGACGCCGTCGGGGTCATCACTCTGGACAGGCCGGACAAGGCCAATGCCCAGAGCCCGAAGGTGCTCGAGGAGCTGGACCATGCCTGGAACGCCGCGGATGAGGACGCCGACGTCAAGGTCATCGTCTTCCAGAGCACTGGCAGGCACTTCTCCGCCGGGCACGACATGACGCCCACCGAACAAGCCAACGCGCGGCCCAAGTGGCAGGCTGACCGGCACTACGACTGGGAGACTCGCCGCTTCCTCCACTACGCCAAGAGCTGGCGGGAGGTACCCAAGCCGTCGATCGCCGCCGTCCAGGGCAAGTGCATCGCGGCCGGGCTGATGCTGTGCTGGCCCTGCGATCTCATCATCGCCGCGGACAATGCCGAGTTCTCCGACCCCGTGCTGTACATGGGGATCGCGGGCGTCGAGTTCCACGGTCATACCTGGGAGCTCGGCCCACGCAAGGCCAAGGAACTGCTGTTCGCCGGCGACTCGATCAGCGCCGAGGAAGCCCGGCAACTCGGCATGGTCAACCGGGTCGTGCCACTCGAGGAACTCCTGCCCGCAACCATGGCCCTGGCCCGGCGCATCGCCCGGCAGGACAGTTTCGCCCTGCGCATGGCGAAGAGGGCCGTCAACCACACCCTCGACGTCCAGGGCTTCTCCACCGCAGTCGACGCCGTGTTCGACATGCACCAGCTCGGTCACGCCCGGGCCGCGGTCGTCAACGACGGCCGGTCGTCGGTGCTCGCCGGCCTGACCTCCATGAAGCGCAAGGCAAGAGACGACTGACGCGCGGGCGATTCCGCCCGCGTACTCCCGAGGCCGCTGGCCGGCAGCGCCGGATCCACTGTCGCCCTGCGTCTGCTTGCCATGCCCGCGTCTGGTGGACGCCAAGCCGCCCGGAGCCAGCCAGTCCCGACGTCTAGAAATCAGAAACGAGGTGGAGGATGCGAGCGGTAGTCGTCGGCGCATCCAGCGGTTTAGGCCGGTACATAGGAATCGAGCTCGCGCGGCGCGGCGCGCGCACCGCGCTGCTCGCGCGCCGCCACGACCGCCTCACCGCGGCGGCGGAGGAGGCCGGCCCGGGCACGCTGGCCATCCCCTGCGACGTGACGCAGCAGCATTCCTGCGTGAAGGCGGTCGAGGATGCCGCCCAGGGTCTCGGTGGCATCGACGCGCTGGTCTACGCGACGGGGGTCGGCCCGCTGGCTCCCATTGAGGACCTCTGCGCCCAGACCTGGCGCCAGACCTTCGACACCAACGTCATCGGGGCCTCGCTGGTCACGGCGGCGGCCCTTCCCTATCTCAAGGAGTCGAGCGGCAACGCGGTGTACCTGTCGTCGATCAGCGCTTCCGAGACTCCGCCCTGGCCTGGCCTCGGCGCGTACGCGGTCAGCAAGGCGGCGCTCGACAAGCTGACCGAGGCGTGGCGCGGCGAGCATCCCACCGTCGGCTTCACCCGCATCGCCATGGGCGTCTGCCAGGGCGGCGACGCCGGCGCCCACACCAGCTTCACCGACGGCTGGGATATGGAGCTCGCCGCCAGGCTCTATCCGATCTGGGCGGACAGGAACCTCTTCCGCGGTGATTTCGTCGCCGTCGACGACCTGGTCCGGGTCGTGCACAGCGTGCTGGAGAGCGGCGGTGCGACCTGCTTCCCCTCGGTGGTGGTGACAGCGCGTTCGAAGGATGCCTGACCGGCGGCTTCCACCCGCCGCCGCGGCTCGGCGACCAGCGCCGGCATCAAGAAGCCAACACAGGAAGGCAGCTCGTTGGACCTGCAAGGACGTTCCGCGGTGGTGACTGGCGGCGCCGGCGGCCTGGGCTCCGCGACGGCACGGCGTCTCGTCGAGGCCGGCATGCACACCGTCGTCTTCGACAGAGACGTGGACCGGGCAGCCGAACTGGCGAAGGAGCTAGGCGACAACGCCACGGCCGTCAGCGGTGATGTCCTGAGCGACGACGACGTCGCCCTGGCCATCGACGCCGCCCGGGCCGCCGGCCCGTTCTCCCTGCTCGTCAACGTCGCCGGCGGCGGTGCCGGAGGAGGACGGCTGGTCGCGCGCGACGGCACACCGCATGACAAGAACGCGTTCATCAAGACCCTTGAGATGAACGCAGTGACGACGTTCAACATGACGCGCCTGGCCGCCGCCGCCATGGCGAGCAACGAACCAGACGAGCACGGCCAGCGTGGCGTCGTCGTCAACACCGCCTCGATCGCCGGGCTGGAGGGCCGGACCGGCCAGGTCGGCTACGGGTCCGCGAAGGCGGCCATCCTGGGCATGACGCTGCCCATGGCCCGCGATCTTGCCGTGATCGGCGTGCGCGTGTGCGCCGTCGCCCCCGGCACGATGGGGACGCCAATCATGTACACGCTGCGTGACGAGCTGCGCGCCGAACTGACCAAGGGCATCGTCTTCCCGCCGCGCTTCGGGCGACCGGAGGAGTTCGCGCTGCTGGTCGAGTCGATCGCGCGTAACCCCTACCTCAACGGCGAGAACATCCGCCTAGACGGCGCGCTGCGTTTCGCGCCCTAGCACCGGCAGAGGCAGGTGGCCACGCCGTCATATCGGCGGGATCACGCCAGGCCAGCCGCCGTTCGGCGGCACTCCTACCCTGGTGGATAAACCCGCCGACACCGCCGCGGGCGGAACGCCACGGGGCCGCGTACCGCCAACCACAGACGACACGGACACCGCAGTTAGGCATGGTAATGAGCGAGCTGTACTGGGACCCCTACGACAAGGCGATCGACACGAACCCGTACCCGGTCTGGCGCCGCATGCGCGACGAACAACCGGTCTATTATAACGAAAAGTTCGAATTCTTCGCGCTGTCGCGGCACGCCGACGTCGAGGCGTTGCACCGCGACCCGGGGACCTACAGCTCCGCCTACGGCATCGTGCTCGAGCTCATGAAGCCCGAGCCGATGGACAGTGCCCACATCATCTCGATGGACCCCCCGAAGCACACCACCCTGCGGGCGCTCGTCTCCCGCGCTTTCACCCCGCGGCGGGTGGCCGCGCTGGAGGACCGCATCCGGGCGCTGTGCGTCGAGATGCTCGACCCCCAGATCGACGGTGGCGGGTTCGACTACGTGCAGGACTTCGCCGCCCAGCTTCCTTCGAAGGTCATCTCGGAGCTCATCGGCGTCGACCCGGAGGACCGGGAGGAGGTCCGCCACACGATCGACCAGATGTTCCACCTGGACCCCGAAAAGGGAATGATCAACGACGTCTCGATCGCGGCGAACTCCAGGCTGCACGGTTACCTGACCGAAAAGATCGAGGGCAGGCGCCGGGCGCCCCGGGACGACATGATGACCGGCCTGACCACGGTCGAGGTGGCGACCGACCAGGGCACCCGCCGGCTGACCTCGAAGGAGGCGGCGGACTTCAGCCTCCTGCTGGTCGCCGCCGGCACGGAGACCGTTGCCCGGATGCTCGGCTGGGCCTGCGTGCTGCTCGAGGCGCACCCCGGCCAACGCGCCGAGCTGGCCGCCGACCCGGCACTCCTGCAGAACGCGGTCGAGGAGATCCTGCGCTACGAGGCACCCTCCCCGGTGCAGGGACGCACCATCACCAAGGAGGTCGAACTGCACGGCGTGACCATTCCGACGAGGTCCAGGGTGCTCGCGCTGACAGGTTCGGCCGGGCGCGACGAGCGCAAGTACCCGGACGCCGATGCCTTCGACATCCATCGCCGGTTCGACGGTCACGTCTCGTTCGGCCACGGCATCCACTTCTGTCTTGGTGCCTCGCTCGCCCGGATGGAGGGCCGCGTCGCGTTGGAGGAGACCCTGCGCCGCTTCCCCGCCTGGGAGGTCAACCACGCGGAGGCGGTGCGGCTGCACACCAGCACCGTGCGCGGGTACCAGCGGTTGCCCATCGCCGTCTGACGCGCGCGCCGCGCGCCTCTTCCGCCGCGACGAAGCAGTTCGAGGCCGATCTGAAGCGCCGGTCCGGCCCTGGCGTCCTTCGCCCCGGGACGACCTTGGTCGCCAGCGGCGCGCCGGGGAGTGCACTGGTCGTTCGGAGCGGACGTCGGCGACTGGCCGGGCCGGCCGGCCGAGCGGACAGCCCGGTCGGCCCCGCGGAGCCGCGACACGGCTGCCTCGCCGCACGGCACTCACAAACTCTCGCAGGAAGGCGGCCAGTAGTGCGGTTCATCTTTCAGTACCCGGAAAAGAAGGGATCCGACGGCGACATGCTCGACGCCGGGGCTCTGCGCGAGGTGGCGCTGGCCGTCGAGGAGTCCGGCTTCGCCGGATTCTCGCTCACCGAGCACCCGGTGCCCGGCGCCGCCTGGCTGGCCGCGGGCGGCCACCAGACACTCGATCCGTTCGTCGCTCTGGGCTATGCCGCCGCCGTGACAGACCGAATCCGCCTTCTCACCTACCTGGCGGTCGCTCCCTACCGGAATCCCTTCGTCCTCGCCAAGGCCGCGGCGACCGTTGACAAGCTTTCTGACGGGCGGCTGATCCTGGGCCTGGGAGCTGGGTACCAGAAGAGCGAGTTTTACGCCCTCGGCGTCGACCTCAGTGAGCGCAACGCGCTGTTCGACGAGGTGCTCGACGTGCTGCCCCTGCACTGGAGCGGGGAGCCGTTCAGCTACCAGGGCCGTCACTTCAGCGCGAGGGACGTCGTCGCGCTCCCCCGGCCCGCGCAGAATCCGATCCCGATCTGGATCGGTGGCAACTCGGCTCTGGCCCGCCGCCGGGTGGCCGAACGGGCGCAAGGCTGGATGCCGATGCGGGGAGGTCCCGAACTGAGCGCGGCCGCGCGCACCCCAGCGCTCGACTCGCCCGGAGACCTGGACGACGCCCTCGCCAGCCTGCGAGAGGCCGCGACGGCCGCCGGCCGGGCCGACCACGTCGACGTGCTCTATTCCTACCGCGCCCCAGGGCTAGCGACACCCACCGTCGAGCCAGAGCGCCATCGTGAGGCGTTCGTACAACTGGAGAAGGCGGGCGTCACGTGGATCTCGGTGACAACCCACAGCGAGTCGACCTCCGCCACGCTGGAGTTCGTCCAGGCCTTCGGCAAGACCTACCTGTCCTGACGTAGAGGACGCGACCCGGCGCAAGCGGAGCCCGGTACCCCGCTGGCCTGCCCCGCGCTTCCTCGTCCGATGTTCCCGGGCCGCCCGCCACCACCAGCCCCAGCTCGCCTAGGAGATGTTGCGGTGCCAATCCGAGTCATCCAGTGGACGACCGGCCCGATCGGCCGGGCCGCGCTACGGGAAGCGATCGAGAACCCGGAACTGGATCTTGTCGGCGTCTTCGTGCACAGCGAAGACAAGGTCGGTGTCGACGCCGGCACACTCGTCGGCCTTCCGCCGACAGGAATCCTCGCCACCAATGACAAGGCGCGAATAGTCGCGCTCGATGCCGATGCGGTCATCCACGCGGCCAGCAAGGCCGTCGGGACGGACACCAGTGCCGAGGACATCGAGGCGCTGCTCACGTCAGGCAAGAGCGTGATCTCGACGATGTCCTACACGCATGTCCCGACGGTCAGTCAGGACGTGCACGAGCGATTCCAACGGGCCTGCGCCGCGGGCGGTTCCCGCTTTCTCGCCGCCGGCGAGCACCCGGGCTTCATGTTCGAGCGGCTCGCGGTCGGCCTGACCCTCCTGTCGCAGCGCGTCGACCGGATCACCGTCCAGGAATTCGTCGACTGCTCCCACATGCCCCAGAAGGAGATGCTCGTCGACCTGATGGGCATGGGGAAGCAGCCCGAGGAGATCACGACCGAGTCACCGGTGTTTCGGTCCATGTCGGTGGAGTTCGAGCAGTCGCTGGCCGCCGCTGCCGACGCGCTTGGCCTGCGGATCGACGAGATCCGCGCGGAGATCCGGACCGCGGTCGGGAAGGCCGACGTCGTGCTGCCCGTCGCGACGCTGCCGGCCGGAACGGTTGTCGGCCAGATTCTCACGTGGACGGCCTACCACGCGGGCGAGCCCACGCTGGTTGCCGAGGAGTACTGGACCTGCACCGCCGACATCCCCGAGTGGGAACTCGCGCTCGACGGCCACACTGTGCGCGTGATCATTGAAGGCGCGCCGAGGATGAACCTCGAGTTGAGCGTCGACCTGGCACCGCTGCCCGAACTGGGTGACCTTTCCGGCGGCGTCGTCGCCGTCGCCATGACCGCCGTGCGCGCGATTCCCTACGTCCTGCGCGCCCAGCCGGGAATCGTGGTGCCCGAGATTTTTGGCGCATACCGCTGGCCGTCCTGATTCGGCCATCCCAGAGACAGAGGAGCGAGCAGAAGTGCCCACTTATTTTCCCTTACGTCCCCACCGCCCACATTCGCGCCACAGCACGGCGCTGACCGCCGCCGCGGCCGTCCTCGCCGCCGCGGCTGCCAGTGGCTGCGCGGGCGACAACGGCGCACCGGGCGCCGGAAACTCCTGCAACGCCCCCGGAGTGTCGGCGGACGAGATTCGGATCGGCCTGGTCTTCCCGAACGACGGGACGATCGGTGCGGCGCTCAAGAGCGCCCGCAGTGGCGTGGACGCCCGCCTCGGGTTGGTGAACGAAGCCGGCGGCATCCACGGCCGGAAGATCACCTACGTCTGGCGCGACGACCAGGGAACCGCCCAGGCCAACAATGTCGCCGTGCAGGAACTTGTCGGCTCCGCCGACGTGTTCGCGCTCCTCGAGGCGTCGACGGGTGCCTCGGGCGGCGCGGACTACCTCCGCTCTCAGAGCGTCCCGGCCATCGGGCTTCCGATCGAGAGCATATGGGCCGACCCCGCCTACCCGAACATGTTCACTTTCCCCTCCCTTGTGGCGAGCGGGTCGGCGTCGGATGTCTTCGGCCGGTACGTCCTGGCTCAGGGCGGGAGCCGGGCTGTCATCGTCTCCACCGACTCCGTCGTGGCCGCGCAGCGGTTCACGCCCCTGATCGGGCAGAGTCTTGCCGCATCGCGGATCCCGACCACACAGCTTGCGTACAACTCGACCATCACCAACCCGGCGCGTTTCGCGGAGCAGCTGCGCGAGTCCGACGCCGACGTTCTCGTGCTGGACCTGCCTCCCGCCGACGGTCCCCAGATTCTCGCTGCCGCGCGCGCCGCGGGCCTCACCTTCCGGGTCGTGCTCGCCGCCGCCGGGTACGGCAAGGAGACCATCGAGCGCTACGGCGCGTCGGTCGCCGGTTTCACGACGTTCTCTATTTTTGTGCCGTTCGAGGCGAAAGTCCCTGCCCAGCGAGAATATCTGGACGCCGCGCAACGGCACGCGCCGGAACTGCAGTCGCCGTCCGAGGACGTGGCGTACGGGACATACATCGCCACCGACATCCTGGTTCGCGGGCTGACCGATGCCGGGCCCTGCCCGACCAGGGAAGGATTCGTCCAGGCCCTGCGCGCCGTGACGGACTACAACGCGGGCGGTCTGGTTTCCGGTCGACTCACGTTCGACAAGAACGTCGGGCAGCCTTTCAGTTGCCTGATCTTCTCCCGGGTGAACGCGGCCGGCACGGCATTCGAGGTCGTGCCCAACACGACGCCGGGCGCGCCCTCCCCGACCGAGTGGTGTGGCGAGCGCCTGGCGGGGGCCTCCTGAGACCGTGCTCACGAGGAAGCGAGCCAGTTCATGGTTGTGGGCGGCGATGCCGGCCGGTTGCGGCGCAGCCGGCCGGTTGGCGTCGTCGACAGCTGGCGCGACTAGACGACCCGCGCGTCGGCGCAGGACCAAGTGCGGGTCGTCATGTCAACGATGCACGGGTTCACGTCGATGGACTGGCAGCCCGGGCTGGACACCATGAACTGGGCGATGGACTCCAACGCCCGCGCGAGGTCGGCGACGATCTGGGGCGCCTTGACCTGCAGGTAGCCGCCGATCCTGGTGCCTGTGACGAGCCGGCGGGCCGCCTCGGTGTCCGTCAGGTCGGCCAGCCCCAGCGCGACGTCGTCGAGGTACTCGACGGCGCCACCGCCGGAGCCGAACAGGACCAACGGGCCGAACTCGGCGTCCCGGTGAGCGCCGAGGATCAGCTGGATCTGCCCGAAGGCGAACCCCTCGACCACGACCGAGGACACATCCCATTCCCGCCCGGCCCGGACGATCCGCTCATAGGCCGCCAGCACCACCGCGGGGTCACCTCCGCTGTGAAACTCGATCAGGCCGTGGTCGGCTTTGTGGACCGCGCTGGGCACATTTGCCTTGAGCGCCACGCGACCGCCGAGCGACTGGACGGTCGCGGCGGCTTCCTGGGCCGACGCGCACGCCCGCGCCTCGACGAACGGCAGGCCGAGCTTGCCCAGAAGCTCCCGGGCCGCGGCATACGACAGTGGCTCGAACTCCGCGCTGGTGGCGCCCTCCGGAGGCCGGCGGCGCCGCGCGAGGCTGGCCAGCAGTTCCGGTGCTCTCAGCCCATAGGCCTGGTACAGGGACATGGCGTGCACTGCCCGCACGGAGTTGGGGAACACCGGATGACCGGTCGCGGACAGCAGAGCTACCTGCGTGCGGGTGAACTGCCCAGCGGGCCAGGCGGACAGGGCGGCTTTGGCGTCCAGGTTCGCGAGCGCCCCGGGGAGCTCCGCGTAGTAACGCTCGGCGAGCTCGGGGCCGAACACCGGCGACGCGACGAGCACGTGGCTGAAGTCGTTCTTGCTGGCGAACGCCGCGATGCCTTCCCGCAACCGCGTCGGCCTGCTGACGACCTCCCCGGTCGGGTCGAACGGGTTCGCCCCCTTCGCGTACTCGAAGGTCTCGTCCACGAACGCGGCGAACGCGTCGGTCGCCGGTGGGAGCGCGATGTCGGCCCGGGCGCACTGGTCGGCGATCAGGGCGGCCTCGCCGCCTGAGACGGAGACGACTCCCAGCCGCAGCGGCTCGGCGGGCGGCCGACCCCACACCTCGACCAGGCGCGCGACCTCCCACAGCTCGTCGAGGTCCTGGACCGTGATCACGCCGTGGTCACGCAGTACTGATGCCTGCGCGGCGGCGTCACCAGCGATCGCGCCTGAGTGGGCCTGCACCACGGCGCGCCCGACGGTCGACTGGCCGACCTTGAGCAGCACAATGGGCTTGCCCAGGGCCAGCGCGGCCGCCGCGACCGCCCTGGCCTTGGCCACGGAGCCGAACGACTCGATGACGGCCATGATGACGGAAATTCGGAAGTCGGACAGGAAGTATTCGATGAGGTCCCAGACGTCGACGTCGACCTGGTCGCCGGTGGCGACCGAGATACCGACGCCGACGCCGTTGGCCTGCGCGCGGTTGAAAAGCGTGTTGCCGCAGGCGCCGCTCTGGCTGACCAGGGCCACCGGCCCGAGGCGGACCTCGCCGGGGCCGTGGTGGTTGTGGGCCGCGCGCGGAACATACGAGTCGAACAGGTTGAGCAGGCCGGCCGTGTTCGGCCCCAGCACCCTAAGGCCGCTCCGACCGATGAGGGCCTCCAGATCCGCGGCCCTGGCCTGTCCCTGCTCTCCGGCCGCGCCTTCCCCGAATCCCGAGGAGACCAGTGTGACCGACGGGATTCCCTTCTCGACGCACTCCTCGAGCACCGGCAGGGCGAGCCGGGCCGGGACCGTCACCACGGCCGTGTCGACCGGTCCAGGGATGTCCAGCACTGATCGGTGGCAGGCGATCCCCTGCACCTCGGCTCGGCCTGGGTTCACCGGGTAGATCTGGCCGCTGTATCCGAAGCTCTGGAGGTTGTGGATCGGCGCGCCGTTGAACGTCGTCGGCTGGTCACCGGCGCCGACTATCGCTACGGCGCGTGGTCTGAGAAGCGTCTCCAGCACCTGCTGCCTGCTGGTCTGGCCCGTCACGTCGCGCCTCCTGATGGTCTCGTGTTCTCTCGCCGACGCGCGACGCCGACGGTGGAATTTCCGGATGGCCGCGGCATCCTGGACCGCGCGCCGCGCACGGTGGTCCGCCGCGGAAGCGCCGCGTCCGATCACCACGTCGTTTGGGCCGGCTCTCCCAGCTGTGGCACCTTTCTGCTGGCTAGTCCGGGAAGACGACCCTGTCGTGCTCGCCCAGCGTCGGTGGCGCCATATAGGGCTCGAGAATCTGCCCGCCGACCCGGATGGGCGTCATTGCCAGCGTGATGTCACCGAGATTGGGGTGGCTCACGGTCCGCACCGACCGCGCCTCGGGCGCGGTGAGTGCCTCGGGCACCGCGCGCACGACACCGTTCGGTACGCCACGGCGATCCAGCACCTCAGCCCACTCGCTGGCCGCGCGTTCGGCCAGGGCCTGCTCGAGCTCCTTGCGCAGTTCGGTCCGGTGCGCGACGCGCGCGCTGTTCGACCCGAAGCGCGCATCGGCGGCGAGTTCGGGACGCCCGAGCACCGAGCAGAGCTCCCGGAACTGGCCATCTGTCCCAGCCGCGATCACGATCGGGCTCGTCCTGGTCGGATAGACCCCGTAGGGCACCACGTGTGGGTGCTCCGTGCCCATGCGCTCCGCCGAGGCCGACGCGAGAAACCAGCCAGCCGCCTGGTTCGAGAGCAACGACAGCATCGCCTCGTACAGCGAGACGTGTATCGGGGTGCCCGAACCGGTCCGGTCGCGTTCGTACAGTGCCGCCGTGACGGCGCTGACCGCGTACAGCCCGGCGGTGAGATCCGCGATCGGGACGCCGACCTTTACCGGGCCTCCGTCCGCTTCACCGGTGACCGCCATGATCCCGCCGAGAGCCTGCACGATGAGGTCGTAGCCGCGGCGCTCCGGCTCCTCGGGTCCGAACCCGGACAGTGTCAGGTGGACGATGCGCGGGTTGATCCGGACTACCCGCTCCCACTCCACGCCAAGGCGTGCCGCGATCTCGCCGGTGAAGTTGTGCACGACGACGTCGGCTTCCACCAGCAGGGCGTCGAGCCGTTCCCGGCCGGCCGGGCTGGCGAGGTCGGCGACGACACCCCACTTGTTCCGGTTGGGCCCGAAGTAGTACGCCGCCGTGCCCTGGAAGAAGGGCGGCCCCCAGCGGCGGGTTTCGTCGCCTCCCGGAGCTTCGACCTTGACGACGTCGGCACCCAGGTCGGCGAGGATCATTGTGCAGAAGGGCCCCGCCAGGACGCGGGACAGGTCCAGGATCTTGACGCCGTGGAGCGGGCGCCCGCTGTTTGCCGGTGAGCACGGCCAGCGTGCCTGGGTCGTCATCAGCCGCCCCCCGCGGGCCGCGGCAAGAACTGGCCGCCCTCGTGCTCCCATGACGGACAAGGCCACCGCATCGTGGTTGTTCCACCTCCAGGGAATAGGGGTCGGGCGTCGGCGCGAGGCCGCCGTCGCGGCGACCAGGTGTTGGCATCGGCGCCGTCTGGTGCCCGCCGAGCGCTGGCGGGCACCAGATCAGCGGGATCAGGCCGTCATGCCCTGTCGCCGTCCACGTCCTTCCCAGGGCGGGTCAGCTGTCCAGTCGCTGCTGGTAGAGGTCCAGGGCGGGGCTGGTGTGGTGACTGAGCTGGTGGGACAGGAAGTGATACCTGTCAAAGTCGTCCCATCCCTGCCGGGCGGCCAGGAACTGGAAACTCAGCTTGGATAGCTCGAGGGTCTCCCGGGAGACCTTCGCCAGGCGCTCGGCGATCACCTCGATGTGCCTGTCCAGCTCGTCGTGGTCCACCACCCAGTTGACGAGGCCGAGCGCGAGCGCCTCATCGGCGCCGAGCCGCTCGTTCAGCCAGAGCAGGGACTTCGCGCGACGGACGCCGACGCTGCGGACGAACGTCGGCACCTCGGCGTCGTTGATCTCCAGCGGCCCGAGGATGGGCGATCCGAAGACCGCGTCCGGCGTGGCGACCACCAGGTCGCAGGCCTCGACGAACATCATGCCGGCGGCGAGCGAGTAGCCCTGCGCGCGGCAGATGGTCGGGATCGGCAGCTGCCGAATCCTTTCCACGGGCCGCACGAACATCTGCCATTCCTGCCGCCACCGGCGCTCGGCGGTGGACTGGTTGGCCCGGTACCGCGGGTTCTCGGCCGACTGCTTGAGGTCGTGACCGGCGCTGAACGATCGTCCCTTCCCGCCGAGCACGAGGACGCGCACCGTCTCGCTGCGCTCGACGTCGTCGAGCGCGCGCTGCAGCGCCTCCAGCAGGTCGAGGTTCTGGGCGTTGTGCACCCGGGGCCGGTTGAACCAGATCCAGCGGACGCTGCCGCGATCCTCGACCAGAACCGGTGGCTCGTCGGCGGGGGTACCCGCGGAGTCAGGCGGCATCGGTGGTCACCTCGCTCGGTAAGGCCATTGCGGCCACGGCCTGGGAGACAGAACCGGTCACTTCGCCGGTTCCAGGGCACGCTGCTGGAGCTCGGTCAGCGCCGCGGCACGCGCCTCGGCCTCCTTCGCGCGCTCCAGGATCTGGTAGGCGCTGCGGACGAAGGGGCCGTCGGTCATCTGGCCCTCGACCACCCGGACGGTCTCGCCGACCGCGTGGGCCTCCTCGTCGGCCGCGACGACCTTGCGCGCCCACTCGATGTCCCGCTCGGACGGGGTGAACTCGCCGTGGACCGGCGGGAGTTGCCGCGGGCTGATGACGAACGAGCCGTCGAAGCCGAGCTGGGCCGACGCCCGCGCGCAGTGCCGCGTGCCGTCCTCGTCGTGCATGTTCGCCCAGCCGGTGTCGATCACCTTGAGGCCGGCGGCCCGCGCCGCGACGACCACGCGCTCCTTGGCGTAGAGGTGCTCGAACGGGTAGTCCCAGATCACCCGGTCGCCGCCGATCCCGATCCGGCGCACCCGCAGCTCGCAGGACAGGTCGCCGCCGCCGAAGGCCAGGCCGCGTAGCCGGGGCATCTTGCTGATGGCGTCGACGTTCTGCACGGCGGCGGCGGTCTCGACCATCGACCACAGGCCGACCGAGTTGATCTCCCGGCCGCTCGCGTGCTCGGCACGCTCCAGCAGGTCGGCGGCGATCGCGAGGTCCCGCGGCCCGCGGACCTCCGCCAGCATGATGTTCAGGACGCCGGCGGCGACCAGTTCGTGGAGGTCCTCCTGGCCCTCGGACCCGTAGACGCTGTTGATTCGGACCATGACTTCCTTCTGGCCGAACTCGGCGGTCCGCAGGAACTTCGCCACCGCTGTCCTCGCCTCCGCCTTCCGCGAAGGGTGAACACCGTCCTCCAGCTCGATCATCAGACCGTCCGCGGCCGACCGGGCAGCCTTCTCCAGCAGTTTTGGCTGAAGGCTGGGAACAATAAGCAGGGAACGCAGCAGAATCATGTGTGCACACCTCCGAAGAACACGCTCGCGCGCCAGCGTGAGCGGTGGATGACTGAGCTCTTGCGCCGGCCTTCGCGGAAACCACCGGCCCGTTTCGAGGGAGAGTCGAGACGGGAAAGCACACAATTTTGTTCCGTCGGCAGATCGACGCCACCCTAGCTGAAGATCTTGCGGATGCTCCGGTCCACCTGGATGTCCACGAGCCGTGGTTCACGGGACGCGACCGCGTCGAGAACCGCGGCCACCGCGGACTCGACGGTGTCGACGCGGACGCCGTCGACACCGAAGGACCGGCCGAGGCCGACGAAGTCGACCTCCGGGTTAGTGATGTTCATGCCCGGAACCTTCTCGACCTCCTCGGCGCCAACCCCGGCGACGGTCATCATGCCGCCCTTGAGGATCCGGTAGCTCGCGTTGTTGAGGACGCACACGACGATCGGGACCTGGTAGCGCGCGGCCGTCCACAGTGCCTGGATCGAATGCAGCGACGACCCGTCACCGATGATGGCGACCACGGCACGGTCCGGGCGGCCGATGGCCGCGCCGACCGCCTCCGGGAGGCCGAAGCCGATGCCGCCGCCCTTGGTGCCGCCGAGATAGCCGAGCTCGTCGGTGAACTGGCCGGCCATCTGCACCCAGGCCGAGTTCGACAACGACTCGTCGACGATGGTCGCGTTGTCCGGCAGCTTCTCATAGAGAGCGGTCATCAGCGCCGCGGTGTTGATCGGCACGTCCAGCGCGCGCTTCGCCGCCGACGCGAGGACCCGTTCACGCGCGGCCCTGTGCTTCTCGACCAGTGTGCCGTGGCGTTCGGCGATCGTCTCGGCGAGCGCCGGGGTGCGGTTCCGCTCGGACACGGCGGCCAGCGCGGACAGTGTCGCCGCCACGTCACCCAGCAGGGTCAGGTCCACGTCGACGCCGGGCCCCTGCGCGCTGTCGTCGGTCAGCACGATGACGCGGTGCCCCGCGGTGGACCAACTGGTGCCACCGTAGACGGCCGGGGCACGCAGGCCGAGGCCGCAGGCCAGCACGACGTCGTGCCTCGCGAAGACCTCCTCGAAGTTCTTCGCGTTCGGGAACATGATCCCCTGGGACATCGGATCCGACGTCGGGTAGTTCGCGTACGTCGACACCGGCTCCCAGTAGACGGCCGCAGCCAGGCCGTTGGCGAGTGCCCGAAGTTCGTCGACCGCCCGCCCGGCCCCGACGACGTCGCCCGCGATGATCGCGGGGCTCGACGCGGCGTGCAGCATCGCGACCGCGGCCTCGATCGCCGACGCCGACGCCGTGCCCAGGGCGGGGACTGATAGCGCGCCGGGCTCGGGCAGTCCCTCAGGCAGGACGGCTGTCTGCAGGTCGAGCGGAATGCTCACGAACGTGGGTGCCTGCGCCGGGGACAGCGCCTCGCGGATCGCCCGGCCCACCGCCACCGGTACCTCCTCGGCGGTCTGGGTCTCCCACGCCCACTTGGTCACCGGCCGCATCAGGTTGACGAGGTCGCCGTACAGCACCGGGTTGAGCAGTTGGTGGCGCCGGTCCTGCTGACCTGACAGCACCACCAGGGGCGTCCGGTTGCGGAACGCGTTGTAGATGTTGCCGAGCCCGCAGGCGATGCCCGGCGCGACGTGCAGCAGGCTGACCCCGGCCTTGCCCGTCGCGATCGCGTAGCCCGCGGCCATGCCCGTCGCGACGTTCTCGTGGAGGCACAGGTAGTAGGACAGCCCGGGTGTGCGGCCGATCGCGCCGACCAGGGGGAGCTCGGTCGTCCCGGGGTTTCCGAACACCGCGGTGACGCCCTGGCTCACCAGGGTGGCGGTGAGCGCCGAACTCACGTCGGGAGACGTTGTGGTCACCTGACCTCCGGTTCTTCATAATCTTGCCGGCGCGCACGAAAGAATAGGCGACGAATATGCCGGAAGAAATTTACGACTGCCGCGAGGATAGCCATCGACGACATTGTCCGCAAGGTTTGATTTGACGTTCCAATACAGGATAGTATCAATTCGTCAGGTCGCACGCAAGTGCCGCGACCATTCATTCAAAAGGACGTTCAGATGCAGGTTGCGACCGTTTCGATCGACGAAACGTTCCCGGTGCAATCACCGCCGGAGGCCGCCTGGAGGCTGCTGACCGACCCAACGGTCGTTGTACGTTGCATGCCCGGCGCCGAGATCGTCGAGGAACGCGCGGATGGGTCGTTGCTGGGTGCGCTGAAGGTGAAGCTCGGTCCTACCGTAGTCGCCTTCAGTGGTGAAGTCACGCCAAGCTTCGACGAGGTCGAGCGCCAGGGCAGCATCGCCGCGCACGGCGCCGACAGCCAGGGCCGGACGCGCGCGAAGGCAAACACCCGTTTCACCGTGACACCCCGGGAGGGATTCGGGACGTCAGTTTCCCTCACCGGGACGATCGAGGTCGCCGGGCCGCTCGCGCCGTTCGCCAGAACCGGCGGCGCCCACCTGGCCCGCAGAATGGTGGCGGACTTCTCCGCCAATCTGTCCGCATACATCGAGAACGCCGTCCAGGCGGCGGACGAACCGGATGGCCAAGCCGACGACCAGGCTCCCCCGCTGTCAAGGCCGCCCGCCGCCGCTCCGGTGAGCGGCCTGCGGCTCCTCTTTTCAACCTTCCTCGACATGCTGCGCTCCGGGCTCACCCGGCTGCGCGGCCTCGTGACGCGGCCCGCCCGCCGAAAGGACCGTTCATGAAGGTTTACGAAGCCGTCGCCCGCGCGATCCTCGACGAGGGCACCCGGACCGCGTTCTCGCTGCTGGGTGACGCGAACATGGAACTGGTGGCGTCGCTGCGCGCCCTCGGCCTCGCCGACATCCGCCAGAGCCGGCACGAGAGCGCGACCGTCGCCGAGGCCGAAGGATACGCACGCGCCAGCGGCACGCCCGCCGTCTGCTCGGTCACCTGCGGGCCCGGCCTTGCCAACGCCCTGCTCTCGCTCACCAGTGCCGTCCGCTCGCGCGCGCCGATCGTGCTGGTCACCGGGGCGCCCTCGAGGGACGACTCGACCAACCTCCAGCGCTTCGACCACCACGGCGTCGCGAAGCTCGCCGGCGCGGCCTACCAGACGGTGGGCAGCCCGGACGCCGTGCTCGACGCGGTCCGGTCCGCATTCCGGACCGCGCGCACCGGCAGTATCCCGGTCGTGCTGGACGTCGACATCGACATCCAGAACAGCGACTACCCATGGGACTACGCCTACGAGCCGTCGACGGTCGGCCTGACCCCCAGGCAACGCCCCTGGCCGGACGAGTTGGTCCTGCGCGCGGCGGTCGAGCGACTGCGCGCTGCCGAGCGGCCCGTCGTCCTCGCCGGCGAGGGCGCGGTCGCGGCCGGCGCCGCGGACGCCCTGCGGGCGCTCGCCGAGCGCGCGGGCGCGCTGCTGGCCGTCACGCTGCCCGCGCGCGGCCTGTTCCACCCCGACCCGTTCAACATCGGCGTCGCCGGGCTGTTCTCCTCACCGGTCGCGGGCGAGCTGCTCGCCGAGGCCGACTGCGTCGTCGCCGTCGGCGCGAGCCTGAACTACTTCACCACCGAGGGCGGCTACCTGTTCCCGAACGCGGCCGTCATCCAGGTGGACGTCGCGTCCCAGGTCACGATGTCGACGGGCAGGTCGGCGGACGTGTACCTGCTCGCGGACGCGCGCGTCGGCGCCGAGAAGCTGCTGGAGGCGCTGCGCGGCGACCCGCCGAGGACCGGCTACCGCACCCCCGAGGTCGCCCGGATGATTCGCGACCGGCCCATCGACGCGTCCACCCCCGAGCTCGAGCCGGGCACGGCCGACCCGCGCGAGGTGTGCGAGGAACTGGAACGGCGCCTGCCCGAGGTTGCCGGGCTGGTCATCGGCGGCGGCCATTTCTGGGCCTTTCCGATCATGCACATGGCGCGGCGCTACGAGCCCCAGTTGTTCGGCTACCACTTCGGCGCCATCGGCCAGGGCCTGCCGCTCGCGCTCGGGGCCGCCGCCGCTCGACCCGACCGGCCGGTCGTGCTCGTCGAGGGCGACGGCAGCCTCCTGATGAACGCCGGCGAGCTGGAGGGCCTCGCGCGGCGCGGGACGCGGGTGCTCGCGCTCATCCTCAACGACCAGGCGTACGGAGCCGAGTTCCACAAGCTGCGCGCCAAGGGCTTCGAGCCCGACCTGGGCGCGAACCCGCCGACGGACATCGCCGCCGTCGCCCGGGCCTTTGGCTGCCCGGGCGCGGTCATCACCGACGCGAAGGAGCTCGGGCCCCTGGTCGACGAGTTCCTCGCCGGGACCGGGCCGATGCTCATCGACTGCCGCATCTCGCGCAACGTCATCAGCGCGCCCTACCGGCGCATGCACTTCGGCCTCGAGCACTGACACCGGTCCATGCCCCCACCAGCGAAGGGAGACACAGATGACGCTGGCCAGCGAGGCCCAGCTGCGGCACCCTGACCGGTTCTTCATCGACGGCACTTGGGTCGCGCCCTCGTCCGGCGCGCTGCTGGACGTGGTCGACTCCAACACCGAGGAGGTCTTCCTCCGGGTCGCCGAGGCGCGCGCGGCAGACCTGGACCGCGCGGTCACGGCGGCGCGGCGCGCCTTCGACGACGGGCCGTGGCCGCTACTCACCCACCAGCGCAGGGCCGAGTACCTGCGCGCCATGGCCGCTGAGCTGCGGACCCGGTCGGCCGTGGTCGCCGACCTCTGGCCGCGCGAGTCCGGCGCGTTGTTCCGCCTGGCCCGCCACAGCGCGGACATCGGGGCGGCCACCCTGGAGCGCTACGCGGACCTGGCCGCCGACTACTCCTGGGAGGAGCCGGCCACACCTACGGCCGGCGGGAGGTTCGGGCTGCTCATCCGGGAGCCGGTGGGCGTCGTCGGGGCGATCGTGCCGTGGAATCTGCCCTTGGAGCTGTCGCTCAACAAGCTCGCGCCGGCGCTGCTTGCCGGCTGTGCGGTGGTGCTGAAGGCCGCCCCGGAGGCGCCGGGCGAGCCGTACGTCCTGGCCGAGGTGGCCGAGGCGGTCGGGCTGCCACCTGGGGTGCTCAACGTGCTGACCGCGGGGCGCGAGGTGTCCGAGCTCCTCGTGCGCGACCACCGCGTCGACAAGATCGCTTTCACGGGGTCGACCGCGGCCGGCCGGCGGATCGGCGCGATCATGGGCGAGCGGGTCGGTCGGTTCACCCTCGAGCTGGGCGGCAAGTCGGCCGCCGTGATCCTCGACGACGCGGACCTCGGCGCGGCGGCGGCGACGATCGCCGCGTCCGAGTGTCTGGTGACTGGGCAGACGTGCGCGTCGCTGACTCGCCTCGTCGTCGTCCAGGAACGTCATGACGAGTTCGTCGACGCGCTGGTCGATGCCTTCGCCGCCAAGCGTGTCGGCAACGCGTTCGACCGGGAGTCCCAGATGGGGCCATTGGCCATGGAGCGCCAGCGGGACCGGGTCGAGGACTACATCGCGAAGGGCATCACCGAGGGCGGGCGGCTCGTCGCTGGCGGCCGGCGGCCCGCTCACCTCGACCGGGGCTACTTCATCGAGCCCACCGTGTTCGCCGGCGTGGACAACTCGTCGACCATCGCCCAGGAGGAGATCTTTGGGCCGGTGCTGAGCGTCATTCCGGCCGCGGGCGAGGCTGACGCGGTTCGGATCGCCAACGACACCGTCTACGGGCTCAATGCCTCGGTGTTCACGCACGATGTGGACCGCGCCCGTGCGATCGCGGGACGGCTGCGCTGCGGCACCGTCGGCCACAACGCCCTGCGGGTCGACTTCGGCATCGCCTTCGGCGGGTTCAAGCAGTCGGGTGTCGGCCGCGAGGGCGGCCGTGAGGGCCTGTTGCCCTACCTGGAGACGAAGACCGTCATCCTGGAGGACACCCCCGAGCGCTACCGCGGCTGACCCGCGCCGGGCGGGCCCGCGGCGCGGGTCCGCCCGAGGGCGGGCGCGGAGAGGCACCGGCACGTGATGAGGGCCGCCAGCGGCGCTGGCGGCCCTCATCACGTGCTCGTGTTTCTGTGTGTCTGGACTCCCGGCCGGCCTCGTCCGGGCCGGGTCTTGTTCCTTGCGCGGTGGTGGCCCCGTGCGGCTCCGGGCCAGGCGCGGGCCTATAGGGCTTCCTTCGTCGTCGGCCAGCCCTGCTCGGACAGGTCGAAGATGAGGCCATCCGGCGAGAGCCACTTGGCCTCGAACGACGCCCCCGGCGCGTCCTCCTTGTCCGCTGGCACCTCGTCTTCCTCGACTTTGGTGGCGCCCCGGGCGACCAGGCGAGCCTCTACTTCGGCGCGGGACTCGACGTGGAAGCCGATGTGATGGAATCCCACAAGGCCGGGCTGGCGCACGGCGGCTGGCTCGAACAGCTCGCCGCGGACCAGAACGATATTCATCGTGCCATCAGTGAGGACCGACAGGTTCTCCGAGTGGACCAGCAGTTCGAGGTCGAGCATCTCGGCGTAGAACTGGCCGATGCCCTTCGGGTCCTCGCATCCGATCGCGATGTGCCGCAGACGAGCACCCATCGACGTCCTCCTTCACGAGGTGCCACAGCGCCCGGCGGCGCGTCGCCGCCGGGTGCCCCGGAGTCCGGTGAGGCGGCCAGTGGGCGCCCCACCGGGTCACAACAACTCGGGCCTGTACCCGCGCTCAGCCTCTGGCCTTGGGACCGTCGGCCAAGACGGCGCGCTCGGCGCACAGCGCCGCGATCTCCTGCGGGCCGTACCCGAGTTCCTCGAGGACGGCCACGGTCGACTCGCCCAGCGCGGTCGCGGGCCGACGGTCAGGTCCGACGCCGTCGAATGTCACCCGAGGCGGCAGCCGCCAGTACTTCCCATGCTCCGGGTGTTCGTCCGCGCTGACGAGGCCACTGTGGATGAGGAACTCCTCGAAGCCGCGCTCGTCGGCCTGGACCGCGGCGACGTCCACCGCGGCCAGCGCCGCCGCCCACTCCTTAGCCGTCCGTTCCTGCAGCACCGGAGCGACCAGCGCGGCAAGGTCCGCGTCGGCGGACAGCCTCGCCGCGGCATCGGCGAACCTGGGGTCCTCGCACCACTCGCCATGCCCGAGGGCCCTCGCGAATCGGCGCCATTCCGCGTCTCCGACGACCGCGGCGAACAGCCAGCCGGACGAGCACTCGTACAGGCGATAAAGCGCGTGCAGGCCTTGCTGCTCCGGATCGACCTCAAGGCGCGAAGGCGCTCCCTCGTAGGACACCAGGTCCGACGAGTGGACATAGCCGGTGCTGGCCAGCATGGTCGTCTCCAGGTGCTGGGCTCGCCCCGACCGTCCACGGCCGAACAGCCCGAGGAGAATGGCGGAGGCGACCGCGATACCGGAGCACGGGTCCGGGTACGAGTCGTCCACCGGGACGTTGCCCCGGCCAGCCTGCAGGATCCCGCCGCCGGACAGGGCGTTCGGCGTCGAATGGAACGCGGTCCTGTTGGCCTCCGGGCCGCGTGAGCCATAGGCGGCGGCGTTCACGTACACGATCCGTGGGTTGATCGCGCTGATCGAGACGAAGTCGCAGCCAAGCCGCTCGACGGGACCTCCACGGAAGTTGTGGAAGAAGACGTCCGCCTCTCGCACCAGCCGGCGCAGGACCTCCTTGCCGCCCGACGACTTGAGGTTGAGCGCGATACTTTCCTTGCCGTGCTGCAGGTGGACGAACTGGAGGCCAAGACGGCGGAACGCGTCTCCTTCCATCGGTTCGACCTTGATGACGCGGGCGCCCATCTCGGCCAGCAGCGTGCCGCCCAGCGGGCCGGCGAGGTAGGTGGCGAGCTCTACGACGACGATGCCCGCCAGCGGCCCGCCCGTCCTTTCGGCCGGTATCTGGGGTTGGCCTGCGACCTGGTCGCCGCCCGCGCCGCGCACGGCGCGGGCCTCGTCGAGAACCTCCGCTGTGTGCTCGCCGAGCAGTGGCGCGCCACGCTCGACACCGACGCCCGCCCCGTTCACGTTGACGAGCGGACCGAGCTGCCGCACCGGACCGAGCTCGCGGTCGGCGACCTCGACAACCCGCTCGTTGGCGGTCAGCTGGGGATGGGCGAGGAAGCCGTCGAAATCGAGGAACGGGTCGGAACCGACGTCGTGCTCGATGAACAGGCTCATCCACTCCGCCTGGGTACACTCGCTCATCCGCTTGCGGATGACGCGCTCCAGGTCCTCGATGTCCCGCAGGGTCCTGAACGCCAGCGGGCCGTCGACGTACCGGGGGTCGGTCAGGACCCAGTCGAGGCCCAGCGCCCGCATCCAGCTCCTGAAGTGATGGTCCTGTCGGGCACACATCTGGATCCACCCGCCGTCGGCGCACCGCGCGGTGAGGAAGGTGAGCGCGATCCCACGCAGCTGGACGGACGGTCCACCCGGCGCGCCCGAGGCCGCGGCGCGTCCGTTCACCGGGCCTTCCAGCTCCGCGCGC
Organism: Frankia nepalensis; assembly: GCF_016786325.1. GTDB lineage: Bacteria > Actinomycetota > Actinomycetes > Frankiales > Frankiaceae > Pseudofrankia > Pseudofrankia nepalensis. The sequence continues at coordinate 21,791 of NZ_JADWYU010000150.1, read as the reverse complement.
CGGAGATCCTGGCGCATCGTCGCGGTGATCGCGCCCTGCAGGAGGCTCGTTTCGACATATCTGCCGCGGCCGGTCCTGGCCCGTTCCAGCAGGGCCGCGACGATGCCCTGGAAGGCCAGCTGGCCCGCGGCGAACCCGGCGACCGGTGCGGCCGAGTAGATCGGCCGGCCACCGGCGAAGTCCGGGGCCGCGCCGCTGAGCGCGTCCAGTCCGACCATCTTCCCGGCCTTCGCCGCGACGATGCCCTCGTAGGCCCGTAGACCCGCGCATTCGACCAACGGGCCGAACCCGGAGATCGCGCAGCACACGGCCGTGGGATTGAGCCGTCTGACCTCTGCCTCGCCGACGCCAAGCTGCTCGGCCACCCCCGGCCGGTAGTTGGTCAGCACGACATCACTTCGCCGGACGAGCGCTCGCAACGCCTCGCGATCGGCGGCCGAACTCGCCAGGTCCAGCACCACACTCCGCTTCCCGCGGTTCCACATCTGGAAGCCACGCGTGCCGCGGGCCCAGTCCCCCGTGGGCGGCTCGACCTTCACCACCTCGGCCCCGTAGTCGGCGAACATCATGCCGGCCATCGGCCCGGCGGTGCCCGATGCCAGCTCCAGCACCTTCAGGTCAGCGAGCGGCGAACGTGTGCGTGATGTGTTCATGGTCGACCGTTTCCTTCACTCGCCGCGATGGTCCGGCGCCCCCGGCCAGGCCGCCCCGTGCGGCCGTCCGCCGCGTCGCCGCCGGCCTTGGCCAGGAGGCTTCAGCCGGGGTGCTTCGAGAGCAGCAGGCCGCCGGCGAGGTCCGGTGCCCCCGAGCCGGTGTAGGCGACGTCGGCGCGCACGGTGACCTGGCGGGCACCGGCCTGGCCTCGCAGTTGCTCGACGCTGTCGTGGTGGTGTGCCGTACGCGTCCGCCCGCAGCCGAGGTTGCCGCCGCCGGAGAGAAACGGGTGCGGCCCATGGACCGAGATGTCACCGGCGTAGAAGTCGAACGCCTCGCCGCGCTTCACACCGTGCCATTCGAAGGCCTCGACAGTGAACTGCGGAAGGGTGAGAAACCCGTCGTAGGCGTTGAAGATGTCGACGTCGCCGGGGCCCAGCCCTGAGCCCTCCCACATCATCTCCGCCTGCAGGCGCGTCCAGGACTCGACCTCGTCCAGGCTGGGAATTTGGCCTCGCGCCTTGCCGAACACCTGGACGTGATTGAGGACGTAGACCGGCGGCTGGCGCAGGTCCTGGGCACGGTCGGCTGTCGTGACAAGGTACGCGCCGACGCCGTTCATCGGCCGGTCGCAGTCCAGCATGCGCAGCGGTTTGTGGATGTACCGGGACTCGAGGTAGTCCTGTTCGGTGATCTCCTGGGGCTCGGAGTTGGCGTAGAACCCCCAGGGGACCATCAGCCCGTTACGGCGCAGGGTAGTCGCGAGCGGGGCGAGGCCGTCCTCGCTCTTGCCGTACTTGCGGCAGTACTCGCGGTAGACCAGGGTGAGGCGGGTGCCGGCGCTCAGGTAGTAGCCCCAGGGCATCATCCACTGCTGCGGCCCCTCGGCCCGGTCCAGCGCCATCTCCCCGGAGTGCTGGTAGCGCCCGGGGAGGTTGCCCATCGGGTACACCACCAGGCAGGTGTTGCAGCGGCCGTCGCCGACGGCTTGGGCGGCGAACCCGAGGGCGTGCCCGCTGAGGTAGTAGCCCTCGCGGATGTTCACCGAGTAGTCGACATTGGGCAGCCCCAGCCGCCTCGTCAGCCACTCGGCGGTGACTGTGGTCAGGCCGTCCTCGGAGTCATAGGGCGGACCGGGATACGGCCGCGGTGCCCAGGGGTCTCCGGTCGGTCCAGGGCAGGTCACCACCCCGTCGACGTCGTCCAACGACAGGCCCGCGTCCTCGAGCGCCTCGGTGGCGGCGAACGCGGCGAAGGCGCCCAGCGTACGGTCCAGTGACTGGCCGTCCCAGCGCCGGTCGACGGGCGAGTGCCCGAGGCCCGCGATCGCGACCCTGCCCCGATGCTCCCAGACACCGAGTCCCGGCTTGTCTCGGTGCCACCGAGTCGGTGTCGCGCCGTCTGCGGAGACATCGCTCACCGGGTGACCCTCCATTCGTGGATCAGCGTTCCCGGCTCCGCCTCGACGAACGTGAGCTCGACCGCGGCGCCCACCGGCACCTCGTCGACGGGAGTGCCGGGCAGGTTCGACAGGAAGGTGATTCCCGGATCCGTGTCCAGCGTCACGACCGCCACATTGAAAGGCTGGTCCGGCTGCTTGAGAGCGATCCGGGTGTCGTGGCTGACAATATAGGTGCGGATATGCCCAGTGCCCTCTACCTCACGCCAGCCCAGACGGTCTGATGATCCGCACTTGGCGCAGGAATGCTGTGGCGGGTACTGCAGGCGCTCGCACTCCGCGCAGTACTGAAGAACGAGACGGCGTTCATTGACCGCATCCCAGAACGGCCTGCTCAGCTCGTCCGGGACGGGCACAGGATATGGCATCTCGCTGGCACCTCTTCGATTTACTGGAGCCCGTGTCGCCGGTGCACGAACCGGTACGAACAGGCGCGTGATGGCGGCTGGCTCCAGGCCGGTTCATCACCCGGCCACCGCCGTGACAGGGCACGGCGGCGGCCGGGCGCCGCGTTCCGGTCCTCGGACCCGTGCCGCCCGACAGCTGCTTCGGCTGGTGACACCGGGAAAGCCCGCGCCGGTCGGCCCAGGCTGGGCGCCGGGCAGTCGTCAGGACCTGCCGGCGGTGGGGATGGTCGCGTCCGTCATGTCCAGGATCTCGTCGAGTCCCGCGGCCACGTCCTCGACGGTGAGTCCGTCGCGGGCAATGCCCTTGCTGACGGCGAGGGTGAGGCGATGGACCGCCCCTCCCCCGACGACAAGCGCCTCGCCGTTGATCCGGCAAGATTCGTGAGCGAGGTAGGCCGCCGCTGGTGAGATGAGCTCCGGATCCAGCCGCGCGAGGTGTGCCTCGACGCGCCTGCGCAGCTCACTGCCCGCCGGGTAGGCCTCCTTGCCGCCCTCCGACATCCGGGTCCTGGCCCGCGGCGCGACCGCGTTGACGCGGATGCCCGTTCCCGCGGCCTCACCCGCGAGGCTCTTGGTGAGAGCGAGTACCGCGCCCTTCGCCGAGGCGTAGCTGGTCAGCTGCGGTAGCGTGCCGAGCACCGCCTCGGATGTGGTGTTGACGACCCGGCCCGCGCCGGCGTCGACCAGGTGCGGCCACGCTGCCTTTGTCACATACAGCGTCCCGAGGAAATGCACGTCGACCATGCGCCGGAACTTCTCGCTGGGCAGGTCCATGAAGGGCGCCTTGTCGCTGATGCCCGCGTTGTTGATGACGATGTCGAGCCGGCCGAACGCGTCGAGGGCGGTCTGGACGATCGCCGCGGCACCGTCCTCCTCGGCGACCGAGGCGAAGCTGGCGACCGCGTCGCCGCCGGCCGCCGCGATCTCCTTCACGACCAGCTCGGCGGGCGCCGCGGATGCGCCGCCGCCGTCGATCTGGCCACCGTAGTCGGCAACGACGACCTTGGCCCCGCGGGCCGCCAGCAGTAGCGCGTGGCAGCGGCCGATGCCCCGGCCCGCGCCGGTCACCACGGCGACACGGCCGTCAAATCTCAGCTCGTCCATGACATCATCCCGGAGATGTAAACACACAACGGACAGTCGTGCAGCGGGCCGGCCGAATCGCGGCCTTTCGAACCTGTGGCACTTATCTGCGCCCTGCGTTCCCTATGCGGCCCTGGGAGTGCTCTGCTGGGCGATGAGCCGCCATTCTCCATCCCGACGGCGCCAGACCTGGAGAACGTCGGAGACGAAGGTCTGCGACGCCGTGCCGTCCGCGGAGGGTACGGCGATCACGAGCCCGCCGGTCGTGACGGCGACATCCCCGTAGACCTGAATCTCGAGGGAATCCCGCTGCGCCGTCCGCGTCCCGACCTTGAGCAGGTCGATCAGCGACCTCTTACTGTCCCTGCGTCCGTTGGTATGCACGTACCAGAGCTCCTCGTCGAGGAGCTCCTCCAGCGGTGAAAGATCCTCGCCGGACCACGCCTCACACCGGCGCCGTTCGACGTCGGCTACCCCGGCCACGTCGTTGCCCTGGAAGGCTGCCGTACTCATGCTGTGACGTCCTTGTCCCTTCTCGCTTCCGGCGGCATAGCGTGCGGTTGCCCGCACGTCCGATCAGAGGGGCGCCTGGTTCCTCCACAGCGGGGCCAACACGGCGGCGCCCGTCGGGTCGAGGATCGCGTCGAAGCCGTCACGCACGGCCTCGACCGTGAGGCCGGGATCGTTGATCCCGTGGGTCATGGAGAACGAGACCTGGCGCACCTCGCCGACCTGCGCTCTGATGAACTCGCCGTTGGCGGCGCAGTCCGGGTGGCACAACCAGGCGACCACGGCGGCGGCCAGCGCCGTGGAACGTTCGACGACCTGCTCCCGGTCAGCCGGGTCCGCGCCGACCCGTCGGGCCAGCTCGCGGGCACGTGGGTGCTCGACGCTCGTCAGCGCCGACGGGAGGACGGCGTTGACGCAGATGCCGTGCTCGGCGCCCTCCATGGCGAGCTGCCGTGTCATTCCCAGCACGGCCCCCTTGGCGGCGCCGTAGTGGGTCAGATGCCTGGTTTCTCCCCACAGGGTGGCCTTTGCCGACACCATCACGACTCGGCCGTGCCCGCTCTCGACCAGATGCGGCCAGGCATACCTTGTGGTGAAATACGGCCCGTAGGTGTGCACTCGCTGCATCAGGTCGAAGATCTCCCAGGTCATCTCCAGAAACGGGCATGCCGGGAAGACGCCCGCGTTGTTCACCACCGCGTCGAGGGCACCGAAGGCCTCGACCGCGGTCCGTACGACGCCGCGGGCGCCCTCCTCGGTGGAGATGTCATGCTCGTCGGCCACCGCCTTGCCGCCCAGACTCGAAATCTCCTCGACGACCGCGGTGGCGTTACGCAGGTCGTTCACGACGACGCGAGCGCCGCGCGCCGCGAGCAGTTTCGCGTAGCCGCGGCCCAGCCCGCCACCTGCACCTGTCACGATCGCCACGTGGTCGTCGAAGCTCACTGCTGATGACATGGGTCCCTTTCGGGCGGCCGGGCGGAGTCGTCAAGAGGTCGGTGCCAGAGCGCCCTAGTAGAGAGCCTCGCCGGACTTGATGTTGCGACCCATCTGGGCCGGTTCTGGGCCGCCGGGGCCGTACTCGTAGTGCAGGAAGTCGCCCATCAGCCAGCGGAACCGCTCGGGGTTGCGGTCGATGGCCTCTTGGGGCGCGTTGCCACGGAACGCCTCGGTGGTGTGCATGAAGTGCCGGGAGAACTGGATGTGCAGGCTCACCCGCAGCCCGGGCAACGTCCGGGCGAACGCGCCGTGCCAGGTGCTCCCGTGGAACACCAGAAGCGATCCCCGTGGGGCCTGCAACGGCACCTGCCGGTCGGCACCCTCGCTGGGCAGCGGCTGACGCCGCAGCCTGTGGCTACCTGGGACCAGCACCGTGGCGCCGTTGTCGCCGGAGAAGTCGGTCAGCAGCCAGATCGCGGTACAGCGGTAGTCGGCCTCCGGGTGGGGAGCCGGCATGTGGTGGTCGCAGTGCAGCGGCAGCGGAGGCGAGCCGGCTCCCTTGACGAACGGCGAGAACGTGTACAGGACGGGGTTCGTGCCGACGCAGATGTTGGTCAGCGCCTCCAGCGTCTCGTTCAGCAGGACCTCCTCGAACACCCGGTCCTCGAAGAGGACGTGGGTGAGCGTGAGGCCGAACGGGCTCCGGTTCGGGGCGTCGGCGCTGAGGTCCGGCGATGTCGAGGTGAACCCGGTCTCAAGGTCGCACTTCAGCGGGAGGCGCTTTTCCACGATGCCCAGCACACGCTCGAGGGCGCGGTCGGTGACGTCGATGGGTGCGACCTTCTCCGGCTCGACGACCGTGTAGCCCAGTAGTTCGAGTTCCATCGCGTGCCGCTCGAGACCCAGCTCACGGATCTTGTCGACGGTCCTGAAGAGCCCGTCGTCGATATGTGGCAGGCCGGTGGTCGAGACGTTCATGGGCGCGGCGTAGGACGCGGCCGGTCCACCGCCGCCGACCATCATGCCCTTGGAGATCTGGACGTTCTCGGGAGCGTCGTTCGTGGGCTTGAATTCCACGGGGCTAGCCATTTCCTGTCCTCGGTCGCGCGACCGGGATCTCCCGGGCCGCGGGCTTCTCCTTGCTTGTTTTGTCGCGTCGCCGACGCACCGGCCGCACAGCGCGCGCCGAGGCGCCGCCGGGCTCCGCGCCGCGCGGCCGGTTCAGCCGAGTGGGATCTTGTAGAGTTCGGCGGCGTTGTCCTGCAGGATGCGACGCCGGGAGTGGCTGTCGAGCGTCGCCACGGCGTCGGCGAGCCGCTCGCGGGTGTTCGGGTAGAGGCAGGTTGGGTGCGGCACGTCGGTCTCGACGAGCACGTTGTTCACACCTATGTCGTCGATCAGCTTCGCGGGCGCCGACTTCTCGAACCAGAACATCACGTAGAGGTGGTCACGGAAGTACTCCGACGGCAGCCGCTTCGCGAGCCCGAGTTCCTCGGGCGTGGTGACCATCTCGTGGTACTGGTAGTCCATGTCCTCGAGCAGGAACGGCACCCAGCCGATCCCGCTCTCGGCCGACACGATCTTCAGTTTCGGGTAGCGGTCGAACAGGTCGCTGTTGCAGAGGTTGGCGACGATGCGCATGTTGCTGACGTGCGCCAGGCAGGCGGACACCGCGAGTGTGCGCTGCCGGCCGAACCAGCGCCAGGACGGCGGGGCGACCGTCGGGGGCGGGCCGGCCTGTGCCGCCTTGGCCGTCCGGAAGGCCACCCCCTGCCGGCTGGCCTCGACGTCCTCGCGCCGGAACCCCGAGCCAATGTGGAAGTTCGGCACCGTGCCGCTCTCGTTGAACAGATCCCACATCGGGTCGAAGTAGGTCTCCGGCAGCTCAGGTAGGCCGAGCAGCTCAGGTTTGTCCGAGAGGGTGAAACCGCGGATCCCCTGCTCGATGCGCTTGGCCATCTCCCGGACGGTCAGGTCCATGTCCCAGATGGGCAGGATGACCTGCGGAAACAGGCGGTCGCCCGAGGCCCGCTGCACCTCGACCATGTAGTCGTTGTAGATCGTCAGGACCGTTTCGCGCAGTTTCGGGTCCTCGATGGCGAAGATGTGGTTCGACGAGAACCCGATACCGTTCGGGTAGAGGACCTGCGCGTGGACACCCATCTCGTCGAGGATCGCGAGCCGCTCACGCACGTCCCACGACGAGGCATCGATGGCTTCGAAGGGCTGCACCACATGGGAGCCTAGGACCTTCTGTCGGTCACGGGCGATCGTGTTCCCGCCCGTGCTGGCCCAGGACTGCCCGTTGATGAACCACAGGGTCATGCCGTCGACGACCGTCTGGTACGGCAGCTGGTCCTTCATCGACTTCGGGGCACGCGCGGTCCAGAGGTCCGGCGGCTCGGTCCAGTGGGCGTCACAGTCGATGATCTTCACGCCCGCCAGTACATCGGTCGACGTCCCGGTCTCCGTCACGGTCATGTGGGACCTCCAAGCGTGGCTGGTGGGTAAGCCTTCTCCGCCAGCCCGGCCACGCCGGCGGCCGAGGTGGCGACGAATATGGGCGCACCCCGAAGGGAAATACTCAGTAGGCGCGGGAGAATATCTCCGTGAATGGCGGCTCACTCGCCCCTGGCGCACCGTTCCTCTGGCACTCGCGTTCAATCCTCACGAGCGGCGACGCTTTTCCTCCATTCCCGCTCCAACGGGTGGGGCGCGCCACCGCAGCCGAGAGGCCACATTCTCTCGGGAGCCGGGTGTTCACCTGCTCGCTTTGGCCAGGTGAACACCCACGCGTGCCCTGCGGCCAACGTTCGCCAACCAGCTTCCGCTAGCCCGAGGCCTTGGGCCGGCGCGCCATTCCAGGAAAACGATAATCATGCCTTGGACCCTGGTTCACGGGTTCGCGCCCACGGGCAAGATTTATATAGATGACTCTATCTACAGTAGCAAGCGGTCATCCAGGTGTCCAGGGTCAGGATGCGCTCTCTCCGTCACCGCCGGTCACGTCCGCGAAGAGACCGACAACGGTTTGTTCGGACGCGCTCCGGTGTTGTTCGGCGGTATGCACCAAGCGGTCGATGTCGAACGCGGCCAGCGCGTCGATCATCATGGCGTGCTCGGCGACGATCCGTGCGCGCGTCTCGGGGAGCCAGAGGTAGCCCGCCCGGTAGGCCTCCGACAGATGCCACAGCCGCTCGACCTCGCGGCGGACCAGGCGCAGTGGGGAGAGCCCGAGGAGCGCGAAGTGGAACCGTCGGTTCGCTACCAGCATCTGGGTGATGGAACCAGCGGTCCCGCCGGCCTCGACGACCTGGTTGTGGGCGCGAAGGGCGGCAAGGTCCTCCTCAGTCGGCCGGCGCGCCGTGCGCAGCAGTTCCGTCTCCAGCAGCCGGCGCATCAGGTAGATCTGCCGAAGCTCGGACTCGTCGAACTCGGCCACGAAGTAGCCCTGGTTGACGACATAGCGGACCAGGCCCTCCGTTTCAAGAATGCGCAGGGCCTCGCGTAGCGGACTCCTCGACAAGTTCAGCCGGTCCGCGAGCTGTTCCTGGCGCAGTTGCTGGCCGGGCATGAGCCGGCGCCGCATGACCATGTCACGAAGAGCGCTCGTCGCCTTGGCGGTCGCGTTCATCTCGGCAGTGCTGTCCGTCACGCCACTCTTCTCACCGTCAGGGCGGCCGCTGTCGGCCCGTTTCACGCCAGAGATCCAGACCCGGCGCTTCTGACCGCGCGTCGCGCTGGCCGGCTACGGGCCCCGCGGGCTCGCGGACGGATCCGGCCCGGGACCGTGCTCGGCAGAACGGGTGCCATGCCTCCCAGCGGTCACCTCCGGTACGTACCAGAGCCACCATGCTCATGTTGAGCTCGCCACGACGGCGCCAGAATATGGTTATCCAGGATTGAATGCAAGATTTGATGCTCGCCGCCGGCTCCCTTCGCGCTGTTCACGGGTTTAGGAGGCCGGAGGCGATCCCGGCTACCGGCGCTGGTCGAAACGCATGCCGAGGTATTCCGAGGCGATGCGAATCTTCTGGATGTTCAGCGTGCCGCCGGCGAGCGCCCAGCCGTGGGAGTCTCGGTGGAGCCGCTCGATCTCGTACTCCTCCGAGTAGCCGTACCCGCCGTGCAGCTGGATGGCCAGGCCGGAGACGAACTGTGCCGCCTCGTTCGCGGCGCACTTGGCCACGGACGCGGCGAGCGCGCTGGGCGCGCCCGTTCCCGCCTCCCGCGCCGCCGCGTACAGGAGCATGCGCGCCGACTCAACTCGGATCACCATGTCCGCGATCGCTCCCTGGACCAGTTGGAAGTCCGCGACCTGGTGGCCGAACTGCCGACGCTCGATCACGTAGCGGGCCGAACGGTCAAGGGCGGTCTGGGCCACCGCCAGCGACATGGTGGTGTTACCCAGCCGCTCGATGGAGAACGCGGTGAATAGTTTCGAGAACCCGCCGGCCGGGACGATGAGATTGGCGAGCGGGACGCGGACGTCGTCGAGGAAGATGTCGGCCGAGCAGATACCCCGGAAGCCCATCAGGTTCTCCTGCGGACCGAAGCTCACGCCCGGTGTGTCGCCGTCGACGAGCACCGCGCCGATGGCCTTGCCGCCGCGCGCCTCGCCGAGCCGGAGGTAGACGAGGTACTGCTCGGAGTGCCCCGCGCCCGAGCACCAGCGCTTGACGCCGTTGACGACGACGGTGTCGCCCTCGACATGCCCCGAGGTCGTCATGTCAGTGGCCGCTGAACCGGCCTCCGGCTCCGAGATGGACACGGCGATCGTCTTCTCTCCGGCCACGACGGGCGGCAGCAGGCGGGCCTTCTGCTCGTCGGTGCCGAACTGTTCGATGACCCGGGCCGGCCCCGTACACGCCTCGAACACTGGCCACGCGGCGATCGGGCTCGCCTTGGCCAGCTCCTCCAGCACGATCAACGCTTCGAGCAGCGGCCGTCCCTCACCGCCATATCGGGTGGGGATGGTGAGGCCGAGCAGGCCGAGGCCGGCGAGGAACTTGCGCTCGGACACGTCCAACGGCCGGCGCTCGCGGTCCCAGTCGCGCGCGTGCGGGGCGTAACGCTCCGCCGCGAGGCGCGCGACCATGTCGCGCAACGCGCGCTGCTCATCGTCCAGCACGGTCCCGGCATAGAGGTCCCGTGTCCTGTCACCCGTCGTCATCGTCGCCGTCCAGCCTGTCTCACGTCGGTCGTTGTCAATGTCGAGGCGAGGCAGCGCGAGCTGGAGGTGCCCGGTGTGCCGCGCGGCCCTGGCCAGCGACGGGCCTCATGTGACGACGGCGTTGTCCTTCAGCGCCACGATCTCGGGCCAGTCCATGCCGAGCTCCAGCAGGATCTCCTCGGTGTGCTGACCAACCTCAGGCGCGCCGCCGCGGAGTCGGAGCCTGGAGTTGTTGAACTGGACGGGGCTCGCCGTGAGATGCGCGCCAGGGCGACCGGGGTGTTCCACGAGGTACCCGTTGGCCACCGACTGCGGGTCGTCGCCCACCTCCAGCGGCGTCTGCACGGCCGACCACAGGCAGTTCGCCGCGTCGAACCGTTCGCGCCAGTGCGCGAGCGGCGCCGACAGCAGGGTCTCGGTGATGATGCGGAACAGCTCGGCGTTGCCGGTTCGTTTGTCGAACGCGTCGTAGTCGGGATGGTCCGCGAGATCTGGCCGACCGAGGGCGTGGCAGAAGCCCGGCCAGTACTGGTCCGACTTGAGCATTCCCAGGACCAGGCTGCGCCCGTCACCCGTCCGGTACAGAGCGCTCAGGGGGTTCGGCGGCACGTGTCCGAAGCTGGGGGGCGCGGGCAGCCGTCCCATGAAGTCCGAGGCGACGATGTCGGGGGCGAGCATCCACATCGCCGAGCCGAGCAGCGACACGTCCACGAGGCTGCCCTCACCGGACAGGCTCCGACGAAAGAGCGCCGCCGCGATGCCGCCGGCCAGGAACATGCCGCAGGTCAGGTCGCCGAATCCCTGGCGCTGGGGCAGCTTGGGGTCCGCGGGGTCGCTGAACATGTATCCCATGCCACTGCGGGCCCAGAAGGCGACGGTGTCGATGCCGCCCTGGTAGGCGGCGGGCCCGCTCTGCCCCTGCCCGTGGCCGCGCGCGTAGATGAGCCGGGGATTGATCTCCTTCAGGTCGTCGTAGGTGATTCCCAGCCGCTCGCGGGAGGGCTCCAGCAGGCTCGTCAGCAGGACATCGGCCTCGGCGACAAGTCGCAAGAAGATCTCGCGCCCCTCGGGATGCGCCAGGTCGAGGCCGATGCTGCGCTTGCCGCGGTTGGCCTGTTCGACCAGGTAGTTGAAGTCACCGGTGTCGTAGCCGTGGGCCGCGAAGATGCTCAGGTGGCCGCGCAGCGTGTCTCCCCGTTCTGGGTGCTCGACTTTGATGACGTCGGCTCCCCAGTCGGCAAGGACGGCGGCCGCTGAGGGTATGAACACGAACTCGCCGAGCTCGATGACCTTCACACCCTGCAGAAGCGGGTCCATCGCACCGTCAATCCCTTCTCGTCCTTGTCTGCGCCGCGCTGCCTCAGCCGTGCCGTTGCCCAGGCGTGCTGGCGCCCGGCGACGCTGGTCGGCCGCGCGGCGCGGCTGTCGCCGCGCCGAACGCCGGGACTACCGGGGCAGGCCGAGGCCACGGCTGGCGATGATGTTCCGCTGGATCTCGCTCGACCCGGCGCCGATCGTGTTCGCGAAGGTCCACAGGTAGCCGCTCTGGATGCTGTGGGTCAGCTGGCCCGTCAGCGGCGAGCGTGGGTCGTCGCGGCCGAGACCGGCGTACGGGCCGAAGACCTTCATTCCGGTCTGGGCGACCCGCTGGGTGAGCTCGGAGTTGTAGACCTTCGACGCGGAGGCCTCGTAGGTCATCGCCTTGCCCTGGATGGCCAGATGGATCGTCCGGTAGCACAGCAGTGTGCCGACCTCGACCTCAATGGCTCGGTCCGCGAGTTCGAAGCGCAGTTGCGGGTTGTTCTCGAGAATGTCCCGGTGCTCGCGCACGTGGGCGATGATCTGGTCGAGGCGGCGGCGGGCCTTGGCGATCCACTCGATGCCGGACCGCTCGAACTCCAGGGCGGTGGCGATGTTGTACCAGCCGCGGCCTGGCTCGCCGATGAGGTTGGCCTTCGGTACCCGCACCCCGTCGAAGAAGACCTCGTTGAACGCGTGCTGACCAGCCATGTTGATCAATGGTCGGACGGTGAGGCCCGGCGAGTCCACGTCGACGACGAACGTCGACAGGCCCCGGTGCTTGCTCGCCGTCGGGTCGGTGCGGGCGGCGAGCCAGCCGAGGTTCGCGTGGTGCGCCCCCGACGTCCACACCTTCTGGCCGGTGATGACGTAGTCGTCGCCGTCGAGCACGGCCTTCGTCTGCATCGCCGCCAGGTCCGAGCCCGCGCCCGGCTCGGAGTAGAGGGTGCAGTAGACGTCCTCGCCGGTGGCCATCCGGGGAAGCAGGCGAGCCTTCTGCTCTTCGTTGCCGTACAGCATGACCGCCGGGCCGACCCAGGCGACGGCCATCGTGAACGCCGGCGCGTGGTAGTAGTCCATCGTCTCGTGGTAGATCAGCTGGGTCAGCAGGTCGGCGCCGAGGCCGCCGAGTGCGGGAGGCCAGGCCATCGCCAGCCACTTCTTGTCCGCCAGCTTGCGCTGGAACTCGCAGGTGATCTCCCAGGCGCGTTCCCCCTCAGGGTCGATCCGCTCCCACTCGACGGGGAGCTCGCTCTCCACGAATGCGCGGACCTGAGCGCGGAACTCCTCCTGCTCAGGGGCGAAACGAAAGTCCATGGCCTCTCCCTGCCGTCCGGAACTCCGCCGCGGCGGCGTGCCGGCCGGTCATAGCTGGTTCGACATGATCACGGTTCCGGCGGCGGAGAAGAAGTGCGCGATCCCGTGGGCGAGGCTGGTGCGGATCCCCGGCACCTGGGCTTCCGCCTCGCCACGCAGTTGACGCACGGACTCCTGCATCGCGAACATTCCGAGGCGGCCGGTGTGGGTGTAGGACAGACCACCGCCGTTGGTGTTGACCGGTAGGTCACCGCCTGGTGCCGAGCGGCCCTCCGCGAAGAACGGGCCGCTCTCCCCCGGTTTGACGAAGCCCAACGCCTCCAGCGCGAACATCGGAGTGTGGGCGAACGCGTCGTAGAGCATCAGGTGGTCGACGTCGGCGGGGCCGAGGCCGGCGAGGCGGAACGCCCGTTCGCCCGAGCGCCGGGAGGCGCGGGCGTCGGTGAGGTCGCGCATCGTGGAGATCCCGACGTTCTCGACCCCTTCGCCGGTGCCGAGGATGTAGACCGGCGGCCGGGACAGGTCGCGGGCCCGCTCCGCGGTCGTCAGGATGAGCGCGCCGCCGCCGTCGGTGACCAGGCAGCATTCGAGCAGGTGGATCGGCCACGCGACGAGTCGTGAGGTCAGCACGTCCTCGACGGTGATCGGGGCGCGTTTCATCGCCCGGCTGTTGCGGGCGGCCCAGGCCCGGGTCGCCACCGCCACCGAGGCGATCTGCTCCTCGGTGGTCCCGTACTTCGCCATGTGCCCGACGATCGGGACCGTGAACGTCGACGCCGCGCCGAGCGCGCCGTAGGGAACCTCGAACTGGCCCTCTGCTGACGTGGGTGGCAGACCCGCCCAGCCCTCCCCGCCGAGCCGGGAGCGGCCGCTCTCCCCGTGGGTGATGAGCACGTAGTTGCAGTAGCCGACGGTCAGCGCCGCGACCGCGTGCGCGACGTGGAGCATGAACGAGCCGCCGCCGATCGACGTGCCGTCGACGTAGGACGGTTCGATGCCCAGGTAGTCGGCGACGGCGACCGGGGACATCCCTGCGGAGGCGACACCGTCGATCTGGCCCTTGTCCAGGCCCGCGTCGCGCAGCGCGTTGCGGGCCGCGTTCGCGTGCAGCTGGATCGCGGACATGTCCGGGACGACACCGATCCGGTCCGTCTCGGCGGCGCCGACGACAGCGACCGCGCCGCGTAGCTCGACCGGCACCGTCACCGCCTGTCTTTCGGCTGGAACCGGGGCAGCGTGACGGTGTCGGTGACGTCGTCGAAGACGACTGTCACCGCCAGTCCGACCGGCAGGTTCGCGGGCACGGGCTCGACGTTGACGAGGTTGGTCATCAGTCGCGGCCCCTCGGCGAGCTCCACGATCGCGGTCACATAGGGCGCCTCACCCGCGAAACCGGGCATGGGCCGATGGTTGATCACGTAGGTCCGCAGGATTCCCTCGCCAGACACGGTCATCCACTCTGTGTCGTCGGAAAGGCAGTGCGGACAGTACGGTCGTGGGTAGAAGTAGAACCGGTCGCAGTCGTTGCATCGCTGGATACGCAACTCGTGGCGCCGGCAGCCTTCCCAGAAGGGGGCGGTCTCCGGAGTCGGCTCCGGGAGGAGCCTCGACGACGACGTAGCCAAGTCGCCTCCATCGGCTGGCCGGCGCGGTTCACAGAGCCGCTCCGGGTGGTTTGGGCGGGGAATCAGGTCATGGAACGGGAGGGCGGTCAGTCCGCGGTGAGCAGGCAGGCCCAGTAGTAGGCGTTGGTCCACAGCGCGACCTTGGCGTCGGGGACCTGCCGGTCACCGCACTGGCCGCGAAGCTGGCGCACGGCCTCGATGCAGAAGTTCGCGCCGTGCCGGCGGCCCATGTTGCAGGCCCCGCCGTCGGTGTTGAGCGGGATCGAACCGCCCAGCCGGGTCGCGCCGGACTGGATGAGCGGGCCCGACTCGCCCGGACCGCAGAACCCGAGCGCCTCGAGCCACATCATCGGCCAGATGGTGAAGCCGTCGTAGAACTGGACGGTGTCGACGTCGCCCGGCCGCAGGTCGGTCTGCTTCCAGAGGTGCTCTGCCGTGGCGCCCGGCGAGTTCCAGGTGAAGACCATGCTTTCCGGCCCCGCGGTACGCGGCTTCCAGGAGAGCGCGAACGCCGCCGCGTCGACGAACACCGGCTTCTGGCGGAAGTCACGCGCGCGCTCTTCGGTGGTGAAGATGACCGCCGAGCCCGAGTCCACCGGGTAGTCGCAGTCGAACAGGCGCAATGGCTTGCTGATATACCGGCTCGCGAAGTAGTCGTCCAGTGTCATCGGATCACGCAGGATTGCCTCGGGATTCAGCGAGGCGTTGTGACGCTGGTTGATCACATGCGTTCCGAACTGTTCCTCCGTCGTGCCGTAGAGATCCATGTGGCGCTGCGCCGTGAGGGCACCGGGCCACTGCACGGGCAGGACCTGGCCGAACGGCCGGGCGAACTGCGGGTCGGTCCAGTGGTCGGGCACCAGCTCGGACTCTGGTGCCTCCTGGGACATGAGGTCCGGAACGCTCAGCCGCTGGTTGATCACCCGGAAGGCGATGGCGGTGTGGCACTGGCCCGACCTGACGGCGGCGATCGCCTCGCGCGCGGGGTGCGCGAAGACGATCCCGCCGCCCGAGGAGCTCACGTGCAGCGGGTCGATGCCCAGCATGTGGGCGGCGTCGTCCGAGTTGACGGGCTCCAGGCCCTCCGGTTCCGGTCCGGCGACGTCCCAGGACAGCGTCACGCCGTCCACGTCCGCGGGAGTCATCCCGGCGTCCTCGAGCGCGGCCTTGCCTGCCTGGACGGCCAGCTGGCGCGAGCTGAGCCCGGTGCGCCGGCCCGTCGTCGAGTACCCCACCCCGACGATCGCCACGCGGTCGTTCGTCACTGGCGCTCTGCCTCCTGACCGTTCTTCACCGGCCGGCCGTGGCGGCCGGACGCGCACTGTCTTCTGACCGGTCCACGACCTCGCTGGCGGCGCGCGGACCGGTGGCCCGGATGGCTGGCCTGAACATGGGCAGCGTCAGTCCGGGTGCCGTCTCGACGAATGTGGCCTCGACCGGGAGCCCCACGCGCAGCAGCTTTTCGGGACAGTCGACGATGTTCGTCGTGACGCCGAGGCCCGGCTGCTCGGCCAGCTCGACGACCGCGATGGTGTAGGGGACCTTGTCCTTCCAGAACGGATGGAAGGCCGTGACCGCGACCGTGTACATGTAGATCGCGCCTCGGCCGGAGACCTCCTCGGGAGCGAGTTCCATGGAAAGGCAGCTACGACATACCGGGCGTGGCGGGTGTGTGTAGTATCCGCATTCCTGGCACCGCAGGATAAGTAGCGAGCGCCGCGCCGCGCCTTCCCAGAAGAACCGGGTAAGGCCCGTGAGCCGCGGCATCGGCGGGTAGGTCATCTTCGGGTTTCTCCTCTGGCTGGGGCGCCGACGGGGCCAGGCCTGGGCAGGTTCCAGGCGAGCGGTACCAGGCCTAGATGCCAAGCGCGTCCGCGACCCGTGCCCGGTGGAAGTCGCCGTCGCCCCACCTCAGCTCCCCGGCCTTCTGCCGCAGGAAATACCGGTGGATCTTGTACTCTCGGGTGAACCCGATGCCGCCGTGCAGCTGCTGGCCGTGGGAGACCACCCGCAGGCTGGCCTCGCTGATGAAGCTCTTCGCCACGCTCACGTGGAAGGCGGCGTCCGGCTCATCCTCGTCGAGCGCCCACGCGGCGCGGTACATGACGAACCTGCAGGCGTCCACGTCGATCACCATGTCCGCTGCCTTGTGCGCCACAGCCTGGAAGCCGCCGATCGGCCGGCCGAACTGCTCCCGGTGCTTGACGTAGTCGACGGTGATGTCCAGGTCCTGGGCGACGAGCCCGACGAGATAGGCGCACTCCGCCACGGCCGCGGCGAGCTGGACCCGAGCCAGCACCTGCCCGCCTTGGCCCTCGCCGCCCAACAGGGCCGACGCGGGCACGCGGACACCGCTCAGCGCCACCTCGGCCTGCTTGTCCCCGGCGAGCGTCTCCAGCGGGGTGACCGCGACGCCGGGGATCGTCGGGTCGACGAGGAACAGCGACAGACCGTCGGCTCCCACTCCACCGGTGCGGGCGGCTACCACCAGCAGGTTCGCGGCGGCCGCGTTCTCGACGAACAGCTTGGTGCCGTCGAGGACGTAGCCATCGCCGTCGGGGGTCGCCGCCAGCTGGACACCCTCCGGCCGCAGCTGGCCCGAGGCCTCCAGATAGGCGACGCCGCCGACGAGCTCGCCGCTGACCAGCCGCGGCAGGTACTCGCGCTTCTGGTCGTCGCTGCCGCCGAGCAGCAGAGCCGTGCCGACGTGCACGACGGTCGATAGGAACGGCCCCGGCACCAGGGCACGCCCGAACTCCTCCAGCAGCACCGCGAGGTCCTGGATACCGAGTCCCGAGCCCCCGTACTGTTCGGGGATCGCCAGGCCCTGCCACCCGAGTTCCGCCATCCTCGCCCACAGGTCGGGGCTATATCCCAACGCGTCGGTCTCCATGGCGGCGACCAGTGCTTCGGGGCACTCCTTCGCCAGGAAGTCCCGCGCCACCTTGCGGAGCATGTCCTGCTCGTCGCTGAACCCCAGGTCCATGTCGAGGTCACTTCCTGCCGTTGTCGCTGGAATCCGGCCGCCCGCGTGCGCGGGCGGCCTGGGCTGTCGTGGATCACGCTGGTCGCGCGAGGCCGCCGGGTCGTTCAGGCGACCCCGGCTTCGACGAGGAGCTGGTGGACGTCCTGGGTCCCAGGGGCGTCCTGGTGACGTGGCTACGCGGAAACGCGCCGCGCGGCATGCCCGGGAGCGTCAGGTCGCCGGCGTGGCAGCCAGGGCCGGTCGACAGCCGTCGGTCCTCCTTGCGGCTGGCCGACGCGCCCACCCGGCGGGCCGGGGCCGCGCTCGTCGTCACCTCCTTGTCTTGGGCGTATGCCGCTCCTCGCCCACCCGACCCGCGCTGGCCGGGTACCGGCGTGCGGGCCTCCGCCGGGTCAACACCAACGCGCCTGTGGGCGGCGGCAGTCGCCCGTTCGACCGGGCCCGACGCCGTCGACGACGATGCCCGCCTGGCACTCAGGCGCCGAGTCGTACCTGGGCAGGCCGGGCGCGCGACTCCAGCGCCGAGGCGAACTCCAGCCACAACCGCGCCCGCCGGCGGGCTTCGTCCAGGACCTGGAAGGCCGCGGTGGCGGGAACGTTCGGCACCAGGTCGCGCCAGTCGTCGGTGATGTCCGTCCGCGCGAACCAGCGGGCGAACGCCGCGTCGTCGGCGGCGGTCGACGCGGCGGGGGCATCCGTCCGCGACGCCGCGGCGTCCGAAGGGTCTTTGACCAGCGTGACCGAGGGCTGCGCCACGGCGGCCCGGGCCACAGGTGGAATGGCCGGTGAGGGCAGGGCCTGCGCGGGTCTCGCCAGCCCGGCCTTCACCGCCCGGACCGTCGCCGGCGAGGTCCCTGTGGCCTGCGCCACGCTGCGCAGCGACCTGTCCGGCTCCTCGCGAAGAAGTCTGATGATGCGTTCCCTGGACGCTCCGGGGTCGGTGGGATAGCGTTTTCCGTCGCGGCCCACCCGGGCGTTCACCTGCTCGTTCTCCCCAGGTGCGCGCTCGTCGCTGCCGCGTAACCGCCCGATCGTTCCCGGTGCCAGTCCGCATACCTCACCGAGCCGGCGGTCCGACCAGTCCGGATAGAATCTCAACACTCGCCGCGCGGCGGCTTCACGTTCACGCAGCGACAGTGGGAGCCCGTGGCGAAGGTTCAGCCGCAACGCTTCAAGAAATGCCGGGCCCGACTCGCCATCGTAATAGAGGCACTCGATGTCGGCGTGGCCCAGCTCGCGGGCGGCGAGGTACCGGTAGACACCATCGACAATGGTGTTGTCCGCGCGTCTGACCAGGATCGGCGGCCAACCGCCGCCGCACTGCGTGAGTTCTTCGACGTAGCTCCGGTTGATACGCCCGAGGCGCACTCTTGGCCCGGGGCGTAAGCTCCGGAGCTCGAGGCGCACCGTCGTGACCGAGGACTCGCCGTCCGGCGCCGCGACCTCACAGACATTGACGACATCCGACATTGGACACCTCCATGCAGGTACTCCGAAGCCGCGCGTCAGGACCGCCGACGGCGGCTAGCACCCACTGGGGAAGATATATAGAACGCTCTATATATTAGCGAGGCGCGGGCGGCGTGTCCAGCACCGAATCCGTCGGCGCGGGCTTCGGGAGAGATTTTCAAGGGCCGTCAGGCGCACGGCGCACGGCGCGCGGAAAACGACTCCGGTCGGGTAGTGCCGTTTTTCCCGGCACGATTCCCTGGCGGGCATGTTGACAGCCTCAGGCTGGCGGCCGGGCGCCCATGTCCAAGGCGGCCGGCACGGTCAGGTCGGGTCAGGTCGCGATGACGGCCGACTTCTCGCGGGTGAACTCCAGGACGCGGTCGTGGCCGTACCCGCTGTCCTTGATCCCGCCGAACGGCAGCTCCTGCCCTGTCTGGCGATAGATGTTGACCCAGACGTTGCCGGAGTCGAGGTCACGCAGGAATCGGTGCACCCGAGCGAGATCGCGCGTCCACACCCCGGCGGCGAGACCGTAGCGCGAGTCGTTCGCGATCGCGAGCGCCTCGTCATCGGTGTCGAAGGGAATCACCACAGCCACCGGTCCGAAGATCTCTTCCTGGCAGATGCGTGGCGAGTTGTCCTCGGACAGGAAGAGGGTGGGCTCGACCCAGTAGCCGCCTGGCAGGCTGGGGACGACCTCGGCGCCATGACGGCCGCCGAAGACGAGCTCGGCTTCCTTGGCCCCGGTCTCCAGGTATCCCACGACGCGGTCGTACTGCGCCCGGGAGATGATCGGGCCCATCGTCGTCGCGGGGTCGAGCGGGTCCCCGAGCACCACCTTCTCGGCGATCGCGCGGATGCGCCCGAGCATCTCGGCGAGGATCGGACGCTGCACCAGGATGCGCGAGCCGGCCACGCACACCTGCCCCGCGTTGCCAGTGAAGACCGAGGTGACCGTGGCGCCGTTCGCTGCGGCCTCGAGATCGGCGTCCGCGAAGATGATGTTCGGAGATTTTCCGCCGAGCTCGAAGATGGAGGGTGTGAGCGTGTCGGCGGCGGCGCGCTGGATGGCCCGCCCGGTCTCCGACGACCCAGTCATGGTGATCTTGCTGATGCCCGGGTGCCGGACGAGGTGCTCACCGGCATCCCGGCCGAGGCCCGAGACGATGTTCAGGACCCCTGGTGGGAGCACATCGGCGAGCAGTTCACCCAGCCGCAGTACCGACACGCTCGCCTGCTCCGCGGGCTTGACGACGACGGTGTTCCCGGCCGCGAGCGCGAACGCGGCCTTGGCCGACAACATCGAGATCGGCGCGTTCCAGGGAATGATGGCGGCGATGACGCCATACGGCTCCCGCCGGGTCAGTCCCAGGCGATTCGGGCCCAGCACGACCGTCTGGCCTGTGGCCGCCTCCAGCGTCTGGCTCGCTGCCAGGGTCCACATCGCCGTCATTCCTGGGCCGTTGCGCGGGACGTTCTCCCGGACGATGCGGCCGTTGTCGACGGTCTCCAGTCGTCCCAACTCGTCGCCGTACTCGGTGAAGAGGGCCGCGACCTTGCGCAGGTAGGCCGCGCGCTGGTCTGCCGTGAGCGCCGACCAAGCTGGGAACGCGGTGCGCGCGGCCGCGACGGCGGCGTCCACGTCAGCCCCCTCGCCCGCGGGAACCCGGGCGAACACCTCGCCCGTGGCTGGATTCACCGCGTCAAGGAACTGCCCGGACGCCGCCTGGCGTAACTCGCCGCCGATGAGGTTCCGGTACTCCACCAGTTCCACCATCGTTCGTCCTTTCTGCCATCGAGGAGAGTCGACTGTCATCCGCGCGGCCGGGTGCGATCCCGGCGCCTGGCGCCAGAACCCGGCGTCGTCCGTGGCTACGGATCGCCAACAACAGCCCGGGTTCGCTGTTCCTCATCCAGGTCATGCAGGTGCCGCAGTGCCGGCGCCGCCGCTCGCAGGGCGGCCACGTCAGCAGGCGGAAGCTTCTCGACCAGCCGGGCGAACGCCTCCGCGCCCGCGCGGCGACGAGCCAGCAGGTACCGTGCCCCCGCCGGCGTCAACGCCACCAACACCACACGTTGGTCCTGCGGGTCCGGCCGGCGCTCGGCCAGGCCGGCGCGCACCAGGGTCGTCACGAGCGCGGTCATCGAGGGCTGGGTGATCCGCTCGGTGACGGCCAGGTCCGTGACGCGACGCGGCCCGGTCCGCTCGATCGTGGCCAGCGTCGACGCGGCCGTCAGGCTGATCTCCCTCGGCTGCTGACGCACGGCGGCGGTGAGCAGGTGGTGCAGCGCCTCACCAACCTCGATCAGACCCCCCTCCAGGTCGCTGGAGTGCTCGTTCGCGTGCGGGCTCATGCCGAGAAGCATAGAGTCCCTATATTGATGAGGCAATGGACTTCGCCGGCCTCTCGGGTGGGCAACCCGTCCCCCGGTACGCCAGCCAGGCACGGCCGGACGTGGCCACCCGCGGTGGCAACCATCTCTGTCGACCCGAGCGCCGGACGGCCTGAGTGCTGACTTCCCGGAAGGAGCCGCGGGATGGATCTGGTCAACGAGTTCCGCCTGGCCGTGCCCATCAACCGCGCGTGGGACGTCCCGACCGATCTCGAATGGATCGCGCCGTGCCTGCCGCGCGCCCAGTTGCTCGCGGTGGGAGGCAGGGGCGCACCGTCCGGCGGCGAACATGCGCCAGCCACCGCCGCCAACCTGCTCGGCACGATCGCGCCGCCGCTCGCCAGGCGTGCGCTGCCCGTCGCGACGGCCGTACTCCTCCTCGGTCTGCTGTCACGCCGGCTGACCGTCGGTGGGTCCCGAGCCTGACCCCAACAGCTGCGGCCGGACGGGGACGAGACCTGGCCTGCGACGGCCGCGCAGAGGAGCAACACGC
>NZ_JADWYU010000149.1:28831-44009 GCF_016786325.1 Frankia nepalensis | reverse complement strand
AGATGTCGTAGACGCTGTCGAAGATCATGGCCCGGGCCGGCGCGGCCGGGTCGCCGGACGGCGGCGGTACCCGCCGCCCCCCCCCCGTCTACACCCGCGGGGCGGCCCCCCCCCGCCTTGCCGTCGCCCCGCCGGCGCGGCCCCGCGTTGGGGGCGGAAGTGCCGTCACTGGAATCCGCCACCGCCGCCCCTGGGCCGCCGGCCCGCGGGTGGCCGAGCACGTCGAGCACGATGAGGAGATCACCGGTGACCGACCTGGCGCCCGCGCTCGCACGGCCGGACCCGACCGTCCCGCCGTCGCCGCCGGCCCGCCGGCTCGGCCGCCGCGGCTGGCGGGACACCCGGCTGCTGTTCGGCGTGCTGCTGGTCCTGGTCTCGGTGGTCGTCGGCGCCCGGCTGTTCGCGACGGCCGACCAGACCGCGTCCTGGGTGGCCGCCAGGACGGACCTGCCCGCGGGCCATGTGATCACCGCGGACGACCTGGCCACCGTCCACGCCAGGCTCGACGACCAGACAGCGCGGCGCTACTACCCGGGAGGCCGGCGCGCGGAGATCGTCGGCGGCACGCTGGCCAGGCCGGTCGGCGCCGGAGAGCTCATCAGCGGTACCGACTTCGCCGGTCCCGCCACCCCGCCGACCAGGATCGTCCCGGTGGTCGTCAAGGCCGGCCGGATCCCCGCGCTGGTCCCCGGTGACCGCGTCGACGTCTACGTCTACCAGCCGGCCGGGGCGCCGGCCGGCGACGACACCACCGGGACGGACGGCGGCGCCGGCGTGGGCACCCCGGCCGCCGGCGGGGCTGGCGCCGAGGTGCTCGTGCTGCACGACGTCGAGTTCCTCGGTGAGCAGCGGCTCGCCAGCGGCGACCGGTCGCTGGCGTTGCGGGTGCCGGTGGACGCGGCCATCCGCGCGGTCGCCGCCTCGCAGAGCGAACGGGTGGACGTGGTGAAGCTGGAACCCGACGGCGGCGGCCAGGTGGGCGGGACCGGCCCGACCGTCGCGCCGGGGTACGGCAAGTGAGCCTGCCGATCCTGACCGCGGTCACCGACTCGGTCGTCGAGGCCGGGCTGGTCTCGGCGTTCGACCGCCACGACCTCGGCGTCACCGTGGTCCGCCGCTGCGTCGACCTGCCCGACCTGCTCGCCGCCGCGACCACCGGCGCGGCCCGGGCCGCGCTGCTGTCGGCGGACCTGCGCAGGTTCGACCGGGAGGCGCTGGCCCGGCTCACCATGGCGAACGTCGCCGTCGTCGGGCTGGTCGCGCCGGGTGACGAGGCGGGCGAGCGGCGGCTGCGCCAGCTGGGGATCGTCGCGGTGATCACCGCCGACGCGACCGTCGAGGAGGTGGCCGGCGCGGTCGTCGAGGCGGCCAGAGCACTGTCGAACCGGGCCGCGGTCGGACCGGTGTCGATCAGGCACGGGTTCAGCGAGCCGGTCGCCGGCTATGGCACCGCCCGGCCCCCCGTTCTCGACCGGGCCGGCAGGCCGGACGACGAGCGGGAGCCCGCCCCGGTCGCCGAGGGGCGAGTGATCGCGGTGTGGGGCCCGACCGGTGCCCCGGGGCGGACCACGATCGCGCTGAGCCTCGCCGCCGAGCTCGCCGACCTCGGGGCGTCCACGTTGCTCGTCGACGCGGACTCCTATGGCGGCTCCATCGGCCAGCTGGTCGGCCTGCTGGAGGAGGCGCCGGGGCTGGCTGCCGCGGCCCGCGCGGCCAACCAGGGCATGCTCGACGTGCCCCGGCTCGCGGTGCTCTGCCGCGACCTCGGCGGCGGGCTGCGCGTGCTGCCCGGCATCGCCCGGCCGTCGCGCTGGCCAGAGCTGCGGCCGTCCGCGCTGGAGAACGTCCTCGAGCTGTCACGCCGGCTCGCCCGGTTCGTGATCGTCGACTGCGGGTTCTGCCTGGAGGCCGACGAGGAGCTGGCCTTCGACACCTCGGCGCCGCGGCGCAACGGCGCCACCCACGCCGTGCTCGCCGCGGCGGACACGGTGATCGCGGTCAGCTCGGCCGAGCCGGTGGGACTCGTCCGGTTCGTGCGCGGCCTGTCCGACCTGCGTGACCTGGTTCCCGGCGTCGAGCCGCTGGTCGTCGTCAACCGGCTGCGCGCCTCCGTCGCCGGCGGCGACCCCCGCCGCGAGATCACCCGCGCCCTCAACCGGCACACGGACACCGAGCCCGTCGCGCTGGTGCCCTACGACCTGGCGGCGTTCGACGCCGCCCAGGCGGCCGGCCAGCTGCTGCGCGACATCGCCCCGGCCTCGCCCGCCAGGGCGGCGATCCGCGAGCTCGCCACCCGGCTCGCCGGCCGCGCCCCCCGCGGGCAGCGCCAGCGACAGCGCCGCCGCCTACCGGCCCGCTGAGCTCCCAGAGCGCCTCCCCGGCCGGCCTAGGCCGTGCCCGCCGGGTGCTTCGGGACCTTTGTCGAATCGCGACCACGATCCCCGCCTGGGATGGGGCTGGCCCCCGTGCTACGGGTCTTGCTCGGTACCAGTGGAGTCGGGGCGCTCAGCGCCCCGGCAGGCGGAGCGCCGCCGGGGGCGCCCCCCCCCGTGGGGCGCCCCCCCCAACCCGGCCCGGCCGGCGGCGCCCCCCCCCCCGGCCGGGGGGCCCCCGGGGGGGGGGGGGCGCCCCCCCCCCGGGCGGGCGGCGCGCCGCGGGGCGCCCCGCGCCCGTTGCGGCGACCGCCCTAGCCGGCGAGGCCGGGCTCCTCGCGCGTCGCCGGCTGGCGGCCGGGCCGGGTCGCCGGATCGGCGGGGCTCACCGAGGTGGCCGCCGCGGCCGGCAACACCCGCGCGGCCCGGAGCGGGGCGCCGGCCGGTCGGCGGGCGCCGGTCCGGCCGGCCCGCTCGGGCAGGGCTGGCGCCGGCGTCCGCGCCGCCGCCGGCCTGGTCGGCCTCGTCGGTCTGGTTGGCCTGGTCGGCCCTCCGAGGGAGCTGGGCAGGACGCCGGCCAGTTCGGCGAGGGCGGCGGCCGAGGTGCGCAGCGAGGTCTCGAACACCTCGGCTCGTCGGGTGACGTCCATGACGTTGCCGCCCATCACCGTGAGGTCCTCGGGACAGGGGCACAGGGTGCGCACCCGGGCTCCGGCGGCCTCCGCGAGGGCGATCTCCCGGGCCAGCCGGCGGGTGGCGGCGCGGCGCAGCTGGCGTTCGACGAGGGCGACCGGCCGGCGCGGCTGGTCGCGGTCGAAGGCGCAGGCTGGGGCGAGCACCAGGATCTCGTCCAGCCCGGCGTCCAGGCACAGGTCCAGCGACGTCGGCGAGCGGGTGCCGCCGTCGACGTACCGGTGGCCGTCGAGGCTGATCGGGGCGTACCAGCCGGGGATGGCGCAGGAGGCCATCACCGCCTGCGCGATGTCGATCCGCGGCGCGCCGTCAGCGCCGAAGAGCACCCGGCTGCCGGTGTCGAAGTCCATCGCGACCACCCGCAGCGGAGCCGGCCAGCGCGGCGGGCGCGCCCCGGTCACGCCCGAGGCCTGGTGCTCGGCCGCCTTGGTGACGAGGTCGCCTACGGCCGTGATCGTGCCGCGGCCCTGGGGGAGCAGCGCGGCGAGCGCCACCATCGGTGTCATGCGGCGGGGGTGCAGGACACCGGCGGTCAGCAGACGGGGGGAGCCCATCCGCATCCGGGGCGGCGGAGGCAGCGACGCGCCAAGGTCGCGGTAGTCGAGCACCGGCGCACCCGGCGCGTACAGCCCACGTTCGGAGTCAGCCATCGCGTCAACGTCGATACCGAGGCTCAACAGCGCCGCGACGACCGAGCCGGCCGACGTGCCGACGATCAGGTCGAAGGACCGGGCGTCCACGCCGGTCTGGGCCTGATAGGCGCGCAACGCGCCGATCATCCAGGCTGAGCCGAGTACCCCGCCGGCGCCGAGGACCAGCCCTCGGCGCGGCGCTCGCTTGCGTGGCATCGCCACCACCTCCCAGCGCGGCGACCCGGCGCCCTCGCGGCCGGCTGGCCGCCCGGGCACCCCCGCGGGAGGAGACCTGTCCCTTCCGCTGTCGGTCGCGTGGCGCCGGTGCGCCGCGGGCCGGCCGGTGACGGCCGGCCCCGCGCGTCACGACGCCGGACCCCGGACCGCGCGAAGCGCCTTCCGGGGAGAGCGGCGCCGCGCCCGCGTGGGCCGTTCACACGTGTCCCCACCGGCCTTGGCCGCCAGGGGGCACCGAGGGTTCGGTCCACGGTCCGCGTTGACCGCTCGTAGGCTCGCTCGTCGAGCGAGCGTCACGTCCCAGGACCTGGAACCAGATCCTGTGTGTGGGCTCGGCCTACTCGGGCTCCTCCGGCTCGGGCAGGCTGGTCTCGAGCACGCCCCAAGCGCGCAGCCGGTCGGCGAACTCC
Organism: Frankia nepalensis; assembly: GCF_016786325.1. GTDB lineage: Bacteria > Actinomycetota > Actinomycetes > Frankiales > Frankiaceae > Pseudofrankia > Pseudofrankia nepalensis. The sequence goes on along the minus strand of NZ_JADWYU010000149.1, from coordinate 39,665 downwards.
TGCGGCGTGGTGTCGTGCAGCAGGGCGAGCGCGCGCAGGTCACCGTCGCGGATCGACAGCACGTGACCGGCATAGTCGTCGCGTTGCCGCTGGATCTGCGCGACCCACCGGCGAACCAGGGCCGACGTGTCCGGCGGGGCCTGGGCGAGCTTCTCCAGGTTCAGCACGGTCCTCGGCCGGCGTTCCCGCGGGGGCAACTGGTCCTCGTTCGGCAGCAGCGCCGAGACCGGGACCCCGTAGAAGCCAGCCAGCTCGGAGAGCTGATGCACGCTGATCATCCGGTCGCCGCGCTCGTACGAGCCGACCGCGGCGGTCTTCCAGCGACCACGCGACTTCTGCTCAACGCCCTGTAGCGAAAGTCCCTGCTGAATCCGGATCGCCCGTAGGCGAGCTCCCACCGCCTTCGCGTACTCCCGGCTCACCCGACTCACCCCCAGCCTCGAACGAGCATATGGACCCTCCGTAGTGTCGCGATAACCCAGCGCCGCGATGACTCGTTTTGGGATCATCGCCCGTAACGCGGGTTAACGCCACCGAAGGAGTCCGTTCATCATGCTACCTAGATCGAAACACGCTAGGTACCGATCGCGCGGCTGATATCGGGCGAAACGGCACAAATGGGGCGCCATCGACTACTGTTTGTCATGAGGCTCACCCCCCTTTTAGCGACCAGCACTCGCGTCGGTGGCGGGAACCACCACCGTTACTCCCGGTGTCGATGCCCACGAATCGCTCCGCGTAACCGCGACCACTACGCGGAGCTATCACCCCTGCCTCGTCCAGGCCGCCCCGTCGCCCGTTACCGGGCGGCGTCGACAACGCGGCGCGGGCCGGGTGCAGACTGACGATGTGCGTGTCTATCTGCCGTCGACGCTGACGGCCGCGCGGACGGCGCTCGCCGACCGCGCCGTTCCCGCTGGTCTCGCCTTCGCGGTCACCCCCGCGGTGCGCGAGTGGTACGCCCAGTCGGACCTCGAGGAAATGGAGTACGCCGCGCTGCTCGCCGCGGCCCGCGCCTGCCTGCGCCTGCTCGACGCCGACGCGCTGGCTCCCCGGCGCCGGGTGGTGTTCGTCGCCGACGTCGACGACGGCACCGTCCGCGTCCGGGACGACCTCGACCGGGGCGTCGTCGAGGTCACGGGCACCATCCCGCTGGCGAAGGTCCGCGCGGTGCACGTCGACGACCCGGAGGCCGAGCCCGCGGTCGCCGCGGCCGCCGCCGCGATCCTCGAGGCCGACCTCGGCGGCGAGGACGCCGCGTTCGTCGTCGACGGCGCCGAGGGCCACGAGCTCCTCTGGTATGCCACCCAGGAACTCGCCGACCTGTTTTAGGCCGCCCTCTGGGCCGCCGCCGCGCGGCCGGCTCGGGATGGCCGAGCACGGGCGGTGTTGGTCGCCGGTCGGCATCCCCTGGGTCCTGGCTGAGGCGATATCGGTAGTCGAATGCCCGGCGCGACCGGCTGGGTTCGGAACTCCAGGCATTCGTTTGCCTGTTGTTGGCCGAATCGGTGGGCGGTGGCGCTGCTCGGGCGCCCGGTGGGCGCCTGGGCCGGGCGTCGGGCCTCGTCACGCCGCCGACCGGGTGGCTGGTGGAGGTAGGGGTGGCGATGTCCGCTCTGTGTCGCTCGGCGAGTCGCTGTCCGCTGTGCCCGACGCGGTGCGCTATTGTTCCGCCCCAGACGAGCGTCTAGTCGGACAACACGGCCACGCCTGGCGGTCTCGCGGGCGGCGTGGGCGTGACGGCGGGAGCTCGTCCCCGTCTCGAAATCACCACCCGACCACCACGTCACCCAACCGATCAGGCACGCCGGCCATGCCCGTCGTTCACATCGCGCCCGCTCGAACGCGCCGTGGCGATGGGCGAGGCGAGGCGCGAGGTGAGGTGTCCGGTGCCGTGAGGTGTCTGGTGCGCCCATGACTCCACTGATCGCTGTCCACGTTCGACCGCCCGCGCCTGGATCCCGGCGCGGGAGGGAGGCTGGTTTCCCGTGCTTTACCTCGCCGGGCAGATCCTGGCGTTCGTGCTGGTAGCGCTGGTGCTCGGCGCCGTGCTCGCCTGGGTCCTGCTGATCGGTCCGATGCGTCGCGGGCGCGCGACGGTGGCCGCGGGCGGGGCGAGCCCGCCCCGCGCCGACCTGGTCGTCGGCTCCTCAGGGGAGGCCCTCTCCCCAAAGGACGGCGCGGACGGCGTTCAGGAGGCGGCCGAGGCGCCGTCGGGCGCCGTCGGGCTGGCGCGGCTCGACGAGGACCGGCTGGGCGCGCTGACCGACTGGCTGCGCCGGCGGGAGGAACGCGACCTGGTGGAGAACGCCGAGCTGGTGACCCGGCTCGCCGCGGCCGAACGACAGGCCGGCGACTCCGAGCGCCGGCTCGCCGCCGCCGAACGGCAGACGACGGAGGCGATCGAGCAGGTCGGTGCCGCGCAGGCGCGGATCACTCAGATCGAGGCCGAGCTGCGGGGCGTGGCGTCGGACGAGCGGGAGACCCGCCAGCTGCGTACGGCGCTGGCCGAGGCCGAGACGCGGGCGGCCCGGTTCTCCGCCCGGCTCGCGATCATGCGCACCGAGGCCGAGGAGGCCGCCCATCAGGTCGCCGCGGTCACCGAGCGCATGGAACACCGCCAGGCCGAATGGACGGCCGAACGCGCGGACCTGCTGGTCCGGATCGCCGAGGCCGAGGCGATCGCCGCCGCGTGGACCGCGGGCGAGCCCGAGTCACCCGCCGGGTACGCGGATCTGACCGTCGACGAGTTGGCCGATCCGGCCGCGCTCGTCGGCGCCCAGGGCATGCACGGCCAGGACATGGCCGCCGGGGCGGCCGGCAGCCCGATGGCGCGCGAGGATTCGCTGGCGCCCTCCGTCAGTCCGGATCGACCCGTCGAGCCGATGAGGCTCGCGGTCGGAGTCATGACCCCGGCCGGCGGCTCCTCGACCGGGGGCCAGGGACCATCCTCGGACGCGGCTCTCGTCGGCGCGGGCGCGGCGCGCCACCCGGCCAGCGCGGTCGACACCGCCACCCTGGACACGGTCGACACCGCCACCCTGGACACGGTCGTCCAGGAGATCCTGGACGCCGACGCGATCGAGCGGGACGCCCGCGCCGACCAGCCCGAGCCAGGGGCCGGCGACCAGGCCGACTCCTCGCCGGCCGACCCGGCCCCGGCCTGCCCGATCGACGACGCGGTCCCCGCCGGACTGGGGGAGCCGATCCGGGAGATCGGCGACCTGCCAGGATCCCCGGGCCCGGCGGGTGACCCCACGCTGGAGGCGCCGGCCTGGGGCGGCCTCGCCGAGCCGGTCGCCTCGACCGACAACCTCAGGGAGATCGTCGGCATCGGCCCCGTGATCGAGACGCGGCTGCGCACGCTGGGCGTCACGTCGTTTCGCCAGCTGGCGGCGATGGGCGACACCGACGTCGAGCGCCTCTCGGCGCGGCTCGACGGCTTCGGCAGCCGGATCGTCTCCGACGACTGGGTGGGCCAGGCGCGGGAGCTCCAGGAGCGCTACCACGGCGGCCTCTAGAACTCGCTGGACCCACGTGGGCCCTGACCCACGTGGGCCCTGACCGACGTGGGTCCTGACCGACGTGGGTCCTGACCGACGTAGCTTCCTGGTCCACGGAGTTCCTGGCCCGCACAGCTCCTGGCCCTCACAGCTCCGAGATCAGGCCCTCGATCTCGGCGTCGAGGATGCGTCGATCGGTGACGTCCACGTAGAGCCAGAAATGGCCACGGTAGCCGTCGGGACCGACCAGAGGCAGATGGCTGCGTTCGAAGACCCTGCCGTCGGAGAACATCACCGTCTCGCGGCGCAGGGTGCGCCGCCGGCGCAGCAGGCTGTCAAGTCGGTCGGCGAAGCCCGCCGGGTCCTCGACCAGCCCGATACGAGGGCGTAGCAACAGCCGGCAGTCGGTGCCGACGAGGTCGACGGGCGCGTCCGCGAGATCGAACAGGTCGCAGTACGCCTGGTTCACTCCGACGATCTGGCCGCCGGCATCGGCGAACAGCACCGCCGCGGGCAGCTCGGCGAGCAGGCTGGTGAGCCACCGTTCCCGGTCGCGACACGCCGCCTCCGCTCGGGTCAGCTCGCCGTAGAGGCAGCCGCACTCCCCGGGCGGCATCTGGTCGGGCCGGCCGTGGCCGCCGTCGCCCGCCCCGTGCCCGCCGGGGTGGCCGTCCCGTGGGCCGCCCCCGTAGCCGCGGCCAGCGCCGCCGCCCGTGCCCGGGCCGTGGTCGAGCCACCCGCTGTCCTCGGGCAGGCGGGCCCGGGCGTCGTGGCGGTGGTGGTGCTCGCCGGTGGGGCGGCCATGCAACGCGAGCGCGGCGCGCCACTCGCCCCCCAGAGCCGACGGCGTCCGGGTCTCGGCGACCCCCGGCCAGCTGTCGCCGCCGTCGGGCGCGGCCGCGCGGCGGCCGGGATCCCAGCCAGACCGGCGAAACCAGGGGTCGCCGGGATTCCCGCCGGACCGGCGCCAGGCCTCCTGCCGGATCCGGGGCTCCCGCCCAGGTGGCGAAGCGGGTCGGGCGGGTCCGGAAGCCGGTCTGGGAGGCGGGCGGTCCGAGAGGTCCGCTGGGCGATTCGCCGGGAGGTCGGTGCCGTCCCACGCGGGATGGTCCCGGTAGGCGCGTTCCTGCCCCGGCCCGCCCGCCGTCAGCCGGGCGGTGTTCAGCTCGTCCGGGTTCAGCTCGTCCGGCCGGCGCCACCCGAGAGCGTCCGCGCGCCGGCGGTCCGCGCCGTGCCCGGCACCGGCGGCCGGGCCGGCACCGGCGGTCGGGCCGGCACCGGCGGTCGGGCTGGCTTCGGCGCCGGGCGCGGCCAGCGGCTCCTGCCCGGTGCGCGGCCGGGGCAGCCTCAGGGAAGGCCCGCCATCGGGCCGCTCGCGCTCGCCGCGCGCGCGACCGTCCAGGCCCGCGAACCCGTTCGACCCGTCACGGCTCGTGGTCTCGGGGGCGGACGGCCAGGCCGGCAGCGGGGGCAGTGGGGTCAGCGTGCCGATGAAGCGCGGGCCGCCGCGCCCGTCGCCCGTGAGCACGGCCTGCAGGATCGCGGCCCGGTGCAGGCCGTCCGCGCGCAGCAGCCGCAGCCGGACCCACACCCCGTCACCGCCGGAGGCCGCGCGCCCCCACTGGCTGGTGACGGTCAGCAGGTCGTGGGGATGGATGGCCTGTTCCCAGCCCCAGCCGAGGGCGTCGTCCGGCTCCACCCCCGTCAGCTCGCTCCACCGCGGGTTGACGAAGACGTGCCGTCCGACCGCGTCCGTCGCGAACACGGGCACCGGGCAGCTCATCGCCATCCGGCGGAACATCGCCCATCCGGCGGCGACCGCCTCGCCGTCCGGACCGTCTGGAAGGCCGGAGACGGTGGCCTCCGGGGCTCGGGTGACCGGGTCGTCCCCGTCGCCCGCGTCGGCACCGGTCACGGCGCGCGGCGTCTCGTTCCCCTCACCGACGACGCCCCGCGCGGACCGCTCGTCCCGGTTGCCACCGGCACGGTCGCCGTCGCCGGCCTGGCCGCCTGGCGGCGCGCTCACGCGGACACCTCCGCGGACGAGAGGGCGCGAACAAGCGCGCGGACACACGAAGGACTGGACACTCGGGACCCCCGGGAGGCACGCCACGGCGGCCGGGACAGGGCGAGGACGTGGGGGAAGATCCGTCGCCGAACCGGTTCGTGACTAACCGAACGCAGAAGGTTGCTAAGTGTTGGCAGGTTAGCGCGCGCCGGGTGGTTGGCCGGTGAGGTGCGTGCGCGTGGCGCTCCGTGTGCGGCCGGACCGCCACGGCGCGCGCCGACCTGTCCCCGTTGGCCCCTTTCGCGGACCGGCCGGGGCCGCCTGGCGGTCCCGGTTCGGCCCGGAGTCGCGCGGCTGTGACCGGCTTGTGACCCGACGTCCGGAACCGCCGTGCCCGGGCACTTCGGCCCCGGCAGGAAGGCCCGCCTGAGGGTGGCCGCCGGGTCGACCACGGGGCCGGTAGTTATCGCAAACCGTCATCAAAGTGGTGTGCCGGGTAGTGATCCGGTCACGGATCAACCAGGCCTGGCGCTACCCCGTGACGATCTCCCTGGGGGTTGTGCGTACGTTGTTCGGTGCATCCTCTTCTTCGGAGGTTGCCAGAATGTGGCGTCGTTTTTACCCTTCGTAGCGATTGGGCACCTTCGCTCGGCGTCGCCGGGTCGACGGGCGACCAGGCCAGGGCCGCCGCGCGCGGCGGCGCCGTGCCCGTGTCCCCGACGACCGCGCCGCGCGGGCCCAGTCGCGCGGTCGCCGGTGGGTCGGCCGGCGTCGCCGGGGGGTGAGAGGTGCGCCTGGACGAGGAGCGGCGGACTCTCGTGGCGGCGGTACGTGGCGGCTCCTTCGGGGGCGGGGTCGGGGGAGGCCCGCACGGCGGTGGCCTGGGCCTCGGCGGGCCCGCCGTGCCCGGGAGCGGCGGCTGGCCGGACGCGGCCTCCCTGGTGGAGACGGAGGTCCGGGAGCTGGTCCGGCGGCGCTCGCTCGATCCGGTGCGGGAGCCGGCCCTGGTGCGCCGCCTCGTCGACGACGTGCTCGCCGACTACGAGGACCGGGCGCTCACCAGCGACCTGCCGCCCGTCGGCGACCGGGAGCTCGTCGGCCGCATCGTCTACGACGCCGTCGCCGGTTTCGGCCCGCTGCAGCGCCACCTCGACGACCCCACCGTCGAGGAGATCTGGATCAACGAGCCGGGCCGGGTGTTCGTCGCCCGCCACGGCCGCAGCGAGCTCACCACCACGATCCTCACCGCCGACCAGGTGCAGGACCTCGTCGAACGCATGCTGAAGAGCTCCGGGCGGCGGGTGGACCTGTCCACCCCGTTCGTCGACGCGATGCTGCCGGACGGCTCCCGGCTACACGTCGTCATCCCGGACGTGACTCGCCTGCACTGGTCGGTCAACATCCGCAAGTTCGTGCTGTCGGCCGCCAGCCTCGACGAGCTGGTCGCCATGGGCACGCTGCCGCTGGCGGCCGCGGCCTTCCTGGAGGCCGCCGTCGTCGCCGGGCTGAACGTCATCGTCGCCGGCGGAACCCAGGCCGGGAAGACGACGATGCTCAACTGCCTCGGCTCGGCGATCCCGGCCCGCGAGCGGGTGATCAGCTGCGAGGAGGTCTTCGAGCTGCGGCTGCGCACGCCCGACTGGGTGGCGATGCAGACGCGGCAGGCCAACCTGGAGGGCACCGGCGAGATCCGGCTACGCCGCCTGATCAAGGAAGCGCTGCGGATGCGCCCCGACCGGCTGCTGGTCGGCGAGGTCCGCCAGGAGGAGGCACTGGACCTGCTGATCGCGCTGAACTCGGGCCTGCCCGGGATGTGCAGCCTGCACGCGAACTCGGCGCGCGAGGCGGTCACCAAGCTGTGCACGCTGCCGCTGCTGGCCGGCGAGAACGTCAGCCACAACTTCGTGGTCCCCACGGTCGCGGCCAGCGTCGACCTCGTCGTTCACCTGATCAAGGATGGCCACGGTCGGCGGCGGGTCACCGAGATCGTCGCGCTGCCCGGGCGGGCCGAGGGCGACGTCATCGAGGTCGCGCAGATCTTCCGGTCGCTCGGCGACACGCTGGTGCGGGCCGAGGGCTACCCGCCGCACCCCGAACGCTTCGCCCGCGTCGGCTACGACCTCGCCGCGCTGCTCGCCCCGCCGGACCGCTCCTGGCCAGAGATCGCGGTCGACCGGTGACCCGCCACCTGAGCGAAGGAGCACGCGCGCGGAGGTCCCTCGCGAGGTACGAGCGCGGGGCCGGAGCGCGCGGGCGACGAAGCGATGCAGAGACGCTGAGCGAAGGAGCACGCGCGCGGAGGTCCCTCGCGAGGTACGAGCGCGGGGCCGGAGCGTGCGGGCGACGAAGCGACGCGGAGACGCCGCCCGCCGCCGTCGCGGCCACGGACCCCCACCCGGAGGGCTGATGGGAATCTTTGTCGGTCTGCTGTTCGGGCTCGGACTCTTCCTCATCGTCGGCCCGCGCCGCTCCCCGCGCGCGGGTGAGGGGGTCCAGGCCCGCTGGCGCCGGTCCACGGCGGAGCTGCTCGCGCAGGCGGGCGTCCGGGGTCTCAGCCCCGGCCAGTTCGTCGCGGTGAGCGTCGCCGTCGGTCTGGTCGTCGGCCTCGTCGTGTTCGTCTTCACGGCCACGTTCTCGCTCGGCGTCGCGTTCTTCGTGTTCGCCGCGTTCGTGCCGCGCGCCATGGTCGCGCGCCGCCGCCGCTCCCGGATGCACGACCTACGGGCGATGTGGCCGGACGTCGTCGACAACCTGGCGAGCGCGGTGCGAGCAGGCATGTCGCTGCCGGAAGGGCTCGCCGCCGTCGGCCAGCGCGGCCCGGCGCCGCTGCGTGGGGCCTTCACCCGGTTCGGCGAGGAATACCGGGCTACCGGCTCGTTCAGCGCCTGCCTGGACAGGCTCGCCGACGAACTCGCCGATCCGGTCGCCGACCGGATCATCGAGTCCCTACGGCTGGCCAGGGAGGTCGGCGGCACCGACCTCGGCCGGCTGCTGCGCACCCTGTCGACCTTCCTGCGCGAGGACGCCCGCACCCGCGCGGAACTGGAGACCCGGCAGGGCTGGACCGTCAACGCCGCCCGGCTCGCGCTCGCCGCGCCCTGGGTGGTGCTGCTGCTGCTCGCCACCCGCGGCCAGAACGTCTCCGCCTACGACAGCCCGACGGGCGTCGCGGTGCTCGTCGGCGGGGGCACGGTCTCGGTGTTCGCCTACCTGCTGATGAAGCGCATCGGCCGGCTGCCGGAGGAAGGACGGGTGCTTCGACCATGATCGACCGATGAGTCTCGCCGCCGCCGGGGCGCTGTTGGGCCTGCTGCTGGGCGTCGGACTGGTCACCATCGCCGTGCGCTCGCCGCGGGCCCGCCGGATCCGGTACGCCGACCGGGTCGACCCCTACCTGCGCGACACCCCGTCGCCGTCCCGGCTGCTCGACGAGCGCGAACGGCGCCAGCACCGCGGCGCGGGCCGGGCGCCAACGCCGCTGGCCGCCGTGGAGGCGCTCGCCCGGCCGTTCCTCGACGACGCCGCCCGCCGGCTCGACCGCTTCCTCGGCGGGCGGGCCGGGCTCACCCGCCGGCTGACCCAGGCCGGGGGGCGCACGTCGGTCGAGGAGTTCCGCGCCGGGCAGGTGATCTGGGCCGCGGCCGGGGGCCTGCTCGGGGCGCTCGTGCTCGTGCTCCGGGCGGTCACCGGGCTCGGGCCGCCGCCGGCCGTCGGCGTCGCGCTGATCGTCGCCGGGGTCGCCGGGGGCGTCGTCGCCCGCGAGTGGCGCCTGACCCGGGCCATCCGGGAGCGCGAGGACCGGATGCTGATGGAGTTCCCGACCGTCGCCGAGCTGCTCGCGCTCGCGGTCACCGCCGGCGAGTCGCCGGTCGGCGCGCTCGAGCGGGTAGCCAGGCTCACCCACGGCGAGCTCGGCCACGAACTGCGGCTCGCGCTCGCCGACGCCCGAGCCGGCGCGACCCTCGTGCAGGCGCTCGAGGGGATCGCCACCCGCACGACGCTCGCGTCGCTCGCCCGGTTCGTCGACGGGATGGCCGTCGCGATCGAGCGCGGCACCCCGCTCGCCGACGTGCTGCGCGCGCAGGCCGTCGACGTCCGCGAGGCGGGCCGGCGCCAGCTGTTGGAGGCCGGTGGGCGCAAGGAGATCGCCATGATGGTCCCCGTCGTCTTCCTGGTACTGCCGACGACGGTGATCTTCGCTTTCTACCCGGCGCTGGTGAGCTTCACGTTCTTCGCCCAGTAGCCAGAGACGTCCCGACGCCACCGGTGCGCGGTGGCGGCGGGCAGGCGGCGCGCGGGAGCGCGTCGCCGCCAGAGGGATCGACGACCGCGACGCCGAGGGGGACAGGGGCAGGACTGGGAGGACGACATGGCACGGATGACGGCGGCCCTGGTCGCCGGGTATTTCGCGTGGTGGGAGCGGCGGCGGCTGGCCGCCGCCACCGGCCGCGGCTCAGGGACGCGCGGCGGCGACCGCGGCGACGTGCCGGGCTGGGTGATGGTGACGGTGATGACCGCCGCCCTGGTGGTCGCGATAGCCACGATCGCCACCCCGGCGTTGCAGAACATGTTCACGACCGCGATCAACAAGGTCAGCGGCGCCGGTGGCGGCGGTGACGGGGGCTGACACCTTGGCGCGTGGCCGGGAGAGCCACCGCCCGAGCCCTCGCCGCCGGCGACGGCGCCGCGCCGCGAGGAGCGGTCCCGCCGGAGTTCCCGACCAGCGTCCGGCCGAGGTACGCCGGCCGGACGCGGGGTCGGCGATCGTCGAGTTCGTGCTGGTCAGCACGCTGCTGCTGTTCCTGTTCCTCGGGATCATCCAGGTCGGCCTGGTGCTGCACGTCCGCAACACACTGGCCGCGAACGCGGCCGAGGGTGCCCGGCACGGCGCGAACCTCGGCGTCGAGCCGGCCGACGGCGGCCCCTACGCGCAGCGGCTGATCGCCGAGACCATCCCCGGCCGGTCCGACGCGACCTGCGCCGGCGGGCAGGTGGACGGCCCGGGAGGCGTTCCGCTCGTCGAGGTGACCTGCGAGGTGCGCGTCCCGCTCAGCCTGCTGCCGTTCGGCGGCGGCGTCACCGTTCACGTCACCGGACACGCGGTGAAGGAGACCCCGTGACGATCGCGCCCCTGGCCACCCGGCCGAGAGCCGACGCCGTCGGTTCCGCGGAACACGGTGATCGAAAGCCGGAGGTGTCAGGCCGGCGCCGAAGCCGGCGCTGCCTGGGTGGCGCGCGGTCGCGGGCTGGGGGTCCGCGGACCGGGCGCGGGCCCCCCGCCCGGGGGGGCCCGGCCCGGCGGGCCGGCCGCGCGCGAACCCCT
>NZ_JADWYU010000149.1:28187-28821 GCF_016786325.1 Frankia nepalensis | reverse complement strand
GTCCGGGCGGGGGGGGGGGGGGCCGGCCGGGGGGGGGGGGGCGGGGCGGGGGGGGGGGGGGGGGGGGGGGGGGGGCCGGGGCCGGGGCGCCGCCGAGCCGACGAGGGCTCGGCGATGATCGAGTTCGTCGGCCTCTCGGTCGTGTTGCTGATCCCGTTCGTCTACTTCTTCCTCGCGCTGTTCTCCGTGCAGCGCTCGGCGTTCGCGGTCACCCAGGCGGCGCGGGAGGCCGGCAGGGCCTTCTCGACGGCGAACAACGCGGAGGAGGGCCTGACCCGTGCCCGCGTCGCCGCTCAGCTGGCGTTTCAGGACCAGGGCGTCGAAGCGGCGCCCGAGGTGCGCTTCGCCCCCGAGGGCGCCGACTGCGGCGCCGCGAACCCGGGCGACGGGGCCGCCACCCTGGAGCCCGGCGCGGTCTTCGTCGTCTGCGTCCGCACGGTCGCCTCACTGCCGGGTGCCGGCATCCTCGGCCCCGGCCTCGCCGACGTCACCCTCAACGGCCAGTTCACGGTGGTCATCGACCAGTACCGAGGTGACCGCGGCACTCCGGCTCCTTAGCTCACCGGCCGGGGGGGGGGCCCGCCCGCGGGCGCCCCGCCCCCCCCCCCCCCCCCCGCCGCCCCCCCGCCCCCCC
>NZ_JADWYU010000149.1:0-28177 GCF_016786325.1 Frankia nepalensis | reverse complement strand
CCCGGGGGGCCCGGCCCCCCGCGGGCTCGTACCCCCCCGGGCGGCGGCGGGCCGGGGGGGGGGCCCCGACCGATCCAAGGCCGTCTCCGCGCGGCCGAAGATCCACGGGACGCACCCTAAGGCTTGCGGAAGGGGGAGCGCTGTTTGAGGTCGCGACCGAGGGCCGGGAGGCGGCCGGCCACGTCCCGGGCGGTGTTGACGGCCCGGGCGGCGGTCGAGGGTGGCGCCAGCTCGACGGGCGCCAGGCCGAGCTCCGCGTAGGCCGCGGCGGCGAGGTCGGCGAGGGCGTGGCGCTCGCCGAGCGCGGCGCCGACGATCCCCACCGCCGGCAGGTTGCCGAGCGCCCGGTGCCAGAGGCGGCCCTCGGCGCGCTGGCCGGCGAGCTGGTGGATCGTCCAGAGCTCCCGGGCCGCCCGGTAGATCGTCACCGGGACCCGTTGCGCGACCAGCCTCCAGGCCACGGTCTCCTCGGCCGCGGCGTCCTCAGCGTCCTCGGCGGCCTCGCGGGGAGCTGGCGTGACGCCCGCGGGGATGGGCTTGGTCGCGCCGTCGTCCGCGGCGGTCACAGGGCCGTCCACGGGGGTCACAGGGCCGTCCGCGAGGGGCGCGGGGCTGTCCGCGAGGGGCGCGGGGCCGTCCGCGGGGAGCGCGGGGCTGTCCGCGGGGAGCGCGGGGCCGTCCACGGCGGGGACGGCGTCGCCCGCCGTGGGCACGGCGGCGTCCCCGGCGGGCACGGTCACCCGCGCCGGGCCCGCCTTGGCCGCCGGCGCCCAGGCCGCGGGCAACCGCTCGCGCAGGACGAGGCTCGCGACCAGCCGGACCTGCTCGCGCTCGTCGGTCACCCCGGCCAGCCGGGCGAGCGAGAGCACCAGCATTCCCTGCACGGTGCCGGCGAGCACCTCGCGGATCGGCTGCGCGAACCGGCCACCGACCCCGGGCAGCGCGGCCAGCGGAACCAGCTCGTTGCGCCAGTGCCGCACGAGGCGGTCCGCCTGGGCCCGCCGGTCGGAGCCAGGCTCCTCGGTGAGGGCGACGGCCGCGGTGGCCGCCGGCCGGCCCACCCGGACGAAGCGCAGCAGTGTGTCGGCCTCCCGGTCGCGCACGTGCGCCCCCTCCTCGGTCAGGCCATCCATGTCACGGGCCTGCTCCTGCTCGCGATAGAACCCAAAGAACCATGGCCCGTCAACAAACGGTCGCCTGCTGACGGATGCCAGGACTGGCGCGATCCTTCGCGAACCGTCCGGGGCGCTGGCCGGGGTGGCGTCGGCCGGCGTGGCGCATGACGTCGCCGACCTGTCCGGCACTGACCTGTCCGACCCGATCCGCGGCAGGCGACGCTCGCCCGGCGGCCGGCCGGCGAGGCTTTTCCCAGGGCGCGGCGGAACGCGCCCTGGGCATGAGGGTTCGGCGCACAGGGGCAGCCTCTTCTGGCGCGCCTCGGAGGCGGGATGTTGGGATTCGGCCACGGTGCGCGACAATGGACGAGTGATGCCGTTTCGCGCGCTTGTGGTTCCGTTGCGCGTGGCGTCGGCCGCGGGACGGCGCGGCGCGGCCGGCCGGCGGGCGGCTGGTGACCGCGGCACGGTCCTGATGCTGACGCTTGGCTACCTGCTGCTCGCCTCGATGCTGGCCGTCGTGGTCACCGACGTGTCGGCGGTGTATCTGGCCCGCCGTTCGGTCGCCTCGGCCGCGGACGGGGCGGCGCTGGCCGCCGCCCAGCGGATCAACGAGGCCGCCGTGTACACCGCCGCCGACCCGCTGGACCCGGGAGACCGGCTGCCGCTGGCCGACGTGCTGACCGCCGTGGCCGACTACCAGTACCGCGCCGACCCAAGCGGGGCGACGGTGCTGACGGCGTCCCTCCTGGACGAGAACACCGTCCAGGTCCAGGGCAGCCGGGTCGTCGAGCTGCCGCTCGTCGGCTTCCTCGGCGTCGGCCCCGTCACCGTCCACGCGTCGGCCGACGCCCAGACGGTCGTGCGCGCCGCGGCCGGCTAGCGAGCCGGCGAGCCGGCGCGGGCTGGCGAGCGGCGCGGCGGCCTACTTGATCCAGGCCGCGGTGATGGCGACGAGCTCGTCGAGCGCGTGACCGGTGCGCTGCTCCGCGAGGTTCGACACGTCGCGGACCAGCCGGGCGACCCATTCGGCGGGCCGGTCGGCGGCCAGCGCCACTGCGGCCGCGGCATGCTCGGCCGCCTCCTCATGGTCCGGCCTGGCGCCACCGAGCGCGGCCCGCGCCTGCGCCATCCGGACCGAGACGATCATTCCGGTCTGGCCGCTGTCCTTGATCAGGCCGTAGGCCTTCTCCAGATACGGGCGGGCGTCCTCGGCGGCGCCGACCGTGGTGAGCGCCTCGGCCGAGGCCAGCGCGAGATCGGCGGGGGAGTAGGTCTCGAGCGCGAACCCCGGCTGGCCGTACGCGGCGTCGTCCAACTGCTCCATCGTGCGCCAGGCCCGGGCGACCGCGTCGCGCACGCCGACGACGTCACCCGTCGCCGCGTACGCCCCGGCGACCACCTTGCCGGCGATCATCGCGCGTGTCGGGCTGAGCCCGGCGATCCGGGCGGCGGCGCCGGCGATCTGCAGCGAGACGGTCGGGTTGTGCTGGCGGACCAGCCGGGCGCGCAGCGCCAGCGCCCGGGCCGCGAGCGGCCCGTCGCCGGCGGCCCGGGCGAGGCTCGCCGCCCGGTCCGACCGGGCGGCGGCGTCCGAGCGCAGGCCGCGGTCGTAGTCGGTGCCGGCGGAGACCATCGTGACGGCGGCGTGCAGCCGCATCCAGTCGAGCGCGTCCCGGCCGCGCAGGCGGCGCTCGCGGGGAACGGCCCGGGTGGTGCTTTCCAGCGGCCGCACCGAGGACGCCGTGGTGGCCAGGTCGGATGTCTCGTAGCCCTTGACGGCCGCGACCAGGGCCGCCGAGCAGGCCTGGTGCAGCTCGGTCGTGCTGCGCACCGGGTCCAGGTGTATCGACTCGTCGAAGCTCATCGCGCCCACCCCCGAGGCCCCAAACGCGCGCAGCAGAAAACGCCTGTCGACGAGGTCCGACACGGCGACGACCTCCGTGGTCCGCTTTCGACCATGTTGGCTCTTGACTCACCGGCCGCGCGGGGCTTCGCCATTGTCGCGCGGCCCGAGGCCGTGTCGGCTCTTGGCCCGTGGGCCGCGCGGGGCTTCGCCATTGTCGCGCGGCCCGTGACCGGGCTGGCTCCCGGTCCTCCGACCGCGCGCGGCGCCGTTGTTGTCGCGCGGCCTCCGGATGGGTCTGCGCCGGTCGTGAGGACGCGCGGGCGGGCCCCGGCTGTCGCCGTGGAAGCCACGGGTGCCTGGAGCGCGCGACGTGATCGCATCTGGAAGTACCTCACGGCGTAGCGGGAACCTTCGTTTGAAGATAGCGTTGGTTCCGCGCTGGTGTGGACCCAGTCGGGTGGAGAGTCCTGTGGCCTCGGTCTCGGTTCAAGAAGGCGACTGGCCGTATGTCGAATAGCATTGCGCGACACGCCGCTAATGTTTCTTGGAAGTATCGCCACGCAATTGCATGTTAACAACGTGGGTCGGGCCGGCCCGCCGTGTCAGGACGACTTCCTGGTGGCGCTCCCGGGGTTTCCGCGGGAGACGGCTCGTCCCGGGGCCGGGTTCCCGTGGCGGTGGCGACCTCCGCGTCCGCCCACGGTGTGGGCTGGCCGCGCCCCAGCCGGTCGGCCCGTGACGGTCCGTGACGGCTCGCCGCCAGCGTCGCGGTCGCGGCCGGCCGCGACGCCGGCGGAGCCGTGAACTCGGCTGGCGGACCCGTGATCCCGGCGCCTGGCTCGGGCTGGCGGCACCGAGGACGCGCGCGATCACCGGCGCGTCCGGAGGGGCGCGCATCGGTAAGGTGGTTCGTATGGCCGCCGACTTCGCTGAGGAGCTCAAGAACCTCGACGCGACCCTGACCGGTATCGAGACCGTGCTGGACGTCGAGGGGTTGCGCCGTCGGGCCGCGGAGCTCGAGCGGGAGGCCTCCGACCCGGACCTGTGGAGCGACCAGGACCGGGCGCAGGTGGTCACTCGCAGGCTGTCCTCGGTGCGCGGCGACATCGGCCGGGTCGAGGGGCTGCGCCGCCGGCTGGACGACGTCGGGGCGGCCTTCGACCTCGGGGACGAGGACTTCATGGCGGAGGCCGCCGAGCAGCTTCCCGAGTTGTCCAAGGACATCGCCGCCCTCGAGGTCCGCACCCTGCTGTCCGGCGAGTACGACGAGCGGGACGCGATCGTCCAGCTGTCCGCCGGCGCCGGCGGCGTCGACGCCGCCGACTGGACCGCGATGCTGTTGCGGATGTACACGCGCTGGGCGGAGCGGCACGGCTACGGCACCGAGGTGTACGACACCTCGGAGGCCGAGGAGGCGGGGCTCAAGTCGGCCACCTTCCTGATCAAAGCGCCCTACGCCTACGGCACGCTGCGTAGCGAGCACGGCGTGCATCGGCTCGTCCGTATCAGCCCGTTTGACAACCAGAACCGTCGGCAGACGTCGTTCGCTGGTGTCGAGATCACCCCGGTCGTTGAACTGTCCGACCACGTCGATATCGACGACAAGGACCTTCGGATCGACATTTTCAGGTCATCCGGCCCGGGCGGACAGGGCGTGAACACCACGGACTCCGCCGTGCGTATTACCCATCTCTCGACTGGCATCGTCGTCACCTGCCAGAACGAGCGCAGCCAGCTACAGAACAAGGCGGCGGCGATGGTCGTCCTGCAGGCCAAGCTGCTGGAACGCCGCCGGGCCGAGGAAGCCGCGGAGAAGCAGCGCCTGACCGGCGGGCCGCAGGACGTCTCGTTCGGGTCCCAGATCCGCAACTACGTCCTGCACCCCTACCAGATGGTCAAGGACCTGCGGACCGAGGTGGAGACCTCCAACACCAGCGGGGTGCTGGACGGCGAGATCGACGACTTCATCGATGCCGAGATCCGCTGGCGCCGCTCGGCCGAGTCGACCGCGAACTAGCCAGAACCGCGCCAGAGCCGCCCCGCATCATGCATACTCGGCCTCCCGGTCCCCGTGGACGACGTCGTCCGGCCGCGGGCCGCTGGCACTGGTCGTCGCACTGGTCGTGGTCGATGGCCCGCCGTGGCTGGGGGCGCCGGATCGCGGACCTGAAAGCGGAGCAGGCGCGCCTGCTGGAGCAACTGGCGGCCCTCGCGGACTCCGGCGAGGCGCGCGAGTCGGCCAACCCGACAAGCGGCGAGCGTCGAGACCTACGGGAGCCCGCGCCGGCGGACGGTGACCTGGCGCCGCCGGGGTGCGCGGACCTGACGGAGCTCGACGAGCTCCAGGGCTTCGCCTCGCTGCTGGACGCCTCGCTGCTGGAGGCGGCCGACGCCGCCCGGCTCGCCGACCTCGGCGCTCCCGCCGGCGGCGGGCCGGACGTGGCCGCGATCGACCTCGGGGACGCGGGCGGCCCGCGTCCCCCCACAGCCGAGTAGAGACGAGGCACGGCCGGACGGCGGGCCGACGGGCCCGCCGCCGACGGCCTCGGTCCCGAAGGCGCTGGGTCCGCGCCGGAGGTGGGCGAGCGCGGGAAAGGTGGCCAATGACGGTGAAATCGGGTGACGGCGTGGCGCTACGGGAGAACGTGGGCTGGGTGGCGTTGGTCGGGGGCGGCCCGGGGGCCGCGGACCTGATCACCGTGCGGGGCCTGAACCTGCTGCGCCGCGCCGACGTCGTCGTGGTCGACCGGCTCGCGCCCCGGGAGCTGCTCGACGGCCTGCGCTCCGAGGTCGAGATCGTCGATGCCGGCAAGGGGCCGCACGGCCACAACCTGAGCCAGAGCGAGATCAACGAGCTGCTGGTCGATCGGGCGCTGC
Organism: Frankia nepalensis; assembly: GCF_016786325.1. Taxonomy (GTDB): domain Bacteria; phylum Actinomycetota; class Actinomycetes; order Frankiales; family Frankiaceae; genus Pseudofrankia; species Pseudofrankia nepalensis. The sequence goes on along the minus strand of NZ_JADWYU010000149.1, from coordinate 22,336 downwards.
GCGGCCTGCGGGTGGTCCGCCTCAAGGGCGGCGACCCGTTCCTGTTCGGGCGGGGTGGCGAGGAGGCGCTTGCCTGCGCCGCCGCCGGGGTGCCATGCGAGGTCGTGCCCGGTGTGACGAGCGCGGTCGGGGTGCCGGCGCTGGCGGGCATCCCCGTCACCCATCGGGGCGTCACCCAGGACCTCGCCGTGGTGTCCGGCCACGTCGACCCGTCCCATCCCGGATCGACGTCCAACTGGGACGCGCTCGCGTCCGGCCCGGGAACCGTGGTCGTCCTGATGGGGGTCGGCGCGCTTGACAAGATCAGCCACGAGCTGGTGAAGCGCGGCCGCCCGGCGGCCACGCCGGTCGCCGTCATCCAGGCCGGCGCCACCGCCCGCCAGCGCGTCGTGACCGGCACCCTGGCCGACATCGCCGCCGCGGCGGAAGCGGCCGGCGTTCGCTCCCCGGCCGTGATCGTGATTGGCGACGTCGTCGCCCTGCGTGACGAGATCGGGACCTACCGCGTCCCCGACTAGCGGGGAACCTCGTGACCGGTCGGCGGGGCGGCCCCGACGGGCGGCTGGTCATGACCTGCGGGGTGTTCGATCATGATCCCAGATGCCATGGTGCCGAAAACTTCCTCATCGGGCACCACAGCCCATGGACCGATCCCAGGACCGGTTGCCACCAGCGATTTCCATCGCCCCACGTGGCCGGCCAACCCCGGCCCTCGGAACCAATGGGAGTTACCGGTCGACGCGGGGCGGCTCGGTGCCGGTAGCCGCCAGCGGGTGAGCACTCTGACCCCGGCCCCCCCGCCCGGCCGGCCGGGCCGTCAGCGCAGGGCGATGATCCGGTCGTCGTCCTCGGCGGGGCTGCCCCGGCCGTCGGTGTTGCTGGTGGTCACCCACAGGGTGCCGTCGGGGGCGACGACGAGCGTGCGCAGCCGGCCGTAGTCGCCGACGCGCAGCGCCGTGGGCGTGCCGACCACCGGGCCGTCGATCGGGCTCGCGGTCACGCCCGGGCCGAGGGAGGAGACAGCCGGGCGCAGTTCGACGGCCCAGAGGCGTTCGCCCCGCAGCGCGGCGACGTACAGCGTGTCGTCGACGACGGCGGCGCCGCTCGGGGACGACTCGTCCGTGGTCCAGGTGACCGGTGGATTGGTGTACCGGCCACCGTCGGTGTCGCCGATGCCCTCGACGACCGGCCAGCCGTAGTTCGCGCCGGGCCGGATCAGGTTGATCTCGTCGAAGCGGTTCTGGCCGAACTCGGTCGCCCACAGCCGGCCCAGGCTGTCCCAGGCCAGCCCCTGCACGTTGCGGTGGCCGAGGCTGTAGACCAGCGAGTCGGGCCGCGGGTTGTCCGGCGGAACCGATCCGTCCGGGCGCATCCGCAGGATCTTGCCGTTCAGGCTCTCCGGATCCTGCGCCAGGGCCGGGGTGCGGGCGTCCCCGACGCCCGCGTACAGCATTCCGTCCGGGCCGAAGGCGATCCGCCCGCCGTCGTGGGTCGGCGCCGCGGCGAGGCCGGTGAGGATCGGCTGGACGGGGCCCATCCTGGGCTGCTCGCCCGGGCCGGCGCCGTCGAGGGTGAACCGGACGATCCGGTTGTCCGAGTCCGTGGTGAAGTAGGCGTAGACGAGGTGGTCCTCGTCGTACCCGGGCGACACGGCGAGGCCGAGCAGGCCGCTCTCGCTCACGTGGTACACGCCGGGCAGGGTCCCGACGGGCCGGGGCGCCTCGTGGGCGTCGCCGTCCCCGGCCGGCAGCAGCAGGATCCGCCCGCTGTCGCGTTCGGCGACCAGCGCGGCGCCGTTCGGCAGGAACGCGACCCCCCAGGGGGACTCCAGTCCGGTCGCGACGACCTGGTCGTTCGCCGGGTCCCCGCCGATCGCGGCACCAGGGCCGCCTGAGGCGCCGCCGGGGCCGCCCGTGGCGCCGGCGGCCGCTGTCGGGCCGGCCGGCGCGCCGTCGTTCGCGCCGTCGCCGTCGTCACCGGAACAGGCGACCAGCCAGGCCGCCACCAGGCAGGCCAGCGCCGTCGAGGCCGTCAGCCGGGCCCTGCTCACGGTCCGTTCCGCGACGGCCGCGCGCGCCCGGCTACTGGACCTGGTGGGCGGCGAGGAGCGCCACCGCGGTCAGGACCAGGAGGAGCAGCGCGACCAGTTGGGGGGACAGGACGAAGCCGCCCGACTGGTGGTGCAACTCGGCGCGAGCCGCGCGGCACGTCGGGCAGCGGCCCTCGGCCACCGGGCCCGCGCACCGCGCGCAAACCAGGTCGTCACAGCACATGCTGTCGTCCTTCCCGTGCGCGGGTGGGGGATGCTCGCGAGGCCACACCGTTGGACGCTGTCTGTTAACCGTACGCCCGCTCACCGGCCACCACCATCCCGTCACTTACAGTCGAAGGAACGATTCGCACGGTGACAGATGGCCGTGGCGACCGGCCTGGCCGGCCAGCCGCGCGGAGGGAGCCAGGATGATCCGGCTCAACACGGTGACGATGAGATACCCAGCTGGAGCCCGGCCAGCCCTGCGAGAGGTGACGCTGCGGATCGACGAGGGCGAGTTCGTCTTCCTGGTCGGCCCGTCCGGCTCCGGCAAGTCCACCCTGCTGCGGCTGCTGCTGCGGGAGGAACGGGCCACCAGCGGCCTGGTGACGCTGGACGGGGTGGATCTCGCGGCCATCCCCGACCGTCGGGTGCCGCTGCTGCGGCGCACCGTCGGGTGCGTGTTCCAGGACTTCCGCCTCCTGCCCGACCGGACGGTCGCCGGCAATGTCGCGTTCGCCCTCGACGTCGTCGGCCGGCCGCGGCACGTGGTGCGCGCCGTCGTACCCGAGGCGCTCGGCCTCGTCGGCCTCGCCGGCAAGGAGAACCGCTACCCCGACGAGCTCTCGGGCGGTGAGCAGCAGCGGGTGGCGATCGCGCGGGCGATGGTCGGCCGGCCGCGGGTGCTGCTCGCCGACGAGCCGACCGGCAACCTCGACCCGGCCACCAGCGAGGACATCATGCGGCTGCTCGAAGCGGTCAACCGGACCGGGACGACGGTGGTGATGGCGACGCACAACGCCGGGCTGGTCGACGCGCGCCGCCGCCGGGTCGTCGAGCTGGCCGACGGCGCGCTCGTCCGCGACGAGCGCGGCGGCGCCTACGAGGCGGACGAGACAGACGAGGCGGACCCGGCGGACCCGGCGAACGAGGCGTCCTGGCGGGCGATGGACGCCCCCCGCCGCGTTCCCGGCGCGGGCGGCCTGGCACGCGTCGGCCGCGGGGCGGTCTAGGGCGCATCCCGTGGATCGGGACGCACCCTAGGGCGCTTGCCTGGGAGGCGCCCAGGCCCACATCGACCGAGAACCCCCGGAGGCACCCAAGTGCGGATCGGACCGCTGCTGGCGATCCTCGGCGCCGGCCTGCGGCGCAACCTGGCCGTGACGTCCGCGGTGGTGATCACGGCGGCGGTCTGCCTGGGCCTGCTCGGCGCCGGGCTGCTGCTGCGCGCCGAGGTGCGCACCGTCGACCGCTACCTGCTCGACCAGCTCGAGGTCGTCATCGACCTCACCGACGACATCACCCCGGCGCAGCGCGCCGCCCTCGTCGACGACCTGGACGCCGATCCCGCCGTGCTGGCCGTCCGCTACGAGGACAAACGGCAGGTCTACGAGCGGTTCAGGCGGGACTTCCGGGCGTCGCCCGACGTCGTCGCCGGGGTCGGGCCGGCGGACCTGCCCGCCGCGCTGCGGCTGCGGCTGGTCGACCCGCGGGCCGGCGACGAGCTGCTCCTGGCCTACACCGGGCGCGACGGCGTCGAGGCGGTCCGCGACCAACGGGCCCTGCTCAAGCCGCTCTACCGGGTGTTGGACGGCTTCAGCGTCGCCGCGTTCACGCTCGCCGCGGTGCAGGCGGCCGCCTCCAGCATGCTGATCTACACGATGATCCGGGTGTCGGCGCACGCCAGGCGCAGGGAGACCGCGATCATGCGGCTGGTCGGCGCGACGAACGCGGCGATCCGGGCGCCGTTCGTGCTGGAGAGCGCGCTCTCGGGGCTCGCGGGCGGGCTGGTCGCCGCCGGCGCGCTGGTCGTCACCAAGATCTTCCTGGTCGACGGGCGGTTCGCGCGCCAGACGACGTTCCCGCTCTTCGGCTGGGACGCGGTCTGGCTCACCTCCGGCGCGGTGCTGCTCATCGGCACGCTCGCCGCCGCGTCGATGGCGCACCTGGCACTGCGCCGTCATCTGCATGTCTGATTCGCCGCGGCCTTTCGCGCGGCGCCAGTCGTCGATCCCGACGGGTCGGCGCGGGAAAGCCGTCCGGGCACCCGGCCAGCGATCTCCGGCTCGCGCTGGTCCATGGAGATCGCCCCCGGCACGGGAGTTCCGGACCGGCGTACGCTCGTGACCTTGGGGTGACGGCCCGCGCGCGCCGAGGCGCGCCGGTGGCGGTGACGCGGGACGCGCGTCGACAGGTGTCGCGCGGCGTTCGTGGGGCCGCGTCGTGCGTGGGTGTCCAGGACGTAGGTAGGTCCAGGACGTGCGTGGGTGGTCTGGGACGTACGTGGGTGTAGGAGAGGAAAGGCTGCAAGACGGTGCCGAAGGAGACCGGTCGCAAGGCGATCGCGCAGAACCGGCGTGCCCGGCATGAGTACGACATCCTCGACACCTACGAGGCCGGGGTGGTGCTCACCGGCACCGAGGTCAAGTCGCTGCGCCACGGCCGGGCCTCGTTGGTCGACGGGTTCGCTCAGGTCGAGAACGGCGAGGTCTGGCTGCATGCCGTCCATATCCCCGAGTACACCGAGGGGACGTGGACGAACCACGCGCCGCGGCGCAAGCGCAAGCTGCTGCTGCACCGGAGCGAGATCGAAAAGCTGGTTGGCAAGACGAAGGAGGGCGGCCTGACGCTGGTGCCGCTCAGCCTGTACTGGAAGGACGGCCGAGCCAAGATCGAAATAGCGCTCGCCCGCGGCCGCAAGAGCTATGACAAGCGCCACGCACTGGCGGAGAAAGATGCCAAACGCGAGATGGCCCGGATCATGGGTCGCCAGGCAAAAGGCCGCCACAGCTGAGCCGGCGACCGGACCGTGGCCGCCGCTCACCCTTCCCCACCGCCGGCGCGGCCCGTCACGGCCGCCCGCCGGCCTGTCCGAAGCACGCCCTCTCCGCCCCGGGCGGCCGTGAGCCCGGCGGTCCCCATCGCCGGGACGGCCGGGCAGCCGGGGACCGTGAACCCGGGGAAACGTGAAGCCGGGGAAACGTGAAGCCGGGGACCGTGTGGTCGAGGTAGGCGGCGCGGGCGGGCGCGGCAAGGGCGCGGAAGGCAAGGGCGCGGAAGGCCTTGCCGGCGCGGGGGGCAGCGGCTCGGCTGACCTGCCGCGGCTGCTGGACGCCCTGCTCACGCCGGACGGCGCCCGCCTGATCGCCAGGGCCGCCGAGGCCCTCGCGGCCGGCGACGAGCTCGGCGTCGGCGCCCGGCTGCGCGCCGCGGGCGCGCCGCCGGAGCTGGTCGCCGCCGCGTTCACCCAGGCGGAGCTACGCCACCGGGCCATGGCGGCGTTTGGCCGGGCCGGCGAGATGCTGTTCACCCGGGCCGGGTTGGAGCAGTCCACGGCCGAGGCCGCCGCCCGACACCGCGCGGCCCGGTTCGCCGGCTTCGGCCGTGTCGCCGATCTGTGCACTGGCATCGGCGGCGATCTGCTCGCGCTGGCCGCGGCCGGGCCCGGGCTCCTCGCCATCGACCGGGATCCGGCGCATCTGCGGATCGCTGTCCACAACGCCCGCGTCTACGCGCCGGAGGCGCGGATCGACGCCCGGTGCGCCGACGTCCGGGACGTGGACCTGGCCGAGGTGGATGCCGTCTTCGTCGACCCCGCTCGCCGGGCGGACGGCCGCCGGCTCGCCGCCGGCGCCTGCGAACCGCCGCTGGCCTGGTGCTTCGCGCTGACCGAGCGGGTCGCGGCGGTCGCCGTCAAGGCGGCTCCCGGGCTGCCGACCGAGCTGGTCCCGCCGGGCTGGGAGATCGAGTTCGTCGCCGAGGGCCGCGACCTGAAGGAGGCCGCGCTGTTCTCACCGGCGCTGGCCGCCGGCGCGCCCCGCCGCGCCACCGTCCTGCTCGGCGGTGCCGAGGACGCCGTCGCCACGCTGGCCGGGTACCCCGACCCCGACCCGGCGTCGCGGGGCGGTGCCGCCGCCGGCCCCGGCGCGGGCGGCGGGCGCGGCGTCCAGGGCCGGCGCCCAGGCCGGGCCCGTGGTCGCGGTGACGGTGGTCGCGGTGACGGTGGTCGCGGTGACGGTGGCAGCGGTGACGGCGGTGGCGCGGCCGAGGCCCAGGCGCCAGGCGGGTCCGCGCGGCCGGTCGGCGAGCCGGCTGCCTACCTGTACGACCCGAGCCCGGCGGTCACCCGCGCGGGGCTGGTCGGCGAGCTCGGCCGCCGCCTCGACGCCTGGCAGATCGATCCGTGGATCGCCTTCCTGACCTCGGACCGGCCGGTCGAGACCCCGTTCGCCCGGCTGCTGCGGGTCGAGGCGAGCCTCCCGTTCGACGTCCGCCGCCTCGCGGCCCTGCTGCGCCCGATGGGCATCGGCGCGCTCGAGCTGCGCCGCCGAGGCCTGGCCGGCGATGTCGACACCCTGCGCCGCCGCCTGCTTCCCGCCCGCCGTGACCTGGTTCCCGGGGGTCCGGCGATCACTGTCATCATGACCCGCCACCGTGACCGCCCGTGGGCCCTCGTCTGTGTCGCCCAGGATGGTGGGCCGGGAGAGGTGACGGATCCGGCGTGACGGGTTCGAGGTGACGGATCCGGCCAACGGGAATGGTTGCGGCGGCAACGACGTTGCGGGTTCGGCGGACGGGCGCGACCGCCTCGCCGGGATGCGGGAGGAACGATGGAAATCAAGGAACTAGGGCACGTGGTTCTCTACGTGCATGACGTCGAGCGATCGGCGGCGTTCTATCGGGACATTCTCGGATTCCGGCAGATCATGCCCGATCCCGCCGGAGGCAGCCCGCTTCCGTTCAAAGCCGCGGCGTTTTCGTCCGGGCGCACTCACCACGAGCTGCTGCTCATCGAGGTCGGCGAGGACGCGGCCGAACTGCCGCCTGGTCGGCGGGTTGGGATGTACCACTTCGGGCTCAAGGTCGGCGACACCGACGACGAACTGCGTGCCGTGCTCGCCTGGATCCAGGAGCGGGGCGTCACCCTGGCCGGCGCGTCCGACCACACCGTGACCCACAGCCTCTACATCTTCGATCCGGACGGCAACGAGATCGAGCTCTACGTCGACGTCCCCGGTGTCGACTGGCGCAATGACCCGTCCCTGTTCGCCTCCCCCATCCGCCCGTTGCGCCTGTAGCTCCGGGAAATCCGGCCGGTCCCGGGCGAGACTGTCCGGGTGCCGACCGACTCCCCGCGAGGCGGCCGGCCCGGCGCCGGCCCCGCCCGGCCCGATCCCGCCGGGGCCGGCCCTTCGGCGTCGTCGGTGGGCGTCCTGCTCTCGATGACCTTCGTGTCCGGGCTGGTCGACGCGGTCGCGTTCCTCGGGCTCGGCCACCTGTTCGTGGCCATGGTCACCGGCAACATCATGTTCCTGGGGTTCACGGTCGCCGGCGCGCCAGGGCACTCGGTGATCCTGCTGGGGACCGCGGTCGCCAGCTTCTTCGTGGGCGCGCTCGCCGGCGCGCGCCTCGGCCAGCCCGCGGGCCGGGGGAGCGGTCAGGACGCCGGACGGCCACCGCCGCCGTTGGCGGTCGCGACCGCGGTGTACGCGGGCCTCCTGGTCTCCTGCCTGGCGCTCGCCGCGGCCGTCGAGGTGGGTTCGGGACCCGGCCGCCACGCGCTGGTCACCGGTCTCGCGGTGGCGATGGGCCTGCAGAACGCGACCGCGCGCCGGCTCGCGATGCCGGACATCCCGACCAACGTGCTGACGACGCAGCTGACCATGATCGCGGCGGGGAGCAGGCTCGCCAGCGGTTCCGGCCACGCGACCCGGCGGCGCGTCGCCGCCCCGGCCGTGATGTTCTCCGGGGCGCTCGTCGGCGCCGCGACCCTGCGAGCCGTCGGCGTCGTCGCGCCGCTCGCGATCGCGTCGGCCCTGGCGATCGCCGTGACCGTCTCGGCGGTGGCCGGCCCCGTCGACCGCGCTCGGGGCGGGAACAAACCGAGCCGGCGAGCGTTGCATCAGGTGGACGACTGAGCTTGCCGGACACGATGGCCGGCGAGTATGTTCGGAACGTGGGTTGACGGTTCCACCGTCGGCTCCATCGACGGTTCCACTGTTCTTATTCAACTTCACAGCACGGCATGAACGAGCACCACGCTGTGTCGCAGCTCCTGCGCCATAGTGATGTGCTCTGGCCACCTCGGCGGCGCGGCGCGCCATCGACGGTGGTGACTGAACCTGGGGGTGACCGGTTTCGACTTCGGACGCCACGCCAGGGGAAGCGGGCCGAGGATGAGCGGTTATCTCGTTAACGATCCGCTCAAAAAAATAGCTGCCAACAACAAGCAGCCTGTTACCTCCGCTTACGCCCTCGCGGCCTGACGGATATAGGTAACTGTCAGCCTGGGAACGCCTCCGGCCCAGGATCTGGCATCGCTAGGGGGATCACCTCGCCACCCGGTCACGGGGTAGCGCGGAAAATCAAACAGTGACTGGGCCCACACCAGCCTGCCTGCGGGACTGGTGGGGCCGAGAAATCAGCAGCAGGCTGCGCCCGGAGAAGCCCTGACGCGCCGCCGGAGGACGCGGGTTCGATTCCCGCCACCTCCACGCGATCGGGAGGTTTGTGCTCGCCGCCCTTTGGGCGGCTTCGCCAGGCTCCCGCGTAATGTCTGCCCAGGGGGCGACCCCCTGGAACCCCCGATGCCGGGCTTCGCCCGGCTCGGGTGTCCGGTTTGGGACGGTCTGTGCGCGCGGTTGGCGTGTAGCAGGTCGCCTCGTTTGCCTCAGGGGCGAGGTCGCTCAGGGGCGAGGTCGCTGAACTTTCCGATGCCAGGCTTCGAAGGCCGTCTCGCCGTGCGGGGCGGCTTTTTGGTTTTCGGGGCCGTCAGCCGAGGGTGGATCGCTGGATCGACCTTCGACGCCTGCCGCCGGTGGTGGATTCGTGGGCGGTACGCGGGTCGCCGCCTCCGGTGAGCGGGGATCGGCCGGAGTCGCCGAAGCCGTCGAACGCGGCGAGGATGATGAGCGCGAGCACCGTGAACGCGATCACGCAGACAGGGAAGCTGAGCACGATCGGGTCGGCCCCGTTGCCCACGGCGGGGTAGTCAGACACCGCTACGCGGGTGGCGGCCATCGCGGTGTAGTGCATCCCGCACACCGCGCCGGCCATGACGGCGGATGCCAGGGCGACGTGTAGGCCGGTGCGCACCCGGAAGACGATCCACAGGGCGGCGAGCGCGGCGACCACCGCGATCCCGACGGAGGCGGCCACCAGCGCCGGGTCGTAGCTGACGGAGCTGCCCGCGTGCATCGCCGCCATGCCGGTGTAGTGCATCGCGGCCACCCCGAGGCCGGTGAGGACTCCGCTGACGACGAGGCGCGTCCTGCTGTCCGGTTTGCTCGCGACGGTGGCCAGCCCGAGCGCGGAGGCGCCGACCGCGATCACCAGCGAGAGGGCGGTCAACGGAAGGTCGTAGACGATGGTCCGGCCGTCCACGTGGTATCCGAGCATGCCCATGAAATGCATGGACCAGATCGCGCCGCCGCCGAGCGAGACCGCTGACGCGAGAATCCAGCGGCCTCTGCGGGCCTTGGGGCTGGACGAGAGCCGGATGGCGCTGACGAGTGCCGCGAAGGAACCGGCCAGTGCGAGCCCGATGGATACGGCGACGAACGCGATGTTTTGAGTGCCGTGCTCATGTGCCACTTGGGCGGCGATCACAGTTTTCCCCGCTGGTTGGTGCCGGGCCCGGCCCGACGAGGCGGGACAGGCCGAAACAAAGGGCGATCCGGGCTATGCCGATTGAGTGCGACCGGTCACACCCTCTGGACCGGGCCGACGATAGCCGCTGGGGTTGGCGGCGTCGCCGATCGTCGTTCCGGCCCGCTCGACGCGCACCGTAGCGCGGTGAGTCGGTTGTGTCGGCGGTCAGGCCGCGCAAGATGTCGGGCGATGCCGACCGCCGCTGCCCGATTCCAGCGGGTATGTGCCGTGATGGCCTCGGGTCGCCCCCGGGTCGGGCCGGTTCGGCTCCGCCACCAGCGCGGGCCGGTGGTGACCGGGCGGCCGCGCCTTCAGGGAGCCCATTGGTGCCAGTCTCGTGGTCGCCGCGGCCCGCCCTGGAGGCTGGCCGGTCAACAGTAAGATCATTGATGGTCGTGCCGGCGACGCCACCGTTCATTCTCGGATCGCCTTCGCGCCGCGCGCGGCCCGTGTGACCCGGTTGGCCATGAAGGTGGGCACACAGGAGCCGGCGCGTCGACCCGCGTCGGGTGAACGCGGCCCGGTAGCCGCGGCCCCGCCGACGGCGCGCCGCGGTCAGGCGGGCGGAAAGTAGCTGTCCAGGTATGGGTTGCGCAGGACGCCGTCGGGATCGCGGCGGCCGGCGAGGGCCTGGAAGTCCTCGGCGCGGGGGTAGCTGGCGCGGACGAGTTCCGGCGGCAGCGTGAAGATCTTGCCCCAGTGGGGGCGAGGGGAGAACGGCGCGAGCTGGCGCTCCACCGCGGCGACCGCGGGGCGGACGATCGCCTCACCGGGTAGCCAGGTGAAATGGAGGGCCAGCGAATCGCGCTGGTAGGCGGGACTCAGCCACAGGTCATCGGCGGCGACCGTGCGCAGCTCGCTGACCTGGAGTGCCGGGCGGATGACCGCGCCGATCTCGAAGATGGCGGCGACGGCCGCGGCGGCGTGCTCGCGAGCGACGAAGTACTCGGACTGGAGCTCCTCGCCGGCGCTGGGCGTGAAATTCAGCCGGAAATGGGGCAGCCGTTCGTGCCACGGTCCGGGCACGCCGAGCTGCTGGGTCGTGTGCCTCGGGTCGAAGCCCCGGATCGGGTGCAGCGGCCGGCTGGCGGGCCGGGCGCCGAACAGCTCCGCCGGCGGGTCGCCGTCCCCGCCGGCGCCGTTCTCGGGGCCATCGCCCGCCTCGCCCGCCTCGGCGTCCTCGTCGACCCGGCGCTTGAGCCACACCTGGGCGGAGTCCTCCTCCCAGGTGGTGAAGACGCTGACGCTGTAGGCCGCGGCGAAGAGCTCGTCCAGGTGGGCGAGCAGCGCGGCGCGCGTCAGGCCGTCGTAGACCCGTTGGCTCACCCTGAAGCCGTCGACGAGGTCGAGCGTCATCGTGACGACCACCCCCAGGGCGCCGAGCGCGACGATGTGGCCGGCGAAGTCGGGGTCGACGCCCCGGCGGACGTCGAGGATCTCGCCGGAGGAGGTGACCATGCCGACGGCGGCGACCGACGTCGCCAGGTTTCCGTTGCGGTCGCCCGAGCCGTGCGTCGCGGTCGCGCACGCGCCGGCGACCGAGATGTGCGGCAACGAGCCGAGGTTGGGCAGCGCCCAGCCGGCGGCGACGAGTTCCCGGGCGACGTCGCCGTAGCGGAGGCCCGCGCTCACCGTCGCCTGGCGCGCGGCGGGGTCGATCCGTACCAGCCGGGGCAGTCCGGTCGTCGAGATCAGCGTGCCGTCGGTGTCGGCGATCCGGTTGAACGAGTGGCCGGTGCCGGCGGGCCGGGCCGATCGGCAGCCGGCCAGCATCTCCTGAAGCTCCTCGACGGACGCGGGCGCCGCGCGCCGGCTCGCCCGAAAGATCACATTTCCGGCCCAGTTCCGCCGCGACGGGCCCTCGTCGGCCGCCATGTGCCACCTCCGTGTGCGTCGCTGGCTCGTCATCCTTCTCCGGACGGCTTGGCAAACTTCTCCGCACGGCCCGGCGAATCTTGTCAATGAGACGCTCGTCCCGCCCCTCCGAGCATGGTTTGCTGCCAGTGGTCGGATGGCCTCAGCTAGCATCAGGATCAATCGCTCACATCGCCCGAGACGATCACGGATCGGACATACGCATGCCGGACCTCTCCGCGTCGCAAGGCGTGGATGGCGACACGGCCGCGCCCAATGGCCGCGCGCTGGCGACGTCGCTCAACGTCGCCGTGCCGCACTCGGCGCGGATGTGGAACCACTGGCTCGGTGGCAAGGACAACTTCCCTGCCGACCGGGCTGCCGCGCAACGGGTCGTCGAGGTCTTCCCGGAGATCATCGAGATCGCGCGCAGCTCGCGCCGGCTGCTGGACAGGGTCGTCTCCCATCTGACGGGAGAGCTGGGCATCCGGCAGTTCCTCGACGTCGGCACCGGCCTGCCGACGGAGGACAACACCCACGAGGTCGCGCAGCGGATCGCGCCCGAGAGCCGGATCGTCTACGTCGACAACGACCCGCTCGTCCTCGTCCACGCCCGGGCCCTGCTGGTGGGCACCCCGGAGGGCGTCACCTCCTACGTCGACGCCGACGTGCGCGACCCTGAGGAGATCCTGCGCGCGGCCCACGAGGTCCTCGACTTCGACAAGCCGGTCGCGCTGGTCCTGTTCGGGGTGATGGCCAACGTGATCGATGACGACGAGGCCTACGGCATCGTGCGCAAGCTCGTCGAGGCCGTGCCCAGCGGCAGCTACCTGGCCCTCAACGACGGCACCGCGAGCCCGGCCAGGGCCGAGGCCATCCGCGCCAACGAGCACACGGGTAACACCCCCTACCGCGCCCGCACCCCGGAGGAGGTCGCGCGGTTCTTCGACGGCCTCGAGCTTCTCAAGCCCGGCATCGTCTCGACGCCGCTCTGGCGTCCCGGCAGGCGTGCCCGCGGCAAGGCGCTCGACTCCTACTGCGGGCTCGCCCGCATCCCGTAGGTCCCGGCGGCCGGCGCGGCGGCGCCGTGAGGGCGTCTAGAGGTGGTAGCCGCCGTCGACGTCGAGCATCAGGCCGGTGACGTAGCCGGCACGCGGGGACGCGAGGAAGCAGACCGCTTCGGCCACGTCGAGCGCGGTGCCGAAGCGGCGCAGCGGGATGTTGCGGCGGGCCACGTCCAGGGCGCCGTCCTCATAGGCGCCCGAGCGGATCAGCCGGTCCGCCATGCCGTCGGTCAGCATGCCGGGGCCAACGCAGTTCAGCCGCACCCCGAACCGGCCCTCCTCGGCCGCGAGCGCCCGCACCACCGACTCCACCGCGCCCTTGGGCCCGGCGGACAGCCCGTCGCGCACCGGGTAGCGGCGGGTGGCGGCCGTGGTCACGGCGACGACGCTGCCGCGGCTCGCGCGCAGCAGCGGCAGCGCCGGCTGGACCAGGTTGAAGAACGCGACCACCTCGCCCTCCACCTGGCGCCGGAACACCGCCGGAGGCACGGTCGACAGGTGCGTCTGCGGGACGTGCGGGCCCGAGGCGACCACCAGGGTGTGCGGCGGGCCGAACCGGTCCGCGACGCCGGCGAGGAACGCGGCCGTCGCGGCCTCGTCCTGAAGCGTGAGCTGGCGGGTCAGGCACCGGCGCCCGGCCGCCTCGACCGCGGCGGCGCTGGCCTTCGCGGCCTCGGCGTTGCGGTGGTAGGTCAGGACGACGTCGCTGCCGCGTTCGGCGAGCAGCCGGCAGACCGCCGCGCCGATCCCGCCGCTACCGCCGGCGACCACCGCGACGCCCGGCAGCCCGGCGAAGTCCTGCCCACCGGCGGCCGGCCCGGCGTCACCCACGGGACCGTCACCTGCCGGGCCGTCACCTGCCGGGCCGTCACCCATCGAGCCGTCGCCACCTGCCCGGCCGTCGCCTCCCACAGGCCAACCGTGCCGCGACGGCCGCCCGCGCGCAACGAGTTCTAGCGCGGCACGCCGTCGCCCGTGTCCCGTGACAGGTAGAGCGTCATCGCCTCGATGAGGGCCGCGCGGGCGAGCGCGATGTCGGTGTAGCCGCCGTCGTCGTTGATGTCATGCAGGCCGCGGACGGTGGCCGGAATCAGCGATCGGACCTTGACGAGGCGCTCCCGGGACACGTCGAGGCCGTCGAACGCCAGGTCCCAGGCCGCCGTCCACTGGATGTCCCAGGCGGTGAGGGCGGCGGCGGTGCGTGGGAAGTCCCGCTCCAGCGAGGCCATGTCCCGCGGCAGGTAGAGGCGCAGGGTGCGGACCGCCCGCGAGCTCGGCCAGTCGAGCCACGCCCAGACCTGGCCGACGATCGCCTCCAGGCGGGCCGGCAGCGCCAGGGTGGCGAGGTGGTCGGTGTCGAGGAGGAAGTCCTGCTGTGTCGAGACGTGCTCGATGACGGCCGCCCAGACGCCGTCCGCCTCGCCGAACTGGTGCTGGATCGTCCCCCAGGTGACGCCGGCCTCTCGGGCGATCAGGTTCGCGCTGACCGTGTCCGGGCCGCCGTTGCTGAGCAGCTCGACGGCGACCCGCAGGATCCGTCCCCGGGTCGCCAGGCCACGCCGGTTCAGCCGGGTCCCCTTGGCGCTCAGCGTCGTCGGCACGATGACCGCGGACGTGCCCACCTGACGCATCGCGCGCCCCCTAGGTTCGCCAGGACCTGACCTCACGGCAGGTGTCCACCAGGCCGCCGCGCCGGAGGGCCGAGGACGGCGGCGGCAATGGACCGAAACCGGGCTCGGCCGGGACGGCCGGTGTGCTGTAGGCCATACGGTACTCGGGGTGACGCTTGTGGTCCGTGGGCCCTGTCACGACGTCGCCGGGACGGCGGCTCCCCCGCCCCGCGACGGTCGCCCGGCCCGCGCCACGGCCACCTCAGCCCGCGCCACCGCGGCCCCGGCCTGTGCTACCGCGGCCCCGGCCTGTACTACTGCCGCGGGCCGGTGGCGAACCCCGAGGGGGCGTCGGCGCCCTGGAGGGTCCAGCCGGAACCGGCGCGCAGCCAGCCGGCGGAGGCCGCGGTGCCGCCGTCGACGCTCAGGGTCGTGCCGGTGATGTAGCCCGCCCGGTCGGAGCAGAGGAAGACGGCCGCGTCGGCGAGCTCGCGCGCGACCCCTTCCCGGCCGAGCGGGATGTAGCGCTCGATCCCGGCCGCGTCGGCTGGCGAGGGCACGGGCAGCGCGTCCGGGTCGACAGGACCCCGCATGATGCCGCGGATCCCGGCCGTGGCGGTCCTGTCCGGGGCGAGCGCGTTGATCCGGATGCCGAGCTCACCCAGCTCCAGCGCCATCGTCCGGGTGAAATTGATCATCCCGGCCTTGCAGGCGGCGTAGACCGCGTACATCGGGGCGGCGCGCATCCCCTCGATGCTGGTGATGTTGACGATCGAGCCGCCGCCGGGGCTGGGGGAAGCCGCGACGGTCTCGGCGATCAGCGGCGCGGCGGCCGACGTCGCCGCGAGCATGCTGACGAGGTTGATGTCGATGTGGCGCCGCCAGCTGCGCTCGCTCTGCTCGAGGAAGCGGCTCGCCTTCACGCCACCCGCGTTGTTCACGAGGATGTCGAGCCGGCCGAACTCGGCGTGCGCCGCGGTGATGGCCGCGCCGAGGGCCGCGGTGTCCATCACGTCCGCCGGCAGCGGGAGCGCGGACCCGCCGGCCTTCTCGATGAGCTCGGCGGTGGCGGCGGCCCGGGTCGGGTCGATCTCGACCAGCCCGACCCGGGCCCCGACCGCGGCCAGGCCCAGCGCGATCGCCTGCCCGATGCCGGCGCCCGCGCCGGTGACGACCGCCGCCTTGCCCGCAAGTCCCAGGTCGAACCCGTCCGTCGCCGTCACCGCATCCGCTCCTCATCTGTCGGGGACGTCCGCGCGGCCCGGGCGACGCTGGCCGCCCGGACGCGCGAGAACGTGGTTTCCGCCTTTCGGAGACTAGCTTCGGGCGCCGCCATCCGCCCGGGACGCCGGGCCCGCCCCGGTCTGGGCGGCGCGGGCGGCGCGGGCATCGGCCTGGGCGCGGGCCCAGGCGGCGACGTCGGCGATCGTGGCCAGCGCTCTCGTCACGCCGTCCGCCGCGCAGCGGAAGCCGGCCTCGCCGCCGGCGTTCCCGCCCGGCCCCACCCGCCCGTCCACGGGGCGGCCGCCGGCCGGATACGCCAGGGCCGCGACCTCGAGGTCGGCTGGTCCGGCCGCGCGGACGGCCCAGCCGGCGCGGGCAAGGGCGCGTTCGAGCGCGCCGCGCAGCGCGGCCGCCCTCGGGTCCGGCTCGTCCCGGCCGTCCGCCGCCGTCGCGGCGGGCGTGGGCAGCGAGATCCGGGCGGTGCCGACGACGGGCGGGCGCGGCGTGAAGGTCGCGCTGGCCGGGTCGAAACGCAGCTCGTCGCCGTCGAACACCGCCGCGATCCGGCCGTCGAGCGTCAGCTGCTCGGGTGACCCGGCGCGCAGCGCGCCGTCCCGGCCGAGCAGCCACACCTGGTCCGCCGTCCGCAGCGCCAGCTCCAGGTCGTGCGTCGAGACGACGACCGCGAGCCCGCGCTCGCGGGCGAGCCGGCGCAGCAACGCCGCGAGCGCCACCCGGGACGGCGCGTCCAGGAACGCGCTCGGCTCGTCGAGCAGCAGCAGCGACGGCTCCTGCGCGAGCGCCCGGGCGACCATCACCCGCTGGCGCTCCCCGTCGGAGAGCTCGTCGAGCGCCCGCGCGGCGAGGTGCTCGGCGTCGACCGCGGCCAGCGCCCAGCTGACCACCGCCTCGTCGCGCGCGGTCCTGGCGCCGGTGGGGCCGGTGTGCGGGTGGCGGCCGAGGGCGACCACGTCCCGGGCCGTCATCATCGCCACGTCGACCCGCTCGGTCAGCACCGCGCCGATCCGCCGGGCCCGGCGCGCCGGGCCCAGGGAGCGCAGGTCGACCCCGTCGAGGGTGACCCGCCCGCCCAGCGGCGGCTGCAGGCCGAGCAGGGTACGCAGCAACGTCGACTTGCCCGCCCCGTTCGGGCCGAGCAGGACGGTCAGGTCGCCGCGCGCGGCCGTCGCGTCCAGCCCGGCGAGCACCGTCCGGGTCCGCCTGCCGGCTCGCCCGGCCCGGTACCCCACCGCGAGCCCTTCGAGCCGCAGTCCCTCCAGCCGCGGGGCCGACCCGTCGGCCGGCTGGCCGGTCTTCGGGGAGGCCATCACGCCACTCCGGCGACGTTCGTGCGGGCACGCAACAGGACCGCGATGACGATCGGCGCGCCGATGAGCGAGGTGACGATGTTGATCGGCAGGAGCAGGTCGGTCCCGGGCAGCTGCGCGACCACCGAGCAGGCCAGTGCGACCAGCGCGCCGGTCAGCAGCGCGCCGGGCATCAGGAAGCGATGGTCCGAGGTGGCCAGCAGCCGGCGGGCCACATGCGGGACGGTGATGCCAAGGAAGGCGACCGGGCCGCAGAAGGCGGTCACGCCGCCGGCGAGCAGCGAGGCGCCCACCAGCGTCAGCGCGCGGATCCGGCGAACCCGCACTCCCATCGTGCGGGCGTAGCCCTCGCCGAGCAGCAGCGCGTTCAGCGGCTTCACCGACGCGAGCGCGCCGGCGAGCCCCAGGCCCACCACGGGGGCGAACACCGTCAGGTCGCCCAGCGAGGTGCCGGAGAAGCTGCCGAGCTGCCAGACCCAGTACTGCTGCGCCCGCTGCGGCGCGGTCCACGCCAGCATCAGGCTGACGAGTGAGCTCACCGCCGAGCTCAGCACCACGCCGATCACCAGCAGCGTCACCACGGAGCGCACCCAGCGCGCCAGCACCAGGATGACGGCCAGCACCGCCGCCGCGCCGATCGCGCCCGCCGCGACCATCCCGAGCCGGCTGGCCCCGGCCGCCCCGGCCGTGAAGGTCCCGCCCCCGGCGCTGATCCCGGCGACGACGACCGCGACGCCGAGGCTGGCGCCCGCGCTCACGCCGAGCGAGTACGGGTCGGCCAGCGGGTTGCGAAACAGCGTCTGCATCTGCAGGCCGGCGACGCTGAGCGCGGCGCCCGCGAGCGCGGCGGTGATCGCCCGCGGCAACCGGATCTGGCGGACGATCACCCCCCAGCGCGGGTCGTGTGGGTCGGCTCCGGTCAGCGCGCGCACGGTCTCGTCGAGTGGCACCCGCACCGACCCGACCGCCACCGCCACGACGAACATCACCAGCACCCCCGCGGCCAGCCCCGCGAGCGCCAGCACCGCCCGGCGCCGGCGGCGGACGTCCGGTCCCGGTGGGCCGGCGTCGGCGCCGTCGCCGAGGTCGGCCAGGTCCGGGGCGCGCGTCGCGCCGCCGCGGTTCGGCGCGTCCCCGTTCGGTGCCCGCCCGTCCGGTGTGTTCCCGTGATGGGCGTCCCCGGGCGGCGCGCCCCCGTTCGGGGTGTTCTCGTTCCGGCCCGCCGGTGAGCCCGGCGGGATGCCCGCGGGCGTGCCCGGCAGGCCGACGGTCACGCCGGCAGCTTCTTGTAGAAGGCGAAGGCGTGGCCCGGCGCGAGCTCGGGATGCAGGATCGCGATCACGTCGGCCAGGACCAGGTCGGGCCGGCCGACGCCGCGCTCCCAGTAGTCGGAGCCACCGCCCGGGCCCATGACCAGCGTGTTCGTCCAGACCTGGCCCGAGCGCACGGCGGCGAGCTCGCCGTAGCGGGAGTCCTGGGCGACGGCGTCGGCGACGGCGGACCACTCGCCGTCGGCCAGCCACACCGGCGCGTCACCGGCCCTGGCGAACACCGCTTCGAAGTTCAGCTCGAGGCTGCCCGTGCCGAGCCCCGTTCCCGTTCCGACGACCTCGGCCCACGGATAGTCGGCGCCGGCGTCGACGAGCAGCTGGCCGACGTAGCTGCGCCCGGAGGGCATGTACCAGGTGCCCTCGTACATCGAGCCGGGCAGCACCTTCACCGGGGTGACCCCGGTGGCCGTCGCCTTGGCGGCGAGCGCCGCGTAGTCGGACTGGATCCGGTCGAACAGGTCGGCGGCCTTCGCCTCGGTGCCGGTGAACGCGGCGATCACCTTGAGCCACTCGGCCCGGCCGAGCGGTGAGGCCTCCAGCCAGTCGGCGTCCGCGACCACCGGGATGCCGGCGTCGCGGACCGTCCGGTAGGCCGGCAGCTCGGTGCCGTCGGTCAGCAGCAGGTCCGGCTGGGCAACGACGATCTTCTCCGCGTTGACCTGCTGGCCCGGCGCGTACACCTCGACCGCGCCGTCGGCGACCCGCTGGCGCACGTCCGCGTTCACGACGAACGAGTCGTCGGCGACGCCGGTGAGCGCGTCGAGCCGGCCGAGGTCGGCGAGCTGCGGCAGGTGGGTGGTGGAGCCGGAGTACAGGCTCGTCACCGGCACCTCGATCCGCGGCGCCCTGGCCAGGTCGCCGGTCAGCTCGGGCGTCGGCGCGCCGCAGCGGACCAGCACGTACGACTCGGGCTTGCCGTCCGGGTACGGCTCCTTGACGGTCACCACCTGGTAGCTGTCGTGGTAGGTGATCGTGACGTTGGTGGCCACCTCGATGGTGGACTTCACCGGGAAGTAGTCCGTGTCCGGGTCGAACGAGGTCAGACAGCCCCTGGTGTCGGTCGCCGCGCCGCCCGCGCCGGAGGCGCCGGCCGCGCCGGTGGTGTCCGAGCCACAGGCCGCCAGCGGCACCAGCGCCAGTGCCAGCGCCGCGCCCGTGGCACCCAGCCGCCACCTTCCGCGCCGGCGGGCGGCGGGGACGACGAGCGTCGGGGAATCCGGGCCGGCACTCGCGCCGGTTGTTTCTGGCCTAATACCAATGGTCGTGGCGACCGAAAACAGGCTCACGCAGACCGCCTCTCCAGCACCTCGTGGATGGGTTCCTCGGTGCCGTGGCCGGTCTCCTGGCTGACGGGTCGACGCCTCCGGCCAGCCTTCCCAGACAACGGTCCAGTGGCTTTCGCGCGGTCGCGCGGGCGGGCACCCGGCGCGGCCTTCGAGGCCGGAAACTTCCCGATTACAGTGGCGAGGGCCGCGTCGGCATTCCACCGACTTCCCGAGCACCACGGCCCGGCAAGGCTACGCCCGGGTCACGAAACCGGGCAAGGTGTCAGGAGTCTCCACGGTTTCGGTGGCCCGGGCGCGGCTGCCTGTGCGTGCCCTCGGCGCGCGACGGTGGGTGGCCGTCCGTGGGCGGCCGTCCGCGAGGCTTTCTGTGTGTGGTCGTGTGTGCGCGGTCGTCTGTGTGCGTGGCCGTCTGTGTGCGTGGTCGTCCGTGCGCGGTCGTCGGCTACGGCTGACCGGCCCGCGCCGGCGCACCGTCGGCGGCCCGGCGCAGTTCGGCGATGTCGAGCCGGTGCATCCGCAGCATCGCCTGGGTCGCCCGGCCGGCTCGCTCGCCGTCCGGATCGCCGAGCAGCTCGAACAGCGCGGTCGGTACGACCTGCCAGGACAGCCCATACCGGTCCTTGAGCCACCCGCAGTCCCCCTCCTCGCCGCCACCCGCGGTCAGCCCGTACCAGTAGTGGTCGACCTCCTCCTGGGTCGCGCAGTCGATCTGGAACGAGATCGCCTCGGTGAAGCGGAAATCGGGCCCGCCGTTGAGCGCGACGAAGTCCGTCCCGTCCAGGGAGAAACTCACGGTCATGACCGCGCCCTCGGTTCCCGGTGTGCCAGGGCCGTAACGCGACACGTGGGTGATCCTCGAATTGGGGAACAGGCTCACGTAGAACTCGGCGGCCTCGGCCGCCTGCTTGTCGAACCACAGGAACGGCGTCGTCTTCGGCATTGTCGGAACCTCCCTCGTCGGTGCCGGCCCGGCTGTGCCTTCGCCCGGACCCTTTCGAGAGGGTTGACCGCCGCCGGTCGCCGAACTCATCGGCGCGCGGCGGAGGCGGCCGGCCGTCGCCGTGCCGCCGACGCCGAGGGCACGAGGCGGGCAGCGACGGACAGGCGCGCGTTCACCCGGCCCAGGAGGCCGGTGGCAGCGGAATCCGTGGCCGCGCGGGCTCGCGGAGGACGACAGCGCCCGTGGTGGCCCGGAAGTTCGCCGAACACCGGCATGGCGCTCAACTGTCGTATACCCGCCAGTAATCGACGCAGGTCACCGTTGCCCGGACAGTCCGGCGGGGTGTGGGGGACGGCGCTCGCGGACGCGCGGTGCCTGGACCGACGGCGCCACGCGCCGCGCCGCGGGCGGCCGGCCGCGCGTCTGGTGAACCGCGTGTGGTGCTCCGCGCGCGGTGATCCGCGGGTGGTGGGTCGCGAGGGAGCCGCATGCCGCGTCGGGTGGACTCAGATCATGCCCTTGGGGGGCTCGTGAGACTTGCAGGGAGACGATCGCGCGCGGCGGGCCGGCTGGCGCCCCGGCTGCGGATGGTCGCGGCCGGGACCGCCATCGCGGGCCTGCTCGTCACCGCCGCCGCCTGCGGCGACGACGACACGACGGGCGGCGGCGGGACGACCTCCACCGGCGTGGACGCGGCGAAGGCCACGTCGCTCGCCGACTTCGGCGGGCTCGACGGCCTGATCGCCGCGGCCAAGGCCGAGGGGGAGCTGAACGTCATCGCGCTGCCGCCGGACTGGGCCAACTACGGCGAGCTCATCGACACCTTCTCCAAGAAGTACGGCATCAAGGTCAACAGCGACAACCCGAACGGCTCCAGCGCCGACGAGCTCACCGCCGTCAAGCAGCTCAAGGGCCAGGACCGCGCGCCCGACGTGCTGGACATCGGCACGTCGTTCGCGCTGACGGCCGCGGACGAGGGCCTGCTCGCCCCGTACCAGGTGGCGACCTGGGACGACATCCCCGACGAGCTCAAGGAGCCGACCGGGCTCTGGTTCAGCGACTACGGCGGCTACGTGTCGATCGGCTACGACGCCAACGTCATCACCACCCCGCCGACGAGCTTCGCCGACCTGACGAAGCCCGAGTTCAAGAACAAGGTGGCCATCGACGCCGACCCGACCCAGGCCGCCGCCGCGTTCGCCGCGGTGTTCGCCGCGGCGCTCGCCAACGGCGGGTCGGTGGACAACATCCTGCCCGGCGTCGAGTACTTCGCCGAGCTCAAGCGACTCGGCAACTTCGTGCCGACCGAGGGCACCCCGGCGACGATCGAGAGCGGCCAGACGCCGGTCCTGATCTGGTGGGACTACCTGAACGCCGGGGTCAAGGAGAAGATCGGCGGCAAGGTCGACTTCAAGGTCGTCATCCCCAGCGACGGCCTGTACGCCAGCTACTACACGCAGGCGATCAGCGCGACCGCGCCGCACCCGGCGGCCGCCCGCCTCTGGCAGGAGTTCCTGTACTCCGACGAGGGCCAGAACCTCTGGCTCAAGGGCCTGGCGCGTCCGGTCCGGCTCGACGCCATGACCGCGGCCGGCACGGTCGACCCGGCCCTGGCCGCCCTGCTGCCGAAGCCGGCCGGCGAGGCACAGTACCCGACGCAGGAGCAGCAGGACGCGGCCAAGAAGATCGTGAACGACAACTGGGCGAAGCTGGTCGGAGGCGCGTGAGGTGAGCGTCTCGGACGCGGCCGCGTCCACCGGTGCCCGGGGGGGGGGCCCCCCCCGCCCGGGGGGTATTA
>NZ_JADWYU010000148.1 GCF_016786325.1 Frankia nepalensis | reverse complement strand
CGGGACCTCCGCGCCGCGACCTCCTCCGCTCACGTGCGCTCCGGCGACCTCCGCTGCGGCCCGCCACTTCGCTGCGCTCGGGGCGGGCCTCCGCGGAGGCGCGCCTCCGCGCCGTGTGGCCGGGTCCCAGCGACTGTGTTCGCTGGTTCACTCCGCCCGGGCGTGGTGGCCAAAGTCTGCCGTAGGCGCGCCTCCGCGCCGTGTGGCCGGGTCCCAGCGACTGTGTTTGCTGGTTCGCTCCGTCCGGGCGTGGTGGCCGAAGTCTGCATGTCTTCTTTTCCTGATGTCACCCGCTGGTCCCGGCATGGGCCAGGAAGCGGCGGATGATCGGCGTCTGCCGCGCTTCCTCCAGCAGGAAGCAGTCGTGACCATACGGCGCGTCGATCACGTGGAGCTCGACCGGCTTGCCGAGGGTACGCAGCGCGTCGGCGATCTCCGCCGACGCGGCCGGTGGGTACAGCCAGTCGGAGCTGAACGCGATCAGCAGCGTCCGCGCCGAGACGCCCGCGAGCGCTCGGGTGAGCGAGCCGCCGCCGTGCTGCCGCGCGAGGTCGAAGTACGTCAGGGCGCGCGACGTGTAGAGGTAGGTGTTGGCGTCGAAGCGCCGGACGAACGAGTCGGCCTGGTGGCGCAGGTAGCTCTCGACCTCGAACTCCGGTTCGGTGATCGTGTACCGGATGTCGTCGGAGAACTGCAGGCGCCGGCCGAACTTCTCGTCCAGAGCCGGCGCCGACAGGTACGTGACGTGCCCGACCATCCGGGCCACGCCCATGCCGGCGTCCGGCGCCAGCCCGGTGCCGTAGTAGTGGCCGCCGCGCCAGGCCGGGTCGCGCATGATCGCGTCGCGGGCGATCGCGTTCCAGGCGACGCCCTGCGGATGCAGCGCGTGCGTGCTCGCGATCGCCACGACGGCGTCGACCTGGTCGGGGAACAGGGTCGCCCACTCGAGCGCCTGCATCCCGCCGAGCGAGCCGCCGGCCACCGCCGCGAGCCGCTCGATGCCGAGCGCGTCCAGGAACGCGCGCTCGGTCCGGACCATGTCGGCGACGGTCACGACGGGGAAGTCCGACCCGTAGGGCCGGCCCGTCGCCGGGTCGGTCGACGACGGCCCCGTCGTCCCGCGGCAGCCGCCGAGCAGGTTCGTGGCGACGACGAAGAACCGGTCGGTGTCGAAGGCCTTGCCTGGGCCGATCATCCCGTCCCACCAGCCGAGGCCCCGGCCGGCCGCGCCGTCGCGGTCGGCCGCCCCGAACCCGTCACGGGTGCCTTCCTGGAGGGGCGTCTTCGAGTAGCCGGCCGCGTGGGCGTCGCCGCTCAGCGCGTGGCACACCAGGATGACGTTGTCGCGCCCGGGCGCGAGCGTGCCGTACGTCTCGTACGCCACCCGGACCGGGTACAGCTCCCGTCCGCAGTCGAGCCGCACCGGCGTCGGCAGGTCGAGGTACCGCGTCTCGACGCTGCCGACCGAGCCGGGCTCGAGCCTCGCCGCGGACGACATGAGCGCAGTCAATGCCTCCGCCGCGCGGCTCTGCTTCGCTTTGTCGCTCAGGCGACCTCGACCGTGACGTTCGTCGGGTTCGTGAGCGCGTCGAACACGGCGGAACGCTTCTGGGACTGGGCGACCAGCGCCGCGATGTCCTTCTCCGAGGCGTCCGCGTCAATCGTGAACGTCACCTTGATGTCATTGAAGCCGTTGCGGACGTCGCCGTCGATGCCGAGGATCCCGCGGATGTCGTGCTTGCCCTCGAGCGACGCCTCGACCGAGCGCAGCTGGATGCCGCGGTTCTGCGCGACGGAGGCCACGCCGGCCGTCAGGCAGCTCGCCAGGCCGACGAGCAGGTACTCGATCGGCGTGATGCCGTTGTCCTCCGCCGCGAAGATCTCAGGGTGGTCCGCGTCGAACACGGTTTCGGTCTTGTGGCTCTGCTCGGCGCCGAGACCGTGGAAGCCCTGGATCCTCGTGGTGCTGTGGACGCCGTTCTGCCACGTGGACGACGCCTTCCAGGTGAACTGCGCGGCCTCGGGCGCGCCCTTCAACACCTCGCGCGCGTCGAGCAGTGCCTGGACGTTGACTCCGTTGTCGACCGTGGTCATGCGTGACGCCCCTCTCGCCCCAATTCCCCAGATTCTCCGTGGGGATTCTCGACAATACACTGGCCGGATGGGCCCGGACCAGGATTGACCGGGATCCGACACAAGGGGGGCCGAGCCATCGAGCGCACCACCGTGGTCGTCATCGGCGCGGGGCACGCGGGCCTCGCCGCGAGCCACTTCCTGCGCGAACGGTCGATCGACCACGTCGTGCTCGAGCGGGGCGAGGTGGCGAACTCCTGGCGGCGCGAACGCTGGGACTCCCTGCGGCTGCTCACTCCCAACTGGCAGAGCCGCCTGCCGGGCCAGCGCTACGAGGGCCAGGACCCCGACGGCTACATGACCATGGGCGAGGTGACCGCGTTCATCGAGCGGTTCGCCAAGGTCTCGGGGGCGCCCGTCCGGACCGGCACGAACGTGCTGTCGGTGCGCCGCGCCGACACCGGGAACCACGCCGAGTACCGCGTCACGACGGATCATGGCGAGATCCGCTGCCGCGCGGTCGTCATCGCGAGCGGCGCCTGCAACCGGCCCACGGTGCCGCCGTTCGCCCAGGCCGTGCCGGCGGCCGTCGAGCAGCTGACGCCCTTCGACTACCGCGGCCCCGCGCAGCTCCCCGACGGCGGTGTCCTCGTCGTCGGAGCGTCGGCGACCGGCGTGCAGCTGGCGGCCGAGCTGGCCCGGTCGGGCCGGCCGGTGACGCTCTCGGTGGGTGAGCACGTGCGCCTGCCGCGCCTCTACCGGGGCCGCGACGTGCTGTGGTGGATGGACGCGTCGGGTGTGTGGGACCAGCGGTACGACGAGGTCGACGACCTCGAGCGGGCCCGGCGGCTGCCCTCGCCGCAGCTCGTCGGGACTCCCGAACGCCACACGCTCGACCTGGGCACGCTCGCCGCGCTGGGCGTCGAGCTGGTCGGCCGCCTCGCGGCCGTGCGCGACGGCGAGGCGCTGTTCTCCGGCGGCCTGCGCAACCTGTTCGCGCTCGCGGACCTCAAGCTGGAACGCCTGCTGGACACGTTCGACGAGTGGGCCCGCGCCCGCGGCGCCGAGGTCGGCCCGCCCGAGCGCTTCGCGCCGACGCCCGAGCCCTCCTCGCCGCGGCTGCGGCTCGACCTGCGAGGCGGCGAGATCCGCGCCATCGTGTGGGCGACGGGGTTCCGGCCCGACTACGGGTGGCTCGACGTGCCCGTCGTCGACGCGAAGGGCCGGTTGCGCCACGAAGGCGGCGTGGTGGACGGCCCGGGGCTGTACGCGCTGGGGCTGCCCGTGCTGCTGCGGCGGCGGTCCACCTTCATCCACGGCATCGAGGACGACGCCCGCGAGGTGACCGGCCACCTCGCGGGCTACCTGGCCGCGAACCGGCGGTCATGAGGCCATGGCCGCCGGCGCGCGGCGGCGGTCACAGCTTCCGGTAGCGGGCCTCGAGGAACGAGTACGCGCCGAAGAGCACCAGCCCGACCGCGCAGATCCCCAGCAGCCATGGGCCGTAGGACGCCTGGGCGATCGTCTTCAGGGTGCCGTCCAGCCCCTTGGCCTCGGACGGGTCGAAGTCCACCGCGGCCTTCGTCACGAAGTATCCGGCGAGGCCGAACACGGTGCCCCTGGCGACATAGCCGACCTGCCCGGTGCGGACGGTCGCAGTCCGGACCTTCGGCCCCATCTCCCCAGTCCGCAGCTTCTCCTCGAACTTGGTCGTCACGCCGCGCCAGATCATGGCCAGGCCGACCCCGATCACCACGACGCCGACCACCCCGACGAGCCAGCGCCCACCGGTGTTGTCCATCACCCGTGCGGTGTAGGGGGCCGGCTCGCCGGAACCACCGCTCCCCGAGGTGAGGAACTTGATCGTGCTGCCCGCGATGACGAGATAGATCACGCCGCGCACGGCGGACGAGGCCCGCTTGGCGGCGCGTTTCTTGCCATCGCTCTCTTCTGTCTCACCGGTGGCCGCGTTGAGCAGGCGCCACAGCGCATAGCCGATGAAGCCGATGACCAGGAGCACCAGGACGGCGGTGCCGAAGGGCTTGTCGGCGATCTGGCGCAGCGCGCCCTCGCGGTTCGTCGACTCCTGGCTGCGGCCCGCGGCGACCTGGATGGCGAGCATGCCGATCAGCAGGTAGACCAGCCCGCGGGAGGCCAGTCCCAGCCGGGCCGTCGCGGTCACCGCCGTGCTGCGCCTGGCCCGCTGGGCATGTCCGCGGCCGCTGGCCACGGCGGCGCCGGGCCCCGAGGTGCTGTTCACCGACACCGTTCCTCCGTTGGATGAGCCGCCGGGTGACCCCGCCGGACGAGTGATCGGGTGAGCTGTCCAGACGCTGCCCGTTCGACGGCGGACAAACCGCGCATCTGTCGCCGGCCGGCCGGCATTGGGACGCGGGGGGCATTGAGACGCAGGCCGACATTGAGACGCAGGGGGCGCCGCGACGCCAGGGCGTACGCGCGCGCCGGCGACCCGGCCGGGCCGGATCGGCCCCCCGCCTGTCTCAGCGCGGAACCGGGTGGTCGCCCGTCTCGCTGAACGCTCGCGACCGCCGGTCCGCCTCCGGGTTGCCGCCGAACAGCCGGGCGTCGTCGTTGTCGGGCACGTCCGGGCGGCGGGGCTGCTCACCGCCGCGGTCGTCGGCCTGGTCGCGGGCCGGGGGAACGGCCACCCGCTGGCCGTTCTCCCGTCCGTTCGCGGTGTCGTCGGCGGCCCGTGGGTCCGTGCGGCCCCGCTTGCGGAGCCAGTCCGGCTCGCGGAGCGGGTCTGGCTGGCGCAGCAGGTCCGGGTGGGGCGACTCGATCCGGGTCCGTGGCAGCGCCGCCGGGGTGTTCTCCCGCAGCCAGCGCACCAGTGCCTCGCGCACCAGGCAGCGCAGGTCGAAGACCGTCGGCCCGTCCTTCCCGCTGACCAGGACGCGGATCCGCACGTAGCCGGCGACCGCGTCGGTCACCTGCAGGACCGCGACCCGGCCGTCCCACAGGTCCGTCTCGGCCAGGATCGCGTGCAGCTGGGTACGCAGTTCGTCCGTCGGCACGGTCCAGTCGAGGTCGAGCTCGACGGCGCCGAGGACGGCGGATTCCCGCCTCGTCCAGTTCTGGAACGGTGTCGTCGTGAAGTAGGTCGACGGCAGGATCATCCGCCGGTCATCCCAGATGTGAACGACGACGTAGGTCAGCGTGATCTCCTCGATGCGTCCCCACTCGTCCTCGACGACGACGACGTCGTCGACCCGGATGGCGTCGGTGAAGGCCAGCTGCATGCCGGCGAAGACGTTGGCCAGCGAGGTCTGCGCGGCAAGGCCCGCGACGATGCCCACCACGCCGGCGGACGCGAAGATGCTCGCTCCAGCGACCCGGACACTCGGAAAGGTCATCAGCATCGCCGCGACCGCGATGATCGTGATGACGGCGGTGGTGATCCTGCGCACCAGGGTGACCTGGGTCCGGATCCGGCGAGCGTGCCGGTTGTCGGCCACGTCGGTCCGGTAACGGGCGAGCGCGAGATCCTCGAGGACGAACGCGGCGACCGCGGTGAGCCAGGCGAACCCCGCGATCAGCGCGAGTCCCAGGATCCGGACGAGCGGCGGGATCCAGTCCTGGCGCGGCGCCGCGTTCGCCGCGACGAGCAGACCCAGCAAGATGCCGGTCATCCGCAGTGGCCGCCGGCCGCGCCGGGACATGTCCGCCGCGATCTCCCAGCGCCGCCCGGCACGGCGCACGAACCAGTCGAGGACGAACGCCAGCAAGAAGCCGGCGGCCGCGGAAGCGGCGAGGATGACGAGTACCGCGGGCGTCGAATCGGCCGCGGGCAGGGACATCGCGGATGGGCTGCTCACGAGGGCTGCTCCCGGGACTGTTGCTGCCTGAAAGGCGCGTCCTGTCGACTTGCACGACTACTCACCTCTGCCCCGGTCTGCTCCGGGTCAACAAGTGACGGCGCCCACACCCCTCGCCCGGCGGCGGCCGACCGGCCGGGTTCAGCCGCGCCCGGGCGTCGCGACGGCCTCGGCCTGGCCACCCAGCTGGGTGGCCAGGCCGAGGATGAGCCCGGAGCGCGCGCCGGCGGGGCGGCGCCCGGATGGACCGTCTGTTACTCCGGCCCGCGCGCTGCTGCCCCTGCCCGCGCTATGGCGCCTGTGCCGCGCTATTGCGCCTGGGCCGCGCGGACGCCGGTCTCGACGGCCTCGCCGAGGTCCTTGTCGACGTTGCGCCAGTACTCGAAGGCGCGCAGGAGCACCGGTTCGCTCACGCCCTTGAGCAGGTGGCCGACGATGTTGCTGACCAGGCGGGCCCGGGCCGCGTCGTCCAGGACGTCGCGCACCAGCGTGCCGGGCTGGCCCCAGTCGTCGTCGTCCCTGCGCAGCGTGTACGCGGTGCGCACCATCTCGCCGTCGGCGTACCAGTGGCCACCGTCGTCGGTCAGCGCCGGTTCGGCCGCCGGGCCGCCGTAGGAGTTCGGCGCGTAGACCGGGTCGGAGACGTTCTGGACGCGCATCGCCCCGTCCTTGGTGTAGCTGTGGACGGGCACCTTCGGCGCGTTCACCGGGATCTGCTTGTAGTTGACGCCGAGGCGGGCCCGGTGGGCGTCGGCGTAGCTGAACCCCCGGGCGAGCAGCATCTTGTCGGGCGAGAGGCCCGTGCCGGAGACGGTGTTGTTCGGCTCGAACGCGAGCTGCTCGATCTCGGTGTGGTAGTCGGTGACGTTGCGGTCGAGCGTGAGGCGGCCGACCTCGTGCAGCGGGTAGTCGCCGTGCGGCCAGACCTTGGTCAGGTCGAAGGGGTTGAACCGGTAGGTCTTGGCCTCCTCGAACGGCATGATCTGCATCTTCAGCGTCCAGCTCGGGAAGTTCCCGTCCCTGATCGCCGTGTACAGGTCACGCTGGTGGTAGTCGCCGTCCTGGCCGGCGAGGCGGTCGGCGTCCTCCTGGGTGAGGAAGTCGATCCCCTGGTCGGTCTTGAAGTGGTACTTCACCCAGAACCGCTCGCCAGCGGCATTGATCCACATGTACGTGTGGCTGGAGTAGCCGTTCATGTTCCGCCAGGTCTTCGGGATGCCGCGGTCGCCCATCAGCCAGGTGACCTGGTGGGCGGACTCGGGAGACAGCGTCCAGAAGTCCCACTGCATGTCGTTGTCGCGCATGTTGGTGTCGGCCCGCCGCTTCTGCGAGCGGATGAAGTGCTGGAACTTCATCGGATCGCGCACGAAGAACACCGGCGTGTTGTTGCCGACGATGTCAAGGTTGCCCTCGCTCGTGTAGAGCTTCACCGCGAAGCCGCGCGGGTCGCGCCAGGTGTCGGGGCTGCCGCGTTCGCCGGCCACCGTGGAGAACCGCACGATGGCGTCGGTCCGCGCGCCGGGCTGGAACACCGCCGCCCGGGTGTAGGCGCTCAGGTCCCTGGTGACCTCGAAGGCGCCGAACGCGCCGCCGCCCTTGGCATGCGGCTGACGCTCCGGGATGCGCTCCCGGTTGAAGTTCGCCATCTGCTCGATCAGGTAGTGATCCTGCAGCAGCAGGGGACCGTCCGGCCCGACCGACAGCGAGTGCTCGTCACTGGCGACCGGGATGCCGGCGTCGGTCGTCGTCGGACGACGTTCCTGAGTGGCCACGTGCGGGCTCCTTATGTCGGGACCTCACTGTCCGAAATGCCGTGCTGTCCGAGATACCGTTCCGTCCGAGATGCCGTGGCTAGATGTCCGTCCGAAATGCCGCGCCCGGCCACGCGGCCACAGCCCGTCGGCGACGGCGGCCGTCGGCGCGCCGTCGGGTCACGGGCGCGGACAGCCCGCGCAGTCCGAGCTACCCGAGCGCGACGGCGCCAAACGCGGGTCCCGATGTGGCCCGTGTTCGTGTTCGAGGCTGTTCGGACCAATGGGGCGGCAGATCCGCCGACTCATGCGGGCGGGCGACCGGCGCCCCGGCGCCCTGACGCCGAGCCGCGGACGCCACGCGGCCGCTCGGCGACATGTCGCCTATTTCTGCTCAGCCCGGTTATCTGGAACCGAAAGCGGCCCGGTCGGACCCGCGTTGCCCGGGGGGCTCAAGGCCGGGCCGACAAGGGCTCGCGTGATGTATCTGTCCACGAACGCCCGCTTCCGGGCCGGCGACCAGCCGGACCAGGGCGGGCTCATGATGATGACGCCCGCGGCCATCATCCACCGGACGGTTTCCCGGAGATCCAGGTCGGCGGCGAGTTGTCCGCCATCCCGCCACCGCCGCAGAAGCGGCCCGAGATGGCGGTACACGGCGTCCACGATGGGTTCCGCGGTCAGTTCCAGCGTCTCCGCGAGGGATCGGCTGCCGGCGGTGAAGAGCGCCTCGTTGACGGCGTCACCGTTGATCAGGTCCGTGCACTTCAGGAACACGTCGCAGATCGAGGCCGCCGCGTCCTCGGGCCGCGGAAGGGAACTGATGACGCCCGTCATGGCGACATCGACCCTGCTCAGCAGCACGGCGAGGATGAGTTCGTTGCGGTTCTTGAAATACCGGTAGACCGTGGAACGGGAGACGCCGGCCTCGACGGCCACCTCCTCGATACGGATCCGGCTGGTCCCCCGCCGCGCGAGGCAACGGCCCGTCGCCGCGACGAGGCGGCGGCGCGCCTCCTCGTCGTCGAGGAGCGCGCTGTCGTTGCCCCACCATCCCGGTGTGCGCTGCCCCGCGCCGTCCTGGCCGGCGACCACCGTCATGGGGCCATGGTAGAGGCGGCGCGGCGCCCGGCCGGCCCCGCGACGTGGGGCCGGACGACCGACGAGCCCGCCGGCGCGAGGCACCGGGGCACGAGCGGGCCGCCACGCGCGCCGCCACGACCAGCGGGTCCGCCGGATCGTGGTCGTCCACCGGGCCTCGCTGGTCCGCCGCGCGGCGGAAGCGGCTGCAACGGCCGAGCGGGAGCCGGAGCCGGCGCCCACCGGCCGGCCGTCGTCGGGATCATGACGTGGTGCGCGCCGGCTCCGCCCTTCCCAGCAGGGCGTCCGTTCCCCCGAACCGGGGCGCGACCAGCGCCGAGTAGTCCGGGCCACGGCGCAGGCAGAGCCCGCCGTCCACGTTCATCACCTGCCCGGTCACCCGGCTGGCTCTCGGCGACAACAGGAAGCTGACGAGCTGCGCGACGTCGTCGACGTCGGAGGCGCCCCCGAGTGGCGTGTTCTCGTCGTAGCTCTCGTAGACCGGCGTGCCCGGCGCCGCCCAGCTCATGATCTCCGTCGACGTGAGCCCCGGGCGGACGGCGTTGAACCGGATGCCCGCCGCCCCGTACTCGTCGGCGGCGTTGCGGATGAGCTCCTCCACGGCCGCCTTCGCCACCGGGTAGGCCCCGAAGTAGGGATGCGTCACATGCCCGGCGATGGACGAGATGGCGACGACCGAGCCCGTGCCCGCGCGGGCGAACAGCGGGACCGAGTGCTTGACCAGCAGCAGCGTGCCGACGACGTTCAGCGTGAGGACGCGGGTGAACTCCTCGAGTTTCTGGGCGTGCAGCGGAGCCAGGGCGCCGCCGCCGCCCGCGTTCGCGACCACGCCGTCGAGGCCGTCGCGCCACTGCGCCGCGAGCTCGACGACCCGCGCGACGTCCGGCTCGCTGGTGACATCAGCGACGTGGTACCGGACCGCCTCGCGGCCGAGCTCGGCATTGATCGACTCCGCCGTGGTCTGGAGGGTGGCCGCCGTGCGGCCGAAGATCGTCACCCAGGCGCCGTCGCTCGCCAGCCGTCGCGCGATACCCGCGCCGATGCCGGTACCGCCGCCGGAGACCAGCACCGACAGCCCGTCAACCTCGTTCGTCATGTTCTGTCCCTCTTTGGTCACGGGCGCGCCCGCCCGGCGGGCGGAACGCTCAGTGCGCCAGACAACGGTCAGCGCGCCAGGTCAGTGCGTCAGATCAGCGCGCCAGGTCAGCGGACCTGGCGCGTGCCTCGTCGAAACGCTCGGGCCGCGGCTCGACGGGCCCGGTGGGCAGGTCCTCGTCGACGCCGAGGGCACGCAGGGCGCGCCGGGCATAGGGGCGAATGCCCAGCGCCATGAAGCCGAACCTCGGGTCGTCCGAGTGCCCGGCCTCGAACAGGGCGGCGCCGACGAGGAGGATCACGCAGGTCTTGAACGACTGGAAAGCCCGGTACCACTCCCGGTGCCGAACCGGTATGCCGGTCAGCTCCTCGTAGTACGCGAACGCCTCGTCGGCGGTCAGCGCCGCCGGGCGGCTCGTGAAGAAGCCGGGCGTCTTCCAGAGAAGGTCGAGGTAGCCGACGTCGGCGAGGGGGTCGCCGATCCCGGCCATCTCCCAGTCGAAGACTCCGGTCACCTCGCCGTCGACGAAGGCGAAGTTGCCGGGCTTGGGGTCGCCATGGACCAGGGTGACCCGCTCGGACGGCGCGGGCTGGCGTTCCCGCAGCTCGCCGAGCAGCCGCTCCAGCGCCGGCAGCTCGCCCCGCTGGACGCGGCGCATCTCGGCGGTCCAGTGGTCGAGCTGGTCGTCGAGATACGACCGGCCGTCGCCGAGGGCCGCGAGGCCGGTGGCGGGCAGGTCCACGAGGTGGATCGCGGCGAGCTGTTCGACGAGCGCCCGCGTCATCCGGCGGATCGTCGCGGGGCGCGCGTCGAGCTCCGCGGGTATCTCGGTCTCGTAGACGTCCCCGTCCACCCGCGCCATCACGTAGAACGGCCGTCCCAGCGCCTCGCCCGTCGCGTCGAGCCACAGCACGGCCGGGCCGCGGACTCCGGTCCGTTCCAGCGCCCGCAGGATCGTGAACTGCCGGGCCATGTCATAGGGCTCCAGCAGGCCGGGAAAGGGCGGGCGAAGCCGCAGCACGAGATCCTCGCGGCGTTCCTCGGTGCCGTCGCGCCAGGCGAGCGTCAGCGTCGTCATCTCGGCCGAGTGGCCGAACGCGACGCGGCTGGAGTTCTCGACCCGCAGGTCGGTCGCGGACGGAAGCCGCTCCTGGAACCAGGAGGTCAGCCGTTCGAGAGCGTCGTCGTTACTCATTGCCTGCTCCGTCTGCCTGCTCCGGGTGGTCGCGGCCCGTGCTCAGCTCGCCGTGAAGCGGATGCGGATCTGGTCGTAGGCCCGCGCGAAGGTGGCCGGCAGGATCTTGGGCTCGTCCGGGTCGACGAGTTCCCAGTCCGGCATCCTGCGCAGCATCTCCTCGAACATCACGCGGATCTCGAGGCGCGCGAGATGGGCGCCGAGGCACACGTGGGTGCCGAAGCCGAAGGCGACGTGCCGTTCGGACGCCCTCGTCACGTCGAGGGTGTCGGGATCCGTGAAGGCCCGCGGGTCACGGTTCGCGGCGGGGTAGAGCAGCAGGATCTGGTCGCCCTCGCGGATGTGCTGCCCGTGCAGCTCGTGGTCCCGGGTCGCCGTGCGCCTCATGTTGAGGACGGGCGACACCCAGCGGATGAACTCCTCGACCGCGCTGTGGGCGAGCAGCTCGGGCTGGTCGCGCAGCAGTCGCCGCTGCTCGGGGTGCAGCGCGAGGTCACGGGTCATCGTGCCGATCACGGTCCGGGTGGTCTCCGCCCCGCCGTCGAGGACCAGGATGGTCTCGTCGAGGACGCGCTTGGTGCTCCACCCGGGCGTGGTCGCCCACAACGAGATGAGGTCGTCGCGCGGCTCCGCCCGGCGGATCTTGATGATCTGCGCGGTGGTCTCGAGGAAGTCGGTGATCACCGGGATGAGCCCGGGGTGGGTGACGTGCGGCGGCCCGTCCGGCGACGTCTTGCCGGACAGCAGCATGATCTGCTCCGACCAGTACCGGACCCGCTCCCAGAGCTCCCGGGGGTAGCCGAGCAGGTCACCGATCACGATCGCGGGAAGCCGCGAGGCGATGGCCTCGATCGCCTCGCACTCGCCGAGCGGCGTCACGGCGTCGAGGATCTCCGTGACGACGCCGCGGACGTGCTGTTCGTGGCCGCGGATGGCTCGGGGGGTGAACCGCCGCGCCACCACGTTGCGCTGGGTCTGGTGGTCGGGATCGTCCAGATTGATCATGGACAGGTCCTCGCGCAGGTCGATGTGCGGCCGGGAGCCGTAGAACGACGAGTACAGCGCGCCGTCCTTCTCCACCGCGAGGACGTCGGAGAAGCGGGAGACGACCCACAGCTTCTGCGCCGGGTCCCAGAAGACCGGGGCCTCGTCGCGCAGCCAGCGGTAGGAGTCCCACGGGTCCACGTAGAAATCCGGGTCGAGAACGTTGATCCGCCGCTCGGCGGCCGGCGCGGTCGTCACGCGAACGACACCAGGAAGTCGGAATCGGCGGTCAGGCCGAGTTCCGGCCACTCGCCGTGGATGAGGCTCTCCATGATTCCGTACCCGACCGCGTCGCCCTCCCGGACCCGGACAGGCGTGTCACGCAGCTGGCCGAGGACGCGCAGGTTCTCGTCGCTCCAGCAGTCCTTGAGGTACTCGCCATCCAGGTGCAGCTTCCCCAGCCACGAGCCATGGATGTGCCCGTTCCAGGAGCCGTATCCTCCGGTTTTCAGGAAGAAGCCGGCCTCGCCGAGCGCCTCCACCTCGATGACCCGCTGTTCGCCCGACTCCATGGTCAGGTGCAGCTCCCCGCCCTTCACGAACCGAGTGCGGGTGTCGTAGCTGATCCGCGGCTCGGCCGCGCGGATCTTCGACTGCCTGCCGTCGGCCTCGTTCAGGTACGCCGACGTGTACCCCCAGGCGCCTTCGGCGATGAAGATCGCGGTCTCGTAGTACGAGCCGTCGGGGCGGCGCAGGAAGGCCGGCGTCCACTTCATGCCGCCCTTACCCTGCCCGGCCAGCCCTGGGACCTTGCCCCGGATCAGGTCGGTGGGCGGTGTTCCGACGGCCTGCCGCACGCCCCAGGAATGGTCGCGGAACCCGAACCACGCCTCGGGGCGGACGTCGTGTGTCTCGCCGCCGACCGTGACGGTGCCCGACACCCAGCCGCCCTGGTGGTAACGAATGACGTTGACGTCCACCCGGCCCGTGCGGCGGTTCCGGACGAGATTGCGGTCCTCGAAGAAGGGCGGAGTCACCCCGGACAGGACGAGATCGAACGAGATCGGCTGCACGTCGTTCTGCTCCAGCCGGAACCGGACCTGGTTCAGCGCCTCGACGACCTCGTAGTGGATCGGGCCGACGGCCGTCTCCTCCGGGCTGGTACGCAGCTCCCGGCTGCCCCGGACCGTCCACTGCTCACGTCCGCGGGAGACACCGGCGAAGCCGTCCATGACGCCCCGGTTGTGGTACTTCCCCAGCCCGAAGTCGACCTGCAGGGAGCCGTCGGTGCTGGCCAGCGAACCCCAGATCTTCTCGGTCCAGGCCAGGTCGGACTCGGCCACGGTGGCGAACGTGTCCACCAGCTGATGGTTGAGGGTCTCGTCAGCGCCTCGTAACGCGCCGATGTCGTTGGGTGCCATCTGTCTCGTCACCTCTCGGCGTGGCAGGGCGGACGGGGTCCGCCGGTCACCGACCACGGTGCGGGCGGCCGCGGGTGTCAGCCCACGGCGACCACGCGATGAGACAGTACCAACCAATCGACCCAGGACGAGACAGTTAGTAAGTTCTGTCGCGGCGGGAGCGCCGCGACGAGGTCCCGCGGCCGAGTGGCTGGAGAGCACGCGTGACGACCAACACCGGACCGGACGACACCGATGACCCGGACGATGGCGACCACCTGGACGGCAACGGCGTCCTGGGGGACGACGGCGTCCTGGGGGACGACGGCGTCCTGAACGACACCGATCTCCTGGGCGACGGCGACGTCCTGCGGGCATTCCGTCTCATCGACCGGCGACTCGCCGAGGCGCCCGCGCTTGGCACGCCGCGGCTGCTGCGCGACCGGCTCGCCAGCGAGCTGATCGGTGACGCCGACCGCCTGGGCAGGACGCTGGACCCGGCGTTCACCCTCGTGACGCACGCGGGCGGAACCAGCACGACGACCGGCCGGGCCGCCCTCGTCGAGACCGTCCGCCGCCAGGGCCAGGCGAAGGGCGCGGCGATGACCTGGCTGCGCCTCGCGGATCTGGTCGTTGACCGGGATGTCATCGCCGGGCAGGGCGTACTGCGCACGCTGCTGGCCGCCCCGCTCGCCGCGCGGCAGGGATGGCGGGACGTCGAACCGGCGGACCGGTGCCTCACCACCATCCCGATCGCGTTCTTCCTGCGGTTCGCCGGCGGCCTCATGGTGTCCGAAGTCCTCTACCTGGACGCCGCCGCGAGCAAGCGGACGGTCCTGCGCAACGGTTCCGGGCCCGACCCGCACCGCTGCCTCCGACTCATCGACGGCGACACCGATCGCGACACCGATGGCGACACCGATCGCGACACCGCCAGCCCGGCCGCGGGTCCGGCGGCGGGCCGCGCCACGAAAGGTGACTCATGAACCTCACGGCCGCGTCGGCGATCGTGACGGGCGGCGCCGGCGGGCTCGGCGCGGCCACCGTCCGGCATCTCGTCGGGCTCGGCGTCGGCGTGGTGATATTCGACCTGGACGGCGAGCGCGCGAAGAGCCTCGCCGCCGAGCTCGGGCCCACGACCACGGCGGTCTCCGGCGATGTCACCGTCGACGCCGACGTCGCGTCCGCGATCGACGCCGCCCGGGAGCTCGGCACCCTGTCGATCGTGGCCAACGTGGCCGGCGGCGGCACCCGGCCGGCCCGCACGGTCGGCCGGGATGGCGCGCCGCACGACCTGGCGACGTTCGTCGGCACGCTGGCCAAGAACACGGTCGGGACCTTCAACGTGACCCGGCTGGCGGCCGCCGCGATGGCCGCGAACACGCCGGATGAGGACGGTCAGCGCGGCGTCGTCGTCAACACCGGGTCGCTGGCCGGGTTGGAGGGACAGGCCGGCCAGGTCGCCTATGCGGCGGCGAAGGCGGCCATCCTGGGCATGACGCTGCCCCTCGCCCGCGACCTGGCACCGTTGGGCATCCGGGTGTGCGGCATCGCGCCGGGCACCATCGGCACCGACCTCATGCTCAGTGCCTCCCAGCAACTCAAGGACAAGCTGGTCGCCACCATCGTCTTCCCGCACCGCATGGGGCGCCCCGCGGAATTCGCCCTCCTGGTCGAGGCGATCATCCGCAATCCCTATCTCAACGGCGAGAACATCCGGCTCGACGCCGCGCAGCGGTTCCCCGCCAAGTAACGCCAACCAGGCGGCGGTCGCCGCCAAGTAGGCCATGTGACCCGCCCGGAGACCGGAGGCACAGCACCATGAGCGGCGTATCGCCCGACGAGGCGGCGGACCTGTACCGCGGCGCGTTCCTTCCCGACCTGCTGATCGCGGCGCTACGCCGGCACCCCGACCGGCCCGCGATCCACCTCGACGGCGGGACGCTGACCGGCGCCCAGCTGTCCGCGCGGATCAGCAGGTACGCGCAGGTCTACACCGCCAGCGGCGTCCGGCCGGGCAGCGGCGTGGCCATGCTCTCCACGAACCGCCCCGAGGTGCTGTACGCGATGGGCGCCTACATGGTCGCCGGCGCCCGCAACACCTCGCTGCACCCGCTGGGCTCGCTCGACGACCACGCCTACGTCCTCGCCGACGCCGAGATCGAGACGCTCGTGTTCGACCCGTCCTTCGCCGAGCGCGCCGCCCAGCTCGCCGAGCGGGTGCCCACTCTCAAGCGGCTGCTGTCGTTCGGGCCCTGCGAGGTCGGCGAGGATCTGGCCGCGCTCGCCGAGGGCTACGAGCCGCGGCCGCTGGTCGCCCCCCGGCTCGACGCGGAGGGGATCGCCGCGGTCGCCTACACCGGCGGGACCACCGGTCAGCCCAAGGGCGTCATGGCCACCTACCGCGGCAGCGCCACGATGACCCAGATCCTGCTCACCGAATGGCAGTGGCCGACCGACCTGCGCCACCTCGTCTGCACACCCCTGAGCCACGCGGGCGCGCCCTTCATCGTCCCGGTCCTGCTCCAGGGCGGATCCGTGGTCGTGCTCCCCAAGTTCGACGCCGGCCAGGTCCTCGACGCGATCGAACGCCACCGGATCACCTCGATCTTCCTGGTCCCCGCGATGATCTACGCGATCCTCGACCATCCCCGGTTCGACCAGACCGACCTGTCCAGCCTCGAGACGGTCTTCTACGGGGCCTCCGCGATGTCGCCCACCCGGCTGCGCGACGCCATCCGGCGGATCGGGCCGGTCTTCTTCCAGTTCTACGGGCAGACCGAGGCCCCGCAGACGGTGCTCGTGCTGCGCAAGGAGGAACACGACCCGGACGACCCCGCCCGGCTGGCCTCCTGCGGACGGCCGGTGCCGTGGCTGAAGGTCGCGCTGCTCGACGACCAGGGACGCCAGGTACCACCCGGCGAGCCCGGGGAGATCTGCGTGCGCGGCCCGCTGGTCATGAAGGGCTACTGGAACAAACCCGAGCAGACCGCCGAGGCGCTGGCCGGCGGCTGGCTGCACACCGGCGACATCGCCCGCCAGGACGAGCACGGCTTCTACACGATCGTCGACCGCAAGAAGGACATGATCGTCAGCGGTGGCTTCAACGTCTTCCCCCGCGAGATCGAGGACGCGCTCTCCGCCCACCCCGCGGTCGCCGCGGCCGCGGCCGTCGGCGTGCCCGACGAGAAGTGGGGGGAGGCCGTCAAGGCCGTCGTCGTGCTCCGCGCCGGCACGCCCGCGTCCCCCGAACAGCTGGCGGCGGAACTGACGGCGCTGGTCAAGGAGCGCAAGGGCCCCCACCACGCTCCCAAGAGCGTCGAGTTCGTCGACGCCCTCCCGCTCACCGCCGTGGGCAAGCCAGACAAGAAGGCCCTGCGGGCCCGCTACTGGACCGGCGCGGCCCGCCAGGTCGGCTGAACCGGAGCCCCGTCGCCCCCCGCCGCCCCCCGCCGCTCACGCGGCGGGCCGCGGTCCGGGGATTTCCGGGACACGCCGCGCCGCGCGTGTACTGACGAACGCGACCCGCCGGTCACGGACACAACCATTCCGGGTGCGCAACGCATCGGTCTGGTGAACCCCTCCCGCGTCGTCCCACCGTCGGTTCGGGGCACCTATATGCCGAGTTATGCTCGCCCTCGTGCGCACCACCCCGGGCTGGCTCAAATCAATCATCGTCCCGCTGGAAGTGCCGTTCTCCCAACGGGTGCCGCCCGCGCGGTCCGCCGGTTGTTGAACGGCGGCTGAGGCCGGCGGTACGCCCGAACCCTCAGGTCACGGGCATGCGGGCCACGGCTGCCCCGGCGCCGCGCGGCACCAGCTGATTACCGGCCGTTCACCAGTTCCCAGGCGGACGGCCTTCACGCGATGCGCGCTCCGCCGCTCTGGAAGACATCTCACTGGGGGGTCATGGAAGCGGGGCGACGATGTCAGCCGGGCTGACCATACGCAGCGGGCACGAGATCCTGGCCGTCATTCCGGAGGGCCAGTCGTGCGTGATCGGTCGGACGGCCGGCGGTGACCCCCTGCTGGCGGACGACCGGGTCTCCCGGCGCCACCTGCTCATCGAGCCGACCACCGAAGGCTGGGCCGCGGTGGACATCAGCACGTTCGGCACCTGGCAGAACGGCGGCCGGGTCGGGCGGGTGCTGATCCACGACGAGTCGTACCTGCGGCTTGGCTCCCCGGAAGGCCCGATGCTCACGCTGGTGCCGCACCCGCCGGCGGCTCCGGCGGCCGCGCATCCGCCGACGTTGGCGGTGTCCGTCACATCGGTCGACGAGCCCGCCGACGACCGGCCCTGGGCCGACGCGTCGCGGCCGGCCGACGCGTGGGGACGTCCCGCCGAGCGCGCCGAACGCCGGGACGAGCACTGGAACGCCGCCTCGGCCTGGGAGCAGCCCGCCGGGCCCATGCCCGTGCCCTTCGGGGACCCCTTCGTCGCGTCGCCCCTCGCCGAGCACTGGGACCCCCAGCCGGCCCCAGCCCAACCCGAGCCCCAGGACCCACAATCCTGGAGCCCCCTCGGCGGCTCGCCCCCCGCCAGCCCCTGGGACTCCCAGCCGCCGCCCCCAGCCCACCAACCCCAGGACACACCCGGGCCCCCTGCCCGCACCGAGTCCTGGAACCCGCTCGCGACCTCGCGCCCCGCCGGGCCCTGGGACCCCCAGTCCGTTGCTCCCCCCGCCGCTTCCCAGGCCGGGCAGGTCCCGTCGGGCTCATGGGCCCCGTCCGTCCCGATCGGCCCCTGGGACCCGCGGGCCGATGCCGTCCCCACCCGGTCCTGGCGGCCACAGCCCGAGGCGTCCCCCGCCGAGCCGGGGGACCCGCGGCCGTCTGGGCCGACGGCCGCCAACCCCTGGGACCCGCAGGGAACCCTCGTCATCGACCGGTCGGATCTCGGCGGCCTGGTACCGGAGAGCGCCGGGCGGTCGCGGGGCGGCTTCGCCGACCCGGTGGCCGACCCGGTGGCACCGCCGGTCGCCGACCCGGCCAGGCCACCGGGCCTGCCATCGGTCTCGCCGCCCGCCCGGCGACCCGTCGCCGGCGGGGCGGCGGCCCCCTCCGAGTGGCCCGTCGAGGACCGGACCGCGTCGCCGCCCCCGGTGAGGTCCGCGCCGCGCACGGCGTACCCGACCCCACGACTCGCCCCGGCCCCACAGCCCGGTCCGGCTCCACGGCCCGCCCAGGCTCCGCGCCCCGCCGCCCGCCGCGCGGACGAACCCGTCGCGACGCCGGACGAGAGACACGGCGACGAACCGGTCGGCGCTTCCTCCACGCGCCGCGCGGGCAGGCGGAGCGAACCGGCACAGCCGCGCGCCGCCGTCCCCCTCACGGTCAAGCGTCATCACGAGCGTCCGACACTGCTGCCCAGGAAGGCGCGCTCCGGGTCGGGGCCTCGGATGCCCCCGGCCGAGGGCGACCCGCCGGACGGCGGCGCGGGCCTTGGCCGGGTCCACACGCTGCGGCCCGGCCGGACCGTGATCGGGCGGGCGCTGTCGAGCGACATCGTCGTCGGGGACCTGCTGACGTCGCGGGAGCACGCGGCGCTGTTCGTCGACGCCGACGGTGTCGAGATCGTCGACCTCGACTCGGCGAACGGCACGTACGTCAACGGGCACCGGGTCGACCGGGCACGGCTGCGGGCCGGTGACTTCTTCTCGATCGGGCACCACGTCTTCCACACCGGCGCCGCCGCGGCCCAGGACGCGGCGCCGACCCGCCTGGTCGAGTACCTCGACCGTGGCGACGTCACCTTCCAGGTGGACGGGCTGTGCGTCGACGTCGGCGAGACCCGGTTGCTGCACGACGTCACGTTCCGCCTGCCCGGACGGGCTTTGCTGGGCGTGATCGGCCCCAGCGGCGCCGGGAAGTCGACGCTGCTGGGCGCGCTGACCGGCTTTTCCCCGGCCACGATCGGATCCGTCCGCTATTCCGGCCGCGACCTCTACGCCGAGTACGACGAGCTGCGCCGCCGGATCGGCTACGTCCCGCAGGACGACATCCTGCACACCGCGCTCACCGTCCGCCAGGCCCTCGAGTACGGCGCTCAGCTGCGCTTCCCCGCCGAGACCACCCGGGAGGAACGCGCCAGGCGCATCGACGAGGTCCTCGTCGAACTGGGCCTCACCAACCAGCCAGACGGGAACGACCAGCCGGATGGCGCCGACCAGCCGGGGGAGGCGCCGGCTCGGCACTCCGGCCGGGATTCCGGGACCGCCGGTCGTCGGCGTCGTCCGGGCGACGCCGAGGGCTTCGTCGGCGGCGACCTAGACGGCCCCGACGATTTCGTCGGTCTCCACGGCCTGGAGGAGGGTCTCGACGGCCTGAGCGGTCTCGACGGTCTCGACGGCGAGGCGCCCAGGGGCGTCGACCTGCCCGGGCTGAAGGTCTCGAAGCTCTCCGGCGGGCAGCGCAAGCGGACCAGTGTCGCGTTGGAGCTGCTGACCCAGCCGACCCTGCTCTACCTCGACGAACCCACGTCGGGCCTGGACCCTGGCCTCGACAAGGAGGTCATGGGGTCGCTGCGCCGGCTCGCCGACGGCGGCCGGACCGTCGTCGTCGTCACGCACAGCGTCGCCAACCTCGAGCTGTGCGACTACCTGCTCGTGCTCGCCAAGGGCGGCCATGTCGCCTACTTCGGTCCCCCCGAGCACGCTCTCGAGTTCTTCGGCCGCGACAGTTGGTCGGACGCCTTCCAGCTACTCAAGAACCCGAAGAGCGCGGTCAAGCTCGCCCACCGGTACCGGAACTCGAAGTACTTCATCCGCGGCTCGGCGAGCGTGCCCAAGCCGCGGCCGGCGCCGTTGGAGAACATCCGCCAACAGTCGGTGCTCTCGCAGGCGCTGACGCTGAGCCGCCGATATGTGCGGGTGATCGCCTCGGACCCGTCCTACCTACGGCTACTGATCGCGTATCCGATCGTGCTCGGCCTGATACCTCGGACGTTACCGTCGGCCTATGGCCTGGCCGTGTCGCCCGCCCCCGACGAATCGAACACCGCCGCGCCCAATATTCTGCTGATCCTCATCCTCATGGCCTGCTTCATGGGAATGTCGAACTCGATCCGGGAACTCGTCAAGGAACGCGAGATCTATCGCCGAGAACGCGGCATCGGCCTGTCCACCGCGGCCTACGTCGGGTCCAAGGTCGCGGTACTCGGAATGATCACTACGGCGCAGAGCGTCGTGCTCACCCTGGTCGGCCTGGCGGGCGTGCGGATCTCGGGAGACGGCGTCCTCCTCGGCATGCCCCTGCTGGAAGTCATGATCGCGGTGGCGGCGACCGCGATCGCCTCGGCGATGATGGGTCTGGTGGTGTCCGCGCTGGTCGACAACGCCGACAAGACCCTGCCACCGCTGGTCGTGCTCGCGATGGCGCAACTGGTATTCATGGGCGCGATGATGCCGCTGATGGGGAAGGTCGGCCTGGAACAGCTCTCCTGGCTCTTCCCAGCCCGCTGGGGATATGGCGCGACGGCCTCGGTGATCGACCTCATCACGGTCCAGCGGATCGGCGACGAGCGGTTCGCCCCGGGAATTCCGGTCGACCCGCTGTGGAAACACACGACGACGACCTATCTCACCGACCTCGCCGTCATCGCCGTCATCGGCCTCGTGTGCGCGATCGTCGCCGCCCGGCTGCTGCGCCGCCTCGACCCCCAGAGCGCCCACAGCGCCCGGCGCGCCCGCGCCCACTCCAGCACCCGCGGCCGCCGGCGGCGCTGACCTCGAAGTCGCCGCGGCCGGCCGCCCGCGGGCGCGAGTCACCCGACACGACGCGGTCACTGGAAACGAAACCAGGCTGAAATCATCCGCCCTCGTTCGATCGGGCACGGCCCGACCGATCCGACGATTTCGACGCGATCCCACGAGGGCGCGGCGGCCCGAGGGGCCTGGCCCACGGGATATCCGGCCTCGACCCTCGCGCCACGGCCGCGGGCCCGCTCGTCGCGCGCGGGGCCCGCGGCGGGACACGACGGAAGTCCTCCGTCATTCTCGGGCGGCACCGGGTGAACCCGGAGACCGAGGCAACGGACGCGGGCACCAGCGAGCCGTCATCCGACCGCGTATCCAGGCCAGCCCGGACTTTGACTTCCAGTGGACGTGACCTGCCCGACAGCACGGGCGCGCCCGAAGGGGCAGACCGCGCGCCACAAGATCTACAATCACCCAAATGTTTACCGGGAGTTCGCCGGGCGCATCTTTCCGTTGCCAGGCGGGTGGTCGCTAGCATCGCCATTGAAATCGACGCCAAATAGGTAGAACCCGAGCCGCGGCAGACTGCGCCACGCCGGCCGACCGTGACGTGGGACACATTTTGCACTGGGTCCTCCGAGGCGGCGGGCGCGAGGTTCACAAAGCCGGGTGACCGCCGCCGTTTTCGCTCAGAGGAGCCCGCTCGCAATGTCGCCACCATCTCGTCGGCGAGCATTCAGGGCCGCCGCGTTGACGGTCAGCGCCAGCACCCTGGCGGTCGGCCTGGTCGCGTGCGGCGGCCTGAGCGAGGACTCGGCCGACGGCACGCCCTGTGGGACCACCACGCCGGGCATCACGCCCACCGAGGTCAAGCTCGGCATGACCTGGAGCGACAGCGGCCCGTCCGCGAGCACCATGACCGCCTTCCGGGCCGGCGTCGACGCCCGTCT
Source organism: Frankia nepalensis (assembly GCF_016786325.1). Taxonomy (GTDB): domain Bacteria; phylum Actinomycetota; class Actinomycetes; order Frankiales; family Frankiaceae; genus Pseudofrankia; species Pseudofrankia nepalensis. Next base: position 22,033 of record NZ_JADWYU010000148.1, on the reverse strand, counting down.
CCACGTCGTCAACGACGAAGAGGACGGCGTCTTCGGACGCAAGATCACCTATGCCTGGCGAGACGACCAGGCCGACCCGAAACTCAACGTGACCATGGTCCAGGAGCTCATCGACCAGGAGAACATCTTCGGATTCATCTACGGGTCCGGCGGCGGTAAGGACTCGGTCGAACTGCTGCAGGAGCGCAACATCCCGGTCACCGGCCTGGCCAGCAACCCCGGCTGGCAGGGCAAGAACAACATGTTCTCGTGGTTCTACCTGGGCAACGGCTCCAGCACGGCCTGGGGCAAGTACATCCGCGCGCAGGGCGGAAGCCGCGCGGCCGTCTTCGCGATCGACGGGAGCGCCACCAGCGAGGACTTCACGCAGCAGTTCGCCGCGAGCCTGAAGGCACGCGACGTCGAGGTCGTCCAGGAATTCCATACCACCAGCGCGGTCACCAACTACCGGATACTCGCGCAGCAGATCAAGGCGGCGAACATCGACACGCTCGGCGGCATCCTGCTCCCGGAGGTGGCCGCCAACCTGCTGCCGGAGCTTCGCAAGGTCGGCCTGGCCCTGGGCGGCAAGCTCAAGGTCGTGCTGATGCCCCTGGGTTACGACAGCAGCAACCTGACGAAGTACGGCCAGTCGCTGGCCGGCGTCTCGATCTTCACCACCATCAAGCCCTTCGAGGTCAACACCCCGGGGCAGCAGAAGTTCAGGCAGGCTATGAACCTCTACTCCCCGGAGACCCAGCCGCCGACGCAGGACAGCGCGGTCGACGGCTGGCTCGCGGCCGACCTGTTCATCCGCGGCCTCGAGGAGGCCGGGCAATGCCCGACCAGGGAGTCGTTCATCTCCGGCCTGCGCGCCGTGAAGGACTACGACAGCGCGGGAATGACCCCGGAGGACAGCATCAGCCTGTCGACGAACTACAAGAACGTCTCGGTCTGCTACGGCGTCATCCGGGTCAGCCAGGGCGGTGACGCGTTCGAGGCGAACCCCCAGGCCGAATGCGGCGTCGAGATCAGTCCCGAACGGATGAACACCCTGATCCAGCAGCCCTGAGGGGTCGCCCGCCGGGGGCATAGCCTCGCCGGGCAAGTGGCCCCGGCTGCCTGCTGGCCTGATCGGGCTGGCGTCCTTCGCGCCCGCGGACCCGCGAGGGCGGTCAGCCCGCACACTCCGCGTCTTCGGTCGAGTGGGAGGGCCGGACGCATCCCGTCGTCGCGCGCTCGTCCGCGCCGTGCTGGTCAACGCTGGCCAGCTTCTCCGCGTCTCTCGTGACCGGCCAGGTCACCGGCCCACCCCGACACCTCTGGAACGAGACTGGCGAAACTTCGGTTGGCGCGCACCTCCGGCGTGATCACGCCGACCGCCCCGTGACCAGCACGAATCCACGACCGAGTCGGGACAGGGCCCGCGACCCAGGTAGCGGAGCGAGATGAGACAGATGGATGAGACAGGCGGCACGGGTCGTTGGAGAAGCGGGCCGCCGCGTCCGACGGGCATCTAGGGCGGGGTCACCGGTCACCGTCACCGGTGACCGGGCGGGCCACGGTGAGCAGGCTCTGTCCAGGTGCCGCGGCGTCCAAGGTGCCGCGGCGTCCAAGGTGCCACGGCCGCCGCGTCGCGCGGGTTCCGGCCGACGGCCCGCCGGCAGCTGGCGAACCCGCGCGATCGCGCGGTGCGCGCCCCTTTGCGCCTCCACGCATCCCATGCACCTCATGCGCGCGATCATGCGTGCCCCTCCGGCGTCCCATTGCGCGCCGCCGGGGCCGCACGGGTGGCTCCCCGCCGCGGGCCGCCACACCCGCGTCTCCTGAAGTCGGATTCGAGAAACCATTTCGACCCGCGACGACCGAATTCCGCCAAACGGTTTGATATTGGAGCTTGTTGCGACGGCTCCTTGCGACCGCGACCCCGGGGAGCCTGCGCGGAGGTCGCCAAAATATTGTCCCAAATTCCCTGTCGTGCGACCTTGCTGCGCATCAGGCCGCCGAGTTTCCTGGCGATGTGGCTTTCCGCGGTCGTTCGCGGCGGCGCCAGGCAGGTCGGTAAAGCGGAAGGATGACGAGGAGCGTGCGCGGAGCTATGGGCTTGCGAGACCCGGCCCACATCGGCCGGGGTGGACCGACCCGACCTGGACCGGACGGTCCGGGTACACCGAGCGGTACCACCACGGTCTTTGATCGTTGCCGGCGCGACGAAGCCGGCGGCCGGATGCCCGGCATCCCCACGTCCATGGCGGCGCGGCAGTTTCATTCGCGGCTACCCGGGCGGGCCGCCGGGGAATCCGCTGGTAGGCCCACCCCCCTGCCCGACGCGCCCGCGGGGCGCACGCCAGGGGACCGAAGAAAGGATCTGCGCAGTGCCGCTAGCCCATCCTTCCGCAAGCTTCCCGGTGCCTGCCCGGACGGTGTGTGGGTGAACCTCGCGGGAGCCCGCCCCAAAGGTCCGCGCCCAGATCTGGAGGACGGACCGCAGAAAATCCTCCTGACCCGGCTGAACGAGCTCAACAATCCATACAGGGTCAGCTACGAAATGGTTTCCCGACAGTTCTGGTCGGACCAGGGAACAGCAAAGATCAAGCGCTCCCGGACGCGGGACCTGAGCCGCCAGTTCCGCGGCGAGAAGGCCATCGAATGGCGGGTCGTCGAGATCTACGTCAACCTGCTCTTCACCGCGGCCGACCCGGCGCCGGCGGCCGAGCTCGCGTACCTGCGCGAGTTGCACACGCAGGCGTTCGGGACGACCGTCAACCCCGACGGCACCCCCTCTCCGGAACCCACGGCCGCCCCGGCGGCCCTGGTCGACCCGGCCCACGTCGCCGAGCTGGAACGCCAGCTGGAGGAGGCCAGGACCCGTGCGGCCTTCGCCACGGCGCTGCTCGTGATCGTGCAGGCGGAGAACACGGCGCTGCGCGGCCGCGGCTCGGCCTTCGACTGGTTCAGCCCGGTTCCCCGCGCGGGCGACACCGCGGCCGAGGCCGCCGAAACCGGCTCCGGCCCGCGCATCGGCAGGCGGGCCGCCGGCGCGTCCGCGGCGAGTTCCACGCCGAGGGCGGGTCGCCGGGAGCCCGCCCCTCGTTCCGACACCGACCCCTCCCAGCCCGTCGACCCGGCCACCACGCCGATCGTCCGGCTCCAGAGCTACCGTGCCGGGCAGCGGCGCCGCCCCGGCTCGACCAGGTCGGCCCTGGCCGACGCCTTCCCGCTCAGCGGCCGCGCGCCGGCCAGCCCCGCGGCCGCGCCGCCCTCCCCGTCGGCGCTGGCCACCTTCCCGGCGCCAGTTCCTTCGCCGGCGCCAGCTCCTTCGTCAGCGCTGGCCACCTCGCCGCCGGTGACGGTCTTCGCCCGCGACCGCTCGGCGTCGGCATCCCCGCGCCGCGCCCCCGCATCCGACCCGCCCGCCGACGACTCCGGCCTGGACATCCTGGTCGGGCGCGAAAAGCGCCGCCGCCGCAAGAACGGCTGAGACCCTGAGTCCCTGAGGCGCGCTGCGCAACAGTTCGTCACGACGGTTAGTCCGAAAGGATGACGCGATGGCTGGCGCCCATCGGGGTTACCTCGGGGCAGTGTTCAACGAGGTGGCGGAACTGTACGACCGGGCACGGCCGGGTTATCCCGACGAGTTGTTCGCGGACCTCGGCACGCTCACGGGCCTGGACGAACGGTCGTCGGTGCTCGAGGTGGGGTGCGGTACGGGGCAGGCGACACGTTCGCTGGCGGCGCTCGGCTGCGCGGTGACCGCCGTCGAGCCCGGCACGGAACTGGCCGCGCTGGCTCGTCGCCGGCTCGCGGCCTTCCGCGACATCACGATCGAGACGTCGACGTTCGAGGAATGGGACGACCGCGGGCGGCGCTTCGACGTCCTGGTGGCGGCGTCGGCATGGCACTGGGTCGACCCCTCGATCGGCTGGCGGCGAGCCCACGACCTGCTACGTCGCGGAGGATGGATCGCGCTGCTTGGCCATGTCGTCGTCCGCCGGCCCGGCGAGCCGGAGGTGTACGCCGAGACCGCTGACCTGCACGAACGGTTCTCCCCGGGCAACCCCGACTGGGGCCATCCACCCTTCGAGGACGACGTGCGCGCGACCGGCGAGGGCTGGGGCACGGTTCCCGGTCCCGGTGCCCTGTTCGGGCCGACGATCGTGCGCTGGTGCCCGACAGTTCAGTGGTTCGACGGGAACGGCTTCGCCGACCTCCTCCGATCGACGTCGCCGTACCGACGGCTCCATCGCGACGTCCGGGAGCCCCTGCTCGACGCAATCGCCGAACGCGTCCGCACGCGCCTGGGCAATCGCGCATCACGTCGCTATATGAGCGTTCTGCGTCTCGGACAGCGCGCCGACTGACCCCGGCCGTGCCTGCCGCGCGGCGGCGACGGCGCCGTCCAGGCCCCGGCCGCGCCGCTCGCCGTGCCCAAGTGCGAGCAGCCGTAGCCCTGTGCCCGGCCTCGCGGGAAAGCCGCGAGGCTAGGCCAAGCTCGCCTCGTTTCCTGCGTATCCCGGCCCGAGGCCGTGCAGGCTCGCGACTTCCTCACGAACGACACCCTGACGCTGGCCAGGCTGTGCCTGTCGCCCTTCATCGGGCTCGCGCTGGTGGCTTCGGCGCGGGGTCCGCGATCAGCGACGCGAGCACGTCGTCCGCGCTTGGCATCGTGTCGATTTCCTTCTGCACGGCGCGCGCCGCTGCCGCGTACCGCGGTTCGCCGAGCAGCCGGCCCACCGCGCCGGCGATCGCCGGCGCGGTGGCCGCGGGTCCGTCGAGCACGAGCCCGACGCCAGCTCGCTGTGCGGCGGCGCCGTTGGTGAATTGGTCAGCGCCCTGGGGCAGCACGAGTTGGGGCAGGCCGTGCGCTAGCGCGCCGAGCAGGATCCCGGCGCCGCCCTGGGAGACGACGAGGTCGCAGCGGGGCAGCAGCAGCGCGTGGGGGAGGTAACGCTCGACCAGGACGTGCGGCGGTTGCGGGCCGAAGCGGTCGGGGTCCACGTCGGGGCCGACGGTGACGACGAGATTCGCTGGCAGCTCGCGCAGCCCGGCGATGGCGGCGTCCAGCGCGCCGGGTCGGCGCTGGTGGAACACCGTGCCGAGGGTGAGGTGCACGGTGCGCTCGTACGGCAGCGCCAAGAGTGCCTCGGGTAGCCGCTCGCCCGGCGCGGGCTCGCCGAGACCGGGGCGCAGCGGCTGCACCATGCGCTCCGACCTGCTCGGCAGTTGCAGGGTGGGCGGGCAGATGGACAGGTAGACCGCGCCGCGGTATGCGTCGGCGAGGTCGGGCACGTCCCAGCGCAGGCCGAGCTCGTCGATGTCCGCGGCGAGCGCCTCCCAGTCGCCGAGCGCGGCGATGCCCAGCCCATGTATGACGTGGCGGGTCTCGCCGCGGGCGGCAGCGATGGCCCCGGCGAGCTCCATCTCTTCGGACACAAGGAGATCCGGGCCCCAGGCAGTGGCCAGGGGGAGCAGGTCGACGCAGCGCTGGGCGGCGGTGTGCCAGAAATGGGCCAGTGAGTGCGGTGTTCCCGCCTCGGCGGACGTGGGCCCGATCGGCCACGCCGTCAGGCCGCGACGCGCGACGTGCTCGGCGAAGTCGGCGCCGGTGGCGACGACGACCTCGTGCCCGGCGCGCCGCGCCGCCAGCGCGAGCGGAAGCACGGTGTTGACGTGGCCGAAGAACGGGCAGGCAGTGAACAGGATTCGCATCGGCTGCTTCTCATCACGGGTGACGTGGGCATGTCCGAAGCTAGGAAGCCTTCTTCATCTTGTGAAGGGCACTCTCATGCTGTAGTAACTTCAGAAATGGAAAGTACGCAGGTCACGCTGCCACCCCTGACGCCAGATGTCTGCCCCGTGACACAGACTCTGGCGTTCGTGGGAAGCAAGTGGACGCCGCTAGTGATCTTCCAGCTGCATCTCGGCGCGAGGCGGTACGGCGAACTGCAACGGGCGATGCCGGGCATCAGCCCGAAGACGCTGGCCGAGCGGCTTCAATCCCTGGAAGAGCGTGGGCTGGTCACCAGGACCGTCTACCCCGACAAGCCGCCGCGGGTGGAGTACGCCCTCACTCCGCGTGGTCACGAACTCGGCGACATCCTCGACACGATCGCCACGTGGGCCACGGCTTGACCGGAGGACCTCACTCACGGCTGGTCGTGGCTGGGCTGCCGGCTTCCGGGTCAGCCCGACAGCCGCGGTGACGAGGCGGTCGCGCAGTCCGGCGGGCATGCGCGCGATCATCGCGAAGGCAAGCAGGCCACGACCCGCCCGGTACGGTCGGCGGGGCCGTCATGCTGTCACGGCCGTCACCAACGGACAATCCACCGCCATGGATCGACGCCACCCCTGGACGCGATCCGGGAGCACGACGAGCCGCTCTTCCTGGGGGTCGGCCAAAGATACGACGGAAACCGGCAACCAGTGATCTTGAGTTGAACTTGCCGCGGGTGAGGTGCTGGGGCGGATCGGCGTCGGCTGCCCGACCAGGGACAGCGATGCGCAAACGCGGCCGGAGGCCCGATCTTGTGTCACCGTTCGCGGTGGACTTCTCCGCGTACCCGCTCAGATCGGTCAACGGCGCACCCGATAGCGCAGGTGAAGCACCCGGTTGCCCTGAATCATCACGTCAGGATCCTCCAACAGGTGCTGCGCGTGGACCGACCCGAAGTAGCACTTGCCGGACCCGAACACGACGGGTACGACGTCCATGCGCACCTCGTCGACCAGGCCCGCGGCAAGCGCCTGGCCGCCGACGTCGCCAGCGGCGACCTCGACCACGCGATCACCCGCAAGCTCCTGCGCCTTCGCCACTGCAGCCTCAATGCCGTCGACAAAGTAGAACGGCGCCTCGGGATGCCAGCCCTCGGGCCTGCCCCGGTGGGTCACGACGACAACGTGGTCGATCCCGCTCGGCGGCGTTCCGTCCCAGCCGTCCGTCATGTCGAATACGTGGCGACCTGCGATTGTCGCCCCGATCTGGTCCCAGTAGGGCCGAGTGTGGTCGTAGGACGTCTGCGACACCTTCAAGACGCCGCTCTCGTCCAACGGCACGTCACCGCTGGTCAACCAGTCGAACAGCGGTCCGGGCTGGTCGTTCTTGTCCGCGATGAAGCCGTCGACCGACACCGAGGCGTACATGACCACCTTGCCCATGGGACTCTCCTCTGCTCGGGGTGCCCCCAAACTAGCGAGTCGTGAGCTGTCGGTCTTGTAAGAAATCAATCGGCCGGCAGCGACCAGCCGTCCAGCACGCTGCCGGGATGCTCGCGCAGGAAGCGCCGCCGTACTTCGATGTACTGGGTTGGAGTGAGCCCGGTGAACTCCCGGAACTCGTGGCCGAAGTGAGCCTGGTCGAAGTAGCCTGCGCCAGCGGCGACGTCGCCCCAGTCGATCGGTTCGGCGGGGTCGATCGCAAGCACGGTCGCGGCAAAGCGTTGGGAGCGGGCCAGCCGCTTCGGTGTGACACCGATGAGCTCCTTGAACCGCCGTGCCAGATGAGTGCTGCTGACACCGGCCGCCACGCTCAGATCGCCGATCGCCACCGCCCCACTGTTCGCCACGATGACACTGCTCATATCGCGAACCAGGCCCAGGCCGGCGGTCTCACGCAGCCGTCGCATCAGCTCCTCCTCGAGCAGCGTCAGCATCTCGTGCGGTCCGTCCGCCGTGGCCAGCCGGTCTCGCAGCTCGGCAACGGCGGGCCGGCCCCAGACCTGCTCTATCGTCACTGGCCGGTCGCACAGCTCGGCCGCCGGCATCGGCAGGAACGGCGCCAGGCCCCACGGCTTGACGTGCGCGCCGACGGACTTGGTCCAGAGTGGGTAGCCGAACTCCCACGCGCGGGTGGGCGTGGCGACCACGCAGCCGTCGGCGTACTCGGCCGTCTCGATGTCGGTGCCGGCGCGGATGCGGAACGGCGCTCCGAGGTTGACGATGAGCAGCGCCGCCGGTGCCGGCGGCAGCGTCAGCCGGGCGTACGGCGGCGTCCCCTCCAAGTAGTAGAGGTCATCGATCAGCCCGTCCAGCGGCGGTCGCGGCACTCTGGACACGTACTCCACGCCCACAGCATCGCCGACGCCCCGCCGGCATCGCGCGCCGGGATGGTCCAGCCGCGCTGCCGCCAGCATCGAGCCGGCGCCGATCCCGGACGAGCGCCTGGCCGCGGACATTTGCGTGGGATACGCGCGAGGAAACCGCCACGGCCACACCCGGGTCAGGCACCAGAACTCTCCATCAATAAATGATGGGGGGTCAGATCGTGATCACTCCTGCTCATAAAGCAGACGGTCCACGACAAGGTCGTCGACCTCGATCAGAGTACCGTCCGGCCCCATCCTGAAAAAGCGCGGTGGACCCATGGATTCCATGGCCCTCCTTAGCTCCTCTTCCTTCTCCGCGGGATCCGGGCCGTTCGGGTCCCGCACACGGAAGCCATGGAGGTGAATTTCGTGTTTGGCGAGGTCGCCGGGCTCGGGACGACCTTCCAGAACGAACCCGAAGAGCGCGCGCAGCGCGTCTTCGCCAAGTTCGAGGGGGTGAAAGGCCAGCGGATAAGGAGTGTCCTCATCACCCGGCCAGGGAATGACATCTGCCGGGTGGTCGCCGGCCCAGTAGGAAAGCTCAAAGGGAAGCGGCTCCCCGATGTTCTCGATAATCCCGCTGTCCGGCGACAGGCTCAGGGAACGAACGAGACGCCCGTCCTCCCACACGGCAAACGCAAGCCAGTCGACCACACTGTGCATGGCATGAAGGACCAGTCGCCGGCCCGCACTCGCCGCGACGAGGTGCTCCGGAAGCCGCGACGGAAAGTCGAGCATCACACCCTGGTCGCAGACAACCTCCACCCCAGGCCAGCTCGCCGCATGGACCGTCCCCTCCGGGGGGTACACACCATCCCCGAGGTCCGAGCCCTCGGTCTCCTCAATCTCCCAGCCCGGATAGAAACGGCGCATCATTGCGGACGTCCGCTCCAGATCCGCCGCGCCTACCTGTCGCAGCAGATCCCGCGCATCACCGTCGGCATACACCAGAAAACCGGTCTTTGCTCCCAACGCGTCTCCCTGCACGATGACTCAGTGGTCGCCGTAGCATATCCGCCCGTTCTGGCACCGGAAGTGTGAGGACGAGGGCAGCGAGGAGGGCCAAGGCGGCGACGAAGACCTCGGAGACGAAACACGAGGACGTTGGCTGTACATAGGCTTCACAGACGGTCTCAGATGACCGGCACAGAACGTTCCAGTGCTGGTGGGAGTGGAGCCGACGAGGGGACTCGAACCCCTAACCGCCCGATTACAAGTCGGGTGCGCTACCAATTGCGCCACGCCGGCGTGGATTTCTACGATACCCGACCGTGCCGAGGTCGCGCGCCCGGCGGGGCGGGCGGGCGTGGCCGGGGCGGGCGCCGGTGGACGGGGCGGCCCGTCCTCATCGGAGGACTACCTATCCCTCGGCTGACGTGGCCGGGGTCGGATCAGGTGGCGTCGCGAAGAAACGGTGCACGTCGGCGGCCTCGGCGCGGAGCGCGGCGTCGATGTGGGGCGGGAGTGGGGCGAACGGCGACAGGGCGACGTGGCCGTCGGGCATCGTCCAGGTACCTGCCGCCTGACCAGCGACCAGGGCGATCGAACGGAAGATGCCGTTGACGGTGACGATCCCGCGATGAGGGCCGGTCACCCAGTCTCGGGCGGCCCAACCGTGGAGGATTGGGTCGAACGGTCCCAGCAGCCGGGTAGGGATGGCTTCCAGGTCCGTCTCGGCCTTTTCGCCGGTATCCCGGCCGTCGCCGCTGCCTGCGTCCTCATCCGGGTCGCCGGTATCGCCCGGCTCGCCGAGGCGGCTTCCGCCACCGTCGATGCCCAGGACTGCCGTGACGCTCACCCCGCGGGCCCCGCGGGCGCGGCGGCGTAGGTCCGCTCGTCCATCGTCCAAGGCCTCGACGCGGTCGGATGCCAACATCAGACCTCGGCGGGCGTCGCCAAGCGTCAGGCCCGACCAGGCGGCGAGGTCGCGGTCGTCCGCCGGGCCGTGGCCGGCCAGGTAACGCACGGCGAGTTCCGCCAGCGCCGCGTCCCGATCGACGCCTGCCCCCGCGTTCGGGGCGAGATCACCCAGCCAGTCGCGGGTGAGCACGTAGGCGTGCTCGGCGCCGGCCATCGGGCCGCGGACCAGGACGCCGCGCTGGCTCGCGTAGCCGAGGATCATGATGAGCGCCTGCCGCGCGGTCGGGATACCCGCGGCGTCCAGCAGATCGCGCAGCTGGGTCCGGGTCAGCGGGCCCTGGTCGACCAGCGCGCGTTCCACCAGGTCAACGCCGCGTTCGGCCTCGGCGGGCGAGACTCCCTCCTCAGCCAGCCGACGGCGCAGGAGCGTCTCCTGCCTGGGCGCGGTGAGCGCATGCAGCCAGGGATAGTCCTCCGAGCGGGCGAGGTGCAGCGTGCCCCGGTTCAGCCAGGTCACCACGATCGCCCGCTCGGCGAACGCGCGATCGACATCGGCGGCCGCCAGGCCCCGAGTGCGTGACCGCACCGCGAGCCGCAGCCCCCGCGAGTCCTGCGCCTGGACCGCGAGCACCCGGCCGACCGCCTCGACCACCGTCGAAACCCGGCCCGCCGCGGTCGACGGGGTCGGTAGCGGATCCACCAGGAGCTGCGCGGTCAGCCGACACATCGCGACCGTCGGCGAGACCGACTTGTCCCCACGGCCTGCTTGGCGGGAAGTAGCCACCACCCGAGCATCCCGCGCACCTCCGACAACTCCGCTGCCCGCCCCCTCCCTCCGCCACTCTTGATCGTCGGCTGTGACCGAATCCGACCAGCGCCCTGCCCGGCAACGTGGCCGACGCCTGTACGGCCGGCGCGCCCTGCCCGACGTGACAAGGTGGGGAGTTCGTCAGCCGTCAGCGAGCCAGCCGGCGTCGTCTCGCGCCCCGCCTGTCCGACGGAACGCCGAGCGCCCTGCCGGCCGTCCCAGGTTGGCGACAGGATGCCGCCATGAGCTCCAAGGTCCGGTGTTGGCCGGCCACGTGGGGCGACACTCACAGCTCGCTGGTGGCTGGCCGGTCCTGGGATCGGTCCAGGGGCTGTGATGCCTGACGAGGAGGTTCTCGGCACCATGGCGTCTGGGATCATGGTCGAACGCCCCACAGGTCATCGCCAGCCGCTCGTCGGGACCGCCCGCTCACCGGTCACGGGGTTCCCTCTGGTGCCGCATCCAGCGACGTTCGCCCTTACCAGGACGGCAGTCGAGAGATCAGGCAGACGTTCCATGTCACCGTCGGCGCGCCCCGCCCGACTGCTCTTGGTTCCCCGGGCGCGGCCTGCGGGGCGAACGTTCGGTGAGGTGGCACTGGCCCGACCTGGCGATGACGTGCGCGTAGCGGGGGCGAAACCGGATGGTCGTAGATTCGGCCGCGCACGGGCCAGAGCGATTCACCGTGTCGGAGATCGAACCGGCCGCGGCGTCGCGGTTCCACCACGGCACCCGCGGCTGTTCGGCCACGACGCCCGTGGCGACAGGTGCGGCGACCGGTGCGAGGAGGCGGTGCGGGTGGAGATCGTCGAGTTCCGGCCGGAGCCCGAGCAGTTCGCGTGGACGTTCGGCGGGGTCGCGCCGATCCGGAAGATCCGGCCGGGCTCCGTGCTGCGGCTGTGGACGGAGGACGCGTTCTGCGGCCGGTTGCGGACCACCGCCGACCTGCCGAGCAGTGCACTGACGATGCCGTTCGTCAACCCGCAGACGGGTCCGTTCTACGTCGAGGGCGCGGAGCCGGGTGACACGCTCGTGTTGCACCTTGTCGACCTTGTTCCGGCCCGGGGCTGGGGAGCGTCGACGACGATCCCGTTCTTCGGGGGCCTGACCGGCACGGATCGCACCGCGACGCTGCAGCCGCCGCTACCCGAGCGGACCTGGATCTACGAAGTCGACCGCGCGGCCGGCACGGTCATCTTCACGGCACTGTCCAGCGAGCACCAGATCCCCTTGCCGATGTCACCAATGCTCGGCACGGTCGGCGTCGCGCCGGCCGCTTTCGAGGCCCGTTCGGCGCTGGTGCCGGACCGGTTCGGCGGCAACATGGATACCCCGGAGATGCGCGCCGGCGTGACGTGCTATCTCGGCGTCAACGTGGAGGGCGCGCTGTTCTCCGTCGGCGACGGGCACTACCGCCAGGGCGAGGGCGAGGCCTGCGGGACGGCGGTCGAAGGCGCGATGGACGTGACACTGCTCGTCGAGCTGATCAAGGGCGGGTCGCCGGCCTGGCCGCGCCTCGAAAGCGACACCCACCTGATCACCGTCGGGTCGAGCCGCCCGTTGGAGGACGCCTGGCGAATCGGCCAGGTGGAGATGGTGAACTGGCTGTCCGAGCTGTACGGCCTGGAGACGCTCGACAGCTATCAGCTCCTGAGCCAGATCAGCGAGGCTCCGCTGGCCAACGTCGTGGACGTCAACTTCAGCGCCCTTGCCAAGGTCTCCAAGGCCTACCTGCCACCGGCCGCGGCCTACGACGGCATGCACCGCCATCTCCGCGAACTGGCGGCCCAGATCCCGACACCCTGACCTTTCCGCGGCCCGCCACCAGCCGCCACCCGCCGCGGCTCTGGGGCATGACGGCCATGCGGCACCGCCGGATCTCGTATGCGCGGGCCCTGGAACAGGACAGGCAGGGGCCAGGACAGGCGGGAGTCGGGCCGTGCGCGCGGTCAGGACGCGGCGTTCAGGAGGCGGCCCGGCTCAGCACGGGTTGAGGCCCCACAAACGAAGCAGGAAGTACCGGAAGGGCGTCATCGGTGGGCAGGACTGCGTCGTCGCGGTGGCCGGGGTGGCGGTCGGTGCCGGACGCGGCTCGGCGGTCGCGACGCCGCCGCCCGTGGACGGCGCGCCGGTCGTGCGAGGCTGCTCCGGCACGGACGCCGGCTCCGACGCCACGGGCTCCACTGATCCGACGCTCGGCATCACCATCACACCGGTGTCAAGCTGCGCGCTGCCTGCTCCCCCGAGCCCGCCGGGTGGCGCGACGCCCACGGACGGGCTCGGTCCACTCGCCCCGGCTCCCGACGCGCCGGTGTCGTCATCCTCCCGTCCACCGGTGTCGCCATCGTTCAGCCCACCGGTGTCTCCGCCCGGGTCCACCGGGATCTGGCGCGCGGCGGTCTGGTCGCCGGCTCCCCCCGCCGAGTCGGACCCGCCGCCGGACAGCGCGACCGCCAGACCGCCGACGAGCAGCGCGAGCACGACCACACCCGCGACCGCGACCAGCGGCACGCGCCCCATCCTTCGACTCATCAGGCGATCCAGCTGACGCTGGTAGATCCGCTGGCCGCCCGCCAGCCGGCCCGCGAGCAGCCGCGTCGGCCGCCGGCGGTGCTCCGGCACCCGCCGGCCCGCCTCCGCGGCGCGGTCGGCACCAGCGGCAACCGTGGCTCGCGTGGGGCGGCTGGCCGCGGCAGCCCTCGAACGGCGTGGCGCCTGCTCGAACCAACTCACCCGGCCGGCCGCGCCGGTCGGCCTGGCCGAGGCCTCCGGATCCGCCGGCCCGGCCGGGGGCGCGGTCACATCGGTCAACGGGGTCACATCGGTCAACGGAGTCGCGTGGCTCAACGGGGCCGCGTGGGTCGACGGGCCCGCGTGGGTCGACGGGCCCGCGTGGGTCGACGGGCCCATGCCCGCCATCCCGGCCGCGGCGGCCGGCCCCGCGGAACCAGATTGGTGCGGGGGCACTCCCGCGGCGGCCCTGGCCGATGACGTGGCGGACTCCTGGGCCGCGCTGGCGCGCAGCCGACTGGCGATGGCGTCGAGGGTGGCGCTGTCCACGATCTCGACGTCGTCGGCGCTCAGGGCGTCAACCGGATCCCACTGCTCGTCGACGAGCTCCGCTTCCCAGACCTCGCCGTCCTGGTCGTGCGCGGCGGATCCAGGCGGGTCACCCGCGCCGAACTGGGAGGACGCCCGCCGCCCGGCCTCAGTGGAACTCCGCGCGCCATGGCGCGCGCCGGCGCGGCTCGCGCCGTCATCCCACGACGGCCGGCCATACCCGTGCCCCATGCATCCCCGCCCCGGGCGCCGCGGTCGCGCGAGTGGCCACCTCGGCCCCGGGCCGTCCGCACGACCAGCGGGACGGCCCCCCGACGTCCGACGCCCTTGATCCGGTGGCGATTCCAGCCAACACGGTACGGACAGAGTGTCCCTATCCACCCAAAGAGAAAACAATTTACTACCTTCGGTAGACAGGAGGACCCTTCGACGCCAATCACCTCCAGTCGCGCCGGCCGGGCTCCCCCGGGCACGCGGGCACCTCAGCCCGCCGACCACGACGCCACGCCGACCGCGACGACCGCGACGACCGCGACGACCGCGACGACCGCGACGACCGCGACGACCGCGCAACGGACCGGACAGGCCCAGCGTGCCCGCTCGTCGCCCGAGATCGGGCACCCTCCCGGCAGCCCGGCCCGACCACGACAGTCCACCCCGCACGACAGTCCGCCTCGCCCCGGCGGCCCGGCTGGAGGCGGGCCCGTCCCCGGGGCGGCCGCCCGGCGACGATCCCGCCGGACACGCGCGAACCTCGCGTCCGCGTCACGAATTTTTCCGCGTACTCCGCGTATCAACGACGCGTCCGCCTGCCGAATACTCCTGCGCAGGCCGCACACGCAGCCGTGGCCGTGATTCGAAAGTGCCAGCCAGGGGCGAGGCCCGCCCAAAGCCGTCCGTTCGCCAGATGAACGACCGCCCGCCAGGCCGACCGTTTTTCGCGACCGCTCCCTTCTCCGTGGAAAAAAATCACCACGGACGGCCTATAACCCCTGGCCAGACGCCCATCAGTGCTGTGAACAGCGGGCATGGGGTGATACCGGCCCATCGGTGCCGTAATGTCAGCGGCACAAATAAGGCATATCCAACTGTGACATCGGCCACCGCGTCGGCGTCATTCGTGAAGGATGTGTAAACGGTCGACGAGCCGGCCACCGACCGTCGCATGAGTTCACTGTGGGGGCGCGAAGCGTATGGACGGGTCGAGCACGGACACCGACACGACTCCCTTCACATCCGCGCTCACGGCTCCGCCAGCGGGCGCGCTGGAAAGCCCGTCCTCGGCGCGGACCGGCGCCGCGGCCCTCACGGCCGCCGCGCCTCCCGCAATCCCCGCGCCTCCCGCAATCCCCGCGCCTCCGGCAGTCCCCGCGCCTCCCGCGGTCCCCGCGCCCCAGACGGCCCCCACGCCCCAGACGGCCGCTGTGAGTGACGCGGGCGACGCGGGCGCGGCCACCGGGCTGGACGACCTCGACCGCGCCCGGGTCCGGGGAGTGTGCGCGTCGCTGCGCTCCTCCTCGCTGGAGAGCTTGTTGGGCCAGGTCTTCGCCGACGTCGACGCCGCCCCGGCGCTTGTCGACTCGATCTCGCGGCACTGTGTCCTCGACCACTGCGCACTACTGATCTTCCCGGACGACTTCGACCACGCGCTGCGCGTCCTGCCCGAGCTCGGCGCCCTGCCCGGCCCGGTCGTCCCCAGCGTGATCGTCAAGGCCCGGCTCGCCGAGCGCTACCGCGTACCGGCCGACAGTCTGGACGTACGGATCACCCACGCGACGCTGGCCGGCGCGACCGACGTGCCGGGAGAGCCCCGGCCGACCATCGAGATGTTCATGCTGCGCCGCTCACCGGACCTTCCGGCGGGCATCGTCGCCCGTGAGCGCGGGCTGGAGCTGGAACGGCATGTCGCGCTCCGCCTGGTCGAGCCGGACCCGATCGTCATCCAGGGCCTGCGCTGGGTGCTGCGCGAGCACGCCGGCTTCGGCTGGGACGGCGGCGGCTACAACCCGCACGACGGCGCCGAGTACGGCGGCACCAGCGCGCTGTACTTCCTGGGCTGGACCCAGGACCCGGCCGGGGGCACGCCTCGCCGGCAGCGCATCGAGATCAAGTTCCACGGCCACTATCCCGACATCACCACCGCCCATGTCGAGGCCGCCCGCGACGACCAGGCCGTCGCCGCGGCGGCGGTGGCGGCCGCGGCCGCGGCGGCCGCGGCCAACCAGCCCTCCCCGCTCGCCCTGCCGCTGGAGCCGGCGCGGCCCCGCGGCTCGTCCGCACCCTTCGACCCGGCCGAGCAGGCCCTGCGGCGCCAACGCCTCGCCCTGCTCCAGGCCGAGGCCCGGCGCCGGGCCGCCGAGCGGCGGGTCGGCCTGACGGGGAGCCTCGCCCCGCGGCTGCGGTCCGAGTGGGGCCAGCGCCTGCGTGCCGTGACCCGCTCCGCCAGCCACCAATGATCTAGCGCGGGCGGGATCGGCGCGCCCGGCCGCCAGAATGGGGTGGTGAGTCCAGCGCATCCGGCCGCCGGTGGGGGCCACTGGGTAAGCGTCGCTCCGGAACGGCTGGCCGGCTGGCAGGGCCGGTTCGGCGACCGCCACGGCCGGCTGGCCTGGTCGGTCTCGCCGACGGCGGTCGTCGCCTCGGCCGAGGACGGCGCCATCGCCGAGTACCAGGTTCCCTTCCCCCCGCTCGCGCCGGCGCCGGCCGTCTCCGGCCCAGCCCCGGATCAGGGCCTGGATCTCGGCCTGGACAGGCTGCTCGTCGCGCACGCCCTGATGGAGCGGCGGGTGGGCGTGCTGCTGGTCCGGCTGGGCGGGTACGCGGCCGGGGTGTTCGACGGTCCCCGGCTGGTCGGCTCGAAGGTCGGCGCGCGGCAGGTGCACGGGCGCAGCGCGGCCGGCGGCTGGTCGCAGCAGCGGTTCGCGCGCCGCCGCGACGGCCAGGTCCGGGTCGCGCTCGCCGCGGCCGCCGACGCGGCGGCGGGCGTCCTCCTGCCGGCGACCGGGCTGGACGCCGTGATCCTCGGGGGCGAACGGCGCGCGGCCGGCCAGGTCCTCGACGACCCGCGGCTCGCGCCGCTGCGCCCGCTCGTCACGGAGCCGTTCCTGACGGTCCCTGACCCGCGCCGCCGTGTCCTGGACGACTCGCCGGCCCAGTTCCGCGCCGTGCGCATCCGCGTCGTGGAACCCGGCCCGCCCACGCCCTGACCCACCCAGCGAGCGGGTCAGGGCCCGCTACGGCGCCTCTCGCGGATCTCGCGCGCGGCTACGACGCGCGCCGCCGGCGGGCGATCTCGGCGAGGGCGACGCCGGCGGCGACCCCCGCGTTGAGCGACTCGACCTCGCCCGCCATCGGGATCCGGACCAGCAGGTCGCAGTTCTCGCCTACCAGCCGGGACAGGCCGCGGCCCTCCGAGCCGACGACGAGCACGAGCGGGTCGGTGGCCGCCTCGAGGTCGTCGAGGCTGATGTCCGCGTCGGCGGCGAGCCCGACGATGGTCAGCCCGCCGTCGGCGAACCCCCGCAGCGCCCGGTTCAGGTTGGTGGCACGGGCGACCGGCAGCCGGGCCGCCGCGCCCGCCGACGTCTTCCAGGCGGCCGCCGTCATTCCCGCGGCGCGCCGCTCCGGCACGACGACGCCATGGGCGCCGAACGCCGCGGCCGACCGGACCACGGCCCCCAGGTTGCGCGGGTCGGTCACGCCGTCGAGCGCGACGAGCAGCCCCGCGCTGGCCGCCTGGGCCCGCTCCAGCAGGTCGTCGGGGTGCGCGTAACGGAAGGGTGGGACGACCAGCGCGAGCCCCTGGTGGGGCGCCACGCCGCACATCCGGTCCAGCTCCAGCCGGCCGACGTCGACGACGGGCATCCCCGCCCGGCCGGCGAGCTTGCGCGCCTCCGCCAGCCGCTCGTCGAACTCCAGGCCGCCGGCTACGTACAGCGTCGACGCGGGCACGCCGGCGCGCAGCGCCTCGACGACGGCGTTGCGGCCGACGACGAGCTCATCCGTCTCGCCCCCGCGCCGGCCGCCCGCGCGGCTGGCCGCACCCGTGTCCCGCGCCGCGGAGGGCGCTCGGCCGCCGTCCCGGCCGGCACGGGCCGCGGCGGTGCCCGCCCTCGGGCCGCCGCTCACCTCGGCCCGCGCGGCCCCGGCCGCGCGGCGCTGCGCCGGGTGGCCCTTGCGCATCTCGGCTGGAGGCGTCGCGCCCTTGCCGCGCAGGGCCTTACGCCCCTGGCCGCCGCTGCCGGCCGCCGCGCCCTTGCGGTGCGAACCAGCCTTCCCGGCCCGCCCGCCCTGACCGCCGCGCGCCACACCTCCCCCGCCGTGCCGTCCCGTCGCCATCGTCGGGCCACCCCTTTGTCATCGGCCTCGCCGGACCTCCGTCCGCGAGCCAGCTCTGTCGTCGTCCGTACCCGTTGGTCGCCGGTCGCGCGGCGCGCCCGGTCACACGGCCCCCGCCGTGGCGTCATCCGACGAGATCGGTCGTCTGACGAGATCGGTCAGGGGACACCCGGCGCGCCGGGCCGCCGGGCCGGCGGCCACTGGACGGCTCGAAATCACCACGGTATACGGCGGTCCGCCACGGCCGGTCCGCCGCGTTCCTCGCCATGCCGGCCCTCGCCATGCCCGATCCCCGCCATGCCTGGTCCCCGCCATGGGGTGGGTGTCACCACGGTCGGTCGTCACCACGACCGGCCGTGGTGACGGCTGGTCGTCGCCACCGCCGGTCGTGGCCACGGCCGGTCGTCGCCACCGCCCCGGGCGCGGCGGGCGGACGCCACGGACTCCGTCAGTAACGGGACCTGTCCGCGAAGTGACGACGCGGTCATACCAGAGAAAATTGCCTACGTCAGCCACGATCAGTAATCATTGGCGCATGTCAGCGCGGCCGCAGGCCCACCCGTCCGCCCCTGAGCACAGCCGTTGGCAAGGCCGGTTGACGAGTTCTTCGACCGCGCCCCGCCGTCTGATCGCGGGCATCGACGGATCCGGGCCTAAGCTGCGAAGATTCTCCCCTGACCGGCCCCGGGTGTCCGAGCGGGTCGGGGACATGCCGGATCAACCGCGACGGCCGGGAGGCACGACAATGGGGGCGCGAACGCCGTCGGGACGCGGCGGGGTCCGGCCACCGGTACCCCCGCGCCCCAGCACGCGACGCGGAGAACGCCGATTTATGGGACGCCGGAGAACGGGATGACCGTGGAGCACGACGCCGCTGACGGCTATGACGTCGGCAGATCCAGCTATGGCGGCGGTTCCGGGTACGACGGTTCCGGCCATCGCGGTGGGTCAGGGTATGACGGCCGGTCGGGCTACAGCGGTGGGTCGGGATACGACCCACCCGAGCGCGGCGTGCCGGAGAGAGGACGGTCTCTGATCGACGAGCGCTCCCGCCGCTGCCCTCGCTGCGTCGCCGTCCTCTACGACGACGACCGGTACTGCCAGGCGTGTGGCTTCCCGTTGGGCGAACCGGTCACCTCCGGTGACTACAACCACCGGGAGAAGGATCTCGCCGCGGTCGCCGGCGTCTGCGACCGTGGCGTGCGACACACCACGAACGAGGACGCGATGGGCGTCGCGGTGGTGTACGGCACGATGATCGCCGTCGTCTGCGACGGTGTGTCGACGACGCCGGGCTCGGGGCAGGCATCCGCCGCCGCGGCGGCGACCGCGACCGCCGTCCTCGCCGACGCGATCCGCGCGCACGGGCCCGGGCGTCCCGTCCCGGTCGGGCGCGGCCGTGGCGGGCGCAGCCCCAGCGACGACATGCTCGACATCCTCGAGCCCACCGACGAGTACGACGACGAAGCCGTCACCGTCCCGAGCGCGCTGGTCGGCGGGTTCGGCCCGGAGGACGCCGAGCTCGCGCTGCACCACGCGGTGCACGCGGCGCAGGAGACGATCGCTCAGCTCAGCGCCGCCGAGGGCCGGATGGCGCCGTCGTGCACGATCGCCGCGGCGATCATCTCGCCGCCGACGGTCGACGGACCGAGCATGGTGACCGTCGGCTGGGTCGGCGACAGCAGGGTCTACCTCCTGGGGCCCCGCTGGTCGGAACGGCTGACCGCCGACGACACCTGGGCGGCCGAGGCCGCCAGGGCGGGGCTCATTCCCGCGTCGGAGGCCGAGACGCACCGGCGCGCGCACACGCTGACCCGCTGGCTCGGCGGCGACGCCGAGGACGTCTCCCCACACACGGCGGTGTTCCCGATCGAGGGCCCGGCCACGGTGCTCGTCTGTAGTGACGGGCTGTGGAACTACGCCTCCCGCCCGGACGTGATGGCCGCCATCGTCAACCAGCTGCCGCCGGAGGCCGAGGCGGTCGAGGTCGCCCGTCATCTCGTCGACTTCGCGGTTGACCAGGGTGGACACGACAACATCACCGTGGTCGCCGCGCGCGTGGACCGTTGACCCGCCGGTTACCCGGCCGTCACCCGTCCGGTCGCGCGAGTGAGCATGGATGGGTCAGTGTGGGGTGCCGGATGACAACTGCGACACTGGAAGTGTTGCCTACGGCGATCTCGACGGCGCCCAGGGCGGCAAGGCCGGCAACGAGGCAACCCGCCGGCTCCTACGGAAGCCGGTTCAGATCGACAATCCAACAACGAGTACGGTTCGTCAGTGGAAGCGAGGTCGGCCAGCGTGACGGGGGGTCTTCCGGCACCCAGCCGACCAGGACCGTCCGGGTGAAGGTGATCAGGTGAGCGCACGCTGCCCGGAGGGGCACCTGTCCCAGGATCCCGACTACTGCGATCAGTGCGGCATCCGCATCACGAGTGGTCAGGACAGTTACGGCTACCGGTCGGACGACCGCGGCGCGTCAGTCGGCTCCTATGGAGGCGGCTCGGGCCGTGGTGGCGGCGGTGGCGACGGAGGGTACGACCCCCTTGGCATCCGCCGGGGCAGCGACCCAGGTGGTCGCGCGCCGTCCCGCGGCGGTGACCCGTACGGCGGGGACCAGTACGCCGGCGGGTATGGCTCCGACGCCGGGTACGGCTCCGGCGGCTACGACGACCGTCAGCAGCGGCCGTCCTACGGGGCCGACTCCTACGACCAGGGCGGTTACGCGCCGCGTGGCGGCCGGGAGGGTCGGGGCGATCGCGAAGGCCGGGACGGCTTCGACGGCCGGGACTCGGGCCCGTACGCGGCCCGCGGGCGCGACGCCCGGGAGAGCCCGGACGACGGCGGCTACGCGCCCCGCGGTGGCGGTCGCGAAGGCCGGGACGGCTTCGACGCCCGCGAGGCGGCCCCGTATGCCGGGCGCGGGCGCGACGGCGCCGACGCGGGCTACGCGCCGTCGCGCGGCGGCCGGGACGACTTCGGCCGCGAGCCGTACGCCAGGGAAGGCACCGATCCGGGCGGCTACCCGGCCCGTGGCGGCCGCGACGACCGCGACCGGGACGGGTACGACCGGGGGGACGGGTACGGCGGCGCCCCCCGGGCTGGCCGGGAAGGCGCGGAGCCTGGCCGCGGCGGGTACGGCTACGAGCCCGACCCCCTCGGCATGGGCGAGCGGGACCGCGGCGCCACCCCCGGCCCCGACCGGGAGCGCGGCGGCGCGCGGGGCGACCGTTCCAGTGGCCGCTACCCGCAGTGCCCCAACTGCCGGGCGTTCCACGAGACCGGCGCCCGGTTCTGCGACAACTGCGGCCTGGACTTCACCACCGGCCACATCCCCGGCGGCGGCCAGGGCGGGCGGCGCCCGACCAACCCGCCGGCGGACGCCGGCTACGGCGAGCCGGTCATCACCGGCTCGGCGGCCAACTGGAACGGCGGCGGGGGCGCCGCCGCCGCCGGCACCACCTGGGAAGCGGTCGTCGAGGCCGAGCGGGACTACTACGACAGCGGCGACGACCATCGGGTGCCGTTCCCGTCGTTCTACCCGCGGCGGGTCTTCCCGCTGAGCGGCCCGCGGCTGCTCGTCGGGCGGCGTAGCGAGTCCCGGGGGATCCACCCGGAGATCGACCTGTCGGGCGCTCCGGAGGACCCGGGCATCTCGCGCGCGCACGCGATCTTCGAGCGGACGCCGGACGGCGGCTACGCGCTGCTCGACCCCGGTTCGACCAACGGCACCCGGCTCAACGACGAGCCGGACCCGATCGAGCCGCACGGCCCGGTCCCGCTCCAGGACGGCGACCGCGTCTACCTGGGCGCGTGGACCCGGATCACGGTGCGCGCCCGCTAGGCGACGGCCGACGCGGCCGACCGACTGGCCGACGAACTGGGCCCCGTCCCGGCTCCTCCAGGA
>NZ_JADWYU010000147.1 GCF_016786325.1 Frankia nepalensis | reverse complement strand
GCGCCGGCCGAGGACGTCGAGGACGCCGGGCTCGGTACCGCCGCGCGGGTCGTCGACGACCCGGCCGAGATCACCCCCGCGGGGGTTAACCCGGCGCCGGGCGGGGGGGGCGGAACTCGCCGACGCGAGCGCGCTGGTTCGTCGCGGAGTCCGGGACCTGACCAAGTTCTGCCTTTTCCCGGCGCGGTTCCTGTACACGGCGGCGACGGGTCACGTCGGGCGCAACGAGGCCGCGGCCGACTGGTACATCGCCGGGAACCGGCCCGCCGCCGAGCTGGTGGCCTCGGCGATTCGGTGGCGGACCGAGGGCTGCGAACCCGAACCGGCGGCGCGGGCGGTGGCGGAGCACCTTCCGGCGCTGTACCGGGAGTTCATCGACGACTACCGGCCGCGCCTCTCGGTTCTCGGCGAGCACGGCCTCTCTGATCGGCTCGCCGACTGGGGCCGGCGTCTACCCGTCCCCGGGCGCGCGACGCAAGGCGCTCACCACTCGTGCGGCAAATGAGGAGGAAAGCAGATGAAGAAGATCCACGACTATATTGTCGAGCACCAGTGGCGCTTTGGTGGCCATCCGTTCTTCGTTCGCCTGGAACGACCGGCGCCCCTGTCCGAGATCCTTCCCTTCCCCACTCTGCTGACGTTCTGGGTGATGGGGTTCCAGGACGCGCTGCGACTGAACGCCGGGATGATGACGGAGCCTCGTTTCCAGGCCATGGCGCGCCAGCACGTCCGTGAGGACAGCGGTCACGACCTCTGGTTCCTGCGTGATCTGGAGCTGATCGACGGATCGTTGCCGGACCTGCGCATCCTGTTCGGCGAGGAGCACTGGGCCGCCCGCGAGATGACCTACGGACTGCTCTCCGACCTCATTCTGGCGGAGGACGACGTCGAGCGCACCGTGGTCGTACTCGCCATCGAGTCCGTCAGTGAGATATTTCTGGAGCGGATTGTCCCGTACTTTCAGGGTGCCGGTGTCGAACGTGCGCTCCGATACTTCGCGACGAACCACTCCGAGGTCGAGAAGGACCACGAGCTGCGGGATCTCGACACGCGGGAGATGCTCGACGCGATCGAGCTCTCCCCGTCGGCCGAGGCTCGGTGCCGGAGCGCGGTGGACCGCTGCTACGCGCGTTTCGAAGATCTCTTCGACCGGATCGACAAGAAGATCGAGGAGTGCCTGGCCGCCGGCGGCGGGCGCTACGACGAGCGCGCCGCCCTCGTGCGAGACGCCGCCCGGGCCACGCACCGGCCCGGCCGAGAGCCCGTGGGCCACCCGGCGCGGTGAGCCGTCCCGGAAGCCGTGCCGTCATGCGCGAACTGAACGGATCGAGTAGCCACCGCCCATGTGAGTTCGCGCGAATCCTCACATGGTCGCGCGAAATGACCTTCCGAGAAACGCCGCGACGAGGGGTGAGTTCCTTGGGTGCCAGCTGGGCGGGACGACGTCTGACAGCCGCGGCCGCGCTGACGGCCGCCGCGTTGGTGGGAGGCGGTGATGCCGGAGTGGCCGCCGCCGGCCACAGCCCGGGCGAGCTCGCTGCCGCCAACGAGGCGATCGAGTCCGCCCGAATACCGGGAACGGTGTGGTACGTGGACGACGCGCGGGCCGTCGTCACGCTGGTCGTCGACCCCTCGGTCGGTGACGGCGACGTCGCGAGAATCCGGGAGCGGGCGGGAAGCGCCGCGGCGGCCATCACGGTCGAGCGCATGGACAGCCGCCTGGTCGACTACGTCGCCGGCGGCGACCCCGTCTACCTGGCCGCCGGCCGGTGCACGCTGGGATTCAACCTGACCGGTTCGTGGAACCAGTACTTCCTGACCGCGGGGCACTGCGTCGACCCGAGTTCCGGGGCCGCCGCGTACACCGACGCGGCGTTGTCGACCGTCGTCGGGCTCCCGGTGAAGTCGAACACCATGCGGGACTACGGCCTGATGGCTCACGCGAACCCGGCGGTGGCGCAACCGGGCACCGTCGGCGCCGTGGACGTGGCCGGCGTGCTGCCGCCCGTTCCGTCGATGATGCAGGTCCTGCTCGGCCTGCCGGTCGCGCACCACGGTGGTGTCAGCGGCGTCCGTGCGGGCAAGGTGACCGCTGTGAACGTCAGTTCAGCGAGCATCGCCGGCGGCCTCCGGAAGGGACAGATCATGACCAACATCTGCGGCCAGCCGGGTGACAGCGGGGGGCCGCTGCGGACGAACGTCGGGGGCGCCGTCGAGCAGGCGGTCGGCGTTATCTCCAACGGGCCGATGACCCTCGACTGCTCCGCGCCCGGAAACAAGAAGAGCTTCACCCTGTACGCGCCGGTCGTCTCGGCGCTGGCGGAGTACGACGAATACGGCCTCAGCGTCCACTGAGGCGTCGCGGCCGGCGGCCCAGAGAATCGGCGCGATCGCCACCAGCTCGGTTCCATCGGCTGCTCGTTCCGAGGTACGTGATCGGGCCGGTGATGACGGCGTGGCGCATTCGTGTGAGCGGTGGCCCACCGTGCCCCGGTGGGTCACCATTCCCGTTCGGTCCGCGGCGGTCGCCGTCACCCGCCGAGGAGCCAGAGCGCGGCCGGGCCCCTGGACAGCGCGATCGGCTTGTACGCGGGCGGCTCATCGGATTCCAGGCGCGCGTTCGGGAAGCGCTCGGTGAGCAGCTCGAGGGCGATGCCGAGGATGAGCCTGGCCAGCGGGGCGCCCACGCAGATGTGGATTCCGTGGCCGAAGACCAGACGCGGCGCCTCGGCACGGTCGAGTCGGAACTCCGCCGGGGACGGGACATGCTCGGGGTCGTGGTTGCCCGACGGGAAGAGCACGACGACCCGCTCGCCCGCGCGGATGTCGACCCCGGCGAGTGTCACGGCACGAGTCGCGATGCGGACGACGCCCATGGTGGGACTGTCGTAACGGAGCCCTTCGGCGACCAGACGGTCCAGGGCGACCTCGCGGCGCGCCACCGCCGACCAGAGGGCGGGCTCGCGCAGCAACGCCAGGATGATGTTCGCCAGCGCGTTCGCCGTGGTCTCCCAGCCGGCGAGGACGAGACCGAGGGCGTTGTTCGCGGCCTGGCCCGGGGTCAGCCGGGTCCCCTCCACCTCGCGGGTGGCCATGAAGGTCAGGAGATCGTCACGGGGGTCGGATCGACGCTCGGCGAGGATGCCCTCGATGCGCCCGAAGCCCGTCATCAGCCGGGCGCCGACCTGCGACAGCGTCGCGGGGTCGACGAACGCGTGGCCGACGAGGATCACGGTCGCGTCCTGGAGCCAGGTCCGCAGCTCGTCACGGATCTGCTCGGGGAAGCCCACCACCCGCATGAGGACCGCGAGTAGGGCGGGATCCGCGAACTGCCCGACGAGGTCGAACCGCGTGTCCGGCAGCGCGGCCACGTGCCGGGCGATGACCTCCCGAATGGCCGGCTCCAGCGCGGAGATCATGCGCGGGCTGATGCCCTCATGCACGACGCGCCGGATCGGCCGGTGCCGCGGGGGGTCGAGCGTCAGCAGGCTCGAGTTCTCCCACAGGTAGTCGGACGCGCGTTGCGCCTCCGGTGGCAGGGTGGTCGGCCGGGGAACGGGCTCGGCGGAGGAGAAGGTCTCCGGATCGGCCGTGACCGCCCTGATGTCGTCGTGGCGGGTCACACACCATGATCCCATCGCCGCGGAGAAGAACACCGGCTCGGTCCGCCGGGCCTGCTCGAAGTAGGAGTAGGCATCCGCGATGTCCGGCCCGAACGCGTTGAAGGTGCTCAGGTCGTGCCGCGGCTGCTCGGTCCAGGTGTCCTGGGTGGTCATCGGCTGCCCTTCGTCTGGAACCAGCTCCGGCCCGACCGGCCGGCACGTGCCGCGCCAGTCAACGGGTTCCCGAGCCTCCGGTCGTGAGCAGTGGCTACTCAAAGACGACCGCCGCCACCGCGGCGCTCGCGGGGACAGCGTCGTCTAGCCGGCGACACCCAGTGGGCGGCTCCAGGGCCGCTGGTCGGAGCCGTGTTCGCGCGTCGTCGCGACCACGATTGGTGGAGGAGCCCTGCGGCGGCGGTACGCGCTCTGCTGGCATACGCGCGAGCAGTACTGGCGCCGCCGCCCCGTCGCTGCCACCTGGACGAGGTCACCGCACTCCGCGCAGGCCAGGCCGCGGCCTGGCGGGGCCGCGGCCCCCTCCGCCATCGCCGGTGCGCGCGCGCCGGCGGCCGGCCGCGCTTCGTCGTCCGCCTGCCCACCGGGAGCCGGGGGGACATCCTTGCCTGCCGGGTGGAGGAGGCGGCCGTCGGCGGCGACGAGACCGCCGCCCGGCGCGGGTGGCGGGAGCAGACCGAGTCGCTGGGCGCGCAGGACGGCCGTGAGCCGGTCGGTCACCCCGAGCTTGCGGTACAGCCTTTCCAGGTGCTTGCCGACGGTCCGTTCGGAGATCGCCAGCCGACGCGCGGTCGCGCCGGCGGTCAGCCCTTCGGCGAGTGCTGCCAGGACGACGGCTTCGCGTGGCGTGATCGTCAGTTCCTCGGCGGCTCGCGCGCGGGGTGATGCAGGTGGCGGCTCATACCCGCGAGCAACGGCGCGATCCGGTTGGCCACGTCGAGGTCCTGGTCGCTGAAGTCCCGATCGGCTCGCAGGAGCGACAGCCCGGTCGAGACGCGCCCGGGGATCTCGGCCAGCGGGATGTTGAGGTGGTTCGCCGCGCCCATCATCTCCCGCATCCAGGCGTGGGCACCGGTGCGCCGCCACTCCCGTGAGGACACCAGGTCGGTCACCCTCATCGTCGGGTGTGTTCCGGTGGTGAACACATGGTGGCTGAAGGGATGGTCGGCGACCAGGTCGCCGGGCATCGCCGAGCCGCGGGGCATCGTCAGCGCGGCCGGATCGGGCAGCATCTCGATCACCGTGCCCGCCCGGGCCGCGATGTTTATCTCGATCACAGCGGCGACGTCGGCCCCGAACAGCGAAACCTGAAGCTCCTGGCAGACGAGCCGCCAGACGTCCTCCGGCTGGTGCGCCGCGAAGACCACCTCCGCCAACTGCAGCATCTGGTCGTAGGCACGAGCGGGGACCCGCGGCATCCAGACACACCCCGTGAACGCGTCGGCGAGCGGACCACGGCGCTTCCGCATCCGTGGTCCCCTGATACCGCATTGACGGGTGCCGTGTGCGCACAACGCGGCCGAAGTGGCACGGCTCGCGCGGCGGGCGGCGCGACCCGAGTGCCGCCCGTCGGCGGCCGCCCGCGACGCGGCGTGTTTCGTCACGCGGACTGGCGAGGCGTACGTAGTTCAGCGAATACCTTGCGCGCGCCCAGCTGGCCTACATTCGGCACACATCGCGGCCGGGGCGCCGGACACACGGACGAAGCGTCCCGGGCGCGGCACGCCGGGCACCGCGACCGCGAGCTCGTCCTCGTCAACGTGGACACGGCGAACCAGGACCTCGAGCCGCGCCGCTCTCGCGTCGGCGCACCCAGGAGGAGGAGTGTGGTGTCGGGGCCATCGGCGACGTCATCCACCGCGACACGAACGGCGGCGGACGACCGGGTTCCGCCGCCGCTTCGGCGTCACGGCGGCGTAGCGATCACAGGAGTCGGTGTCCGAACGCCAGCCGCGCCCTCGGGCGGGCCGACCGGGCGCTGGCCGCTCACAGGGCGCGACCGGGAACTCGCGGCGTTCCGGCGGACTGTGCGGGATCCTGGCCGGGCGGCGTTCTGCGCGAGCGCCGCGGAAGGGGTGGGCAAGACCAGGCTTGCCGACGAGTGCCTGACGTGGGCGGCTCGGGAGAACCTGCCAGTGCTCAGGGTGGCCGCGAGCCGCGCGGCGGCGAACCTCCCGCTCGGGGCGCTGCGCCATCTGGCGCGACACGGTGCGGCGACTCCCGGCGACGGGCCGCCGCCAACCGTGGCTCCAGGCGTGGACGCGGCGGGTGTCGGCGGGCCGAGCGCCAGTCCGGGGCCCGACGTCGTGGCCGTCATGGCCGAGGTCCGGGCGGCGATGCGCGCGGTGTCCGGACGGCGGCGTCTGATCCTGGTCGTCGACGACTTCAACCTGCTGGACTCCGCCTCGGTGTGCCTCGTCTCCGAGCTGGTCGCCGCCGGCGAGGTCTTCCTGACGGCGACGCTGCGGCGGGGTGAGGAGCCGGTCCCTGACCTGCTCGAGCGGCTGTGGTCGGGTGATCGGGCGGAGTGGATCGACCTCGCGCCCCTGGAGCGCGCCGACGTCGACCTCCTGCTGGCGCGGACCATGGGCGGCCCGGCGACGGCGGACACCTGCGCCGTCCTGTGGGAGGCGAGCCTGGGAAACCCCCTGATCCTGCGGGAGCTCGTCCTCGGAGCGCTCCGTGGCGGCTGCCTCGTCGTCGAGGAGGGCGTGTGGCGGCTGACGGGCGAACCCGCGCCGACGCCCCGGCTGCACGGCCTTGTGGAGGGCACGCTCGCGGCCGTCACCCCCGCGGAGGTCGACCTGCTGGAGCGCCTGTCGGTCGTGGGCCGGCTCAGCATGGCGGCCCTCGGCGCGGCCGGGTCGGTGGAGGCCCTGGAGTCGCTGGAACGGCGGGGCCTGGTCCAGGTGCACCAGGACGGCCGACGTAGGCCGGTGACGCTCGCGCACCCGGTGTTCGCGCGCTCGATCCAGGACCGCATGCCGCGCGCCGCCGTCGAGCGCATCCTCGCCGAGACCGCTCGGCACACGCGCGCGACCGGCGCCCGGCGCCGGGACGACGCCCGGGAGCCCAGCGCGCCGTCGCTTCGCCCAGCGCCTTCGGCGTGGTCCGAGCCCCTGCCGGCTACGCCGCCCGCCTCCGTCTGGTCGAGCTCGCGAGGATCGACTCCGGCGGAGGCGAATCTCGCGCGGACAGCCGCGATGTCGCCGCCCGAACCGTCAACGCCACCCAACGCCGTCGCGGTCCCGGCTGTCGAGGCGGTCTGGGACGTGCACCGGAGAGTGTCCGACCTGCTGGATCGCGGCCAGGTGGGCGACGCGGTGGCGGCGGGACTGCACGGGCCGCGCCTGGCCGCCGAGGCCCGCGCGAGCGCGGCCCACGTCGCCTGCGCCGACCTGCTCGGACGCTGCCACCTCGCCGCCGGGCGTCCCGTCAGCGCCATCCGCTGGTTCCGGGAGGCGGCGGTGATCGCGCGCGTCGGCGAACTGGAGGCGGCAGTCGAGCTCGTGCACAGCGGTCTGGCCCTGGCGCACGCCTATCTCGGTGACGAGGCCGAGGCGTCGCGCGCGCTCGAGCGCGGCGGCGCCCCGGCCGGCCGGGGGCTGAACGCCCGAGCCCACGCCTGGCATCTGGCGCTGCGTGGGGACTCCCCGGGCGCGATCGCGTCGCTGCTCGCCGCCGCCGACGCGGACGACGCCGACGGTGATCCCCGAGCGGCGGCCGAAGCCCTGTACGACGTCGCGCGCCTGGGCCGGCCGGCGGACGTGGCCGCGCGCCTCCAACGCCTGAGCGAGACGGCCGGCAGCGCCCTGGTCACCACGGCGGCTCGGCACGCGGGCGCGGCGGCGAGCCGTGACGCGGCGGCGCTCGCCGCGGTGGCGACGGAGTTCGAGGCGGTCGGGGCGTATCTGTTCGCGGCGGAGGCCGCCGCGGACGCGCAGCGGTGCCCGTGCGACCCGCGCCGCCGCGCGGCACTCGTCGCGCGGGCCGCGACGCTCGCGCAGCGGTGCGAGCACGCCCACACCCCTTCGATGCTCGGCCTCGCCACGGTTGTCCCGCTGAGCCGCCGGGAACGGGAGATCTGCGCGCTGGCGGCTCGCGGTCTGAGTAGCCGCGATATAGCCGCCCGGCTGGTGCTGTCCATACGCACGGTGGACAACCACCTCCAGCGGGCGTACCGAAAGCTGGGGGTGACGCGACGCGACCAACTCGCGGACGCGCTCGCCCTGCCCTCCGCACCGAGGTAGACAACCGCCCTGTCATGGGTTCCCCCGGCCGTCACCGCGGGCCGGGACCGGCCGGGGACGGCACGGCCACGAGCCGATGCTCGGGACCGCGCTCGACGCGGGCACGGACCTCGGGCGAGTCGAACCGCGCGTCGGTCCGGCGGGTCGCGGCCGCCCAGTCCGCTATCGTCCGGACCGGGTCGAGCGCCGCGCGGCCACCGGTCCGCCGGGAGATCCGCGACCTGGTCCTACGTCTGCCCGGGAGAACCCGACCTGGGAACACCGCGGGATCCACGGAGAACTCGTCGGGCTGGGCCATCGGGTGGGAGTGGCCACCGTGTGGCGGATCCTGCACCGAGCCGGCGTCGACCCCGCGCCACGGAGAGCCGACACCTCCTGGCGCGCGTTCCTACGCGCCCAGGCCTCCAGCATCCTGGCCTGCGACTCCTTCACGGTCGACACGGTCCTCCTTCGACGGATCTACGTGTTCTTCGTCGTTGAGCACGCAACCCGACATGTCCACGTCCTCGGCGTCACGCGGCATCCGACCGCGGCCTGGGTTACCCAGGCCGCCCGGAACCTGCTTATGGACCTCGAGGAGTCGGGCCACCGGTTCCGTTTCCTCCTTCGCGACCGCGACGCGAAGTTCACCGCCTCGTTCGACGCCGCCTTCACTGGCGCCGGCATCGAGGTCGTACGCACCACCACAGGCACCCCGGGCGAACGCAATCGCGGAACGCTGGATCGGCACCGCCCGCCGCGAATGCACCGACAGGCTACTGATCGTCTCCGAACGACACCTGACGTCGGTACTCGGCAGCTACGTCGAGCACTTCAACTCCCACCGACCTCATCGGGTACTCGGCCAGCGCCCACCCGACCCGCCAGCCCCGACCGCCCCAGCCGTGGGGACCACCGTCCGACGCACGAACATCCTCGGCGGCCTCATCAACGAGTACCGCAACGCCGCCTAACCACACCCCCAGGCAATCAAGCGTGCCGCGAAGGGCCAGCTCACAGGCCGAAACAGAATTTCGGAGCCCCACAGGCCCGAAAGTTGCGGGTGACCTCGACGACGGTGAGTCGCTGGTACCGGGCCTGGGAGACGGGCGGGACGGCGGCGCTGCGCTCGGTCGGGCCGTTGTCGGCGTGCCGGCGCGGCGGGAGTCCTGATCACGGAGCCCGGCGACTGCTCGCGCGGGCCGGTCGATGGCGGCCGCGGCAGTACGATCCGACTTGGGGCCAACACGGCCAGTCGTATCGCCAGCGACTTTTCGAGAGAAATCCATTTCGATCAGGAGAGTACGGATGACAGGAATCGACCTGAACCGGGCCGCCATCGAGTCCGCACAGCTCCAGAACGGCTACGCGTGGGCCATCGACACGCGCGACTGGGATTATTTCCGGACCCTGTTCACGCCGGACGTCGTCGCGGCCTACCCGAACGAGACGTACCAGGGAATGGACAGCTGGCTGGACTTCTTCATTCCCTTCCACGACACCTGCGCCTGGACCCAGCACATGATGACCAACCACCTGGTGGGATCCGACGGCGACGGGGTGTGGGCCACCTGCTACGGCCAGATAGCGTGGACCTTCCAGGGCCAGCCGGATCGCCTCCTGCGCGCCGGGGCCGTCTACCGCGACCGGCTCGTGCTCCACGGCGGCGCCTGGCGCATCGCGCGCCGTCGGCTGGACCTGGTCCTCACCCAGGTCGCCACCCCGCTGCCCGCGGGCGTGACGCTCCCGATGTCCGTCCTGGACGTCGCTGACGTCTCCTGACCACGGTCGCGCGCGGACGGCCGCACCTTGTTCTCCAGGGGCCCGTCGGGGACCTGGTCGCCGGCGGGGAGCCGCTGGAGCCGGAGTACGACGTCGTCACGGAGATCTGGTACGACGACCTGGCGGCGTTCACCGACGAGCAGCGCGACGCGCGTCAGCGCCCCGAGCTGGTCGCCGCCGTCATCGCGGACGAGAAGGTCCTGTTCGACCGGGCCAGGACGCGTGCCGCCTTCGCCGAGGACCGGGTCTCCGACCTCACGACCGTAGAGGTAGCTGAGTGGTCAGGGTAGCTTTGGCGTGGAGCCGGCCGTGCCTGGCGGCGCGGAGACAAGGCCCAGCCGGGTCATGTCGTCGAGGCATTTGTGAATGAACGCCCGCGTCAGGTGGGGGATCTCCGGGCCGACCGGCAGGTCGCGGACCGCGGCCTGGAACCGCGTTGTGGCGACCATCGGCTCCGCGGGCCGGGGCTGGCTCATCGTCCCGAGCACGGTGAGGGACGAGTGTTGGCGCTGGGTCTCCGGCAGGGCCTTGATCTTGGTCTCGAAGCGCTCGAACCAGGTGGCGTAGTCCGGCACCCGCTCAACCGGATAGCCTGCGTCCACGATCCAGTCGACGAACGTGTCGAGTGAGATCCCGTCGTCCGAGTGGTGGTTCAGGGCGTGGTAGTTGCGGAAGCCGCCGTGTGACTGGGCGCTGATTCCCACGATGGCCGCGGCGACAAAGTCGACCGGGAGGCCGTCGTAGTGCGCGCACCCGGGCGCGCCGGTGTCGCCGAGCGGGTAGAAGGAGGCTGGGGCAAGGCCGGTGAGCACGATGCTGGTGAGCAGGCGGGTGAAGACATCGGGCACGTTGATCTGGCCGTGGTAGGTCCGGTGCGCGAGCATCATGTCGCCGCGGAAGACGTTCACCGGCAGGCCGACGGCGCGGTGCGCGGAGAGCAGGACCTGCTCCGCGGCCCATTTGCTCGCGCCGTAGCCCATGCGGTAGTGATCCAGATCGATCTCATCGAGAAGCGGAGCGTCCTCGTCGCGCGAGACGCCGCGGTCGAGGAGGTAGGTGGTCGCGGCCGAGGAGACGAAGTCGAACCGCTTCTGCCGGTGAGTCAGCGCTAGCCGGACGAGTTCGGCGGTGCCGGCGACGTTCGGGCCGAACAGAGCCTCGTACGGAAGGACATGGTTGACCAACGCGCCCGGGTGCACGATGCGGTCGACCTGGCGCGCGAGACGGTCGAAGGCCGCGGCGGGCAGCCCGAGACGGGGTTCCGCCACGTCGCCGATGACGACCTCCAGCCGGCCTTCGCTCAGTGCGGCGAACCTCTGGCGCAGGTCCGGATCCGTGCCGAAGCCCGCGGCCAGGCGGTCCCAGGCGGCGGCCTCGTCGGTCGCGCGCACGAGGCAGATGAGCCTTCCGCCGGTGGCATCGAGGCGTTCGAGCCACTCGAGACACATGAAGCGGCCGAGGAAACCGGTGGCGCCGGTGAGCAGCACACAGGTCGAGGTGGCTGGCGGCGGTTCGCTCGGTGCCTGCCTGAGGACGTCTGCATCGAGGAAGGCGGAGATGTCCAGGTCCGCGGCACGCAGGAGTCGGCCGCGGGTGCCGTGGACGCGCTCGAAGGTCGCCAGTCGCCCGCTGGACTGGTCGAGAGTGGACTCGATCAGCCGCGTCCAGGCCTGAGGGTTGCCCGTGGGGCTGAGGATCGCGTTGACCGGGACCTCGACGCCGAAGATGTCCCCTAGCGTCGTCGAGAAGGCCGCGGCGCCGAGCGAGTCCCCGCCGAGATCGATGAAGCCGAGCGATGCCGCCGGATCGATGTCCTCCACGCCCAGTGCGACCTCCAGCGCCCTGACGACCTTGTCCAGGACGCTGGTGGCGCTGTCGAGTTCCTTGAGGGCGGCGAGGTTCTCGGTCTGTCGGCGCTCGAGGTCGGAGTAGAGCTGCTCGAGGCGGTCTCGGTACCTGGCCTCGAGGGCGGGACGCATCCTTTTGTGGACGCTGGAAAGCAGCCCGTTCTCGTGCGTGAACGGTTCATGCTCAACAATGAAGTCGCGCGGCACCTCGAACGATCGGAGGCCCTCCTTGGCCGCGATGTCGCGCAACTCGGACCGGATCAGGTCCCGCACCGACGTCTCCGTGGGGTTGTCGCCGAGCCGGTCACGCATCACGTCTGGATTGGGAACGACGACGGCGAGCACATAGGAACGCGCGGAGTTGCCGTAGACGAAGATCTGGTCGATGAGTTCGCTGCCGTTCTCGAACGTCGTCGCCAGCGCGCCGACGGCCACGAACTCGCTCTGGGCCAGCTTCAGCACGTCGTTGCGGCGGCCGATCCACTCGATCTGGTCCGGTCCGCGTTCCTCGACGATGTCACCGGTGCACAAGTACCCGTCGGCGTCGAACAGGGCGGCGGTCGCCTCCGGGCGCTTGAAGTAGCCGGGTGTGGCCCGCTCGCTTTTGACGCAGAACTCTCCCCGGGGATAGGGCTTGTCCGTCCGGAAGTAGCCGAGCTCGGGAACGTCGCGCAGCCGGTAGTCGGTGACCGGGGGACGCAGGACACGTCCCATGACCGCCATGGTGCCTGCCTCGGTCGAGCCGTAGCCGCCGCCGAGGCGCACCTGAAAGCACTCCTCGATGAACTGCCGCACCTGGGGGGTCACGGGCGCGCCGGCGCCGCCGATCGCGCACACCCGGTCGCCGAGGAACTCGGTGCGCACGGCTCGCATCGCCTCGGCGCGCGCCGAGGCGGCGTGGGCGCCCTCCGCCACGCGCCGGACGACCTCGCTGAGGAAGTGCTGGTAGATCAGGTCGAGGATTCGCGGGAAGACCGAGACCTCGGTCGGGCGGGTCAGCCGGATGTCCTCGAAGACGGTGGAAAGGTCGCTCCTGGCGGTGATGTTCACCCTGCCGCCGTGCGCGAACGCCGAGTAGATCATGTGGCGGCCTGCCATGTGGTTCAGCGGGGCGAGGGCCACCCGGACGACGGGACCGGGCCGCTCACCCGGGTCCCACTGCGCCGCCGCCGTGTGCTCGGTGACGATGACGCCCTTGGGAGTGCCTGTGCTGCCTGAGGAGTGGATGAGCAGGGCCATCCGGTCAGCGCCGGCGGCGGATGGGGGAGGAGGCTCCCAGGCCGGTAGGTCCCTGCCGGCGGCGATCAGTTCGTCGAGCGTGACGAGCCGGGCGCGCGAGCCGTTGCTCGCGAGCTCGTCCCGGGCGGCGGCGAGGCGCTCACGGTCCTCGTCGATCCGGGCGTCGTGACGGAGCGCGATGATCGTGTGGATGGAGGCCTGCGTGCCGGCGAGCGTCGCCGCCAGGTGGAGATCGGTCATCTCCGCCGCGACCGCGGTCGGCGCGGTGTCCGCGATGATGCCCCGTAGGTCGGTGGTGGCGAGCGTGGCCTGCAGGGGCACGCTCACCGCGAGCTGGTAGGCGACCGCCAGGTCCACCGTGACGTAGTCCGCGCTGGCGAAGCCGAGGATGCAGACGAAATCGCCGGGTTCCACCCGGTATCGCGGATCATCTCGCCACGCCGCGGCGAGGTACTTGATCCGACGATGAAGCTCGCTATACGTGATCGAGTCGAAACCGGGCTGGTGGACCCGGCGGGCGCGTCCTGCGTCGTCCTGGACGACCTCGTACCGCCGCTGGCCCAGCGCGGAACGTCCGGCATAACCGTCAAGCACCGTCGCGATGATCTGTTGGTAGGACAGGCCCGGGCGGCGGGCGGCGGCGGTGACCTCCGGATCGGGACTCAGTGCTCGCAGCTCGTGGTCCGCCTCGGCCATCTCGGCCAGGCGTTCGGCCGGACGCCGCACATCCGTCACTGACATCGTCTTCCTCGTCCCCAGTTGGACCTGCGATTTCGACAGCTACTGGTGTCCCTGGAACCGGCGAGCCCCACAGGGGATGGGTATCCGGCCGTGGCGGACGACCCTCCGGTCGCCCTTCAGCTGGAGGCCGCTGCCGGGGCAGCCGCTCCTGCGCATCCCAACGGCCCTGCGCATCCCAACGGCAGCGGTCCACTTCCTCCGCCGCGGCGACGAGATTAATCATACTGACGAGGTTGATTCTGGGTCAAGCGCGGACGTAGCCTGCCGGCGTGATCTCCTCGGACGAGCCCAACGCCCCGGTCGTCGGTGACGCCGTCGGCGTCGAGCGGGCGCCGCCGGGCGCATGCCGCCGGCACCGCCACCCCGAGCCACCCGCGGGCCGCCCGGGGGGACGACGGTGCCTGAACCCGCCGCGCCGCCACCGCGGCGGGCGCGTCAGGCGAGGCGGTCAACTCTCCATGCGTCGTACTGGGAAGCGTTCCCGCACCTGTTCCTGCGACCACGTCCAGAGCCGCTCGACCGCCTCGGGGTCCGTCGCGTGAGGGGCCGCCATCGTGACCGCGCAGTCGGCGACATAGCTGCCGGAAGCCACACCTTCGACGGTGGCGGCCCAGGCGATGGTCGCCGCGCCCTGCGCGATTGACTTCACCGTCGCCTCGGACCCGGCGGGTCGGTTCTGTACCGCCGCCTGATCGGCCTCGCCGAGGTGACGGTACAAGTCTGTGGCGACCATGCCCGGGTGCACGGCGTACGCCGAGTAACCGTGACGTGCCAGGCCGAGCGTGAACAAGATGTTCGCGGTCTTCGACTGTCCATATGCCTCCCACTTGCGGTACGGACGACCGAGGTAGTGCGGGTCGTCCCAGTTCATGCCCGACACCAGGTGGCCGCGCGAGGCGACGTTCACCACGCGGCCGTCAGCCGCCAGTCGGGGGGCGACCAGCGCGGTCAGCAGGAAATGACCCAGGTGGTTGGTCCCGAGCTGCAGCTCGAACCCCTGAGCGGTGCGGCCCAACGGAGTGGCCATGACGCCGGCGTTGTTCACCAGCACATCGATGCGCGGCCATCGCTCGAGCAACCGGGCAGCCCCCGCGCGGACACCCTCGAGCGTGGCCAGGTCGAGCGTGATCAACTGGCCCGAGCGGCCGGTCACACGGAGTGCCTCGCCGCAACGAGCCGGGTCACGAACCAGCAGCACGACCTCGGCACCACGGGCCGCGAGCGCGCGAGCCGTCTCGAGCCCGAGGCCACCCGACGCTCCGGTGACGGCCATCACCTTGCCGCGCAGGTCGACGTCCTTCAGGACCTCGTCCGTGGTAACTGCGTCCGGCGTCACGGATTGCCCTCCTCGTGAAATAGAGCACGCACCGAGAATGTCACTCACGGTGCTGAGCGGAATGAAGACGGGAGCGTATTCGGCTCCTCGCGCGGCGTTAAAGCGATGTCACGCCACGACGCTACCGCGGCACTCTCGCTGCGGCCCTCCCACGTCGGAGTCCATAGATATTCCCATGATGGTCCGCGTGCAGCGACGTGCCTTCCGGCTCAGTCGGGCCGCAGGGCTCGCAAGAACAGCCGGACGGCGTCCTCCACGCGACGTCGCTGCTCTTCGGGGCTGTGCTGGATCCCGAAGGACGCCATCCGCGCCGGGGTTACCGCCACCATCCCGAGAAAATGTTCAGCAGCCAGGTCGGCGTCGTTCACCTGAATCGTCCCGGAAGCAGCGTGCTCACGCAACAGATTGGCGACGGCCTTCTGGCGTGGCCACATACGGTATGTCCGGCGAGCGACCTCGGGGAACCGATCCGCCTGCGCGATCGCCAAACGGGTGAGGGCGACCATGCGGGGATCGAGGACCCTGCGCACGGCTGACTCCGCGACCGCCAGCAGCGCGGCCTCAAGATTTGCGGGAAGGCTGACTTCTCCCGGTTCAGGGATTGGCCAGTCGGGCCGTTCCGTAGCCCAGCTAAGCACGGTGGCGAACAGTTCCTGCTTGCTGCGGAACCTCGCGTAGAGCGACTGCTTGGTCGTGCCGGCGAGCGCGGCGATCTCGTCCAGCGAGGTGGCTTCGTATCCTCGCTCCAGAAACAGCCGCAGGGCTGCCTCCTTGAGAGCCGTGTCGAGCCGTGCCGCCTCCGCGCTTGTCGGGCGCCCACTGCGACGGGCGGAGGTCGACGAGGATGCCATCACGTGGCCAGTCTGACAGGCTCCGCGGGACTTACAGGGAGTTACCCGCGCGAGATCTGAGCGTCAGACAGGGCGCCGAAGTGGTCACCCTACGTAGGAAGGCAACCGCGGGACATGAGGCGGTGCTGGGCCGGCGCCCATCGCCTGCCTGCCGTGCTCGCCGGCGATGTCGACGCTGGCCAGGCTGTACGCGCTGTTCTCGTCGGGCTCGAGCGCCGGCACGTCTGGCCTGTTGGAGTGACGGCACACCCGACCGCCGCCCGGGTCCCGCGGCAGGCCCGCGACCTCACCTTGCAGGTCGGCGACCGCCAGCCCGACAGGCTCCTAGGAAGTCCGGCCGGCTGTCGGGCGGAGCGAGGAGATGTCCCTGGCTATAGCCGATTCCGGCGTCCCGAACGGTGGCGAGTTCGCCGGGTTGTGCTGGTGGTCAGCGGGAACGCGGTCTGATCAGGCCTTTGCCAGGTGGCGGCTGATGACCAGGCGCTGGATCTGGTTGGTGCCTTCGAAGATTCTGCATGACCTTGGTCTTGGAAGATCGATATATACTTTGAACTGCGATGATGCCTCGGAAGGGGCGACGGTGGTTACGCGCTTCCCCGTCCGAGCCACGTGCTCGTGCGGGGCCGTGGGGAAGACCTCGACGTGCGTGGCCGGGCGCCGCCACGGGCGAGCGCGGCCTCTTCGCCGTCACGGGTCGTGTCCTTGTGCGGGACTCGACCAAGGCCGTCCGGCGGTTGGCCGTTGGGCCGTCGTGCCGCGGGGCGTTTCCTGAGGCCACGAGCTACGGCACTGTTGGTCCTGCGCGCCGAAGATCCTCGCGCCGGGTTTGGCTCCGTGGCCCAGGGCGGTGCTGATATTGAGCTCGTGAGGCGCTGGCCGTGGGGTTCAAGCCGGAGGGGAGAATCGAACCATTACCCCACCACCGGTCGTCCTGTCCGGGGAGTTCGTTCTCGCGGCTCATCCCTGAACACCGCGTTGCCGGCCAGTCCTCTTCCTTGATCCTTTTGTGCCCCGCCCCGCGGACGCTCTGGCCAGGCAACCAGTCCGACCCAGCCCTACCGGACCAGCTCGGTGCGACAGCGCCGGCCAGCGAAGGCCCGCCGGTGGCACGTCAGCGAACGGGACGTGAATTGTTGTGCCCGCCGGCTGGCTCGGTGGTCGTCATCGACGTCCCCGGTCGCTCCGCGACGTCGGTGTCCGGGCTGGTCAACGCCGTGATGGCGACGGCTGGGGACGCCGTTGGCGGGACCGCGGTGGCAGGTCCGCGCGGCGGCGCTCGCCGCGTTGGGCCGCTTCGCCGACGCCCTGCCCGCGGCCGACCGGGTCCGGCTGCGGCTCGTCCTGCCCGCGGGAACGGAGGAGGGGGCGGCCGCTGGGCGCGCCGCGATAGCGTGCCCGCTGACCTAGGGGAGTGTGTATGAAGTACCGCAAGTTTGGTCGAACCGGCGTCGAGGTGAGCAGCCAGTGCCTGGGCGCGATGATGTTCGGGGTCATCGGCAACCCTGACCACGACGAGTGCGAACGCATGATCGGCCGGGCGCTCGACGCCGGGATCAACTTCATCGACACCGCTGACATCTACTCTCGTGGCGAGAGTGAACAGATCGTCGGCCAGGCGGTCAAAACGCGACGCGACGACGTGATCATCGCGACCAAGTGCTTCAACCCGATGGGCGCGGACCGCAACCAGCGCGGCGGGTCCCGGCGATGGATCATGAAGGCGGCCGAGGACAGCCTGCGCCGGCTCGGTACCGACTACATCGACCTGTACCAGGTTCACCGGCACGACTGGGACACCGATCTCGAGGAAACTCTCGGTGCGCTCACCGACCTGGTCCACCAGGGCAAGGTGCGATACCTCGGCTCGTCGACCTTCCCGGCGGACTGGATCGTCGAGGCGCAGTGGGCCGCCCAGCGTCGCAACAGCGAACGCTTCGTCAGCGAGCAGCCGCAGTACTCCATCTTCGCGCGGTCGGTGGAGCAGGCTGTGCTGCCGGCCTGCCTGCGGCACGGCATCGGGGTGATCCCGTGGAGCCCGCTGTCCGGGGGCTGGCTCACCGGCAAGTACCAGCGCGGCCAGGCCGAGCCGGCCAGCTCGCGGTACGCCGCCGGTAGCGTGTTCGCCCAGGGCCGTACCATCTCCGGCAATCCGGATTCCGAGGTCAGGTTCGACGCGGTCGAGGAACTGTCGAAGATCGCGGCGGCGGCCGGCCTCTCGCTCACTCATCTGGCGCTCGCGTTCGTCGACCGCCATCCGGCCGTCAGCTCGACGATCATCGGTCCCAAGACCCTTGAGCAGCTCGAC
Source organism: Frankia nepalensis (assembly GCF_016786325.1). Taxonomy (GTDB): domain Bacteria; phylum Actinomycetota; class Actinomycetes; order Frankiales; family Frankiaceae; genus Pseudofrankia; species Pseudofrankia nepalensis. Next base: position 26,295 of record NZ_JADWYU010000147.1, on the reverse strand, counting down.
GACGTGCTCGCCGCCGTTGACGTCGTGCTCGACGACGCCACCCTCGACGCGATCGACAAGGTGGTGCGCCCTGGCACCGACATCGCCGGCGTCTTCCACATGACCGGGGACCCGTCACTGCGTCCCGAGCTTCGTCGCCGGCTCGTCACACAGGCATGAAGCACGTCTGGCGCCGTGTGGCCGGATCGGTCGCAGACGGGCGCGGCGCGGTGTGCGCTGGGCCTGGTGGGCGGCGGCGCTGACCGGCGGCCGAAGGCCGTGGCCGCGGCCTCGGTCGCCGAGGCATCAGGTCGACGTCGCCCGCGAGGTCGAGACCGCGCTAGCGCGTGTCCGCCGGTTCCGCGGCGCGGCCGGGACGCCGACCGGCCGCGGCGAGCAGCGTCGGGTCGAAGCCGTCGAGGCCGGTGACGGTGAGCGCCACGGCGTCGCCGGCGCCGTCAGCGAGGAACTGGATCAGGTTCGCCCAGGCCAGCCAGGAGGCCCGGCGCCGCTCGCGGGTCGACGCCTCGTCGGCGGTGCCCGGGCCGACCCCGACGGCACCCGGCCCCGAGCCCGACCCGGTGCCGATCGCCTCGGGGCCGTCGTCGACGAGGACGAACGCGGAGAACACCCGGGCGGCCAGCCCCGCCCGGTCGTCGACGACGAGGGTGACGGGGCAGCCGGCGTCGTCCCGCGCCCGGATGACGTTGATCTTCCCGGCTCCGGCGGGCAGCGGCGCGCCACGCAGACTCGCGCCGATGGCGGCGGCGGCTCCGCTGCCGTCGGCGGCGAGGACCCGCTCGACGCCGGGGGTCCGCAGCAGCCCGCCGAGCGCGGCCTGGGCGCGCACCCGCCACAGGCTCGGGTCGGGGTCGGCGAGGAAGGCGAGCAGCTGGTCGACGGGGTTGACCCAGACGAGCCGGTCCAGCTCGTCGGCCGGCCGCGGCGGGCTCGTCACCGCGCGGTAGTACACCTGCGCCTGCTCCTGGGCCGGGCCCTGGTAGGGCGGCCGGGGCGGCGCCGGCACACCCGCCGCCCTGGCGCGCCACTCCTCGACGTCGTTCCAGGTGAGCTGGTAGACCCACACCCCACGGGCGCGCAGCGCGCTGTGCCTGTCCGCGTCGTCCGCGAGCTGGTGGCGGCCGGCGCGTGCGTCATGGCCGAAGCCGTCCAGGTAGACGACGACCTGGACCGGCGGCCCGCCGAGGCGGGTGAGCTGCACACCCGCCCGGCTGGCGGCCACGCTGGGCCTCAGCCGCATCCGCCAGTGGGTGACGCTCCTGGCCGGGCCAGCCAGGCGCAGCTCGGCGACCCGCGTCCCGTCGGGGAGGTCGGCCTCCATGGTCACCGTGCCGGGGGTGTCGGCGCGGGCAACCCAGGCGCGCAGGCCGTCGAGGAGACGCGTCCGCGGATCGCCCTCGAACGCGCCGCGCGGCGAGCGCCCGTCGGTGGGGGCGGAGCCCCCGCCGACGGTGGGCGTCGCGGCTGCCGTCGCTTCCTCGCCGGACAGGGACTCGGCTGACAGGGCCGCGCCTGGCAGGGCGTAGTTCGGCAGCAGGCCCAGGTCGACAAGCGTCGCGTGGGCCGCCGCGCGGGCGGGGTCGCCGCCTGGCCGTGCCTCCCACGCCTGTTCCGCGGCGGCGACGGCCTCGGCCAGCCCGGCGACGGCGTAGGCGCGCAGCTCGGTGGCCGCGTCCTCGCCGACGAACGAACCGCCTTCGGCGTGGAGCTCGCCGCCGTCGTCCCCGACGGCCGCGAACAGGGCGAGGAACCGCTCCACCTTGCCCGCCCCGGCCGTGAGGGCCGCGGCGGTGAACTCGGCGAGCCAGCCATCCGTTCCGAACAGCGCCCCGGCGAGGCGGGGCAGTGGGCGCGCGCCCGCCAGCCGACCTCGGGCGGCGAGGTCGACCAGGTGCGCGACGTACTGGCGGCGCAGGATGTCGATCGCCGACAGGAACGTCGCGGGCGGGGTGCTCCCGCGGTCGACCGGGAACGCGGCACGTGGCACCGGGTCCGGACCGGGCAGCGACGAGTCGCGCCCGGCGGGCACCTCGTCCGGTGCCAGCCGGTTCTCGCCGACGACGGCGCCCGGCTCGAACGGGACGCCGAAGATCTCCTCGGCGAGGGCGCGGATCGCGTTCGCCGCGTCCTCATCGACCGTGCCCGCGCCGAACGTCCCCGCGCCGAATGCCGCCGACGTCACCACCGGGCACACCAGCCCCAGCGGTCGGCCGGGTCGGGCAGCGGCGGTGACGGCACCGAGGCGTCGCAGCAGCATCGCGATGTCGGCGCGTCGCGCGCCGTCCTCGAGGTGGATCTCGTTCAGGACGGCGTAGGCAAGGCTCTTCGACTGCCACAGCGGGACGTCCTCGGGGCGCTGCAGCAGCCGGTCGAGTATCGCGCAGGTCGTGATCAGGACGTCAGGGACGGCGCGGCGAATCGCGGCGTGGTCCGTCAGCACCCGGCGGTAGTTCTCCGCCGAGGTACCGCCGAGGTAGAGACCGGCGGTGACGGAGGCCAGCGCCTGGCCTTGGAGGAATCCGTCGAGGCGGCCCGCCTGGCCGGTCGCCTGGGTGCTCGTCGGGCAGAGCAGCAGCGCCTTCACACCCGGCTGGCCGGCGGTGCTCGCGAGCCGGCAGTGGTCGAGGACCGGGACGAGGAACGCGTCGGTCGTGCCCGGGCCGGTGATGAGCACGGTCGGGCACGCCGGTTCGTACTTCGTCGAGAGACGCTCGAACGCGACCGCCTGGTGGGCGTCGGGCGTGAGGCCCTCGGGGATCCAGTCGAGGTGCTCCCGCCAGCCGCCCTCGACCAGCGAATCGGACGCCGCCAGCGGCTCCACCCCGCATCCCCTTTCGCCGCCGTTCAACCGTCGTTGACCGCCAGGACCAGGCAGCGAAATGGTACATACCGTCCGAGCGCCCCGGCCTGGCGGTCGACGGAGCCGGCAACGTGTGCATCGCGAACCCGCGGAGGTCGGGGATAACCGCGATCAGTCCGGACGGACAGGTGCCGCGGGAGTTCGTGACGCCAGGGCCCGACACGTATGTCACCAACATCTGCTTCGGCGGCCATCTGCTTCGGCGGCCTGGACGGCGACACCGCGTTCGTCTGCTCGGCCGGACGGGGAGTTCTTTACTCCCTCCAGTGGCCCTGGCCAGGCCTTCGTCTCAACTTCGCGCGCTGAGCGCCGACGCCGGACCCGACACCGCCCGGCTGCTGGCCATACGCCTGCGCGGGCAGTGTTCCGTAGACGGCTCTGGCTCAAATTCGGTGGTAACGCGGAGTCACCGCACACCGCAGCCCCGTGCGTGCCGCGTATGTCGGATATCGGCTCGTTTGGAGATGTCGCCGTGGCGGTCGAGGGACTCGGAAACGATCACCAGGCATCTGGTTCGGTCGTGTTCGCCGCCTGCCGCGTCGACTGCGCCTGCTAACAGACGGTCACCACCGAATTCGAGCCAGAGCCCCGTAGACGGTGTTTCCGGGGGCTTGATGAGTAGGTCTCGGCGGACGGCCTCGCCGGATGTCCAGCCGATCCTCCAGCTACGAACAGAGACCATGGGATGGTCTCCCGTGCGACCCTGGAAGGCGCCCCTTCATGTCCGCCAACGACGCGCATGCCAAGGCGGCAAGGCCCTGATGGTGAGAATCGCGCGAGACGTAGGCACCGGGCTCCCGGGACCGCGGCCGGGGCCGAAAGGGCGCCGAGCCGCGGCCGCGGTGCTCCGACGGGTGACAGGCGGAACCTCGTGGTCGGCACGGATGCGTCCACGCGTGGGCTGACCGCCGCCGTGCCGCGGCCGCGGATCGCTCCGGAGCGCCGGATCGTCTATGAGGCAGCAGCAGACGCGGCCTGTGTCGGTGGTTGACCCGCGCGGCTAACCTGCGGCCGTGAACCCGTTGCTGCGCATGCTTCTTGGCATTGGCTCGGGCCGGCTACCCGAGCGACTGCGCGCCGAACTCGCCGCCGAAGGGCTGGTCCTGCTGGAGGAGGAATTGACCGGGTCGGTCACACGCCGCCGTTACCGGGCACCGGGCGAGTGGTCGTCGTGGAGCAAGGAGGCCGCCTCCGGCGCTATCGCGATCACGGCCGGACGTCTGGTGGTCTGGGCCGGCCGGTTCAAACACATCGACGTGCCGCTGGCCCATCCGATCCGCGCCACGATCGAGGTGGTGGTCGACCGGCCGGGCCGAGTGTGCTTCGCCTATGACGCCGGGACAACCAACCCGTCCCGGTCCGGTCGAGTGGAGGTCCGGCTGCGCACGGCGCAGGCCGGCCGGGTCGCCCAGCTCCTGGCCGCCGACGAATGAAGGAGAAGGTCATACTGGACGAGAAGGGAGCATAGCGGCTCCGGTGAGACGGAGGACTCGTCATGGCGGATGCCGCCGGGGTGGAGCCGCTCGAGGACGGCGATCCGACGGAGGTCGGTTCGTACACGCTGTCGGGCCGGCTTGGTGTTGGCGGGATGGGCAGCGTCTACCTCGGCCGCTCGGCCGAGGGCCGGCCCGTGGCGATCAAGGTGATCCGGCGGGAGTTCGCCCGCGACCCTGATTTTCGCGCCCGTTTCCTGAGCGAGGTGCAGGCCGCCCGGCGGGTGGCCAGGTTCTGCACCGCGGAGGTGCTCGACGTCGACATCGAACGTCCGGAGCCCTACCTGGTCACCGAGTATGTCGAGGGACCGACGCTGGCGGCGCGGGTGCGCCAGGATGGCCCGCTGCCGCCGGCCGAGCTGGAACGACTGGCGGTCGCGGTCGCAAACGCGTTGACGGCCATCCACGCCGCCAACGTGATCCACCGTGATCTCAAACCCGGCAACATCCTGCTGTCGCCGTCCGGGGCCAGGGTCATCGACTTCGGGATCGCTCGCGCGATGGAGTCCGCGACCGTGCATACGTTGGGCAGGATCGTCGGGACGCCCGCGTTCATGGCGCCCGAGCAGGCTCTGGGCCTCGAGCTGACGCCTGCGGCGGATGTCTATGCGTGGGGTGGTGTGATGCTCTACGCGGCGACTGGCCGTAAACCGTTCGGCGACGCGGCCACCCCGGTGGTGCTCTACCGAGTGGTGCACGACGAGCCGGACTTCACCGGCCTGGACGACGGGTTGCTGCCGCTGGTGAGGCAGGCCATGAGCAAGGATCCGGCGGCCCGGCCGAACGCCCACGAGCTGTTGCCGCGGCTCGTCGGCGGGTCGGCGGTCCAGGCTGGTGCCGCCCGGCCAGTCGCGCCGGTCGCCCTTGCCGCGGGTGCTCTCGTGGCGCCCGCGTCGACCCCGTGGACCACGGCTCGTCCCGAAGCCGAACGCGGCACGGACGACCAGCCTGGCGCGGGTTACGGCCTCGCCGGGAGTTCCGGTGACGGTGTCGTCGGGACGGCGGTCGTCACGAACGACCAGGTCCCGCCGGCGGGTGTCCCGACCGCGGCAACGTCCTCGTACCCGCCGGCACCAGGAAACCCGTGGTCCGAACCGAACCGCGGCGCCGCTGGCGGTCGCGGCCGGGTCAGCCGCCCGCGGGGCGGGTCGCGGGACCGGCGCGTGGCGGTGCCGGTCGCCGCGGCCGTCGCGGTGGTCGTGGCGCTGGTGGGCGTGGTCGTCGCGCTCGACCCGTTCGGTCGGCGGGACGGAACCAAGCCGACCGTCACGACCAGTCAGAGCAGTGATGCGGTCAGCCAGGCCGGCGAGGTCGAACAGCCGGCTTCGGGCGGGCCGGCGGGCAGCGGACCGGGTGCCGCCGAATCGTCCGGCGGCGCGCGCACCCAGCCGGCGCAGCCGCGGGACTGGTTGGTGTTCAAGCGTTACGACGGCGACAGCTCGATCAACGACAGCCCGATCGTCGTCGTCGACCCCGACGGCAACCAACGACAGATCGGCACTGGCGACAGTCCGGCCCTGGCGCCGGACGGCAGCCGTGTCGCCTACGCCACCGTGGACGGGCAGATCGTGACCGTCCGTCCGGACGGAAACGACCAGCGGCAGCTCACGAACCTCAGCGACCGGGCGGCCGAGTATCCGGCCTGGTCACGGGACGGCACGCGGATCGCCTATTTCCACAACACCGGGGGGCTCTACCTGATGGGCACCGACGGCGCGGGCGGGCGCCGGCTGGCCGACGTGGACGGGCTCGAACCGTCCTGGTCACCGGACGGCGGCGAGATCGTGTTCCGTGACCCGGACCAGCAAACGCTGAACGTCGTCTCGACCGTCGACGGATCGGTGCGTGTACTGACCGGGACACCGCGTGCCGGCACGATTCCCGTCGAGCCGTCGTGGTCGCCCGACGGAGCAACGATCCTGTTTGGGACCGCCGCCGGCGGGATCTACGCGATAGCGCCTGACGGCACCGGGCTGCGCGAGCTGGCCGGTGTGCACGCCTGGCATCCGACCTGGTCGCCCGACGGTCGGGTGGTGTTCGTCAGGGACGCCGCCGTGGACCGCTTCTTCGCGACACGCGGGCCGGTCGAGTCGATGAAGGCCGACGGGTCGGACGGCCGGCCGGTGGGCTCGATCATCGCGAGCGGCCCGGTCCACTGGGCGCGCGAATAGTCGGCTCGCGCGCTTGGAGGACTCTGTTGTTCTACGCGGTGACGCTGCGACGCCGAAGTCGAGTCTTGCGAGGTGGCTGGCCCGGGCCGGTCGAGCGGCGTGCCGGTCCACCAGGCGTCCAAACCTGATCAGGTTGAGGGCGGTGGCGGCGACCTCTCCCTCGTCGTCGGAGGTTCCCCGGCCGCGCCGGCCGGCACCGGCCTCGACTGGTCCGGGTGGGCCGTCCGATGACGAGTTGCTGGCGTGGGCGCGGCAGCACCAGCGCCAGATTTCCGCGCCCCGCCGGCCGGGTAGCTGCGCCTGCGGCATCGGACAGGGGACGGGTGACCGCGGGCCCGAGCGTCGCCAGACCTCTTCTCAGGCCGTCCGGTCGATCCTTCCGAGCGCGCACTCGACGCCGCTGATGATGTCGTCGCGGGACCAGCCGATTTTCGGCTTGTCGGCTTCGGCGCCGGGTTGGAGTAGTCCTGTTCGCGCGGAGGATATGCCGGTGACGGCCCTGTCCCGGGTGCTGGTGAAGGTGACTTCGATGGTGTAGCTCTGAGCGGTCTGGGTGGTGTTGGTGACGACGACGACGGCGGTGGGGAGGCCGGACTCGTGGTCGACGGCGCAGGACGCGAGCCACGCCTCGGTGCCGGGAGGCGGAGTCAGGCGTGTCGCCGGGGGTGTGTCCGGGTGGACTCCGGTTGAGGGCCGTCGGCGGCCGGGGGCGGGGGTCCGTGATGTCGGCTGGCCAGTTGGCGGTGTTCGCCTCGGGGTCGCGCGGTGTCGTTCCCCCGCAGCCGGCGCCGAGGAGTACCAGGAATGCGAGAACGGCGCCGAGTCCGAGTTGCGGGACGCGGCTGGCTGGGCGGGGGCCGCGGACAGGTTGCCGGCGTCGGTGCATGGGATGTATTCCCAGTCTCGGAGGTGGGTGTTTCCGGTGATGCTTCGGTAGCTGACGTCGACGACGGCGTCCCAGCCGTCGGTGTCGGGGATGGGCGCGGGTGGCGGCTGGTTGCCTGGTCAGATGGCGGGCCGCGGCCAGGTCCCGCTTCTCCGAGGCGAGCACGTCGATGACCTGGCCGAACTGGTCGATTGCTCGGTACAAGTACGTCCAGCGACCGGCGACCTTCACGTCTCATCGGTGAACCACCTGCTGCCCGGGCTGTGGCGGCTCGGCCGGGCGGCGTCGATCAGCGACGGGGTGAACCGCTGCAACCACCTGTAGATCGTGACGTGGTCGACCTCGAGGCCGCGTTCGGCTAGTAGTTCCTCGACGTCGCGGTAGGACAGGGCGAACCGCAGGTACCACCGTACCGCCAGAACGATCACCTCGGGTGGGAAGCGGAACCCGGCAAACTCCGAGGCCGGGACCACAGGTCGTACACGCCGACGACGCACTACTCGATCATGCCTGACCGGCCAGCTTGACCGCCGTCCCCAGCGAACGCAACAGTGCCGGTAGAAGTCGGCGAGGGCGCCCGTGATCGCGGCGCGTTCGAGCCATGCCGCCACGGTGTCTTCGCCGGCCCAGGCCATAAACACCGCCCCGATCGCGGCGAGTAGCGGCGAGCGGTCGTCGGGGCAGCCGATGCTGGCGGCGCGTGGTTCCGGGCCGCGTCGGGCGACGAGATGACGTCCCTGCCGGCAGTGGCGCTGACCCCCACCTCCGCACCGAGTTCGGCGGCGAGCACGCCGGCCTGCTCGATCGAGGTTTCGATGGCCGGGTGCTGTTCGAGGGCGGCGAAGCCGGTCGCCGCGAGGGCCGGGCCCAAGACATAGGTCCGGTGCACCGGGTCCCGTACGACGAACCCGAAGTCGCAGAGCACAGCCAGGGTGGCGTGCGCCGAGGCGATGTTCATTCCGAGGTGCTGGACCAGCTCGCTGATCATGAAGCCCCGCGACGGGTGCGCGGTAGCGAACCCCGACCAGGTCATGGGCTTGACTCCAATACGAGCTTTGCTATAGCAATACTCTATGGCGCTTTATCGGGACGTGTCGTTGTGGGCAGCGACGATGGTGACGCGGGGATCGGTCTGGATCTCGCCCAGGGCCCTGGTCTAGGCAGTCGGGATGGATGCGGTCCCGCAGCCGCTCGAAGGGCGCCATGGCGCGCGTCCTCGCCGTCGAGGCCGCTCGCACCTGCGATCCGGCGGGGTCCGCGACATGGCTGTGACCGGTTCTGCCGTGAGCCGTGCCGTCGTGTTCAACGGGGACGAAACCTGGGAGCTACGCGAGCTCCCGGTGCCGGACCCGCAGCCCGGCGGGGCGGTCCTGCGGGTGGAGGCGACCGGTCTGTGCCACAGCGACGTCGACCATTTCCGCAGCCACGTCCCCACCTCGTGGGGCGGTGCGTTCCCCTCCATCGCCGGCCACGAGATCGTCGGCCGGGTCGAGAAGACAGACCTGGCCGCGGCCCGCCTGGACGCGCCGCTGTGTCCCGTCGCGACCACCCGGGTCTCGCGGTTCTTCTTTATAGCAGATTCCGAACGGACCCCCATCCCACTGCAGGAGTTCGGCGGCGCGAGGGGCCGACTCGCCGAGCTCTTCGGACCGCCAGCAGAGAGCTGACGGAACCGTGCGGAACGGAAAGAAAGGAAGACCATGACGTTGTTATCGGGTCGATCCAGGGCGATAGTGTGCGGAATCGCACTGTCAGCGGTGGCTGTTTTATCTGTCACCTCTGTCGCCCAGGCGGAGCCAGGGAAACCAGTCCGGGAAAGAATCCTTGAGATCAACATGACCAACACGCCGGATCTCAAGGAGGGACAGCCGGCAGTCGCCATCAACCCGAAGAACCCCAGGAATCTGGTCTTCACCTCGACGGTCTTCCAGCCGCATCCGGGTCTCTATCCCATCGGGGAGTGCTTCCTCGCCTACTCCCAGGACCGGGGCCAAACCTGGACGCGGGTGCCCTGGCCCCTCGGCGACCGGCCTCAGTGCGGCGAACCGAACGTTGCCGTCGATGCCAAGGGAACCTTCTACATCCTCAACAATCAGGTCGGCCCTGACTCCACGGCCAACCAGACGAACAGGGTCGTGGTCTCCCGGTCGCTCGACGGCGGCCGGACGTGGTCCGGCCCGGTGACGACGCCGCTCGTGCTCAGCGGCGCGCCGAAGCTACGCGTGGACACCGCGACCGGCAAGGTCTACGCGGTGGGCGGCCTCCAATGGCAGTACCCGAGCGCGGTGTCCGTCAGCGCGGACCGCGGTCAGACCTGGGGCTCGCCCAGGCTGATTCCCGGCCCCCAACCCTGTGTCGTGGTGTCTCCGCAGGCTCCGCCCGCCTGCGGCTACCCAGGTCGTGAGCTCGCCGTCCACGGCGGAATCCTGGTCTCCGCGAGCCAAGAGAGCGTAGTGACGCTGCACGTCAGCCGCGACGACGGGCAGACCTGGACCGACCTCCCAGTGACCGGCGGCAACGGGACCCCGGTCCCGGCAGGAAGCGGACCGCTCCTGCCGGTCCCGCAGCAGCGAGGTGCTGCCGACCCCATCCCCTGGGTATCGGCCGACCCATCACAGTCCGGGCGATTCGCCGTCATGGTCCCCAGGGGCGGCAACCTCGAGGTATACGTCACCAAGAATGCCGGTAAGACCTGGACCGGACCAGCCGTGATCGCCGCCCCAGATGCCCAGCGGCCGTGGATGGACTTCGGCCCGAATGGCTATCTGGGCGTGATGTGGAGGACATCCGCGGTCGACGCGTTCTCCGTCGTCTCCTTCGATCACGGACGATCGTTCAGCGCACCGGTGAAGGTGAACCGCGAAACCGAGCCGGCCGCGCACGCTGGACCTCCCGGTGACCGCTGGTCCTGGATCGCCCTGGACGACAACTACGCCTACGTCACCTGGTCCGACGGCCGAGACAACGACCTGACCGAACTGGACGCGATCTTCAGCCGGGTTCCACTTAGTCTTTACCGCAAGCCCGGACGCTGAGCCGGCGCTCTGCCTGGGCCGGCCGGGTCGACCTGCGAGTCCGGGTCGACCCGGCTGCCCGGACAGAGATGATTGATCCCAGTGCGACGCCCGGATTCGCCCGCCCGGTGGGCGGCCTCGGTCGGTTGGGCCGCGCCTATTCCAATTTCACCGCCCCATTGATAGCCTGAAGATCTGCTTACACTCAGATTGGGCGGCGCTCTCGTCGATCGAGTGGAGGAGCACCCGAGTTCCGTAGTTGGTGGTCACACGAATGCGGTGATCATGGGGTTGATGCGATGAAGGAGCGGGGCCTCCGCTCCTTGGTGACGGCCCCCGGGTAGGCCGGGGGTTGTTGCCATCGTCACTGGACGAGGAGGCCCTGTGGCTCTGGAACTGTCGAGGGAAAAGACGCTGATAACCCACGCCCAGACCAGGCGTGCGCGGTTCCTCGGCTATGACATCGTGGCCCAGCACTCCGATACCAAGATCGCCCGGGGTCGCCGGTCGGTCAACGGAGCAATCGGGCTACGCGTCCCCCCGGAAGTGATCAGAAACAAATGTGCCCAGTACTGCCGGCACGGCAAACCCGCGCAACGGCCACAGATGCTTGACGACACCGACTACACCATCGTGTCGAAATACCAGGCAGAGTACCGGGGCGTCGTCCAGTACTATTTACTCGCCGGAGACGTCCACCGGCTCCAGAAACTGCGCTGGACCATGGAAACCTCCATGCTCAAGACCCTGGCAGGCAAGCGCAGGTCTACCGTCAACACGATGGCCCGCAAGTACAAGACCACCGTGAAGACAGACCACGGACCACGCACCTGCTTCCAGGTCACCGTCCCGCGCAGCGACGGAAGGAAACCACTGGTCGCACGATTCGGCGGCATACCGCTACACCGCCAGCCCACGGCAACCCTCGAAGATCACAAGCCCGTCCTGGGCGCCTCCCGCGGCAACGAGCTGATCCACCGGCTCCTCTCGGGAGCCTGCGAGATCTGCGGGTCAACGGACAAGGTGGAAGTCCACCACATCCGCCACCTCGCAGACCTCGACAAACCAGGACGACGCGAAAAGCCGGCCTGGGTCCGGCTCATGGCCATGCGACGGCGCAAGACACTCGTCACCTGCCGGCCATGCCACGAAGCCATCCACGCCGGACGACCCACCACGCAACCCACGGCATAACCGCTGGAGAGCCCGTTGCGGTTAACGCCGCCCGGCGGGTTCGGCGGGGGCCGACGGAAAAGGACCCAACCAGGGCACCTCGCCGGCGGCCTACCCGACTCTGTGGGAGCCCGGGGGTGCGATCCCCCCGGGCTACCCGACCAGGCATAAGGACCAGACACCAGCACCCGCGGCAGGCAAACGCTGCCCACGCCGGGGACCGGACCACCCGCCGCGATCTGGCGCCCGCAGCCGACCCAGCCCAAGGGCCGAATCCTCACCTCAGCGTTCCTGATCGTATATTGGGCACCCACAGGCATGGCAGGAGTAGCGCGATGCCTTGGCCGCTCCCGCGCCCGGCGACGCAACGTTACTGTGCAGATTCCACTCGGTTGCGTCCACCCTGCTTAGCCCGGTAGAGCGCCCTGTCAGCGAGCTCAATGCAGGGGGCCAGGTCGTCGCCGGGCATGGGGGTAATCGCGCTGAAGCCAACGCTCACGGTGACGATGGGGATTGCAGCCAACGGGTGCGGTTCGGCGAGTTCCGCGACGGCGGCGCACAGGCGCCGGGCCAGCCGAGCGGCGGCGTCGAAGTCGGTGCCCGGCATCACGGTGGCGAACTCCTCACCGCCGAAACGGGCGACGAGGTCGGTTGCGCGAATATTGCCGGCCAGGCAGGCGGCGACGCGTTGGAGGCAACGGTCGCCGGTGGTGTGTCCGAAGTGGTCGTTGTAGAGCTTGAACTGGTCGATGTCGATCATCGCGACGGCGATGGGTGTGCCCTGGCGGATAGCCCGTTGCCATTCGGCGCTGAGGACCTCGTCGAGCCGGCGTCGGTTGGCCAATCCGGTGAGCTGGTCGGTGACCGAGAGTTGTTCGAGCCGCAGGTTCGCCGCAGCGAGCTGCTGTGTCCGTTCGGCAACCCTGCGTTCCAGGGAGGAATAGAGCTGGGCGTTGTCGAGAGAGACAGCGAGCTGTCCAGCGATGAGCGTGATTCCTTCGAGGCGTTCGGTGGTGAACGCGCCGCGGATCATCCGGTTCTCCAGTAGCAGCATCGCGCGCAGCCTGCCCCGGATGAGGACGGGCATCGCCAGCACCGAGCATCGGTCCAGGTCAAGGCAGTAAGGGTCGCGCGCGAACCGGTCGTCACGGGTGGCGTCGGGAATGACGAGTGGTTCATGAGTCCGTTCGGCGTACCGGATGATCGAGAGTGGCAGCAGGCGCCGCCGGCCGGACTCCGTGGGGGAGGCGGTGCCTGCGTCGCTGCCCGGCACGAACCAGTCCTGCCGCTCTTCGTCGAGAAGCAGCAGATGGACGCTGGTGGCTCCGGTCATCGCCGAGAGGATGCCCGCGACCCGGGTCCGTAGGCCCTCGATGCTCGTCTCGGAGCTGAGGGCCTGGGAGGCGGCGACGATGCCGAGCAGGTCGATGGAGCCGGTGGTGATGGTGGAGCGGCGGGCAGCAGGAACCGCCGGTGGTTGCGCCGGCCCCTCGCCGGCGGGATCGGGACGTAGCGTCGGATGGGCCCAGTCGAGCTGGCTGACCTTCGCGGTCGCGCCCCAGTCCAGATACTGGCGGCGGGCGGCCGCGAGCAGGGTGCTTCCAGCCGCCACCATGCCGCGCGAGAAGTGGAACTGGGCGGCGCGTTCGAGGATCAGCGCCAGGTGCCATGGGCGCTCCCGGACGGAGGCCTCGCATTGTGCCGCGTCAAACGAGTACTCCGCCTCCAGGAAGTCGCCGACTGCCCAGGCCCGTTCCGCTTCCACCAGGCGCAACAGGTGCAGGAAGTTGTCCGGCGCGTCGGCCGCGCGCGCGGCCAGCCAGGCGACCTGCTCGTCCAGCGCGGCCACCAACGCCGGTCGCTGGTCCGGCTGCGCGGTGGCGCGGATCTGCCAGGCCAGTTTCATGGCGCGCAGAAGCCGCGCCCTCCCCGCGTCGTAGCTGGCTTCGATGACCGGCAACAACGGCAGGACGGCTTCCGTATGCCGAGCAAGCTCGGCTGGTTGATCGAAGATCAGCGCGGCCAGGGCCAGGCAGAGATGCAGGTGAACAGCGGCAAGTGGGTTCGCGGACAGGACGCTCAGTGCGGCCGCCTCGTCGGCCGCCGACCTGACCAGCTCGCCGCGCATCACCTGGGCCAGCTGGCGCCATGGCCACAGTGCCTCCTCGGCGGGACCGTTGCTGGTCCGCGTGGCGAACGCCAGCGCGGCATCGAGCTGGCCGACGAAGACGCCCAGCGACGGCGCGCAGTCCAGCAGGTTGGTCGTCAGAACGTAATGTGCCCAGCACGCGCTCTGCAGGTTGCCGCTCTGGATGAGATGCTCCAGCGTGCGACGTGCCTCGGATACGTTGTCCTCAAGCGGGTCGAACCAGTGGCCGGTCCCGATCAGGTACAGGAACTCCGCCTGCCAGATCTCCGGCTCGAAGCCGCGCGCCGCTCCGACCGCGACGAGACGCCGCATGATCCGATGTCCGGTCCGATAGTCCTGCCTACGAGCGACGGCGACAAACGCTGCGGAGCCCGCCGGGCCGAGCAGGGTGGCGTCCGGGCCGTGCCGTGCCCACACCTGAAGCGCCTGCAAGATCAGCCAGGCCATCATCGCCCGATCAGCGAAGTGCGCCGGGGCGATGAGCGAGTCGACGACCCGGAAAGCGTCAAGTGTCGATCGGTCGGAGCCCCCCGGCCGGCGAAGATCGTCGGTTTCGCTGGTCGCGTCGATCCACCGATAGACCGCCTCCAGCCCGCGGTCGATCTCCGTGTCGAGGTGGGCCCGGTCCGGGACAGCGAGGCCTAGCTGGCGCAGGTGGCCGAGGCCGAGTCGCAGCGCCTCCTCGTAGCGGCCTCGGTTGGTGAGGCTTCTGACCTGTGCCACGGTGGCGGACGTGTGCTGCCTCGGGCGGGTACACAGCCCGCAGATGATCTCGTAGACCTCGTCGGCCTCCTCCAGACGGCCCAGGCTGTACAAGGCGGCGTGTCGGCCGATGTGCACCGCGATCAACTGGCTGGTGTCGGTCGGCTCGATGACCGTCACGGCCGCGGTCAGGAATCTCTCGATCAGCGGGAAGTTGCTGAGCACTCCCGCCTCGTCGGCCGCGCGCCGGAAGAGCCCTGCGATCAGCTGCCGCTCCGCGGGGTCATGCACGGCGCCGATGACAGGCAGGTACTGCTCTGCGGTGACGGTGACGAACTCGTCTCGCTTGGCGAGACGGCGAGCGAGACGCAATCGCCTGGCGCACAGCACCGGCGCCGGCAGCCCGCCCAGGACGGACTCCCGTATCCGGTCGTGGTGAAAGCGCACGCCGAGCTGGCCGTCGGACTCCAGCACCAGTAGGCCGTCCGCGAACGCGGGGCCGAGCCGCCGCTCGATCTCGCCCACCGCCAGCCCGGTCGCGGCCTCGAGGACGTCCAGTTCCACCCGGCCCGCCAGGCACGCCATGACCGCGAGCACCTCTCGGGTAGCGGATGGCAACGTGGCCACGTGCGCGGCCAGCAGTTCGGTCACGTCCACGTGCTCGAGGCGGTCGCGCAAGATTGATATATCCCATCGCCAGCCGCGGTCGCCGCGGACCAGCACGTGCTCGTGGCGCAGCGCGTTGAGCAGCTCCACCGTGTCGTATGGATTCCCTCCGGTGGAGGGCGCGATCAGCCGCGCCAGCTCGGTGGCGGGTTCCGGGGCCAGGCGCAACAGATCGGTCACCATGCCCGTCTGACCTTCCAGTGACAGGTTGCCCAACCGCAGGTGACGAGGACCCCCCTGCTGTCGCCGCCAGCGGGCGAGCATCGGCGCCAGCGGATGGGTGGCGTCGACGTCACACTCCCGGTACGCGCCCACCGGCAGCAGCCCCTCGATTTTGTCCTCGCTGGCGACGAGCAGGTCAACGAAGCCCAGCGGGGTCCGTCCAGCCCATTGCAGGTCGTCGACGAAGAACACCACCGGCCGTTTTGGGGAGGCGACCGCGCGCAGTATCCCGAATCCGGCACGCTGGGCCCGCGCCTGCGCGGTCGTCGGATCCCCAAGCTCCGGGGGGACCTTTAGCAGCACCGCCAGCTCCGGAATAACGGCGCTTACCAGCCCGGCGTTGGGTCCCAGTTCGCGGAGCATCCGGTCCCGCAGCTCGGCCAGGTCGTCCTCCGACTCGGCGAGTAACAGCCGGCCCAACGCCCGAAGCGCCTGACGAACTGCGTCGTACTCCTGGTCAACGCGATACTGGTCGAACTTGCCTGACACGAACCAGCCGTCGCGGCCGGCCGCGATCGGCCGCAGCTCGTTGATGAGCGACGTCTTGCCCACCCCCGGCGCGCCGCCCACGAGGACCCCGCGGCAGCGGCCCGCCATCGCCTCTGTGAAGGCCACGGCCAGGTCGCCGATCTCATTGTCTCGCCCCGCAAGCCGGGACGGCGTCAGCGGCCGCGCCGGAACATCATGCGCGCCGGGACGCCCCATGGCGACACCCCGACACACCAAAGAAAGATCACGAGCCAATCCGTCGGCGCTCTGATAGCGATCGTCCGGCTCCTTCGCCAGTAGGAGCATGATGATCTCTGACAGGTCGGCTGGCAGCTTTGGATTAACGGTCGCCGGAGGTGTCGGTACCCGCGTGAGATGGTCGTGGATGATCCGCAGTGGATCATCCACCCCGAACGGCGGTGCGCCGGTGGCCAGCTCGTAGAGCGTTGCCCCAACCGCGTACAGGTCGGCGCGCTGGTCGACCACACGGCCGGTCCGGCCAGTCTGCTCCGGCGCCAGGTACGGCAACGTCCCGACGATCGCGCTGGGGTGGACGAACCCTGGCTCGACCACCGTGCAGGTCGTAGCCAGCGCGAAGTCGATCAGGTAGGGCTCTTCCTCGTCCCTACTGACCACGATGTTCGCTGGATTGATGTCCCGGTGCACCACGCCCCGGTGATGCATCGCCGCCACGGCGATGGCGAGCGATCGTGCCAGATCGGCGAGCGCGGCCGGTTCCAATGGCATGGACAGCTCGGGCACGGCGGTGCCATGGACATCGACCAGCAGGATCGACCCGGCTGACACCGACCGCGGCATCCCGGCCGCCACCTGCACGATCCCGTCGACACCGGACAGCCGTTCGAGGGTCTCGACCTCATGCCGCAGCCGCCGCTGGGCGTCAGGCCCCAGCGGCTCCTTTTTGATCACGCTTCCGAACGGGAACACCAACCGAGTGATCCGGACCCGCTCCGACTCGTGAAGTAGCTCCACCCGCTCCGCCTCTGGCGGATCCTGGCTCGTTGCCATCGATCAAAAACCCATCTACCAATCGTGCGCGGTCACATCCTGCTCACCCACCAGCCTTCCCCCGATCACGACCCCGCAACTCGGGCGGTGAGTGCGGGCCCGTGCGTCAGAATTCGCGAAGCAGGGCAAGTGGGACTACCACGGTGATCGTGCCGCGGGCGCATGCTTCATCGCGGCTTGCTCCATCGGGAGGTGGCCGCGGGCTTGAGTCGCCGCGGGCCCGTCCGATAGCGCCAGCCGGCGCGTGACTGTTGGCGGTCGACGATCGGCAGCAGGCGACCGCCGGGCTGCCAGTCCGGTTTGCCGCGACGCTGGTGATGCCTCATCTCGGTCCAGAGGCGACGGCGGATCGGCGACGGGAACCTCGCCGCTTCCTCGGCTTCTTCGCGCACGTGCTGCACGAGGTTGAGATAATAATGTCTACGACGGAATCTCATCGGACTCAGCCATTCGTGATGGACGTGGCACACGGCACTACAACAGCTCCAGATAACGCTCGCGAAGAGAAGCAGCCGCCGCGCGGAGCGCAATACCTCCACCGGCCCGCCGTTCACAGCGAGTTGCCGGCTACCCAACAGAAGGGCGACCACCGACAGGTCGACAGCGGGCGCCACTATTAAATAGCCCTCGATTTCCGCGCAGCTGCTGAGGGCCTGCTGGCAGGCGATCCCCACGGGGACAGAGTCTCCCTGTGTCCTTCCTGGTCGAGGTCGTGTGTTGAAGGCGTTTCAGGCTTCCTGAAGTCCTACCGTCGCTGCCGATCGTCCTGCTGTCGTGGTGAAGGTGAGGGACGCGGGTTGGGCCTCGCAGTCGACACGGCCAACCCGATCCTGGATCTCCTTGGCCAGCGCGGCGCGAACGGCCGAGCTCGCCGCCACGCGCCCACGGCTCAGAGCGGGCGCTACACCGTGGGAAGTTGGCGAGGCGGGGCGGAAGCGGGCTGGACGATCCCGGTCTCGTAGGCGAACACCACCGCCTGCACCCGGTCCCGCAGTTCCAGCTTGGACAGGATCCGGCCGACGTGGGTCTTCACGGTGGCTTCGGCCAGGACGAGACGGGCCGCGATCTCGGAGTTCGACCGTCCACTGGCGACCTGCGCCAACACGTCGCGCTCCCGCTCGGTGAGTCGGCCGAGTCGCTCGTCGGCCTGCCGCCCGCCACCGGCGGCCCGCGCTCCGTCGCCGCTGCCGGAATGGTCCTCCGGCCCTGGCAGACGGTGCGCGAAGGCGTCGAGCAGCCGCCGAGTGACGCTGGGCGCCACCACGGCATCGCCCGTGGCGACGGCCCGGATCGCCGACAGCAGGTCGGCGGGCGGAACGTCCTTGAGCAGGAACCCGCTGGCCCCGGCCCGCAGGGCGGCGTAGGTGTATTCGTCCAGGTCGAACGTCGTGAGGATCAACACCCGGGAGGCCGGCCGGGAGGAGACAATCCGCCGGGTCGCTTCGATGCCGTCGATGCCTGGCATGCGGATGTCCATCAGGACGACGTCTGGTCCGGTACGCACGGCGAGGTCGATCGCCTCCTCGCCGTCGCCCGCCTCGCCGACGACGACGACATCGTCCTGGGCCTGTAGCACCAGTCGGAAGCCCATCCGCAGCAGTGGCTGATCATCCACCAGCAGGACCCTGATGCTCATCGTTCTGTGATCATCCTTCTGCCTGTTTCGAGGCGGTCACCAGCGACCGCGCACACATGGCCAGCTCCTGGCCCTGCTCACGCGGGCGGTCGGATCCGTTCACGATGCTTCACGTTCCTCGACGGGCTGCTGGGCCAGCTGGCCGTTGACCCGGGCGGTCACACGCCAGCCGCCGCCCTGGCACGGCCCGGCTGTCACCGTGCCGCCGTGGACCGCGGCGCGCTCGCGCATGCCGACGAGTCCCTGTCCACCTCCGCGGGGGCCGGTCGCCGGGATGGCGGCGCCGCGTCCGGTGTCGTCGACGACGACATCCACGCCGGTGTCGTCGAAGGCCAGCCGTACCGCGGCAGTCGCCGCTGGTCCCCCGTGCTTGAGCGTGTTGGTGAGCGCCTCCTGCACCAGGCGGAAGACGGTGAGCTGGACACCGGGCGCGAAGGCACGCAGCGCGCCCTCGATCTGGAAGCTCACGGGAAGCCCGGTGCGACGCACCTGCGCGATAAGGCCATCGATCTGTGTGATGCCAGGCTGTGGGGCCGTGGCCCCGGTTGACCGGTCGTCACGAAGCACCCCCAGCAACCTGCGCATCTCGGCCAGCGCCTCCCGGCCCGCCGCGGACACCGCTCCGATCGCCTCCGACGCCTCGGAAGGTGAGTGGTCCACCGCGAACGTCGCCCCGTCCGCCAACGCGACCATCACCGCCAGGTTGTGCGCGATGACATCGTGCATCTCGCGGGCGATCCGGGCGCGCTCCGCGGCGGTCGCGAGCTGGGCCTGCTGGTCCCGCTCCCGCTCTAGCCGGGCGGCCCGGTCCAGGAGAGCGGCGACGTAGGCCCGCCGCGTCCCGACGTTGAGGCCGAGCACGCCGGCGAGGGTCACCAAGGTGATCATTAGCGTCGCGGCGCCGAGCGTCGACGTCTGCGGGTCGGTCGCCCACCTGAGCGTCGCGAGCACCACGCCTACGGCGAGCACGCCGGCCGCCGCCAGGATCGTTCGTCGGGAGCATCGCGCGGCGACCGTGTAGAAAGCCACCAGCAGGGCCAACGCGCCCTCGCATGGCAGGTCGAGCAGCCACTGCGCGAGGGCGAGCACGGCAATGACCGCGAAGACCCCTGCCGGCGACCGCCGCCGCAACGCCAACGGAGCGAACATCACCACCGTCATGGCCGTGGCGCCTAGCCCGGCCGCCCGGGTCACCAGACCCGGCAGGGAGAACGCGATGAGCAGCAGGGCCAGACCCGTGTCCAGCGCGGTCGGATGAGCGCTCAGCAGCCGCCCGACCACGGTCGACCGAAGCCGCCCGAAGACAATGCCAGGCTGGTCCCGCGGTACCGCGGAGCCTGGCTGGGATCGCGCCCTGCGCGATCCGGGCGGGGCGGGCGGGCGGGCGGCCGTCGCGGCTGGGTTCTGATCCGGTCCGGCACCCGCGTACCGGCCGCGAGTCCATGGTGGGACGGCGGTGGGAACTGCCATGTCTTCCATCGTGCCCTCGGTGCGACGGGTACCGGACGCCCAGCGACTGGTCCGAGACCCGGCCAGGCCCGCGAAGCCCTTGCCCGGCTGGAATGATCCGGCCGGGCGGTGGCGAGGGTGCGGCAAGGCTCACGCCTCAGGCGTCTCGACGGCGCAGGCCAACCGCGGCGGCGGCGAGCGTGACGGCCACGTACAGCAGGAGAGTCAGGAACCCGCCACCCGGCGAGAGCACATCCGGGTCCGGAAGTGCCCGCATGACCGCGTTGCCGGCCATGGAAGGCAGATAACGCTCCAGGCCGTCCAGGCTGTCCGGCAGGAACGAGACGACCATCGGTATCACCAGGACCAGCCCGAACAGGCCTGCGATCGCTCCGGGCGTGCTGCGCAGCAGCGCGCCGAGGCCGAGGCCGAGCAGGCCGATGGCGGTGACGTAGAACGCGGCGCCGACGACCCCACGGAACGCCCCGGGGTCGGCGAGAGACAGGTCGATGCCCTTGGTCGACAGGATCGCCTGTCCCACCAGGAACGCCACCAGCGCCGTGACCAGCATCAGGGCGAACGCGAGCAGGCCGAACACGGCCGACTTCGCCCACAGCACCGGCAGCCGGCGCGGCACCGCGCTCAGCGTCGCCCGGATCATCCCGGTGGAGTACTCGCCGCTGACCACCAGCACGCCCAGCACGCCGATCGCGAGCTGGGCGAGGTTGACCCCGAGGAGGGTGAGCGAGGTCAGGTCGTGGTCGGCGCGGTCGGCCGGTGACATGTCATCCCACCGGCCGGCCAGCGTCACGGCGAACACGACGGCGAGGCCGACCGTCATCACGAAGGCGGCGAGCAACGTCCAGACCGTGGACCGCAAGGAGATGATCTTCGTCCATTCCGAGCGTGCCACCCGCCGCCCCGTCACCCCGATCCGGCGACGCGCGCGGACCGAAGAAGGGCGGCCTGCGCCCGCCGGGCCGTGGGCCCGGCTTCGACGGCCCTGGCTCGGAACGGAGGGCGCGGTTCCGTCGGCGGTCGCGATCCGGGTCATGCCGCCACCCCCGCGTGTGCCGCGGACCGCCGGCCAGCCGACGCGCCGGCCGGCGCCGGCGCGTTCGTCGCGTGGTACTCGACCGCGTCGCGCGTCAAATCCATGAATGCGTCCTCCAGCGACACCTGGTGGCGGGTCAGCTCGTACAGGGCGATGCCGCAGGCCCGCGCCGCCTCCCCGATCTCCTCGTTGGTCCGCCCGGTGATCTCGAGGGTGTCCTCGCCGGTGGCCGTGATGGTTACTCCGTGCCCCGCGAGCGCCTCGCGCAGCGGGATCGCCTGCGGCGACCGCACACGTACGGTGTTCGGGGACGCGGCGGCGATGAAGTCCGCCACCGAGGTCTGGGCGATCAGCCGTCCCCGGCCGACCACCACCAGGTGTGTCGCGACCAGGGCCATCTCGCTCATCAGATGGGAGGACAGGAACACGGTCCGCCCTTCGGTGGCGAGCTGGGAGAGCAGGTTCCTGATCCACCGGATGCCCTCCGGGTCGAGCCCGTTGACCGGCTCGTCCAGGATGATCGTGGCCGGGTCGCCGAGCAGCGCCGAGGCGATGCCCAGCCGCTGGCCCATCCCCAGCGAGAACCCGCCGACTCGCCTGCCGGCCACGTCGGTCAGGCCGGCGAGCCCGATCACCTCGTCCACCCGTCGGGCGGAGATCCCGTGGGTCTGCGCCAGGGCGAGCAGATGGTTGCGGGCGCTGCGGCCGGTGTGCACCGCCCGCGCCTCCAGCAGGGCGCCGACCTGGCACAGCGGGTCGGTCATGTCCTGGTATCGGAGCCCGTTGACCCGCACCTCGCCGCGGGTCGGCCGGTCGAGCCCCAGGATCATCCGCATCGTGGTCGACTTCCCGGCGCCGTTCGGGCCGAGAAAGCCGGTCACCACCCCCGGCCGGGCGGTGAAGCTCAGGTCCTCGACGGCAACCTTCTCCCCATAGCGCTTGGTCAGCCCGCGCGCCTCGATCATCAAATCCTCATCTCGTCGTCGGTGCTTCGTGGACGGTTATCACGCTAGGAATCCAGAGCCCCGGTGCCGACAGCCCTGAGGGCGAACTTCAAGATCGGCGCGCTACGCCGCAGGTCGTACCTGCTACAACCACGGGAGTACTCCGGGCCGCGCGAGGCACACGCTCCTGACCGCCAGATTTACGGGCGATCGGCGGGAGTCCCTGGCGTATCCGCGGCGGCGGCCTTACCACGAGGGCCGCCGAACGCGCCTGGCGCGCGCGGCGAGCAGGATGGCCCCGAGCATGGCGACAGCCAGCCCCGCGAAGGTTGTGCTCCACATCTCGCCGCGCAGGGACCCGGTTAGCTGGTCGACGACGGCCGCCGCGGCCCGGTGCAGATCACCGTCCGCCATCCGACCCAACAGCGCTGACCGTCCGACGTTCAGGAACAGTGAGAAGACCGTCATCACGGCGGCGACACCCACCCCAACGATGATCATCATCCGTTGGCGGTGTACGGCACTTAGGACAGCCCCGGCCAGCGTCACCAGCGTGAGCAACGGAAGCCAGAACGCCGCGCGCGCGAGCCAGTCGGCAGCCAGCCTAGCTCGGCTGATTCCACTGATCTCGGTCAGCCGGACCGGAATCGACAGCGAGCCAAGATGGTCTTCGGGGAGTCCGAAGACGGCCAGCTTCTGCGCGACGGCGGCGACCACCGGGCCGAGATCGAGGGTCAGAAGACCATCCTCGTCCACCGCGATCAGGTTTCCAGGACGATCCTCGAGCACCGCTACTAGGTTGGCGTGCGCGACTCTGTTGATGTCAATCCATACGTTTCTGAACGCCTCGCTGCGAACGAAGTCGAGCACGACCCGGTGCGTGATCCCTTCGGCTCCTCCAGCGACCGCTTCGGCTACCAGGCCGGTGATCGAGCGAGGATCCTGCGCGCTGGTCCGCTGCTCGAGCTGTCTGCCGACCGCCTTGGCCACTTGGGACGCGACCGCATCCTGAATCGCCGGGTCGTCCGCCAACGGCCCGACAGTCCTGAGGTAGGCGTTGGTATCGAGGACCTCGCCAGCCACCCACCGAGCCACAAGAGACGTCACGCAGAGAAGACCGCCAAGGATGCAGAGGACCACAACGCCCGCCGTCCGGCCACGGCCCGGCCGCCGGCGCCTCCCGCCGCTGTTCGTGATGTTCGTCGGCGAGGCAGGCATGGCGCCGATCGCGTCCGGTCCGAGATCGATGCGGGTCCTGGATACCGACGGCCCGCTGCCCGGGATGCCCTTTACCGGACCTGGTCGTGGATCTGCGCGCGCGCCATAGGTCGCCGAGTTTCCTTCCCAGTCGTCCCTGACCCGCGGCGTCGAAAACTTATCCGCTTCCTGAAAGGACATCGACAGCCTCCGTCTCCTCTGGCTGTCGAGGCACGCAAACAGCCGTCCGTAGTGAGAGAGGCGAGAAATGTGAGGCCAGACCTCTCCGGTCGATGACTCCTACCTATGGCTAGAAGACCTCCTGGAGGATGTCCTGCGTAGGCGAACCTCGCCGGTGGATGCCCAAGCCTTCCTCGACCACGCGACTCGCGTCCGTGCAAGTCCTCAATCCACCGGCGACCGCAACGCCGCCGCCTCCACGCCTCTCGTGACAGTCACCATTAACACTGACCACTACACGGCGCGCATGAGACCGTGGTCTGATCTTTCCCGCACATCTACGACCTCAGGCGTACGCCCGGCGACGCGGTACCGCTGGGGCAAAGCCTTCTGGACGGCTTCGCGGTTCAGAGAGCCGGATGCCCGGGAACGGTCCACCGTGACCGCGTCGAAACGCATCAGCCACTGGTTGTCCGTCTGCCTGACCGTCCACGCCGTGGCCTTGGCGGGCAGGCCGACCTCGAGCGGTCCGTCCAAGCCGGCGGCGCATGTGGTCGCGGCCACCCGGTCGATCGAGGTGAGGTCGGCGGCGGCAGGGGCCTCGCCCGTCCCGTCGTGGTGTGATAACCCGAACCGGCCGGCGTCTGCGCCCGCTCGACCTCGGTGGACAGTCCGGTGGCGCGGCAGTCCAGAGCATCGACGGCGCGGTACAGCTATCGCCACAGGTCTGCGATCTTGACATAGGTGTTGGGTCGGGCCGAGGCGCGGTATCCAGTCTTTCGGCTGGTCCGTTTCCTCGACCCGCCCGCCGAGCCGGACGTGACCCGACCCGGCCAGAAGATCACCGGCCGGGTCGACTGCGCCGACGGCCGGTGCCCGCCAAACTGACCAGCTGGGCATCAACGCCCACATGGGCACGCTGTTCGGCCTGGCCAACCAAATCCTGCTCGCGGTCCTCGCGATCGGCCTGCTCTGTGTCCTCGTATAGGGCTACCGGATGTGGTGACAGCGCTGCCCGACCCGCGCTGGCCGAGCCCGACCGCTGGGTACGCCGCCCGCCCGCGGCGGCTGGCGCCACCTGCCCCGGCGGATGTCGGTCGCGGGCCTCGTCGTGACCGTCGCCGTCGGCTGGGCACTGCCGCTGCTTGGCCTCGGCCTCTGCGCCTTCCTCGCCCTCGATCTCGCAGCGGCCAGGCTCACCCGTGCTCGGGCACGCTGGCAGTCCGTGAGACAGGCTCGCCGACCCGCGGTATCAGGCTAGAACTCGACCCGATGATCGAGTTCTAGGCCCACCGACACTGCATATACGCATAGCTCGCGAAAATGCAGGTAGGGCGTCTGTGGGGTGATGGTTCGCGTCGGCCGGGTTAGTTGAACCGCTCCTTCAAGCGCAGGTCCGATGGCACGGGCGCGCGGGCTTGGTCTTTGGGGCTCGGGGGGTATACATGGGTGGCCTTCCGTCCCATGGTTACTGGCGCCATGGGGCGGAGGGTGCGCACGCGCGGCCGCTGCTTCGACCACGACCACACGCCGCCTAATCCGAACCTGCGCACGCGCTCGTGGTCACCGCACTAGACAAGGCTCTGCCCTGGCGGCTCGCTTGCGCGCAAACGCGCAGATCATCGCTTCAATTTTCCCATCCGCTGGCAGTCGCATCCGCAATCGTGCGTATTACGTCGGGGCTCAAATTTGCAATGGCGGCGAGAGGTAGCCTTATCCAGGCTCCGACGCCGAGGGCTAGCGCAAGAAATCGAACGGCCGATTTAAAATGGTCGGCTTGGGCGAGCATCCCGGCCACGTCGACCAGCACCCGGGCTTGGATGCCAGGGTTGGCGATGCCGCGGGTGAGCTGCTCGGCGCGGGCAAGCTCACCTGCCCGGGCGAGCGCTCCAGCCACGTCGGTCAGTACCCGGACCCGGGCGTCCGGTTTGGTGATCCGGCGGGCGAGCCTCTCGGCGTCGGTGGCTAGTGTCTCGTGATTCTGTTTCCTTTACATCCTTCGATCTTCCATTAGAATGATCTTGTGGAGTTGGACGGTGAGCAGAGGTCCGAACTGGCGGCGCTGGTCAACAGCCGGGACGTGGCGGCGAACGTGGCGACCCGGGCGCGGATCGTGCTGTGGCACGCCGACGGGCTGACCAAGGCGCGGATCGTGGAACTGGCTGGGGTGTCGCGGCCGACGGTGGACCTGTGGCTGGGTCGCTACGAGACCGACGGGGTGGCCGGCCTGGTCGACCGGCCGCGCGGTGCCGGGCGTGAGCAGATGCCCCCGTCGGTGCGGGCGCGGATCGTCGCGCTCACCCGGACGACGCCGCCGGCGGAGACCGGGCTGTCGCACTGGTCGAGCCGGGAACTGGCCCGCTACGTCACCCGGACCGCAGGCGTGCCGGTGTCCTGGCACTACGTGGCGAAGGTGTGGCGCGCCGAGCGGCTCCAGCCCCACCGCCAGGGCACGTTCAAGCTCAGCTCCGACCCGGAGTTCGCCGACAGGGTCGCCGATATCGTCGGGCTCTACCTCGACCCGCCCGCCGCCGCGGTCGTGCTCCGCGTCGACGAGAAGACCCAGGTGCAGGCGTTGGACCGCACCCAGCCGCTGCTGCCGATCAGCTTCGGGGCCACCGAGAAGCGCACCCACGACTACGTCCGCAACGGCACGACGAACCTGTTCGCCGCCCTGAACACCGCCACCGGGCAGGTGTACGGCGAGTGCCGCCCGGTCCGCGACGGCGCCGCGTTCCTGGCGTTCGTGAAGAAGGCCGTCGCCCCGCACGCCGGCCGGCCGGTCCACGTCGTGCTCGACAACCTGTCCACCCACACCACCCCCGACGTCGAGAACTGGCTGAAGGACAACCCGCACGTCCACTTCCACTTCACCCCCGTCGGCTCATCGTGGCTCAACCGGATCGTGCGACACGAGGTCGCATGAGAACAGTGGTACTCGTTGAGGAGGTTCGACTGATGTCGAAGACGTAGGACCCGGT
>NZ_JADWYU010000146.1 GCF_016786325.1 Frankia nepalensis | reverse complement strand
GGGCCGTGACCGGCGTCGGGGCCGGGCTGCTGGTCGTGACGCTGACCGCCGCCGCGGTGGCCGCCGCGCAGCGCGACGACGGTGACCGCGGCCCGGACCGCGCCGGCGAAGCCGTGGTGACCACCGCCGCCGGCGAGCCCGGGGCGTCCGGGGAGGGCCGGGGCACGGCGCCGGCGACGGCGGGCGCCGAGCAGGTGTCGCCCGAGGGCACCCCGTCCGTTCCGGACCAGGACGGCGGCCAGCCCGGCTCCGGCATCCCCCGCTACACGGACCGGATCGGCCATCTCGAGCAGGCAACCGCGTTCGGCGCCTTCATTGCCGAACACGACACCCAACTGGTCTTCCTGGACGTCGAGGCAACAGCCGACGGCAATGAGGAATTCTTCTCCCCCGGTCCCGACTACGGCGGCGACGACCGGCCGAACTTCGTCCTGTTCGAATGCGAGGAACTGGCGGCCGGTCAGTCGCCCGGCTTCCCGCCGGGCAGCCCGTGCACCGGCACCGTCTACCGCCTCGACCTCGGCCCGGCCGGCGACCCGTCCTTCGCCTACAACCAGGGCTCCTACTACCTGCGTGGCTACTTCATGGTCTCGGTGGCGCCGGGCATGCACCAGGGCCTGAGCACCGTCAACCTCACCGGCATCGCCACCCGCGATGCCCTGGCGGGCTGAGGCACTCCTCCGCGCCAGCGGGCGGGCGGCCCTCGGAGGTCTGCGCCTAGGCCTCGAGTTGGCTGGCGATGATGGCCGCGTATCGGCCGCCTTGGGCCAGCAGATGGTCGTGGGTTCCGACTTCGGCGGCTTGGCCGTCCTCGAGCACGACTACCCGGTCGGCGCCGCGGATTGTGGAGAGCCGGTGGGCGATGACCACTGTGGTCCGTCCTTGGCGGGCGGCGCGGACGGCGTTCTGGATCGCGCGCTCGTTCTCGGTGTCGAGATTGGACGCGGCTTCGTCCATCACCAGGATGGGGCTGTCCCGCAGCAGCGCCCGGGCGATGGCCAGGCGTTGCCGCTGCCCACCGGACAGCAGTGCGCCGCGCTCGCCGACGGGGGTGTCGTAGCCGCCGGGCAGGGCGGCGATGAAGTCGTGGGCGTTGGCCGCTCGGGCCGCCCGCTCGAGTTCGTCGGCGCTGGCGGCGGGCCGGGCCAGGCGGAGGTTGTCGGCGACGGTCCCGTCGAACAGGTACACGTCCTGAGGAATGACGGCGATGAGGCGACGCAGCTCGGCCAAAGGAAAGTCGCGCAGGTCGTGCTCGTCGATGGTGATCCTGCCCGCGGCGGGATCCCAGAACCTCAGCAGGAGATTCACACATGTCGACTTGCCTGCGCCCGAGCGGCCCACGAGCGCGACCATTTCGCCCGGCGCGACCTCGAACGAGGCCCGACTGAGCACCTGCCGCCCGGGTTCATAGCCGAAGGTGACGTCGTCGAATCGGATCCGGGCGCTGGTGACAGTCGGCGTCGTGGTGGCCGTGTCGGCGATCTGGGCGGGCTGGTCGATGATGGCGAGCACCCTGGACGCGCTGGCCCGCAGCGGGGCCAGCATGCCGGCCATGGCCACCGTCTCCACCACCACGGCGAGGGCGGCGACCTCCAGGGTCACCGCCGCCGTGGCGGCGGCCAGCGAGATCGTGTGGTCCGCGGCGAGTCCCACCACCGTGATCAGCACCGCGACCGTGGTGACGGACACCAGGCTGTCGGTGGCCGCCGCCTGGAGACCGACCGCGCGGCTGTGGGCGAGCTGGTGACGCTTGTAGGTCTGGGTGCGGCGACGCAGCCGGTCCCACCACGCGTCGACCTGGCGAAACACGACCAGCTCGCGCAGGCCCTGCACCCCGTCGACCACGTCGGCGTTGAGCGCGCCGAGCTCGCCGCGCAGCCCGTCCGCGCCGCTTTGGCCGCGTCGGGCCAGGAAGACGGGCAGCACGGCGGTGGCGACCATGCCGGCCGCGGCGATGCCCGCCAGCGCCGGGTGGATGAGGCCCAACGCGATCAGTGAGCCAGTCCCGACCGTGACCGCGACCGCGACGGTGGGGGCCAGATGAGCGAGGAACCCCTCGAGGGCCTCGACGTCGCCCATCGCGACGGCGGCGAGGTCGCCGGTCCGTTTTCCTTGCGGCTCACGGGGCGCGCCGCGCTCCAGGCCGTCGAACACGCGCAGCCGCAGGGCGGCCTGGTGGCGGAAGGCGAAGGCATGGCCGAACTGGCCGTTGGCCCAGGTGCCGACGACGGAAACCACCACCGCCACCGCCAGCGCGACGATCCACCCGGTGAGGTCGGCGGCGGGCCGCCCGCTGGCCGCGGCGCCGATCAGCCAGCCGCCGATGGCGCCAGCCACGACCGCGAAGCCGTGCTGGGCGAGCGCTCCCAGCACCGTCAGGAGCAGGGCGAGCCGCCCCGCGCCCGGCCGCCACATCACATCCATCAGCGGCCAGCGGTGGGTGGCCGCGCTCGGGTCCGAGCCGGTGGGTCGCGCGCCGAGCGGCCCGATGCCGGTGGGCCCGGTGCCGATCGGCTTCGCGTCAGTGGGCTCGGTGTGGGTCGGCTCGGTGTCGGTGGGCATCAGTGGACCTCCTGTGCCGAGATCAGCCGCGCGTAGGCGCCCGCGTGCGTGACGAGCTCGTCGTGGCGGCCGGTCTCGACCACTCGGCCGTCGTCGAGGACGACGATCTGGTCGGCGTTTCGCACCGTCGACAGGCGGTGCGCGATGATCAGGGTGGTTCGCTGGGCCGTGAGCTGGTCCAGGGCGGACTGGATCGAGGCCTCCGCGGCGGCGTCGACGCTGGCGGTCGCCTCGTCGAGCACGAGGATCGGGGCGTCGGCCAGCACGGCGCGGGCGATTGCCAGCCGTTGGCGCTGCCCACCCGAGAGCCGCAGGCCTCGCTCGCCGACGGGGCTGTCGTAGCCGTCGGGCAGCGCGGCGATGAACTCGTGGGCGCCCGCGACCCGGGCCGCCGTCTCGACGTCGGCGCGGCTGGCGCCGGGCCGGGCCATGGCCACGTTCTCGGCCACCGTGCCCCCGAAGAGGTACGTGTCCTGCGCGACCAGAGCGATCATCGAACGGAGCTGGTCCGACGGCAGATCGCGCACGTCACGGCCGCCGATGCGCACTACCCCCTGTCGCGGGTCGAAGAACCGGAGCAGCAGGGACACCACGCTGGTCTTGCCCGCTCCTGACGGCCCGACGACGGCGACGGTCCGGCCCGGGTCCACCTGGAGCGAGAAGTCCGACAGCACCGGGCGCTCGCGGGTGTCATACGCGAACGTGACGCGGTCGAAGGTGATCGATGGCGCCAGCCCCGCCGCCGGGGTGGCGGTCGAGCGGACCGGAGCGGGTGAGACGGTGGCGAACAGGGCGTGGAGGCGGTCGGCGGCGGTGCCGGCCTCGTAGGTGGTGTGGTAGGCGGCCGCGAGCACGTTGATCGGCCGCAGCGCCTGCACCGACAGGAAGAGCGCCAGGAACATCGGGCCGGCGGCCAGCCCGCCATTCGCCGCTCGCGCCGCCGCGACGGCGGCCACCGTCGCCACGCCGCCGACGATCGCCAGGTGGTAGATGGCCAACGGCACCAGCGCCGCCGCCATCTCCCGGATCCACCGGGTGATCAACTGGTCCGAGCCGCGCCGCAGGTCGTCCCGGCGACGGTCGGCCGCGCCGAACGCCTTCAGGGTGACCAGCCCCTGCAACGTGTCGAGGAACTGCGCGCCCAGACCTATGTAGGCCGACATGCGCTGTTCGCTGCGCTCCTCCAGCGGCCCCGCCCACAGCGGCGGCAGGACCACCGCCGCGACCGCGAATCCGGCGATCAGCAGCGCCAGCCAGGCGTCCCGGGGCGCCAGGACGGCCACCACCGCCAGCGGCGCCGCCACCGCGGCCACCAGGGATGGCAGGAACCTGCCGTAGTAGTTCTCCAGCGACTCGATCCCCTCGACCAGGGTCGCCCGCAGCTCGCCCGTCCGCGCGCCGGCGACGTGGCCGGGGCCGAGAGCGGCCACCTTGGCGAAGGCCCGGCCGCGCAGCAGTTCCTTGGTCGCGGCGCCGGTCGCCTCGGTTACCGGTTCACCGGCCCATGTCAGGGCGAACCGGGCCACGATCAGGGCGCCGATGGCGACCACCCGGTCCCGCTGGGCTCCGATTCCCTCGCCGGCCAGCACATGTTCGAGAACCGCGGCCAGCAGGAAACCCTGGGCGATCGCGGTGGCCACCACCGCCAGCCGAATCGCGCTCGCGGTGGCCACATAGCCCGCCACCCCGGACGCCAGCGACATGACCTTCCGAAAACCCCTCATAGACCGCTGCCTGTTGCCGGCCCGCCCATTCCGCACCTCCAGCGCAGAACCCGATGGTTAGGCTGACCTTAGGTGACTGACTGACAGTCAGTCAATGCCGCCGCCAAGGGCTTCGGCTGTAGCGTGGACGCCGTGCCACCAGCGAGCCGGGCCGCGAACGAGCCGACGAGGCCGCGCACCAAACCAGCCGAGCAACGCCGCGCCGACCTGCTGGACGCGGCCGAACAGCTGATCATGCGCAAGGGCATCGCCACGGTCACCATCGACGACCTGACGCGGGCGGCCGGCGTGGCCAAGGGCACCTTCTACCTGCACTTCAAGTCCAAGGACGAGGTCGTCCACGCGCTCCAGGAACGCTTCTCGGACCTGTTCGCCGACCGGATCGCCGCCGCTATCGACGCGTCACCCGGCTGGGGAGACAAGCTCGACGCGTGTGTGCAGGCCAGCTTCGACGCGTTCCGGGAGAACTACGACCTCCACGAGGTCCTGTTCCGGCACGGCGGCCCGCGCCCCCGCCCCGACCTGCCAGCTCCCCACCTGCGGCTGGTCGAGGTGATCCAGTCGCTGCTCGAGGCCGGCACCGCGGCGGGCGCCTACGCCGTGGTCGACCCCGCCACCACGGCGGTCCTCTTCTACGTGACCATGCACGCCTTCGACCCGGGCAGCTTCGGGCACGCCCCGCCGTCCGACGACCGGCTCCTCGCCGCCACCCGGACCTTGCTCCGCCGAGTGGCCGGGTTCGACTCCGCGCCCTGACCAGCACGCGCCCTGACCGGCAGGGAGTGTCCACGCCCCGGCTCGGCTCACGCGAAAGAGCGGACGGCTGCGCGGCGCCGCGCATGCCTGTGGGAACGCCCAAACGACCAGACCAGGTGACCTGGACCTCGGTGACGCCAGCAGGGCGTCCGGCGAATTCGAGGTCGAGTGAGACAGCCGGTTGGCGCGGTGCGGGCGTTCCCGGCAGGGTTGCCGTGGCGAGTGGTGATGCCCGAAGGAGAGCATTCCGCGGCGTCGTCGTACCTGGAGGAGCTGGCCGGGTCCGATTGCAGCCCGTCATGTTGCGCAGCTATGCGTTCGCCTTACGGCGCTAGCGCGGCCTGCCCCGTCGTTTCAGCCCGTTTCCAGGCCGCTTCGGGCCGCTCCTCCGCCGAGGCTCAGCGACTCGCCGGCGGCCTTTCCAGGGCCCCAGGGGTGCCGGCCGGATCTTGCGTTGCCGCCCAGCTCGCGAGGAGGCGCAGGGCGTCGGCGTCGGCCGAGCCCGTGTCGGCGTGAAAGGCGATCAGGCACAGGCCGGGGTCGGCAGGCAGTTCCATGACCTCGAAGTTCAGGTGCAGGTCGCCGACGGCGGGGTGGTGGATGCGTTTGCGTCCGGTGCGGTGCAGGCGGACGTCGTGGGCGGCCCAGCGGACACGGAAGGCATCGCTGCGGGTGCAGAGTTCCCCGACCAGGTCGATGAGTCCCCTGTCGTGGGGGTCACGGCCGGCTTCGGTGCGCAGGGTGCTCACGCTGTCGTCGGCGGCACGTTCCCAGTCGAGCCAGAAGTCGTGGGCGCGGGGGTCGAGGAAGGTGAACCGGGCGTGGTTGACCGGCCGATGGGCCGAGCGGCCGGGGGTGGCGTAGACAGGTGCGAACAGCGCCCGGCCGAAGGGATTGGCGGCCACGGCGTCCAGGCGGGCGTTGTTCACGATCGCTGGAATCTCGGTCATGAGATCCAGGAGCCGTTGGATACTGGGTCGCACCTGTTGGGTCGAGGGCTTGCGGCGCGTCCGGGCAGCGGGGCCGGCGGCGCGGGCGAGGTCGAGCAGGTGAGCGCGCTCGGCTTCGTCCAGTTGCAGTGCCCGGGCCACGGCGTCCAGGACGACGTCGGAGACGCCCGCGAGGTTGCCCCGTTCGAGCTGGGCGTAGTACTCGACGCTGACACCGGCCAGGTCCGCGACCTCGCCACGCCGAAGTCCCGGGACCCGTCTACGGCGGCCGTAGGTGGTCAGCCCGGCCCTCTCGGGCGTGATCTTCGCGCGACGGGACGTGAGAAACGCCTTGACCTCGTCACGGTTGCCCACGAATCCAGGCTAGACACGAACCCGGCGACGAGGAGTGGGCTGTCAGTACACCTGCCAGCAGTGACTTCTTCGCGCGCTCGCGACTTGGTTGCATCAGCGTCGCCGCCTGGACCGGCCGCGGCAGACCCCGGCAGGCCATGCGGGCGGAACCCGGTCCGTACCGGCCCGACACCACGGGGAACACCTGGCATCGAGGCAAAGCAAGCCGGATGACCGTCTTAACCCGGAATGCGAGAACTGCGAACAGGAGCTAGCTGATGAAGCACGTGTCTCTAGGAGGGCTCGACGTATCCCGGATCGGCCTGGGCGCGATGACCATGGCCGGGATCTACACCAGTGGCGGCGGCCTCGACGACGCCGAGTCGATCCGCGCGATCCACCGGGCGCTGGACCTGGGCGTCACCCACATCGACACCGCCGAGATCTACGGCCCGTTCCACAGCGAGGAACTGGTCGGCCAGGCCATCAAGGGTCGCCGCGACCAGGTGGTAGTGGCCACGAAGTTCGGCCTGGTCTCCCACTCCGGTGGCGGCCCTGGCGTCGCCGACAGCAGTCCCGCCAACATCCGCGCCGCGGTCGAGGGCTCGCTGACGCGGCTGGGCACCGACCGCATCGACCTCTACTACCAGCACCGGGTCGACCGGAACACCGCCATTGAGGACACCGCCGGAGCCCTGGCCGAACTGGTCACCGAGGGCAAGATCCGCTACATCGGTCTGTCCGAGGCCAGTCCCAGCACGATCCGCCGGGCCCACGCCGTGCACCCGGTCGCCGCGCTCCAGACCGAATACTCCCTCTGGACCCGCGACCCCGAGGCCGAGCTACTGCCCCTGCTCCGCCAACTCGGCATCGGCTTCGTTCCCTACTCCCCGCTCGGCCACGGCTTCCTCACCGGCCAGATCCGCACCGTCGACGACATTCCCGCCGACGACTGGCGCAAGACCAACCCCCGCTTCACCGGCGAGAACTTCCAGCGCAATCTGCGCATCGTCGGCGAGGTCGCGGCCGTCGCCG
The DNA here is from genome assembly GCF_016786325.1 of Frankia nepalensis. GTDB lineage: Bacteria > Actinomycetota > Actinomycetes > Frankiales > Frankiaceae > Pseudofrankia > Pseudofrankia nepalensis. The sequence continues at coordinate 37,241 of NZ_JADWYU010000146.1, read as the reverse complement.
CCGAAGCCGGCGCCACACCGGCACAGATCGCCCTGGCCTGGCTGCTCGCCCGAGGCGACGACATCGCCCCGATCCCTGGAACCCGACGAGTCGCCCGCGTCGAGGAGAACACCGCCGCCGACCGCATCGAACTCAGCACCGACCAACTCGACCGGCTGAACAACCTCACTCCGGCCGCCGGCGAGCGTCACGACGAGGCGAACATGGCCGCGGTCGACCGCTGACACCGTCCAACGGCAAGCCCAGCCCGACCGCAAAGAGCCGTCAGCCGTCTGCCGTACCAGCGAGAAACTGTCCAGGGACGACCCGCGTCAATGCGGTTCAGATCAAGACCCCAGCGGATGAACTGGAGAGACCCGTCCGACGTGCGCTACCGCGTCGAACCATTCGGCCAGTGATCCGCCGGACATCGCAGCCTTCGACGGATCGGCGGGATCGAACGCCGGGCCAACCAGGCGCACGGTCGCCGGCCTGGCCAGCCAGCGCTCGAGGGGCGTGTCCGCCGCGGCGCGGGTGTCGAGCACGATCGGCCTCGGTGGCGCCCCCAGCAGCGACTCCACGGTGCCCGCCGGCGGAGGCGGAATCGGGTGCGGCCCCTCGCCGAGGTCGACCACGCCGTGGTGGAACGTCAGGCCGAGGGAGGCGTAACCGCCGGGCCCCAGGCCCTCCCGCAGATAGCTGCCCGCGTTGCGGTGCGTGACCGGCGGCGCGGCTCCTGTGGTCACGGTTCGGCGATGACCGACGGCCGTGTGGCTGATCCCGCTCAGAACGATGATCTTCGCCGCTGTCTGTGCGTGCCAGCGCAGCACAGCCTGTGCCAGCCACTGCTCGACGAAGCCGATCCAGGCCGCTCTGCCGTTCGCTACCTCGTCGCCGCGGCCGTCGCCATCACCTTGCGTACCGGCACCGTCATCGTCGCCTTTCCCGGAACCGCCTTCAGGTGAGTCGTTCCGGCCGGCTCCCTTCGCGCGCGGGCCGCCGACCGCGGCGTTCTCGGCGACGCCGGCGGCTGGGGCCGGCGCCGTGGGCAGCAGGCCGACGAAGTGGAGCGGAGCATTCGGTGTCCGAGTCGCCCGGTCCCGCATCCACCCGACGAGACGAAGCATCTCGACGGTGCGGTGGTGCGGGTGCAACTCCCGGACAATCGCTTCAGGGTCGCCGTCGCCGTGCCGCGCATAGGCGTCCAGCGCGGCGCCCGGACGGTCCGGTTCGTCCATCGCCACCGCGCGGAAGTCCAGCTCGTCGGCCAGGTACCCGATGATCCGGTGCGCGAGGGTGAACAGCTCCCGGGCGCCGTGGGTCGGAACGCCGATGCCGACGACGCGCGCCGGGCCGACGGCCGCGCGCAGCCAGTCCAGGTCAGGCACCGACGTCTCGCCGGGCGTCGGGGCAACGAGGTGGGGCGACGGTTGGCCCCCCGCGCCGAGCCAACGGGCGATCTCAGAATCGACCATGATCGCGACGATAGGAACTCAACCGTACTGGAGGTCAAGGAGACGGGTTCAGGTCCAGCGGTGCGCCTCGCCTCGCGCCGGTCGGGTGCGCAGGAGCCGCTCGAGCTCGTCGATCCGGTCGAGGAGGTCGAGCACGACTCCCGTCGCCGTGTAGGTGATGCCGAGATCACGCCGAAGGCGCTCGATCCGGCCCGCGCGGGCGACCGCGGTCGCCGTCATCCACCAGTGGCCGTCGGCGTCGACGCGCGCCTCGATCAGGCCCAGCGCCACCAGCCGCCGGACCAGGTCCGGGTGCAGGTGGACGACCTCGCAGAACGAGGCCAGATCCAGATCGGCGCCGTGCATCCGCCGCGGCGCGAGCAGACTGGTCATGACCGCCCCCTCGGGTCGAACGAGGACTCCCGGGCCAGCTCGCGGAACAGCTCCGCCTCCCGGGGGCCGAGTCTGGGCGGAACCACGATCCGCGCGTGCGCGAACAGGTCGCCACCGGCCCCGCGCCCTCCGCCGGGCAGACCGCGACCGGCCAGGCGCAGCGCGCGCCCGCTGGACGTCCCGGGCGGGACCGTGACCGTCGCCCGCTCGCCCGTCGGGAGCACGAGGGGAACCTTTGCGCCCAGCGCGCCCTCCCACGGGGCCAGCCGCAGGTCGGTGTGCACGTCGCGCCCGTCGAGCCGGAACCCCGCGCTGGGCAGCAGCCGCACGACCAGGTACAGGTCGCCGGGCTGCCCGCCGTCCCGGCCCCGGCCGCCCTGGCCGGCCAGCCGCAGCCGCTGGCCGCCGGTCACCCCAGCCGGGACCGTGACGTCGAGGTCTCGGCTTCCCCCCGGTCCCGCCAGGCTGACGCGGCGCCGGCCGCCGCGGTATGCCTCCGCGAGCGACACCTCGATCTCGGCTTCCTGGTCCGCGCCGCCCAGTGGCCCGGCCCCGCCGTAGCGGCGGAAGAACCCGCTGCCGGCGCCGAAGAGATCCCCGATGTCGAACTCCTCGAAGCCGCCTGCTCCGAAGCCAGCCGCCCCGGCGCGCGGGCGGGCCCCGCCCGTCCCCGCGCCGGGCGGCGGCCGGCGCGCGGCCTCCTCGGACACCCGGCGGAAGTCATGGCCGAAGCGGTCGTAGCGCGCCCGGCTGTCCGGGTCGGACAGCACGTCGTAGGCCTCCGACAGCTCCTTGAACCGCTCCTCCGCGCCGGGGTCGGAGTTGATGTCCGGGTGGTAACGCCGGGCGAGCGTCCGGTAGGCCCGCTGGATCTCGGCCGCGTCGGCATCGCGCGCCACGCCGAGGATGTCGTAGAAGTCCCGGCTCGCCCGGTGCGCGCCCGAAGTCATCTCAGGGCGCCCCCGGCCTGGGACCGGCGGCCGGCGAGCCGCCCGTGCTCACCGCGACCGACGCCGGCCGCAGCACCCGTCCGTCCGCCTCGTAGCCCGGGCGCAGCACCTCGACGACGGCCCCCGCCGGAGCCGGCCGGTCCGAGGAGGAGCCGTTGACCACCGCGCCGACCTCGTGCCTGGCCGGGTCGTACATGCCGGTCTCCTCGTCGAGGCGGCGCACGCCGCAGGCCGCCACGGCGTCCAGCGCGAGGCGGCGCACGCCGTGCAGGCCGTCCACGAGCGCGCCTGGGTCGGCTCCGGCGTGGGCCAGGGCCAGCTCGAGGTGGTCGAGCACCGGCAGCCAGGCGAGGACCACCCGGTCGCGTTCCGCGCCGCGCGCCGCCCCGAGCTCCCGCGCGGTCCTGCGGCGGTAGTTGTCGAAGTCCGCGAGCGTCCGCAGGTGCCGCTGCTGGCAGCTCTCGAGCTCCGTCGACAGCTGCGCGACCCGGTCGTCGACCCCGCTGGCGCCGGCGGAGCCGACGGCCTCGTCGGGGCAGCGGGGGTCGGCGGGCGTGGGGTCGGCGGGCATCGGGTCGGCGGGCATCGAGTCGGACGCCGGGCCCGGCCGCCCGGCGTCCGCGCGCCGCTCAGTCACGGTCCCCGGGGGTGTCGTCGCCGGTGGTGAACTCGGCGTCGATCACCTCGTCGTCCCCGCCCCCGCCCCCGCGCGGCGCCTGCCCGCCGCCCGCCGCGCCACCGGCGGCGCCCGCCGCGCCTGTCCTGGTGCCGGCGGTCTCGCGCTGCCCGGCCGCGAGGCCGTAGAGCACCTGCTGCAGCTCGTTGGTGACCGGGCGGACCCGGGCCGCGTCACCCTGCTCCCGCAGCGCCTGCCGGGCGTCGGTGACGAGCTGTTCGGCGCGCGCCCGCTCGTGCGCCGGCACCCGGTCGCCGAGCTCCCCGATGCGCCGTTCGACCTGGTAGGCGATGGTGTCGAGCTGGTTGCGGGCGTCGGCGTCCTCCCGTAGGCGCGTGTCCTCGGCGCGGTTGCTCTCGGCTTCGGCCACCATGCGCTCGATCTCGTCGGCCGGCAGGTTGGTGTTGTCCGAGATGGTGACGCGCTGCTCGGCGCCTGTGTCCTTGTCCCGGGCGGTCACGTTCAGGATGCCGTTGGCGTCGATGTCGTAGGTGACGTCGACCTGTGCCTGCCCGCGGGGCGCGGGCCGGATGCCCTCCAGCCGGAACCGGCCGAGCGCCCGGTTGTCCGCCGCCATCTCGCGCTCACCCTGCAGCACCACGATGTCCACCGCCGACTGGTTGTCCTCGGCGGTGGAGAACGTCTCGGTGCGCCGGGCCGGGATGGTCGTGTTGCGGTCGATGACCTTCGTGCTGACGCCGCCGAGCGTCTCGACGCCCAGGGACAGCGGCGTGACGTCGAGCAGCAGCACGTCGGACACCTCGCCCCGGATGACCGCCGCCTGGATGGCGGCGCCCACGGCGACGACCTCGTCCGGGTTCACCGTCATGTTCGGGTCGCGCCCGCCGGTGAGGCGGCGCACCAGCGCCTGCACGGCGGGCATCCTGGTCGCGCCACCGACGAGGATGACCTCGTCGACGTCGTTCTCGGAGATCTTCGCGTCGGCCATCGCGCGGCGCAGCGGCGGCATGCAGCGCTCGAGCAGGTTCTCGGTGATCTTCTCGAACTGCGAGCGCGTCACCGTCGTGTTCAGGTGCTTCGGGCCGTTCGCGTCCGCGGTGACGAACGGCAGGTTGACCTGGGTCTGCGTGACCGACGAGAGCTCGACCTTGGCCCGCTCCGCCGCCTCGAAGAGCCGCTGCAGCGCCTGCGGGTCGTCGCGCAGGTCGATGCCGTTCTGGTCGCGGAACTCGTCGGCGAGGAAGTCGACGAGCCGCCGGTCCCAGTCGTTGCCCCCGAGGTGGGTGTCACCGGCGGTCGCGCGCACCTCGACGACACCGTCGCCGACGTCCAGGATCGACACGTCGAACGTTCCCCCGCCCAGGTCGAACACCAGCACCGTCTCGTGGGACCGCTTGTCCATGCCGTAGGCGAGCGCCGCCGCCGTCGGCTCGTTGATGATGCGCAGCACCTCGAGGCCGGCGACCCGGCCGGCGTCCTTGGTCGCCTGCCGCTGGGCGTCGTTGAAGTACGCCGGCACCGTGATCACCGCTTCGGTGATCTTCTCGCCGAGGAAGCGCCCGGCGTCGTCGGCCAGCTTGCGCAGCACCATCGCCGAGATCTCCTCGGGGGCGTACTGCCGCCCCCGGGCGAGGATGCGCGCCGCGCCGTCCGGGCCCTGCGCCAGGTCGTAGGTGACCGTCCCGCGTTCACTGGCCACCTCGCCGTACCGGCGGCCGATGAAACGCTTGACCGAGGTGATCGTCCCCTTCGGGTTCAGGATCGCCTGCCGGCGGGCCAGTTCTCCGACCAGCCGCTCCCCGCTGTCGGTGAACGCCACGACGGAGGGTGTCGTGCGGAATCCCTCCGCGTTCGCGACAACCGTCGGCTGGCCGCCCTCGACCACCGCGATGACGGAGTTCGTCGTGCCCAGATCGATTCCAGCTGCCTTGCCCACAATGACCCTCCCGACGGCGTCCTGAGGGTGGTGGCGGTGACCGGGCGTTTCTCGAAGTTCGCCGCGGTTCATCTCCGGAATGCGCCGCCGTCGCACAGGCTGCCCCGCCCCGGAGGCTCCAACCGTGCCCGGCGCATCTGAGCCGGGCACGGTTGGCGGGCGGAATCGGAACCACGCGTCCGGCTGGCCCGGCAGCGGCCGGCCGTCCTGGAAACAGCGGGACGCCGGCCCGTGTCCGGGCCGGCGTCCCAGGCAGCTGATCTAGGAAGCGGCCGCGGTCACGGGCGCGGGACCTCGCCGCGCCACGAGCCGGTCGGATTTTCCGTGCCGCGCTCCTCGATGAACGACTTGAACCTCTTCAGGTCGCCCTTCACCCGGCGGTCGTCGACACCGACGACCGCCCCGACCTTCTCGACCACCGTGTCCGGCTGCCAGTCGAGCTGCACGGTCACCCGGGTCTTGTCGTCGGCGAGCCGGTGGAAGGTCACCACGCCGGCGTGCTGCGTCCCCCCAGTGCTCTTCCACGCGACACGCTCGTCGGGCCGCTGTTCGGTGATGGCCGCGTCGAACTCGCGCTCCGTCCCACCGACGCTGATCCGCCAGTGGGTGTGGGTGGCGTCAATCTGTTGCACGGACTCGACGCCGCTCATGAAGTTCGGGAAGGACTCGAACTGGGTCCACTGGTTGTACGCGGTGCGGATCGGCACCTCGACGTCGATCGATTCGGCGACTGTGGTCGTCATTGTCACTCCTCGCCGGTCATCGTGCAGGGGCACATCGACCATCCCCGTCCCTCCCCCGACAACACATCGGAACATCGGACCGTCGCGTGCCCCGGCGGTACGCCAGAGCTCACGACCCGTCTGACGAATGCCCGATCGCGACGAGCCGGCCCAGGTCAAAGGGTGTCTCGGGGTGCCGCCACAGCTCCGATGATCTCCGTGGTCGGCCGGCTGAGGGGATCAGGCCACCGATTCGTGGACCGCGCCGGCCGAGGCCTGCGCGGGCACCGTGGCCGAGCGCTCCTGGGCGAACTGGGTCCGGTAGAGCTCGGCATACCGGCCTTCGGCGACGAGCAGTTCGGTATGGGTGCCCTGCTCAATGATCCGGCCGCCCTCGACTACAGCAATGAGATCGGCGTCACGGATGGTGGAGAGCCGGTGGGCGATCACGATCGCCGTCCGGCCGGCGAGCGCCTCCCGCAACGCCTCCTGTACCGCCGCCTCCGAGGTGGAGTCCAGGTGCGCCGTGGCCTCGTCGAGGATGACGACCCGGGGCTGGGCCAGCAGCAGCCGGGCGATCGTGAGCCGTTGACGCTCGCCACCCGACAGCCGGTATCCCCGCTCGCCCACCACCGTGTCCAGCCCGTCCGGCAGGTCGGCGACGAGACCCGCGAGCCGGGCGCCGCGCAGCGCGTCCCAGAGCTCCTCCTCGCCCGCCGCCGGGTTCGCCAGCAGCAGGTTCGCCCGGACGGTGTCGTGGAACAGGTGCCCGTCCTGGGTCACCATCCCGATGGTCCGCCGCAGCGACTCGAACGACAGGTCGCGCACGTCCACCCCGGAAAGCCGCACCGCGCCCTCGTCGACGTCGTACAGCCGCGGGACGAGCTGGGCGATCGTCGACTTGCCCGCGCCGGAGGAGCCGACCAGCGCCACCATCTGCCCGGGCTCCGCGCGCAGCGACACTCCTCGCAGCACCTGCTCGCCGCCTCGGCCGTCGAGCACGGCGACCTCCTCCAGGGAGGCGAGCGAGACGGCGTCGGCCGCCGGGTAGGTGAAGCTCACCTGGTCCAGCTCGACGCGCACCGGCCCGTCGGGCACCGGCCGGGCGTGCGGGCGCTCGGCGACCAGCGGCGTCAGGTCGAGCACCTCGAACACCCGCTCGAAGCTCACCAGCGCGCTCATGACCTCCACGCGCGCGCTCGCCAGCGCGGTCAGCGGGGCGTAAAGCCTGGTCAGCAACAGCGCAAGGGCGACGACGGTGCCCGGCTCCAGCTCACCGCGCAGCGCCATGAAGCCGCCGAGTCCGTAGACGAGGGCCAGCGCGAGCGTCGAGACGAGCGTGAGCGCGGTGACGAACACCATCTGCGTCATCGCCGTGCGCAGGCCGATGTCGCGCACCCGCCGCGCCCGCTGGGCGAACTCGGCGGACTCGTCGCCGGGCCGGCCGAACAGCTTCACCAGGGTCGCGCCGGGAGCCGAGAACCGCTCGGTCATCCGGGTGCTCATCACGGCGTTGTGGTTCGCCGCCTCCCGCTCCAGCCGGGCCAGCCGGGCGCCCATCCGCCGCGCCGGCAGCACGAAGATCGGCAGCAGCACCAGCGCGAGCAGGGTGATCTGCCAGGACAGCCGGAACATCACGATCCCGGTGAGCAGCAGCGCGACGAGGTTCCCGACGATGCCGGAGAGCGTGTCGGAAAAGGCCCGCTGGGCGCCGATCACGTCGTTGTTCAGCCGGCTGACCAGCGCGCCCGTGTGGGTACGGGTGAAGAAGGCGACCGGCATCCGCTGGACGTGGTCGAACACGGCGGTACGCAGGTCGAGGATCAGGCCCTCGCCGATGCTGGCCGACAGCCACCGGCTGACCAGGCCGAGCGCCGCCTCGGCCACGGCGATGGCCGCGATGACCGCGGCCAGCCAGACCACGACGTGGGTCTCGGAGCCCTCCACGATCGCGGTCACGACCCGGCCCGCCAGCAGCGGGGTGGCGACCGCCAGCGCGGCGACCACCACGCTGAGCAGCAGGAACCAGGCAAGCTGGCGGCGGTGCGGCCGGGCGAACGCCGCGATCCGCCGGACCGTCCCCCAGGAGAACGACCGCCGGTCATCCTGCGTGTGCATCGCCCCATACAGGGACGACCACGCGACCATCTCCATGCTCATCGGCCCCAACCACCCATCTTCCGCGTCCGTCCACGCCCCATGAGCGGATACAAACACCGGGGTCAGACAGTTCTGGTGATCCTCCGGTGCCGATCCGGCGGGCGCGGTGGCGGTCCTCCGCCGATGGAGCCGACGCTAAAAGCTCAAGTTCCCTTGAGGTCAAGGCGCCGGTGTCGGTACGGGCCGTCCCCGCCCGTCTGGCTGGGCCAGGCGCGGCGGTCAGGCGGACAGGCCGACGAGGGCGGAGCAGCGGTCCCAGAGCCGGCGGGCGAGCTCCGGGTCGCGCGCCGCGCGGGAGACCAGCAGGTGCTCGTGCCGCCGGAAGCGGTGCAGGTAGGCCCCGTCGACGGCGCGTGGATCGACGCGGACGGCGAGCGCGACCAGCGGCTGCGCGCCATAGCCAGGGGTGTGCGTGACGTACTGGCTCCACCAGCGGCCTTTGAGCCTGGTTATGTGCCGGGTGTCCCGGCCGATGTTGCTGGCGATGAAGCCGGGGTGGAAGGCGGTCGCCGTCGGCCCACCGGCGGCCGGGCCGCCGGCCGCCGCGGCCCGGCGGGTGAGTTCGCGCACGAACAGGACGTTTGCCAGCTTGCTGTCGGCATAGGCCGAGAACTGCCGGTAGGGACGGCGAAACCGGTCCAGGTCGTCGAGATCGAGACATCCGAGCACGTTGATCACACTACTGGTCATGATCACCCGGGAATTTGGCGTCGTGGTCAGCCGAGGCAGCAATAGCCCGGTGAGGAGAAACCCGGCGAGATGGTTGACCTGGAACGTCATCTCGTGCCCGTCAACGGTCATCCGCCGATCTGGAAACATCGCCCCGGCGTTGTTCGCCAGCACGTCGATCCGCGGGCATAGCCCCAAGATCTCGTCGGCCGCCCGCCGAACGTCGTCGAGCCGGGCGAAGTCGGCGAACACCGGCACGGCGCCAATGGCGCCGGCGACCGCCGCGGTCCGCTCCCGGCAGCGCCCGACCACCACGACCCCGGCGCCCAACTCGGCGAGGCGCCGCGCCGCCGCGGCGCCGATGCCCGCGCTCGCGCCGGTGACCACGACCGTCCGCCCGCCCAGCGGCCTGGCGCCGACGCCCGGCCCACGGCCCACGGCCTCGCCCGCCATGCCGGCCGGCTCACCGACGCCGGCCGGCGAGCCGGCCGGGCTCAGCCCACGGACGCCGCTCACGCTCGCAGTCTCCACCCAGCCGCGGCGGCCACCACCGCCCGCGCCCCGGTTCCACCGTCTCGCCAGGAACCTGACCGGCCCGCGTCGTCACCTGTCCTGGGAACGGGTCGTCTCCTGTCCTGGGAAACAGCCCAGAACTCCGCCCTCTCGGCCGTTGGCCGCCGACACCGGACGAATGTCGTAGCCTGCGATAACCACGCCAAAGGAGGCAGATGACAACGATGGTGAAGACCGCTGTCATCACAGGAGGCGCGGGTGGAATGGGGCTCGCGACCGCCAAGATCCTGGGCCGCGACCATCGAGTGATCATCAGCGATGTGAACCAGGAACGGCTGGACGAGGCCGTCACGGAGCTCAAGACGCTGGACGTCGACGCCGACGGCGTGCGCTGCGACATCACCGACCGGCAGTCGGTCGACGCCCTGTTCGCCCGCGCGGGCGAGGCGGGAGAGGTCGCGGCCGTGGTGCACACGGCCGGCGTCAGCCCGCAGATGGGCTCGGCCGAAACCATCGTGCGGATCAACGCGCTCGGCACCGTGCACGTCACCGAGGCCGCGCTAGCCATCGCGGATGCCGGCTTCGCCCTCGTCAACGTCGCCTCGATCGCCGGGCACATGGTCCCCGGCTTCATCGTCCCGAAGCGCGCCTACCGACTGGCCCTGACAGACCACGCGACGTTCACTAGGAAGCTGACCGCCGCCGCCAGCCGTGGCCCCGCGTCGATGCGCCCGGGTTCGGCCTATTCCATCAGCAAGAACTTCGTCATCTGGTACTCCCAGCGGCAGGCGGCGTCGTTCGGCGCCAAGGGCGCGCGCATCCTCTCGGTCTCCCCGGGCTCGTTCGACACAGCGATGGGCCGGCTCGAGGAGCAGAGCGGCGCGGGCAAGCTGCTCGACTACGCGGCCCTCAAGCGCTTCGGCGCGCCCGAGGAGATCGCCGAACTGCTCGCGTTCTGCGTCAGCGGCCGGCCGGGCTATCTCACCGGCACTGACATCCTGTGTGACGGCGGCACGAGGGCCGGGCTCGGGCTCAAGGGAATGATCGCGATGGCCCGAAGCACCTGACGCCGCGGCCGGGATCATCGGGGAGTCCGTCCGCGCCGCCCTGGCCAGGGCAGCGCCAGGCAGCCGCCCCTGCTCGCAGCCCTCCGATTAGCCGCCGGGCGTCCGGTCTCGGGTCAGGCGCGGCGGCTTGCTCGCCGTTCCTCGAGGCGAGCCACCAGGCGTGACATAGCGGCCGCGGCCTCCTCGGGAGCGGTGTCATAGCCGGCCACGCTGTCCGCCACCACCGCGAACGCGAGACCCTGCATCGTGGCGGCGATGAGCACGGGCGGGAACTCGTCCGCGTCGAGCCCGTACTCGCCGAGGATCGAGGACAGTGTCTCGACCTGCATCCGCCTGACCTCGTAGGCCACCTTGCCGACCTCTCCCCGCAGCGCCGGCCGGTGGTTCGCCGCCGCTATCAGCTCCACGGTCAGCGCCGTCCCGCGTGGGTCCGAGACGAGCTCCCACCACCCGCGCAACGGCTGGGCGGACGCCAGCGCCGCCGCCATCCGCTCCAGGGTCTGCTCCGCGCGCCGTTTCAGCACGGCCACGAACAGGTCGTCGATCGTCGGGAAGTAGTAGTGCACGAGCGGGGCGTTGATGGCGACCCTCGCCGCGACGGCCCGGGAGCTCACCGCCGCGTAGCCCTGGCGCAGGATGATCTCCTCGGTCGCGTCGAGGAGGCGAGTGAGCTTCTCCGCGGTCGCCGCTCGGCGCCGACGAGGCTCGGCCATTCGCCTTCCTTCCCGACGCGGCGCTCCGGCCACGGACACGGCCGGTCCCCCATCATGGCGGACGCTTCCATCCGAGGCCGGCGGGACGCCTGGCGCGGCCTGGGTGCCGGCCCCGAACGTCTTTCGCGCAGCAGCATCGAGCGCGACACTCGACGCGCCATGGGAAGGCCGTCCGACACCCCGGACCGCGACTCCGGATAGTCACGCCGCATTTACCCTCCGCGCAAGCCGCCGGTGGGCGCCCACGCCGCGCGCCGTTCTGTTGACAGCGGTCGCCCACCAAGTTAGAACGACCGCTAAAACTTCCGTGAGTCCGGGCGGGCGCCGCCGGCCACGGCGCGCCAGCCCTCGAAGGAGGCTCGCCAGGTGAGTCGCAACGACCCGGTCTACTGGGATCCCTTCGACCGCGAGATCGCCAGGGACCCCTACACCGTCTACCAGCGGTTACGCACGGAAACACCGCTCTACTACAACGACAGGCACGACTTCTACGCCCTCAGCCGCTACGAGGACATCGACCGTGGGCTAATCGACTGGCGGACGTTCTCGTCGGCCCGGGGCCCGATCCTGGAGGTCATCAAGGCCAACATCGAGATCCCGCCGGGCACCCTGCTGATGGAGGACCCGCCGGCCCACGACATCCATCGGAAGCTGCTCGCGCGCGTGTTCACGCCGCGGCGGGTCGCTTCGCTCGAGCCGCAGATCCGGGACTACTGCACACGCTCTCTCGACCGGCTCGCCGGCGCCGGCGGCTTCGACCTCATGACGGAGTTCGCGAACGAGGTCCCGATGCGGGTGATCGGGATGCTGCTCGGCATCCCGGAATCGGACCAGCTCGCGGTCCGCGAGCGCGCCGACGCGAAACTGCGCACCGAGCCGGGGCAGCAGATGAAGGTGTCCAAGAAGGCGCTCATGGACACGGACCTGTTCGCCGACTACATCGACTGGCGCGCCGGCCACCCGTCCGACGACCTGATGACGGAGCTGCTGCGGGCCGAGTTCACCGACATGCACGGCGTCACCCGCACGCTGACCCGCGAGGAGATCCTGACCTACGTCACCGTCCTCGCCGGCGCGGGCAACGAGACCACGGCGCGGCTGATCGGCTGGCTCGCCACGCTGCTCGCCGAGTACCCCGACCAGCGCGCCGAGCTGGTCGAGAACCCACGGCTGATCCCGAACGCGATCGAGGAGACGCTGCGGTTCGAGCCGACCGGCCACGCGCTGGCCCGGTACGTCACGACCGACGTCGAGCTGCACGGCGCCGCGGTGCCCGCCGGCAGCGTGATGATGCTCCTCGTCGCGTCGGCCAACCGGGACGAACGCTGCTGGTCGGAGCCCGACCGGTTCGACGTCCACCGCAAGATCAGCTACCTCCGGACCTTCGGCTTCGGCCCTCATTACTGCCTGGGCGCCGCATTGGCCCGGCTCGAGGCCAAGGTCGCGCTGGAGGAGTTCCTGAACCGTTTCCCCCGGTGGAATGTCGACCGGGACAACGCCGCGCTGTCCTCCACGTCGACGATGCGCGGCTGGGAAACCCTGCCGATCACCGTCGGCTAGGGCACCTCAACCCAGGCGCCCGCATGTCCTCGTGACATGCCTGGCCCACGTCCCCCGTATTCCAAGCTAAGGACAGGTAGATGGGAAAGCTGGACGGCAAGGTCGCGTTCATCACCGGCGCCGCGCGCGGCCAGGGCCGCAGCCACGCGGTCCGGCTGGCGCAGGAGGGCGCGGACATCATCGCGGTGGACATCTGCGCCCAGATCCCGTCGGTGCAGTACCCGATGGGCACGGCCGACGAGCTCGCGCAGACCGTGAAGGAGGTCGAGGCGACCGGCCGGCGCATCGTCGCCCGGCAGGCCGACGTCCGCGACGTCTCCGCGCTGCGGCAGGCCTACGACGAGGGCGTGGCCGAGCTGGGAGCCGTCGACATCGTGCTGGCGAACGCCGGCATCGGGGCGGGTGGCGGCAGCGCCTCGGAGGAGCAGGAGTGGGAGGACGTCATCGGCGTCAACCTCACCGGCGTCTGGAACACCGGCCGCGTCGCGATCCAGCCGATGATCGAGCGCAACCAGGGCGGGTCGATCGTCCTGACCAGCTCCACGGGCGGCCTGATCGGCGTGGGCATCCCGGTGGCGGGCTTCCTGGGCTACACCGCCGCCAAGCACGGCGTCATCGGGCTGATGCGCTCGTGGGCCAACTTCCTGGCGCCGTTCAGCATCCGGGTGAACAGCGTCGCCCCCACCGCCGTGCGCACGCCGATGGCCGGCGACGGGAACCTGGCCGCCATCATGGAAAGGTCGCCGGCGCTCGCGCACGCGCTGTCCAACGCGATGCCGGTCGACCTGGTGGAGCCGGTGGACATCTCCAACGCCATCGCGTGGCTGGTCTCGGACGAGGCGCGCTACGTGACCGGCACCGTCGTGCCCGTCGACGCGGGCCAGCTGAACAAGCGGTAACGCGCCGCCGGCCGGCGCCCACTGCGCCTGGCCGCGGGCGGGTGGTCGAGAAGCGCGCCGCCCGCCCGGCGCACAGACGCCGGTGGTTTCGCGCGCGGGCCCGACCCCAGCGCGGCCTCGGGAGTGGTCTGTCCGAACGGCGGGACAGACCACTCCCGGGGAACAGGGTCAGAAATCCATGCCACCCGCGTCCGGGCCCGCCGCGGCCTGCTCCCGCTCCGGCTTGTCGGCCACGACGGCCTCGGTCGTCAGGAACAGGGCGGCGATCGACGCGGCGTTCTGCAGCGCCGAGCGGGTCACCTTGGCCGGGTCGATGATGCCGGCGGCCACCAGGTCGCGGTACTCGCCGGTGGCGGCGTCGAGGCCCATGCCCGGCTCGAGCGTCCTGACCTTCGCCGCCACGACACCGCCCTCGTGGCCGGCGTTGACCGCGATCTGCTTGAGCGGCGCCTCGGCGGCCACCTTGACGATGTTCGCTCCCGTCGCCTCGTCGCCCGACAGGCGCAGCCCGGCCAACGCCGCGGCGGCGGCCTGCAGCAGGGCTACGCCGCCGCCGGCGACGATGCCCTCCTCGACCGCGGCCTTGGCGTTGCGGACCGCGTCCTCGATGCGGTGCTTGCGCTCCTTCAGCTCGACCTCGGTGGCCGCGCCCGCCCTGATCACGGCCACTCCACCGGCGAGCTTGGCGAGCCGCTCCTGGAGCTTCTCCCGGTCGTAGTCCGAATCCGACTTCTCGATCTCCAGGCGGAGCTGGTTGACCCGGCCGCGGATCTGCTCGGCGTCCCCGGCGCCCTCGACGATCGTCGTCTCGTCCTTGGTCACCACGACCTTGCGGGCCCTGCCCAGCAGCGGGAGGTCCGCGCTGTCCAGCCTGAGCCCGACGTCCTCGCTGATCACCTGGCCGCCGGTGAGGACCGCCATGTCCTGCAGCATCGCCCGGCGGCGCTCCCCGAAGCCGGGCGCCTTGACCGCGACCGACTTGAACGTGCCCTTCAGCTTGTTCACGATCAGCGTGGCCAGCGCCTCGCCCTCGACGTCCTCGGCGATGACCGCGAGCGGCCTGCCCGCCTGGATCACCTTCTCCAGCAGCGGGAGCAGCTCCTGGACTGACGCGATCTTCGAGGTGGTGAACAGCAGGTACGGCTCGTCGAGCACCGTCTCCATCCGGTCCGGGTCGGTGATGAAGTGCGGCGCCACGTAGCCCTTGTCAAAGCGCATGCCCTCGGTGAACTCCAGCTCGAGGCCCATGGTGTTGGACTCCTCGACCGTTATCACGCCCTCCCGGCCGACCTTGTCCATCGCCTCGGCGATCAGCTCGCCGATGGTGGTGTCCGCGGCGGAGATCGACGCGGTCGCGGCGATCTGCTCCCTGGTCTCGATCTCCTGGGCCATCGTGCGCAACTGCTCGACGACGGCATCGACGGCCTTCTCGATGCCCCGCTTCAGAGCCAGCGGGTCGGCGCCCGCGGCCACGTTGCGCAGGCCGTGGCGGACCAGCGCCTGCGCCAGCACGGTGGCGGTGGTGGTGCCGTCACCCGCGACGTCGTCGGTCTTCTTCGCCACCTCCTTGACGAGCTCGGCCCCGATCTTCTCCCACGGGTCCGAAAGCTCGATCTCCCTGGCGATCGAGACCCCGTCGTTGGTGATGGTCGGAGCGCCCCACTTCTTCTCCAGCACGACGTTGCGGCCCCTCGGGCCGAGCGTCACCTTCACCGCGTCAGCCAGGGTGTTCATGCCGCGCTCGAGCCCGCGGCGCGCGTCCTCGTCGAAGGCGATCAGTTTGGCCATGTCGGTTGGTCCTCTCCCTGGACTGGGTCGAGTCAGGACTGTCGAGCCCTGGGCTGTCGGGCCTGGGCTGTGGCGAGGTGGCCGGCGCCGGCGCCCGCGACGGCTGGATCGGCAGATCCCGCCGGTCCCGGCCACCTCGTTCGCACTCCAGGGCGCCGAGTGCCAGCACAGCGTACCCAAAGATGCGCGCACGCAAAAATGCCTTCGCGCAAAAATGCGTGTCCGCATCTTGCTGATACGCTCGCGGGCATGGCGGTGGACGAGAGTGGCGGGCTGCGCGAGCGCAAGAAGGTCGCCACCCGAGCCGCCCTCAGCGCGGCGGCGCTGCGGCTGGCGCTGGAGCACGGCCCGGAGAACGTGCGGGTCGACGACATCGCCGAGGCCGCGGGGGTGTCCCCCCGGACCTACAACAACTACTTCTCCAGCCGGGAGCAGGCGATCGTCGCGGCGATCACCGCCGAGCGGGCGCTGCGGGTCGCGGCGGCGCTGCGCGCCCGGCCGGCGTCCGAACCACTCGACGAGGCGGTCGTCGAGGCGGTCGTCGAGCAGTACGCGACCGAGCCCGCGAACGACGCGCTCACGCTGATCGCGTCGACGCCGCGACTGCGCGCGGAATTCCTCGACGCGGTGGCCACGATCCGCCAGCCGCTCGCGTCGGCGATCGCGGACCGGCTCCGCGACGACGGCCCCCTCGCGCCCGCCGTGCTCGCCGCGGCGGTCTCCGCCGCCGCCCGCGTCGCGCTGGCGCACTGGGTGCGCGACAGCGGTGACGCGGGGGCGGCCGCTGAGGGCTTCGTCGTCGTCACCGGTGACCGGCCGCTGGCCGACATCCTGCGCGAGGCGCTCGCCCACGTGGCGCCGGCCCTGCGGGCCGCCGACCGCGCCGGGGGAACGGGCCCCGGCGCGGCGGTCCGACGCCCCGCCAGCGACCCGGGCCGTGACCCCGCCAGCGACCCGGGCCGTGACCCCGCCAGCGACCCGGGCCGCGGCCCGGCCGACGGCCGCGCCAGCGCCGACGGACGAACCGCGCCTTCCACGGTCTAAACGAACCGTAGAAATTCGCCCCGGCGCCGTCACGGCGGCGTCAGCGTCCCTTCCCGGCGGCGCCGCCCCGGGCATGAACTGGAGCCGACGGCGCCGGCGACGGGCCAGCGCCCCGGATCCCGGAGCGGACGATGACGCTGGGTGAGCTCATCCCGAGCCTACGGACCTCGCTGCGGTCGAAGCTGGCCTCCGGCGTGTGGCCGGACAGCGCGGTGCTGGGCACCGATGGCGAGATGCGCGTCGCGGGTGTGCCGATGACGACCGTGGCCGCGAGGTTCGGCACGCCGGCCTACGTGCTCGACGAGGAGGGGTTCCGGCGAAAATGCCGGGAGTACCGGGCGGCGCTGCCCGGCGTCGAGGTGTGCTACGCCGGCAAGGCCCTGCTGACGAGGGCGGTCGCCGCCTGGGTGGCGCAGGAGGGGCTGTCGCTGGACGTCTGCTCCGCCGGCGAGCTCGCCGTGGCCCGGTCCGTCGACTTCCCCGCCGACCGTCTCGTCCTGCACGGCAACGCCAAGACGACGGAGGACCTCAAGGCGGCGCTCGACTACCCGGTCGGCCGGATCGTGGTCGACTCGGCCGACGAGATCAGACGGCTCGGCCTGCTGGCCCACGACCAGCGGGTGCTGCTGCGGGTGACCCCGGGCGTCGACGGCCACACCCACCAGGCGATCAACACCGGCGTGGAGGACCAGAAGTTCGGCTTCTCGCTGGCGAGCGGTGCCGCGGCGGACGCGGTGGGCCAGATCCTGGCCCAGCCTGGCCTGCGGCTCGTCGGCCTGCACTGCCACGTCGGTTCGCAGATCACCCGGGTCGGGCTGCTCGAGGAGGCGACCCGCCGCATGATCGGCCTGCTCGCCGCGGTCCGCGACCGGCACGGGGTCACGCTGTCCCAGCTCAACGTCGGCGGCGGGCACGCGGTTCGCTACCTGCCGGGCGACGACGGCTTCGACCTCGCCGGCTTCGCCCACCGCCTGTCGGGCGCGCTGGCCTACGAGTGCGAGCGGCACCGGCTTCCGGTGCCCCGGCTGACCATCGAGCCCGGCCGTGCCCTGGTCGCCCGGGCCGGCCTCACCCTCTACCGGGTCGTCACCGTCAAGCACGTCCCCGGGGTGCGCACCTTCGTGGCCGTCGACGGTGGCATGAGCGACAACCCCCGCCCGGCGCTCTACGGCGCCCGCTACACCATCGACCTCATCGGCCGGCCGCGCCTCGCCGCCGCCCGGCCGGTCACCGTCGTCGGCCGGCACTGCGAGGCCGGCGACGTCCTCGCGCGCGACGTGCCGCTACCCGGCGACGTCCAGGCCGGCGACCTGCTCGCGGTCGCCTGCACCGGCGCCTACCACCACAGCCTCGCCTCCACCTACAACCTGGTGGGCCGCCCTCCGCTGGTCGCCGTCGCCGACGGCGAGGCCCGGCTCCTGGTCCGGCGGGAGACCGACGAGGACCTCCTCGCCCGCGACACCGGCCTCTGACGGCGCCGGCCAACCGACCAGGCGCCAGGCTTTCCGACACCTAAAGTTCCCATGCGACAACCCAAAGTCGCCCTCAGATAAATGATCTGATCTATCGATGCACCATGTGAGCATTTAGTAACTCAAACCGCTCTAGATCTTCATTCTCGGGAAACATACCGCTCCAATCCTGACTTGAGAAGAACTTCTCAGATCTGGAGGTGAGATGAAGATCAGGGCAACACGGCGCCGCCGGGCGGCAGGGGCGCTCCTTGGCGTCATCGGCCTGGTGGGCGTGCTCGCCGCCGCGGGTTGCGCGGGCTCGTCCGGATCGGCGGGCCCGTCGGCCACGGGCTCGGACCCGGTCAAGGTCAGCATCTTCGAGGTCGCGCAGGCCGACGTCGTCACCACCCTGGAGACGGCGTTCAAGGAGGAGCTCACGGCGAAGCTGGCCGGGCGGACGGTCAGCTTCAGCGTCCGCAACGCGAACGGCGACCCGTCGCTGATCCAGAGCATCGCCCGCGACCTGGCCCGCTCCGACGCCTCGCTGATCGCGGTCATCGGGACCCCGGCCGTCATCGCCATGGCCCAGCAGGACAAGACCCATCCGATCATCGCGCTGGCGATGGGCGACCCGGTGGGCGGCAAGGTGGCCGACAGCCTCGACCACCCGGGACGCAACGTCACCGGCACGATCGACTTCATCGATCCGGCCCAGTTGCTCGACGAGCTGGCCGAGGTCACCCCGGCGCCCCGGCGGATCGGGACGATCTACGACCCGTCGAACGAGAACAGCCAGGTGTGGGTGGCCCAGCTCAGGGCGGCGGTCGAGGGGCGCCCCGGGATGTCGCTGGCCGAGGCGACGGTCGCCGGCGCCGGCGACGTCCAGAGCGCCGCCCGCTCCCTGGTCGGCCGGACCGACACGATCCTCGTCGGCCCCGACGCGGCCGTCGCGTCGGGAGTGGCGGCGGTCGGCGCGGTCGCCCTGTCGAACAAGATCCCGTTGTACCTGACCTCGGGCGACGCGGCGACGACCGGGGTGCTGGCCACCCTCGGCCCGAGCTACGCCGACCTCGGCGTCGCGTCCGCCGGCGTCGCCGCGAAGATCATCGAGGGCGCGATCCCGGCCGACACTCCGTTCGGCCGGCCGGGCGCGCTCGAATGGGGCGTCAACCGCGACACGTTGAGCGCGCTCGGGGTGACCCTGCCGGCCGCGGCGACGGGGTAGCCATGCGATATCTCCTCACGGACACCCTGATCGCCGGCCTCCCGCTGGTGCCGGTCGTCATGGGCATCTACCTGGTGATCCGCATCCGGCAGGACTTCGACCTCACCGTCGACGGCAGCCTCACCCTTGGTGGCGCGCTCGCCGCGGTGCTGCTCAACCACGGCGCGGGCGTGCCGCTGGCGATGCTCGTCGCCGTCGCCGGGGCCGCCGCGGCCGGGCTGGTGACCACCGGGCTGCACCTGATGTTCCGCATTCCGGTCATCCTGGCCGGCCTCGTCATGAGCATCGGGATGACGACGCTGAACCTGCGGCTCCTGGGGCGGCCGTCGATCAGCCTGGGCGACGGCGGCACCCTGTTCAGCGGGCTGGCCGGCCTCGCTCCAGACGTCCGGGACTGGCTGACCGTCGCGATTCTGGCCGCGTTCGCCGGTGTGTTCCTGGCCGCCGTCGGCTACCTGCTGCTGACCGAGATCGGCCTCGCGCTGCGGGCCACCGGGGTCAACGCCCGGATGGCCCGGGCTCAGGGGGTCGACGACCGCCGCTCGCTCGCGCTGTGCCTGGCGCTGGCCAACGCCAGTGCCGGCCTGTCGGGCGCGTTGATCGTGCAGTCGCAGGGCTTCGCGGACTCCGGGACCGGAACCGGCACGCTGCTGGCCGGCGTGGGCGCGGTGATGCTGGGCGAGCTCATCACCCGGCCGGGCGGGGCGTCACGGGTCGGCCGGGTGATCGTCGCCGTGCTCGCCGGCACGCTGGTGTACCGGCTGGTCCTGGTCGGCGCGCTGCGCGCCGGGCTGCAGGCGACCGACCTGGCCGGCATCACCGCCCTCACCCTGGTCGCCGCGGTCGCGCTCAACCGCTACCTGCCCGAGCTCGGCCGGTCGCTGCGCCGGGGCAGCCCAGCCCGTCGCCCCCGCGGCGCGGCGGCGACGGTGAAGGAGGTGGGCTGATGCTGCGGCTGGACGGCGTCCGCCTGGTGCACAACGCCGGCACCCCGACCGAGGTCGTCGCGCTCGACCACGTCGACCTGGAGATCCCGGCCGGCCAGTTCGTCACCGTCGTCGGCAGCAACGGCGCGGGCAAGAGCAGCCTGGTGGGCGTGGTCGCCGGAACGCACCGGCCGAGCCGGGGCCGGGTGCTGCTCGACGGCCGGGACGTGACCCGGCTGCCCGACCACGCCCGCGCGGCGGCGGTGGCGAGGGTCTTCGACGACCCGCTCGCCGGCACCGCGCCCGGCCTCTCCCTGGCCGACAACCTCGCGCTGGCCGGGGCGCGCGGCCGGCGGCGCCGGCTGCTGCCCGCGGTCACCCGCGGCCGGCAGGCGGGGATGCGCGCCGACCTCGCCATGCTCGGGCTGGGCCTCGAGCACCGCCTCGCCGACCCGGTCGCGCTGCTGTCCGCTGGCCAGCGCCAGAGCGTGACGATGCTGATGGCCGGCCTGCGCCGGCCCAGGCTGCTGCTGCTCGACGAGCACCTGGCGGCGCTGGACCCCCGAACCCGCGACCGGGTGCTCGACCTCACCCTGCGGACGCACGAGCGGCTGGGCTGCGCGTCGCTGATGATCACGCACAGCATGCGGCACGCGATCGAGGTCGGCGACCGGCTGCTGGTGATGGCCCGCGGCCGGGTCGTCTACGACGTCGCCGGGCCGGAGAAGGCGGCGCTGACGCCGGCCGGGCTGGTCGACATCATCGCCGGGCTCGGAGACGCCCCGTCGGACCGGCAACTGCTCGCCGGCTGATCCCGACTCGCCGGCGCCGTGGCCCCGGGTGCCGGGGAGGCCCGGGCGCCCGACCGCGCCAGGGCCGCGCCGGAACGGGCCCGCTGACTGATCACAGAAAGGAGTGGAGTGACCCGTGACAGCCGCTGACGTCTCGGCCCCGGACGGGGCCACGCGACCCGGCGCCCCGCCGGCCGCGCCGGCCGCGGCCGCCCCGGCCGACAAGGGCGCCGACCCGTTCGTCTCCTTCACCTCCTCCGACCGGTTCGCCACGGTCGGGGAGATCTTCGAGGCTGCCCGCCGCGCGCTGCCCCCGCCGGTCTGGGACTTCCTCGACGGCGGCTCCGGCGGCGAGCAGACGCTGCGGGCGAACCTGTCGTCCTTCGAGCGCTGGTCGGTGCTGCCCCGGCTGATGACCGGGGCGGGCGAGCCGGACCTCACCAGGACCTTCCTCGGCATCGAGCTGTCCATGCCCGTGCTCACCAGCCCGTTCGGCGCCGACCGGCTGCTGCACCGGGACGGCCAGCTCGCGGTCGCCCGGGCGAACGCCAAGGCCGGCGTGGCCTCGATCGTCCCGGAGGCGGGCTCGTACTCCTGGGAGGAGGTCGCGACGGCTGCCCCCGGCGCCGCCCGGATCGCCCAGCTGCACCCGATGGGCAACCCGGCGAACTTCGCCGCGATGCTGCGGCGGGCCGCCGACATCGGGTTCTCCGCCGTCTGCCTCACCCTGGACTGCCCGACCGCCGGCTGGCGGGAGCGCAACATGCGCAACCGGTTCGACGTCGACGTCGACGTGGTCAGCGGCAACTACCCGCACGCCGGCCCGGCCGACCTGGCCGGCACCCTCGGGCAGCTGTTCGTCCGCCGGGAGCCGATCTGGACCTGGGACGAGCTGGCCGAGCGGATGGCGGACTCGCCGCTGCCCTGGCTGGCCAAGGGCGTCCTGACCGGCGCCGACGCCGTGGCGGCGGCGCGGGCGGGCGCCGCCGCCGTGCTGGTCAGCAACCACGGCGGGCGCCAGCTCGACGCGGTGCCCGCGGCGCTCGACCAGCTACCGCAGATCGTCGCGGCGCTCGGCGGGCAGGTGCCGGTCGCGCTGGACTCCGGGATCCGCCGGGGCGGGGACGTCGTCAAGGCGCTGGCGCTCGGCGCGGACGTGGTCGTGCTCGGCCGGGCGGCGGCCATGGCACTGGCCGCCGGCGGCGAGGAGGGCGTCAGCCGACTGCTGGAGCTGTTCCGCGAGGAGATCTCGACGACGGTCAAGCTGCTCGGCGCGGCGGGCGTCGACGAGCTGACCGGCGAGATGATCAGGCCGGCGGCGGGGCGGGCGGTGCCCGGGTGGTAGGCGGCGCGGCGGCCGAGGGCGGGGCCGTCGACCGACCCGTTCCCGCCCGAGAGGCCATGCCGCTGCCGGCCGGGCTGGCCGGCCTCGCCCCGATCAGCGCCGCTGTCCGGGTCGGCCGCCTGCTCGTGCTCTCCGGCTGCGTCGCCCTCGACCCGGCGACCGGCCGGCCGCGCGGCGGCACGGTGGACAGCCAGGCCCGCGACGTCTTCCGCCAGATCGCCGAGGTCCTGGGCGCCGCGGGCGGGCGGCTGACCGACGTCGCGCGCTGCGTGTGCTACCTGACCGACGCCGCCGCCGCGCCTGAGCTGGACGTGGTGTTCCGGGAGGCCTTCCCCACCGACCCACCGGCCCGCACGACCGTGGTCTGCGCACTGGTCCGGCCGGGCCTGCTCGTCGAGATCGAGGCGACCGCCGTGCTCGGCTGAGCGCCGACGCCGCCGCGAGTCGGGTGGGGTCCCGGCTAGCCGGCGGCCCCGGCGGGCCGGCCCAGCGCGCGCAGGACGCTGCCGGTCAGCTCGGACGCGATCCGCGCGGCCGGCCAGCCGAGGCTGTCGTGCAGGTCGACGACCACCCGCTCGTCGAACACGGTGACCCACAGGAGCACCCCGTACTCGGCGGAGGTGGCCGGGATGAAGCCGGCGTCGGCCAGCGCGGCCAGCATCGGCGCGAGCGCGCCGAACAGCCGCCCGATCATCGGGTCGTCCGCGCGCAGCCGCTGCAGGAAGCCGCGGGAGGACCGGACGTGCACGACGGCCGGGCCCCAGCCCACGGCCTCGCGGACCCACAGTTCGCACACCGCGGCGAACCGGCGCAGCGCGTCCGGCCCGGCCGGCACCGCCTCCATGTGGGTGACCAGGCGCTCGACGAGCTGCGTGTAGTAGGCGTCCAGGGCGGCGGGGACATCCGGGAAATGCCGGTAGGCGGTGGCCGTGGACACCCCGGCCTCGGCCGCCAGCTCGATCAGGCTGAACCGGCCGCCCTGCTTCGCGAGCAGTCGTTCCACGGCGTCCAACAGATCCCGCCGACTGGCCAGGAAATCCCGCCGGATCCGACGGCTGCGTGGTTCCTCGTCGCGGACCGAGCCGCTCGCCGTGGGCGTGGGAACCACCCTTCCATCGCTCGGGCCCCGCCGGAGGAAGGCGAAGGTATCCCGACATTGTAACACGCCGTCATCAAACGTTTACATTTCGGCCCGCTTCGTCACCGCCACGGGCTCGGTGATCTGCTGGGTGGGCACCGCCGCCCCGGCGGACGAGTCCTCCCCCGCGGCCGGGGGCGCGACGGTCGGACCCGCCTCGCCCCCGGGAAGCAGGACGCTGGCGGCCAGGATGACCACGAGGGTGCCCATGGCGAACCAGTACACCCCGTGGAAGCCCGCCATCGGGTCGGAGCCGCCGTTCCCGACGGTCGCGAGGATGAGGGTGACGACGGCGACGCCGATCGCCGCGCCGAGCTGGTTGAGGATGTACAGGACCGAGCTGCCCTGGGGCACGGCCGCCGCCGGCAGCGTTCGGTACAGCGACCCCATCGTGGGCGCGCCCACGAAGCTGAGCCCGGCACCGAGGACGAACGCGGCGAGCGCTGGCCATACCTCGCTCGTCTGCGGGCCGATCCGGGTGAACCCGAGTTCGGCGAGCGCGGCGACGACGGCGCCGCCGCGGACGAGGACGCGGGCACCGAACCGGTCCGAGAGCCGGCCGGACAGCGGCATGGCGATGACCGCGGCCAGGGCGAACGGGGCTACCAGCAGCCCCGCCGCGAGCGTGCCCCGGCCCTGCTGCTGCTGGTAGTACAGCGGCAACACGAAGATCGTCGCGAACGTCGCGAGGCCGACCAGGGTCATGATGGCCACGCTCGCGGAGAACCCGGAGTTCGTGAACAGCCGTGGGTCGATCAGGGGCCGGGTGCGCCGCCGGGTCGTGAGTCGCGAGGCGTGCAGCCCGTAGCCGGCGAGCAGTGCCACGGCGATGACCAGGGGGACGAGCACCTGCCCAGCCAGGACCGCCCCGCGCTCGGCCGCCTGGGTGAGGGCCAGCACGATCGCGGCGAACCCCGGGCCGAGCAGGGCGACCCCGACGACGTCGAGGCGGGTGGGGGTCTCCTCGACGCGCGCCGCGTCCCGGGGTACCACCCGTACCGCGCCGAGCAGCGCGACCACCCCGATGGGCAGGTTGATCAGGAACATCCAGCGCCAGGAGGCGTGCTCCAGGATGAGCCCGCCGATGATCAGGCCGAGCACGGGACCGGCCGACAGCACCATCCCCATCAGGCCCATGACCCGGCCCGCCCGGCGCGGACCGGCGGCGCGGGCCAGCAGGACGAGCACCAGCGGGTCGAGGACCCCCGCGGCGAGCCCCTGGAGCACCCGGAAGGCGATCAGGCTGGCGGCGTTCCAGGCGAGCCCGGAGGCGACGGACGCGGCGAGGAAGGCGAGCAGCGCGGCCAGCCACAGCCGTCGCGCGCCGAACCGGTCGACGGCCCAGGTGGTGACCGGAATGGCGATGGTGAGCGCCAGCAGGTAGCCGGTGGAGACCCATCCGATCGTGCCGAGCGAGGCGTCCAGCTGGGTGGCGAGGGTGTCGACCCCGACGGCGACCACCGACCCGTCGAGGATTCCCATGATCCCGCCGAGCAGGACCACGGCGATCAGTCGCCGAAGGGAGGGATCAAGCCGATCCGCGTCCAAGGATCCAGCCACCAGGCCACCTCCAGGTTGGTGCACAGTTCTGCACTGACCAGTGCACTATAGCGCCCGTAAGCGTTCCCACATCGCCCTCGTCTGATCGCTGTCCCGAGGCTGGAGGAGGGGATGGCGATACCGTGAGGCCATGAGCGGGCCGGCGAGCGGTGAACGACTGACCCGCCCGGTGACACCTGGCGGAACACGGATGACCTCCGTCCTGGCCGAGACGGCCGGCGCGGTCGGACCGGCCGGACCGGCCGGACCGGCCGGACCCGGGGCCACACTCGACTCGTCCGCGGCCACGGCGCCCGGCCGGGCGGGAACCCGCCGGCGCGCCGACAGACGAGAGGCCATCCTCGGCACGGCGTTCATGGTGTTCGCCCGCGAGGGATACGCCCAGGCGACCCTGGACATGATCGCGGCCGAGGCCCGGGTCGCGAAGCACACGATCTACAACCACTTCGGCGACAAGCAGGCCCTGCTGCGGGCCGCGATCGCCGCCGAGTCCGACAAGGCGCTGGCGAAGAACCTCGCCGCCGTCGACGGGCTGCGCGACCTCGACGGCGATGTCCGCGTCCTGCTGGAGGACGTCGGCTACCGCCTCATCGGCTGTTTCTGCGACGAGCGGGGCTGGGCGTTGCGCCGGCTCCTGTACGCGGAGATCAACCAGTTCCCCGACCTGCTCGACATCATCCAGGGACGGGCGGCGAGCCCGGTGACCGAGGCGCTGGCCGACCGGCTGGCCCGGCTCGCCCTGGCCGGCCGCCTACGGCTGACCGACCCGGCCGCGGCGGCCGAACAGCTCGCCGCCCTGCTGACCGGCTCACTGGAGGCCAGAGCCCGGTTCGGCACCCGGGCGGTCCCCGACGACGAGAAACGGGCCGTGGCGCGGGCGGCCGTCGACACCTTCCTGCACGCCTTCGGCGCGCCGTCGCCCACGGACGCCTGAAGCCGGTGTCCGGCTAGATCAGGCCGTGGTTCGGCGGCAGCACGCCGTTGATGATGTGGTTGCCGTTGTGCACGTACTTCCAGCGCGCGGGGTCGTGCAGGGTGTGCGTGCGGGCGTTGCGCCAGTGGCGGTCCAGGTCGTGCGCGGCGTCGGCCGCCGAGGCGCCCATCAGGCCGAAGATCTCGCTGGCGACCTCGACCGCGACGTCACCACCGAATGCCTTCGCCTCCGCGACCGCCAGGGAAGCCGCGCCCGCGGCCTCGGCGCTCGGCGGCGGCCCCTCGGCCCCCGCCGCGTCGAGTGCCTCGGCGGCGCGCCGCAGGAGCGCCTCCGCGGCGTGCACCCTGGCGCCGAGCTGACCGAAGCGCAGGAGCACGTGCGGCTCGTCGGCGGCGCGTTCCTCCGCGGCCTCGAACCACGGCCGGGCCTTGTCGCGCACGAACCGCGCCCCGTCGGCGAGCGCGGCGCCCGCGATGCCGACGTCGATGGCCGCGTGCAGGATCTGGCCGAACGCGCCGGCCACCTGCGGCCGCTCATAGGTGTGCCAGTGCGCCACGACGTTCTCCGGCGCGACGGCCACGTCCACCAGCCGCGTCGTGCCGCTCATCGTCGCCCGCTGCCCGAAGGCGGTCCAGTCCTGCAGCACCTCCACGCCGGCCGCGTCGCGCGGGACGTACGCCACCACGAGCCGGTCCCGCTCGTCGAGCGCGAAGACGGGGATCCAGCGCGCCGTCAGCGCGCCCGTGCAGTAGTACTTGGTGCCGTTGAGGCGCAGCGTCCCGTCGGCCGCCGGCAGCAGCCGGGTCCGCATATCCATGACGTGCCTGGTGCCACGCTCCGACAGGGCGTTGCCGAACCGCGCGCCCGCCAGCACCTCGCCCAGCAGCCGTCGCTGCTGCTCCTCGGTGCCGTCATGGCGCAGGACCGAGACGAACACGTAGTGGTTCTGCGGCACCTGCGCCACCGACGGGTCGGCCGCCGCGAGCCGCCGGAACACCTCGACGAGGGTCACCGTCGACACGTCGGCGCCGCCGAAGCGCGCCGGCACCGTCAGCCCGAGCAGCCCGCTGCGGCCCAGCGCCGCGAGCTCGTCGACCGGCACCCGCGCCGCGCGGTCGCGCTCGGCCGCGCCGTCGCGCAGCGTCGCGGCGAGCGCGTCGGCGACCTGGAGCGCCTCCGCCTCGGAGGCGATGACGCGCGCCACGCCGACCGCGCCGCCGGCGCGGCCGTTCGCGGTCTGGCTCATGAGGCCACACCTTCCTGAGCCGCCGCCCGCGTGCCGCCGGTGGGTGGGACCAGGCGGCGGACCCGCGGGATGACCTGTTCGGCGAACCGCCGCATCTCCGGCTCGAACGGCTGGAACTGCAGCATGAAGGTCTCGATCCCCTCGGCGTGGAAGTCACGGATCCGCTCGGCGACCTGGTCGTAGGTGCCGACGAGGCCGGCCGCGGTCCCGCCGTTGGTGCCGATCGCGGGGAACTGGGCGTGCGTCTGGAACATCACCGCCTTGGTGTCGATGTGCTTGAGCATCTCCGCCACCTTCGGCTCGTCGTGGGCCGAGATCTCCCAGGCGAACGCGAGCGCCTCCCGAGCCTGCGCCTCGGTCTCGCGCGCGATCACGAACGCGGACAGCCCGAAGCGCAGCGGTGGCTGCCCCCCGCGCCCGCGCCGCGCGACGTCGGCGATGATGGCGCGCACCCGCTCGATCGGCTGGCCGTTGATGAAGAACAGGTCCGCGAGGTCGGCGCCCAGCGCGCGCGCCGGCTCGGACTCGCCACCCAGGTAGATGCGCGGGCGCTCCCGGAAGCGGTCCTCCGGGCGCAGCAGGTACCCGTCGACGTCGAAGTGGCGCCCGTGGAAGGTCGTCCGGCGGCCCTCGAGGAGCGAGCGCGCGACCGTCAGCCACTCCCGGCCGTAGGCGTAGCGCTCGTCGTGCTCCAGGAACGGCAGCCCGGCCTGCTCGATCTCGGGTTTGTACCAGGCGTTGACCAGGTTGATGGCGAACCGGCCCTGGCTGATCTCCTCGATCTGCAGCGCCTGCTTGGCCAGCACCACCGGGTGGTAGAGGAACGGCTTGATCGCCGTGATGATCTCGATGCGTTCCGTCGCCTCGGCCAGCGCGGCCGACGCGGTCCACGCCTCGAGGCCATCCAGCTCGTCGCCCCACGGGTTGATCGTGTGCTGGGCGACCAGCGTCGTGTCGTAGCCGAGCGCCTCGGCCTCGAGGATCTGGCTCCGGTTGCGCCGCCAGCTGGCGTCGACCGGGTCGTCGGGGTGGTGCAGGGATGCCCAGGTGCCGCCGA
The DNA here is from genome assembly GCF_016786325.1 of Frankia nepalensis. Classification (GTDB taxonomy): domain Bacteria; phylum Actinomycetota; class Actinomycetes; order Frankiales; family Frankiaceae; genus Pseudofrankia; species Pseudofrankia nepalensis. Next base: position 9,081 of record NZ_JADWYU010000146.1, on the reverse strand, counting down.
TCAGCGCCCAGACGCCGAAGCGCGGCGGGTGCGTCGCGCCGCTCATCGCCGTCCCTCCCCCACGAGCGTGCCGTAGCCGAGCGCGGCGTCGCCGCTCGGCGCGCCCTCGGTCTCCGAGAGCGCCGGCAGGACCAGCTCGGCGAACCGGTAGGCCTCCTCCAGCAGCGGGACCCCGGACAGGATGAACGTGGAGATGCCCACGGCCTGAAAGTCACGCAGCCGGCGCAGGACGGTCTCGGGCGACCCGACGATCGCCGTCGCGGCGCCGGGGCGCACGAGGCCGAAGCCCGACCAGAGCGCCTCGTCGAACTCGAGCGCGCGCGGATCGTCCGGGATCCGGCCGCCGTGCAGCGCCAGCTGGTGCTGCTGGACCTGCGAGTCGGTGCCCGCGAACGCCCGCTGGATCGAGGCGACGACCCCCGGGTCCATGGTCCGCAGGATCCGGCCGGCCTCGGCCCACGCCTCGTCGTCGGTGTCGCGGACGATCACGTAGAGCCGGATCCCGTAGCGCAGCGTCCGCCCGAGCTCGGCGGCGCGGCCCGCCACCCGGCCGATCCGCTCGGCCGTGTTGCCCGGCGTGTCGCCGTAGACGAGGTAGGTGTCGATGTGGCGCGCCGCGACCTCGACGGCGGCCGGCGACGCGCCGCCGAACCACAGCGGCGGCGTCGGTTTCTGCACGGACGGCAGCGCCAGCTTCCCGTTGCGGACGGTGATGAAGTCGCCCTCGACGTCGACGACGTCGCCGGCCACCGCGGCGCGCCACGCGGGAATCCACTCGGCCGTGTAGCGGTAGCGGTCGTCGTGGGCAAGCGCCGAACCCATCGAGGCGAGCGTCGCGGCGTCGCCGTTGACGATGTTGAGCAGGACGCGCCCGCGGGTGAACTGGTCGAGCGTGACGGCCATCTTGGCGGCCAGCATCGGCGACAGCAGCGGCGGGTGGACGGCGAGCAGGAAGCGCATGCGCTCGGTGTGCGAGGCGAGGGCCGCGGCCAGGACGTGGACGTCGTGCGGGCCGGTGGCCAGCAGGGCGCCGTCGAAGCCCAGGCCGTCGATCGCGCCCGCGAGCTGCCTGAGATAGGCGTAGTCCACGTCGCGCACGCCGCCGGGTGACCACGGCGCACGGCCGTCCGGAGCGGTGAGGTACCAGAGCACCTCGACGCCGGACGCGGTACCGGACGCGGTAGAGGATCGGGTTCCGGGCGAAGTCACGCGGGAAACTCTACAAAACCGCTGGTTAAGGTAGGTTTCTCCCCGCTCGACCCGAACGCCGTACCCACGACCAGAGGACGAACCCCGGTGCCCAGATCCCTGCGCGGCCTGCTGGCCGCAATCCTCCTGCCCGTAGCCATGATCGCCATGGCGGCGTGCGGATCGAGCGACGAGGACGGATCCGCGCCCGCCGCCTCCGGCGACGCCGCGCCGCTGAATGTCGCGTTGCTCACCAGCGGCCTCACCAACGACGGCGGCTTCAACCAGTGGGCCGCCCAGGCCCTGCAGAAGCTGGAGTCCGAGGGCCGGATCACGCTGCAGGTCCGCCAGCAGCTCAGCGACCCCAACGCCGCCGAGCCGGTCCTGCGCCAGTTCGCCAGCCGCGACTTCGACCTGATCATCGGCCACGGCATCGACCTGTCGGCGTCGGTGCTCAAGGTCGCCGCCCAGTTCCCCGACGTCCACTTCGCCACCACCGGGGACAACACGCTGGAGCAGAAGCTGCTGCCCAACGTCGAGGGCTGGACCTACGACTTCGGCCAGTTCGGCTACGTGGGCGGCGTCGTCGCCGGCTCCGTCAAGGACGTCACCAAGGTCGGGATCGTCAGCGGGCCCGACATCCCGTTCGTGCAGACCGCGCTGAAGGGCTTCCTCGAAGGGCTGAAGGCGACCAACCCGTCCGCGACGACCGAGTCGGTCTTCACCGGCGAGTTCTACTCGGCGCAGAAGGAGCAGGAGGCCGTGCGCGGCCTGGTCGCGGGCGGCGCGCAGCTCGTCTTCGCCAACACGGCCGAGGGCAACGGCGTCGCGCCGGCGGCCCAGCAGGCCGGCGTCCCGACGGTCGGCACCGCCGTCGCGGGCAGCGCCGCCGCCAAGGAGGTCAACATCACCTCGGCGAACCTCAACTTCACCCCGGTCTACACCGGCTACCTCGACCGGCTGGCCGCCGGGACGTTCGGCAAGCGGTTCGAGGTCGGCACCCTGGCCAACAAGGAGATCGGCATCGACCCGGTGAACGCGGCGGCCGCCCCCGGCGTCCCCGCCGACCTGCAGGCGAAGGTCGACGAGCTCTCCGCGCAGCTCGCGTCGGGCGAGCTGAAGCTCCCCGACTTCTCGTGACCGCCGCCGGCGAGGTCCTGCTCGCGGCCGACGCCGTGGTCAGGCGCTACGGGTCGACCGTGGCGCTCGACGGCGTCGACTTCGCCGTGCTCGCCAGCGAGGTGCACGCCGTCGTCGGCGAGAACGGCGCCGGCAAGTCGACGCTGGCCCGGATCCTCGCCGGCGCCACGGCGCCCGACGCCGGCGAGGTGCGCCGCGCCGCGTCGGTCGCCCTGGTGCCGCAGACCCTGTCCCTGGTCGGGGCGCTCTCGCTGGTGGAGCACGTCGCGCTCGGCCGAGGGCTCGGCCGCTTCTCGGCGGGCGAGGCGCGGGCGCGGCTCGCCGACGCCGCGGCGCGCCTCGGCGTCGCGCCGCCCGCCGACGTCCCGACCGACCGGCTGAGCCTGCCCGAGCAGCAGCTCGGCGAGCTCGGCCTCGCGCTCGCCCTCGGCGCGCGCGTGCTGATCGTCGACGAGCCGACCTCCAGCCTCGGGCCCGCCGAGGTGGAGCGGCTCGTCGGCGCGCTGCGCGGGATCGCGGCCGGCGGCGGCGCGGTCGTCCTCGTCACCCACCGGGTGGGCGAGGCGCTCGGCGCCGCCGACCGGGTGACGGTCCTGCGCGGCGGGCGCCGCGTGCACCACGGCCGCGTCGACGAGCTGGACGCCGACACGCTCGCCGTCCACATGGTGGGCGAGGTCCCGTCCGCCGCCACGGTCACCCGTCCCGAGCCGGGGCGGGAACGGCTCGTCGTCGACGGCGTGGACGCCGGCCCGCTCGCCGGCATCCGCCTCGCCGCGCGGGCCGGCGAGATCGTCGGCGTCGCGGGCGTCGCCGGCAGCGGCCAGCACTTCCTCGCCCAGGTCCTCGCGGGCCTGCGCGCGCCCGAGCGGGGGACGGTCGCCGTCGACGGCGTGCCGATCGGCGGCGACCCGTGGGCCGCCGTGGCCGCCGGCGTCGCCTACGTCCCCGAGCGCCGGGCCGACGGCCTCGTCCCGGCGCTGCCGGGCACCGACAACGCGATCCTGCTCGCGACGCTGCGCGACCGGTCGCTGCGCCGCCGCTGGACCGGCCTCCGCGACCGGCGCGCCGAGCGGACCCGGGCGCGGGCGCTGTTCGAGCGCTTCGACGTGCGGCCGCGCGACCCGGCCCTGCCCGCGGGGGCGCTCTCCGGCGGCAACCAGCAGAAGCTGCTCGTCGGGCGCGAGCTCGCCGCCGGGCCGAGCGTGGTCGTCGCGCACGGTCCCACGCAGGGGCTCGACCTGCGCGCCGCGACCGCGATCCGCGACGACCTGCGCGCCGCGGCCGCCGACGGCGCCGCGGTCATAGTCCTGTCGACGGACCTCGACGAGGTCCTGACCATCGCCGACCGCGTGCTGGTCCTCAGCGCCGGGCGGATCACCGACACGTTCACCACCGACGACCGGCCGGACGCCGCCCGCCTCGGGCGCGCGATGGCCGGCCATCCCCTCGCGGAGTCCGACCCATGACCGCCTCCCCCTCGCCCGCCCCCACCCCGCCCTCTGCCACGCCCTCTGCCACGCCCGTCGCCACCCCGGCCGCGGCCGCGGCGCGCGGCCTGCTCGACCGCGCGTTCCCGTCGCCCCGGCTGAGCGCCGAGGAGCACGACGTCCTGGACCGGCTGCAGGTCGTGCTCGACGAGCAGGTGGAGCCGGCCGCCGCCGAGCACGACGCGCGCGGTCGGTACCCGACGTCGTCCATCGCCGCGCTGCGGCCGACGGGCATCACGTCCGCCTCGCTGCCGCGCGACCTCGGCGGCATCGCCGCCTCGCACCGGCTGACGCTCGAGGCACAGGTGCGCATGGCCGTCGCCGACAGCTCGGTCGCGCAGATCTTCCGCGTCCACGAGGACTCCGTGCGCGAGCTGCACGTCACCGCGGACCCGGGGCTGCGGACCCGGCTGGGCGAGCTGCTCGCGACCGAGCGCAAGGTCATCGGGCTGGCCGCCGCGGAGAACGGCCGGCGCGTCGACAGCCCGATGACGACACTCGCGCACCGCCGCGACGACGGGTCCTACGTGCTCGACGGGACCAAGATCTACACGACCGGCGCCGCCGGCTCGGACCTGATCGCCGTGGCCGCGTTCGACCCGGTCGCCGGGGCGACCGACCCGCTGGCGGGCATCAAGACCTTCCTGGTGCCGCCGGACGCGCCGGGGGTGCGCATCGCCTACGACTGGGACGCGCTCGGCCAGCGCGCCACCGAGTCCGGGACCATCACCTTCACCGCCGTGGAGGTCGAGCCCGCGCTCGGCGGCCTGCTGGCCACGGGGCTCATGCCCCACTCGGGACCGCGCTTCCAGGCCGGCTTCGCCGCCGAGCTGGTCGGCCTCGGCATCGCCGCGCTGCGCGCGGCGGCGCCGTTCGTCCGCGACCGCAGCCGGCCGTGGCCGTCGGCCGAGACGGAGCGGGCGTCGGGCGACCCCACCGTGCGGGCGCTGGCCGGCGAGCTGACCGCCGACCTCGTCGCCGCCTACACCGCCGTCGTCGCCACGGGCGACCTGCTCGACGCGTTCGAGGCGGGCCAGATCGACCGCACCCAGCTGGCGGTGCCCATCTACGCCGCCAAGGCCACGGCCAGCCGCGCCGCGGTGCGCGCGACCTCGGAGATCTTCGCGCTGATGGGCACGCGATCCGCCCGGCGCGAGCTCGGCTTCGACCGCTTCTGGCGCAACGCGCGCACGCTCTCGCTGCACGACCCGGTCGCCTGGAAGCACGTCGAGATCGGGCGCCACGTGCTCGAGGGCTGGGAGCCCGAACCGGGGCTGTACCAGTGACACCCGCGCCCGTGACGCCCGCGCCGGTGACACCCGCGCCGGTGGCTTCCGCGCCGACGCGCGCGCGTTCCCCGCGCTCGGCCGGCGCGGTCGCCGCCGCGCTCCTGGCCGCCGTCCTGCTCGGCGGTGTGCTGCTGAGCGTGGCCGGCAGCAACCCGGTCGACGGCTACGAGGCGCTCGTCACCGGCGCGTTCGGCTCCCGGTACGGCTTCGGCGAGACGCTCGTGCGCGCGCTTCCGCTCGCGCTCATCGCGCTCGGGGTGGCACCGGCGCTGCGGGCCGGCGTCTTCACCATCGGAGCGGAGGGCCAGCTCGCGGTCGGCGCGCTGGCCGCCACCGCGACGGCGGTCGGGCTCGGTGACGGCGCCCCCGCCGTCGTCCTCCTGCCGGCCGCCGCGCTGGCCGGCGCGCTCGCGGGCGGCGCCTGGGCGATCCTGCCGGCGCTGCTGCGCGTGCGCGCCCAGGTCAACGAGATCCTCTCCACGCTGCTGCTGACCTACGTCGCGCTCGCGCTGGTGAACTACTCGCTGCGGACCTGGCTGGGCACGTCGACGGGTGACGCGACGCTGCAGAGTGACCCGCTGCCCGCCGCCGCGATGCTGCCCAACCTGCTGACGGGCACCCGGCTGCACTGGGGTGTCGTGGCCGCGCCGCTGGCCGCCGCCGCGCTGGCGTGGTGGATGCGCACCCCGCGCGGGCTGGCCTACGAGGTGCTCGGCGCCAACCCGGCGCTCGCCGCGCGGGCCGGGGTACGCCACGGCCGGGCGATCGTCGGCGCGATGGTGGTCGCGGGCGCCGCCGCCGGGCTCGCCGGGTGGCTCAAGGTCGCCGGCGTGGACGGCACCCTCTATCCGAGCGTCAGCGGCGGCCTCGGGTTCAACGGCGTGCTCGTCGCGCTGCTCGGCGGGCTCCGGCCGGCGGGGATCCTCGTCGCGGCGCTCGTCTTCGGCGCGCTGGGCGCGGGCGCGGACGGCCTGCAGATCGACACCGGCGTACCGGCCTCCCTGGCGACGGTGCTCCAGGGCCTGTCGCTGTTCTTCGTGGCGATCGGCTTCGAGGCCCGCCGTCGGCGCGGGAAGGCGGCATAGCGATGGAGGCGGCGCGGTGACGGAGGTGGCGTGGTGACGGAGGTGGAGCTGATCCTGGCCGGCGCGGTACGGCTGGCGACCCCGGTCGCGCTGGCGGCGCTCGGGGAGGCGGTCGTCGAGCGATCCGGCACGATCAACCTCGGCATCGAGGGCACGATGCTGGCCGGGGCGCTCGCCGGCGCCTACGGAGCCTCCCAGGCGGGGTGGGGCGCCGGCATCGCGCTCGCCGTCGCGGTCGGCGGGTTCCTCGGCCTGGTCACGGCGCTGGCGACCCTCTGGGGCCGCGCCAACCAGCTGGTCGTCGGGCTGTCCGTCACCCTGATCGCCACCGGCGCGGCGACCTACCTGTACGAACTGTGGCGGCCCACCGGCACCGCCGCGCCCGAGATCCCGCTCGCGCCGACCGTCCACGTGCCGATCCTGCGGGAGATCCCCCTCGTGGGACCGGCGCTCTTCGAGCAGTCGGTCTTCAGCTACGCGATGGTCGCGCTGGCCGTCGGGCTGGCCTGGACGCTGCGGCGCACCGGCGCGGGGCTCGCCCTGCGCGCCGCGGGCGACGACCCGGCCCGCGCGGCGCTGCGCGGCGTCCGCGTCCGCGCGACGCGGACGGCGGCGCTCGCGCTCGGCGGCGCGCTCGCGGCCCTGGGCGGCGCGGTCATCACCGTCGGCTATCTCGGCTCGTTCGACGTCAACGTCACCGCGGGACGCGGCTACGTCGCGCTGGCCGCGGTCATCATCGGCCGCTGGTCGCCCTGGGGGGCGCTCGCCGGCGCCGGCGTGTTCGCGCTGTTCGACTCGGTCGCGATCCAGTCCGGCGACACGGAGATCGTGCCGGTCGAGGTGCTGACCGCGCTCCCCTATCTGGTGACGCTCGCCGCGCTCATCGTCGTCGCGCGCGGCGGCCGTGCCCCGCGAGCGCTCGGCCGGGCGCTGCCGGACGACGCCTGAACGAGCCCGCCGGGCCGGCCCCGGCCCGACGTGCCAGCCGCCGCTGACCTGATGAGCCCGCCCGACAGCTTGGGCGGGCTCATCAGGTCTCCACCGGCAGCGGCCGCTCGGTTCAGGCAGGAGACTCCTCCACCGCGACGACGAGCTTGCCGACGGCCCCGGCCGTGAAGTCGGTGATGGCGCTGATGGCCTCGGCGAGCGGGTAGGTCCTGGCGACCGGTACCCGCAGCCGTCCGTCGACGACCTGCGCGGCGAGGCCCGTGAGAGCGGGCGCGGCGGGATCCGCGAGCACGACGGTCGCCTTGAGATCCCGCTCGGCGTGATCCTCCGGCGTGAAGTGCAGCGTGGAGGCGAACCGTCCACCCGGAGCGACCAGGCTCGCCACGCTGGCACCGTCGCCGGCCAGGTGCAGGGCGGCCCGCACGCCCCGCGGCGCGAGCGCGCGCGTCCCGGCCACGAGATCGGCGTAGTCGACGGTCCAGGACGCGCCCAGGGCGGCGACGAAGGCGGCCTCGGGTCCCGGCCTGGCCGTGGCGATGACCTTGGCTCCTCGCGCCGCGGCCAGCTGCACCGCGTACGCGCCCACGCCACCGGTCGCGCCCGAGACAAGAATGACGTCCCCGGGTCCCGGGTCGACCGCGTCGATCGCGCCCAGCGCCGCGGTGCCGGCCAGGGCGAGCGCGGCCGCCCGGACGCTGTCGAGGCCCTCGGGGACCGGGGCCAGGCCGTACTGCTCGCCCACGACCACGTACTCGGCGAGCCCGCCCTGTCCGAGGGTCGGCCGCATCACCACGCCGAACACCTCGTCGCCCACGTCCACGGCGCTCACCCCGGCGCCGACGGCGGCCACCACTCCGGCGAAGTCCTTGCCGAGCACCACCGGGAACTCGTACTCGTACACGCCCTTGAGAAAGCCGCCGAGAACGCCGAGGTCGAAGCCGTTGATCGACGAGGCCCGCACCCGGACGAGCACCTCGCCCGGGCCCGGCTCGGGAACCGGCAGGTCGACGATCTCGGGCGCCGCGCCGAAGCGCGGAAAGGCCACAGCACGCATGGTGGGTCTCCTGACCGGGTCGGTGTTGACCAGCGCCATCGAGGTGGCCGGCACGGCCGGCCATGTGGCCGCACGGCGTCGCGGGTCCGGTGGGGTGACCGCGACGAGCACCCCGGCCGGCTCGGCGCGGGCCGTTGATCATCCTGATCACGCCCGCAGGCACGCCCGGGTGGGCCTCCGCGGGAGGCCACACTTTCTGTGCGCTGGTTACTTCTTGTGCGTGCCGGCAGTCTGTTCGAAGATCCGGGCATGACGGAAGACGGCACTTTGAGCTGCGTACCGCACATCCAGGTGCGTGGGCCGGTCGGCGACGAGCACCCCATGTGCCAGCTGCGCGACATCCTCGACCGGGTCGGCGACAAGTGGAGCGTCCTCGTCATGAACCTGCTCGCCGCCGGGCCGAGGCGTTACTCCGAACTGCACCGGGCGATCGACGGCATCTCGCAGCGGATGCTCACGGTGACCCTGCGGAGCCTGGAGCGTGACGGCCTGGTGCATCGCACCGTGACGCCCAGCTCGCCGCCCCGGGTCGACTACACGCTCACCGCGGTCGGCGAGACCCTCTGCGCCCCGGTGCGCGCCCTCATCCAGTGGGCCGACGAGCACCGCGACTACGTCACGAAATCCCGGCTCCACTTCGACGCGGCGGAACCGACCGGGTAGGGGAATCCGGCGCCGATCTGGCGGCCGGACGCCGGGCGTGGCCGTCGCCTTCTCGAAGGCGACGGCCACGTCGTGAGGATCGGCCGATCGGCCGGCCGCCGCGGGACATCGGTCCGCTGACGGGCCCGGCCGGCGGCCTACGGGTCGAGCCGGTGGCCGCACCAGCGGTTGCGGGTGGCGTCGTCGGTGCCGGCCGGGTTGGGGACGACGTCGTAGCCGGTGCCGTC
>NZ_JADWYU010000112.1 GCF_016786325.1 Frankia nepalensis | reverse complement strand
CGAGGCCGGTGTCGCCACTCCTCCACGCCCGCGACCTCACTCCGGGTTACGTGCAGGACTTCTGGATACGCGCTTAGTACACCACGCCTCCCGGCACGTTCCTCGCCGCACGCAGCAACCCGGATCGGCCCAGCCGGTGCAGTGCCCCGCCCGTTGATATCGCCCCCTCCCCGGCCGTCGTCATCTCCATCCGACATGACGTCCACCTGCAGTTCACTCGCAGCAGCCCTGCTATCAGACCGCTAGGAACGACCGTGCCCGCTTCCGGGACTCGGCGTCGGCGAAGCGACAGTCGACCCGGGCCGCGAGAGCTTCGAATCCGGACCGCCAAGGGTCAGGGTCTTCGCTGGGGCATGCGGCCACCGGCTGATCTTCGAGAGTCCACACAACCCGCCACGATCGACCGGTGGCCCTTCACGCCCGGGATCGCCACACCACTCAGGACAGCCCGGCCGCCCAATCCCAGCCCACCAGATCCAAACGACCACAGAAGTCCGGCTGGAGTACTACTTGAGGATGCCCGCTAATTAGCGATCTTGATACCCTCATACCTCAGGAGCATGTCCGGCCCAGGAAGCGGCATCTGGAGGTACACGTCGAGGTGCCGGATCTTACCGGTTTCATTGAACTCGTAGACCGACAGCGAGTTAATAGCCCGCAGGTTGCCATTGACGCGGCTGCGTTCCTCGAGCTCAAGATATACTACCCCCGGCCGCTCGGTGAGGCGCTTGAACGAGCACTCCCAGTTGGCCGAGATCGCCCAGGGCGTGAGGAAGTTGACGTAGTCCCGCCAGGTCATGACTTCTTTGAAGTTGCCGACGCGCTCGAACTCGTCGACCTCGACCAGCTCGGCGAGCGGCGCCCAGCTCTCGACCGAGAAACCGGGCTCCTTCGCGCTGTCCAGTAAACCCTTCACCATCAGGCTGTACTCCAGCACAGCGCGGGCGTTCCCGGTGTAATCCCCAACGACGTCGCGCACTTCCCGTAGTTCCATCGACTAATCCTCCATTCGATCGGCATCACTTTGATCATGGATCTTCGGGCTGAAAGGGGGCGTTTCAGCCCGCGTTGCGCTGAGCCCGGCTCTGAACCGGCCGCGGTTGGAGTTGATCCGGTTACTGTCCCGCCGTGCGTCGAGCTGGCTGGCTTTAGGGCGCCGCTGGTCGAGAATCCGCCGGCAGAAAGGATCTTCCCGATGTTGGCCCATCCAGCCGGCGGCGGTGGGACATAGCCGTGGTAAAGAACCTGAGGGCCGCATCTGATCCGATTGATCGCTGGCGGAGACATTGCAGACCTGCTGTGCTGGTCAAACTCCCGGACCAAGTATCTCAGTCAATCAGCCAGCAACCTTACCTAGGTCTCGTTGGCGAACCGTCGATCGCCAGGGTCCAGCTGGCGGGTCGGATGTCATCGATCCGAACATGCCCTCGGGGGCGAAGATCGGTTACCTTCGCCGAGTTCTTTCATGCGATCTGCGGAGCGACCTAGCACAGCAGCTCGGTGCTGGCCTCCGCGCAACACAACATTCCAATAGAAGTTCGGCGTCTCCTCCTCTTCCGGATGCAGTACGAGCGATCTGGCCGTCAGCTCGTCCCGATCGCCCACGCCGATGTGGCGACCGCCCGCGACAGGTCCATGGGACAACACCGGCCCCATGCCGGATTCGCCACCGGTGACGATGGCGGTGCGGCTCATCGGTCACTAGCAACGGGCGTGAACTCCAGGTGCAGCTCGGTGAGACCCCGTTGGAGCCAGGAGCGCTGGTAGTTGAAGTGCTGGGCGTCTGTCGGCCCGTGATGCTCTTCAGAAAGCCGAATATCACGGGTGCGGTCGAGGATACGCTCAAGGCTAATTCGGCCCTCGACGCGCGCCAACGGGCCTCCGGGGCAGGAGTGGATCCCTCGGCCGAATGCTATCTGCTGGCGGACGTTGTCGCGGTCGACGCGAAACTCGGCCGGGCATTCGAAATGCCGTGGGTCTCGGTTGGCCGCACCGTTGAGCAGCATGACTGGTGTCCCCGCCGCGATCTCGACGCCGGCTATGGTCGTCGCGCGCCTGGCCAGACGGAAATCCGCCTTGACCGGGCTCTCGACCCGCAGTGTCTCCTCAATTAGGTGCGGAATCAACTCGCGACGTGCCCGAAGCTCGTCTTGGGCCTCGGGGTGCTCGGCAAGGTATTTCAACGCGGCGGCGAGCAGGCGTGCAGTGGTGTCCTGGCCGGCGGCGAACAGGAATGAGGATGCCCGGACCACCGCGGTCACGTCCGGCGTGCTCCCGTCCGGATAGGTTGCCAGTGCCAAGCTGGTGAGCACGTCGTTGCGTGGCTCGCGCCGGCGGTCTTCGATGTAATGGGTGAACTCGGCGTCGAGCCACCCTAGCGAGTTTGGCTCTCGGTCGCTTTGGTCGGAGCCGATCTGGCCGGGGCTGACAGTGAGACCGAAACCTTCGCGGAACCGCTGGTGGTCGGCCTCGGGCACGCCGAGCAGGTCGGCTATGACGAGCATGGCGAACGGCTGGGCGTATGCCCCGATGAACTCACACCTGCCATCCGCGGTGAACTCGTCGAGTTGCTGGTCGGCCAGGCGCCAGATGGAGTCCTCGTTCTCCTGGAGTCGTTTGGGGGTGAGAAGCCGCATCAGCAGCCCTCGTTCGCGGGTGTGCGTGGGCGGGTCCATCGTGACCATGTGCTCGTTCAGCGGAAGACGGTCACGATATCGGTCGATGAGCTCGCTGACGTCCTCACCTTCGAGCGGGACGGGAAACGGCGCGAACGGCCCGACCGGCGAATTGCACGAGGAGAAGTTCTCGGCGTCGCGGTACACCTCGATCGTCTCGTCGTAGCCGGTGACGGCGACCACCCCCAAGTGAGGTAGCGGCAGCACCGGACTCACCGCGCGCAGCTCATCGAAGTAGGGGTATGGATTCTCAAGGAGTGACTCATCGCCGAAGTAGTCGACCGCCTTCCAGTCGGGCAACTCCCTCTCCCTTCGAGCGTCATGACGCTTACCGGCCCGGTGTCCCACGAGCCAGCGAAGCCGCATGCTATACGATCGTATTGCTGACGTTCCATGGTTTAGCACAAACGCCGTAGCCGCGTCAAGGTCCTGAGGTTTTGGCCCGGCACCGGCTCTGTTGAGCCGTTGTCCTCGAGGGTCGCGCCTCCGCTGGAATTCGACTCTTGTCAGGACAAGACACATGCCGTGTTCAGCTGATGATTGCGAGCGCGGTGCGGACGTCGATCGGGAGTCGACCCTTAACAGCGAGTAGGCGTCGGTTGGCCCGGATCTGGACGGTGCGGTAGTGTCAGGCGCCGCGGACGAACTATTTGATCGAATCGGCTGGGCCGTTGTGTCCTCCGTCCGCCGCCCGGTCCGGATTCCCAACTCAGGACTTCTCACTGCGGGGCTCATCGTTCCGCGGAGCGTGACAACTTCGCCGGCAGTTGGTTGGAGGTCTCGCCGCCCGGTTCGCCGCCGACGGCGTGGACCCTGGGGCCGTGACGGTTCCCGGCCCCAGGGTCGCTGGCCGAATCAGCCTCCGGCGGTGGCGTCGACCACCTCGTAGCTGCGCGGCTGGCCGTTGGCATCCAAGGTCGCGGCCAGCGAGCCATGGCCGCAAATCGCACTCGACAGCGGGCTGGCCTTGCCGTCGCACTGGAACTTCAGGCCACCGGAGCCGGGCAGCTCCGCCTCCGGCATCGCTCGGACGGCGGAGATGATGGTGGCGGGCGTGATCTCACCACTGATCTTGGCAACCGCCACTTGGAAGCCGGCGAGCGCGGTGAACATGCTCATCCCGCCGATCTGGCTGGTGTCCACACCCTTGCTGTAGGTGTCGACGACGGCCTGGTAGAGCTGCGTGGAGGGGTTGTCGGTCCCGATCGGCGCCGACGCCGTGATCTCCATGCCGTTGAGGACGTCGCCGGGCACCGCCGTGCGGGTGGCGTCGGTGATGCACTGGGCGATGCTGGTGACCTGGCCGGTGTATCCGACCGCGCGCAGACCGTTGAAGGCGCTGATGCAGAACGAGTCGTTGCCGAGCACGAACACCATGCCGGGGTCGTCCGCGACGACGGGTCCCAGCTGTGGTGTCATGTCGGCGGTGCCCGGCGGGATCCGGACGAGCTGGTGTTCCAGGCCCGCTTCCTTGTATTTGGCGGGTGCCACCGTCGTCTCCAGGCCAAGCGCGGCCGGAACGTCGATGACGATCGACGTCACCTTCTTGTAGCCCTTGTCCTTGGCCACCGAGATCGGCAGGCCGATGGGCCCGGCCGATGGGTCGGACAGGATGAACGTCGAGTCCTTGTCGGCCAGCAGCGCTGGCTCGGTGGTGCCGTAGAGCATCACCGGGATGCCGGCTTCGTGCAGTGGCCTCCAGGCGTCCTGCATGACGGCGGACTCGCCGAACACGGCGGCGACGACCCCGGCTTCGACCAGTTGGTTGCCGCAGTCGGTCGCCTTGCCGGGGTCGCCGAGGGCATCACATTTGATCAGCTCGATCGGCCGGCCGGCGATCCCGGTACGGTGCTCGTTGAGCCACTTCGCGGTGGCGTCGGCGACGGTGTTCTGCGCGGACATGTCCGAGACCGCGGACTTGCCCTCGGAGACGATTCCGATCTTGACCGGTGCGCCCGTGGCGGGCGCGGATGGGCCGAGTATCGAGGCCGCGGCACTCGCCGAGGCGGCTGACACGCTGCCGTTGCTGTCGCCGTCGCTTCCACAGGCCGCGAGAAGGCCCCCGGTCGCCGCAAACATCAGGACCAGACCAGATAATCCTGAGGACCGGGACAAGCCAGATAACCGACCAGTCACCCGCCATGCACATCGACGGTTCGGCCTGCTCAACAGGACTCTCGTATGTGCCACTTGCCTCACCTCGTGGTAGAAGCCCGCCCAGCGGCGGTTGATTTGGAATGACGGGCACGCGAGCTATGGCGCCACGGGCACGCTGCGGCCGTCGTAGGAAAGTTCGGCAATGTTCCACAGCATCGGAGACTCGCCGCAGGAGTACGAGCGGCCGGAGTTGGCTGCCGAACGGGGCTTCGGCGCCGGCTCGGGCGGTCCGGCACGGGAGTGGCCGCATGCTCGCAGCCTTCGATGAGGATGTCAAGTTCTACTGAGACCCGAACGGCTGTGTCCGAAATGTCGAGAGTCTCGTTCTACTGGACGGTTCGCCGTGACAACTCTGCGGCGCGGTCGAGAGGCCAAGCACGCCGAGAAGGTGGTCTGTCGAGGCGACGCCCAGGCGGAGTCGTGGACCACCAAGCCCTGCCCAAGGCTCCAGATGTCTTGGACGGCATCCACATTGCGCGTCCGAAAGGTGACCTGCGCCAGGTCTTGGCCACCTAGGCATCGGAACTGACTGTTACGGGCCGGCGCCGTCGCGCAGCCGATCATCGAGCCGCTCGCCGGCCGCCTCGGCTCGGCGGGCGCCCTACGGGCGGCATCGACCGGCAGCCCCCTTCGCGGGCGAGGCCCTGGGCATGCAGATCCCGTACCGACCCGCTTCGCAGGGTGATCGAGCTGACCTGTATCCGCTGGACGGCGGATGCCGCTTCGGTCCGAGTTTCCGCGGCATCGTCGGCGATGCCTGCCCCTGCGGCCAGAAGCTGTACAGACGTACGATGGACGTGCTATACAAACGAGCAGCATCGGGTGACACGGTTGCCGTCAGGCCCGCTTGACTCATTCCGGCCGGTGGGGTCCCGGCCGAGAAAGGAACGCGCGACATGACAAGACGGCCATCGGGACCGGTGGCCGGTTCTGGCCGTCGACCGCCACCTGGCGTGTAAAGGCCTCTCGGTCCACGCCGTTTTTCTTGTCGTATTCAGGCGTGCGCTCTCAGGCCAGTGCACGAAAGTTTTGGTCGGGTGCAGCCGCAGCCCGACCCCCTTCATCCAGCCAGTAGGCGCGGCCAGCACTTCGCGGGCCTCCGGTTCCGACGTGCAGTGCACGATCGCGCTGTCCGCACACCGCTCGAACTGCCCATCCGGGAACTTTCGGACCAGGAACACTTCGAACGCGTAGCGCTAAACAGGTTGGCGAGCACGGTCGATATCGCCGAACCCTGCGGGGCGATGCCGCGTAGTTAGGCGGCTAATGGCCAAGTCCTGCACATCCACCCACGGACCTTGCGCCACCGAGTCACGGCGCTTTGCTAGATCTTCGGCCACAGGATGGCGTCACCGGCGAACCGCTTGGAGTTCGAGCTCGCCTCCCGTGCCACGCACACCAAGATCGCCGACCCGTAGCTTGCCCATGCGTGACCATAAACCACGCAAGTTCAGCATCCACAGTTGGGCTCGCGCCCGGCACGGCGCCTTGGCGCCTTCAGGGTGAAAGTGCAGCGAAGGCCGCCTCGACGTCGGCGAGGAGCGCGTCGTTACGTAGGATGGCCAGGGCATCACGGACCGTTGTCTCCGGGGAGATGGCGGACGGCCCTGTAGCGACAAGATCGGCGATCTCCGGCCGCCACGCGATGATTACGTCATTGATCGCCTTCATGGCCTCGGGTCGGTCTCCGACCTCCCGCATGGTGCTGTCGAGAGTGAGGGCGGATGTTGCGCCGCTATGTCCCGTGAACGGAACGCTCCGGCGATGGCTGCCCGAGCCGATGGTCTCCTGGGCGCAGCCGGGCAGGTCGAGCTCGGCGGTGGTGTTGGCGGGGACGACGACATCGACCGTGAGGATCTCCCTATCGAGTTTCCAGGAACAGGCCGCGAGGCCGTACGGGGTGCGCAATCGCGCACCCGCGCTGGTCAGGTCTGCGCCGGGCCGGGGCGCCACGCGCAGCCGCTGGTAGCCGGGCTCGGCCGGGGCCAGCCCTCCCACGACCCGGTGCAGCCAGTCGGCGACTGCTCCCAGGGCGTAGTGGTTGAACGAGGTCATGCCATTCGGGTTGACCCTTCCGTCGGGCAGCAGGCTGTTCCAGCGCTCCCAGATGGTGGTCGCGCCCTGGGTGACGGGGTAGAGCCAGGAGGGGTAGCCGCGTTGCAGCAGTAGCCGGTACGCGGTCTCCACGGAGCCCGCGTCGGTGAGCGCGTCGCAGATCAGTGGGGTACCGACGAAACCGGTCGCGATCGTGTGGCCGCTGCCGCGGACCAGGTCGGTCAGCCGTTGTCCGGCGTGGCAGCGGATGCGTTCGTCGGCGATGAGCCGGAATGTGAGCGCGAGGGCATAGGCGGTCTGGGAGTCGGACAGCAGCCGGCCCGCGGGCGTGACGTACTCGGCGCGGAAGGCGGCGCGTACCTCCTCGGCGAGCGCCGAGTACTTTTCGGCGTCCTCCCGCCGGCCGAGCACCTCGGCCGCGCGGCTCACCAACTCGGCGGAGCGCGCGACGTAGGCGGTGGCGACGATCTCGGGGTAGGTCCTGGCGAGGTCCGACCGTTCGCCTGGCACGGTCGGGTCCAACCAGTCCCCGAATTGGAAGCCGGTGTCCCACAGCCGGTTCTCGCCGGCCAGGGAGCGCAGCCTGTCGACCCAGGCACACATGCTCGGGAACTGGGCCGCCAGCACGCCACGATCGCCGTAGCGCTGGTAGATGGTCCAGGGCACGATCACCGCCGCGTCGCCCCACGCGGCGGCTGGTGTCGATGATCCCACGATGTTGGGGACGGTAAACGGCACCACGCCGTCGTCGCCCTGCTCCACGGCGAGGTCGGCGAGCCACGACGCGAGGAACCCGGCGCTGTCGTGCAGGAAGGAAGCGGTGGGGGCGAAGACCTGGAGGTCGCCCGTCCAGCCGAGCCGCTCGTCACGCTGCGGACAGTCGGTCGGTACGTCGAGGAAGTTGCCCCGCATGCTCCAGACCACGTTGTCGTGCAGCCGCTCCACCAGCGGGTCGGAGCAACTGAACCAGCCGGTGCGTTCGAGGTCGGAGTGGCAGACGACCGCGACGGCCGACTCGACGGGACCGGTCACCTCCGCGTAGCGGAAGCCATGAAACGTGAAGCGCGGCTCCCAGGTCCGCGGGCCGCCGTCGGCCAGCACATAGGTGTCCGTCGCCTGCGCGGTGCGCAGCGGCGCCGTGCACAGCTCGCCGTCCTGGAGAACCTCGGCGTGGCGCAGGATCACCTTCTCGCCGGCCTCGCCGCGGACGGTGACACGCAGGCGGCCGACCAGGTTCTGGCCGAAGTCCAGAATCGTGGCGCCGGACGGTGCGACCGTGGTGGCCACCGGCGCGAGGATCTCGGTTCGGCGCACGGGCGGGCTGCCGGCGGCGAACAGCGTGCCGAGGTCGTGCTGGATGACGCGGACGGGTTCCCAACCGGCGTCGTCGCAGGAGGTCGTGGACCAGTCAGGCGGCTCCAGCCGGGCGTCGTGGTGCTCGCCGTCGTAGAGGTCGCTGGACAGCAGCGGCCCCGACCGGGCCATCCAGGTCTCGTCGGTGACGATGCGTTCGACGGTGCCGTCCTGGTAGGTGAGCTCCAACTGGGCGAGGAAGGCCACGTGGTCGCCGTAGTGCGCGCGTTTGCCCTCGAAGCCGAGCCTTCCCCGGTACCAGCCGTCGCCCACGGTCGCGCCGAGACAGTTAGGCCCTTCCACGATCAGGCCCGTGACGTCGAACGTCTGGTAGCGCAGGCGCTGGTGGTAGGCGGTCCAGCCCGGTGCCAGGACGTGGTCGCCGACCACGGACCCGTTGAGGCACGCCTCGTACACGCCGAGCGCTGTCGCGTACAGCCGGGCGGACCGCAGGCCCGGTCGCGCCAAGAACTCGCCGCGTACGAGCGACCCCTGCCCCGGGCTGACGAACGCGGCACTCCAGTCGGCGGCGCGCAGCAGCGCGGCCTCGACGTCGGCGTGGATCCACTCGGTCCACTCCCCGCCCGGCCCGGCGACCCGGACCCCGATGGTGAGGCGCTCCCGTGACCCGAGCGGCGCGAACGGCCAGTCCACCAGGACAGAGTCCGATGACTCTGCGCGGACCACCATCCCTCGCGCCTCGATCTCGTAGGCGCTCTGGATCCAGTTCGGCGTCGTGGTCTCGACGATCCAGGACAGACGAGGGCGAGACACGCCGACGCCGAGCGGGTTGCGCAGGTACTCGAAGGTGAGACGACTGATGATCGCGGACATTTTCTACCTCATACATGTCGGGGTCGGGCTTGGGCGGTCCGCCCGCTCATCCCAGAACCTTGGAGAGCACCTCCGGTGGGATGCCCACCTTGGGATGGTTCGCGAAGTCCCGGATCCTCATCGACCCGACCGCTCTGCTCAGCTCGGTCGGATCCGGCACGCTGGCGTCCGCCTCGCCCATCGGACTCCTCGCGCCGAGAACCTCAAGCAGGCGGGGACCGGCGACGGGATGCCGCAGCCAGTCGCCGACCGTGGAATTGAGCGTGAGAGCGGACAGGGTGGCGTGGCCGGTCAGCGTCACGGTCGCCTCGGCGACGATCTCGGCCGCGCTGTCACCGACCTGGATCGTGTACTGGCCACCGGCCACGACCCAGTCGCCCTCTCGCACGTCGTAGTAGGCGAACGAGCGGTGATCCAGGATGAATGTCGCGGTCTCGACAGCGCCGGGCAGCAGAGAGATCTTCTTGAATGCGCGAAGTTCGCGGACGGGTCGGCGGACCGGTCCGGCCTCGCTGGAGACGTAGATCTGTACCACGTGTCTACCTGCCCGCCGGCCGGTGTTCGCTACGGTGACCGATACCTCGACGGTGTCCACGCCGATGGAAGTGACCGTCAGGTCGCTCGTCTCGAACGTCGTGTAGCTCAGGCCATGTCCGAAGGGGTAGCGCACGGCCACGTCCGCGGTCTCGTAGTAGCGGTAGCCCACCATGACACCCTCGCCGTAGCGGACCTGGCCAAGTTCTCCCGGAAAGTTGAGGTAGCTCGGGTTGTCCTGCAGCCGCACGGGGATGGTCTCCGCGAGGCGCCCAGAGGGATTCTCGATCCCGAAGAGCAGATCGGCCAGGGCACCCCCGGCTCCCTGGCCGATCAGCGAGCCGTCGAGGATCGCCTCGACGTCGTCGTGCCATCCCTCGAGACTGACGACTCCACCATGGGCGAGCACGACCACCGTCCGCGGACTGGCCGTGGCCACCGCCCGGATAAGGGCCACCTGCGCCGCGGGCAGCTCGAGGCGGGCGCGGTCGAAGCCCTCTGACTCGTCCTGCTCGGCGAGGCCAGCGAACACCACACTCACGTCGCATTCGCGGGCGAGCGTGACCG
Organism: Frankia nepalensis; assembly: GCF_016786325.1. Classification (GTDB taxonomy): domain Bacteria; phylum Actinomycetota; class Actinomycetes; order Frankiales; family Frankiaceae; genus Pseudofrankia; species Pseudofrankia nepalensis. Next base: position 34,781 of record NZ_JADWYU010000112.1, on the reverse strand, counting down.
CGGCGGCCTGCAGGGATTCCTCGTCGCCGCTGCCGTCGAGGGTGAATCCCGGGGCGAAGGAAACGCGTTGCCCGCGTTTCATTGTGATCGCGCGGATAGCATCGATAGATACGTCGACCCGCGTGGGGCGGACACGGGAGCTTCCGCCCCCGCGGTAGCGGGGTTCGGAGGCGAAAGTCCCGATCACGGCGATACGCCGTGCGTCGTCAAGCGGAAGTGTCTCGTTGTCGTTCTTCAGCAGCACCACGCACTCGGTCGCGACTTTGCGCGCCAGAGCGTGGTGGGCGTCGACGTCGAACGAGCCCTCGGCCGCCGTGACGAACTCGGTCAGCGCCAGCACCCTACCGACGCTCTCGTCCACCATCGCCTCGTCCAGGTCGCCACTGCGCACAGCGTCGACGATCACCCGTTGCTGTGCCTCGCCGCGTCCGGGCATCTCCAGGTCCAGGCCAGCTCGCAGGGCTGCTACGCGATCGTTCACGGCACCCCAGTCGGACACGACCAGTCCGGTGAACCCCCATTCGGTACGCAGCACCGTCCGCAGCAGCCAGCTGTTCTCGGACACCCAGACCCCGTTCACACGGTTGTAGGCAGCCATCACCGTCGCCGGCTGGGCCTGCGTGACGACGAGTTCGAAGGCGCGGAGATATATCTCGCGCAGCGTCCGTTCGTCGACCTCGGCACTGATTTCCATGCGCGAGGTCTCCTGGTTGTTCGCGGCGAAGTGCTTGACCGAAGCCCCGACGCCCTCGCTCTGGACGGCGCGCACATACGCCGCCGCGAGCACACCGGTCAGCAGCGGGTCCTCCGAGTAGTACTCGAAGTTCCGCCCGCACAACGGGGAGCGTTTGATGTTCATCGCTGGCGCCAGGTTCACGGTGACGCCGTAGGCGCGTGCCTCCCGGCCCACCGCGGCACCGATCTCGGCTGCGACCTCAGGGCTCCAGCTGTTACCCACCCCCGCCCCGGCCGGGAAACACGTCGCCGGCCGTGCGATGTCCAGCCAGCTCTCCAGGTCCTCGTACTCTCCCGGCGGCAGGAAGCGGACCCCGTAGGGACCGTCGCACAGCAGCATCGCGGCCACACCGGCCTCGGGCAGCGCCTTGGTGAACTGCTGGTCCTGACCCGACAGCAGGGACGCCTTCTGCTCGAGTGTCAGCAAGGCGATGTCGACCCGCGCCACGGCGAAACCTCCTTCGTCTTCCGGCTCAACCTGGGCCAAGCGGTCTGGGAACAGCCGCCGGCTGGCCACTGCCGTGTGGGCGCGCGCCCGGTCATCGATCCGCGACAAGCGGCCGGGATTTGAGCGCGGCGACGAGGTCGGTCTCCATCGAGGGAGCGCGACCGGCGAAGATGGTGAGGAAGGCCCGCAGGTTGGGTAGCTGGGGCGGCGGGGCGTCGCTCGTCCACCGTTCCGCGTACTGCGACAGGTGCCGATGCAGGACCTCGGAGACGGCGGCCCACACCGCCGGGTCCGCCGCGAGGGCGGCCATCGGGGTGTCAAAGTCGTAGGCGGCGGGGTCCGACGCTGGCACCTCGTACTCCCACCGGTGCCGTCCCCCGCCCACCTGCTCGAGTCGGTGGTCCGGGTGCTCTGGCAGGAGCACGTCCGCGCTGGTTCCCGGTGGAACGTCGACCTCAAGGGCCATTCGATGGTCGGTCACTCGCCGCCAGGCGACCTGGATGCGGCCGTGGGGGGTGTCGTGCGTGGTCGTGGCATGGGTCAGCCCGCCGCCCGGTCGCGGTGCGACGCGTATCCGCCGATAGCCCGGTTCAGCCGGGCTCAGACCGCCGACCACTTGATGCAGCCAGTCAGCGACCGCTCCGAACGCGTAGTGGTTCAGGGATGTCATTCCGGTGTCGTGGACGCTGCCGTCGGGCAGGAGAGCGTCCCATCGCTCCCACATCGTTGTCGCGCCCGCCGTCACCGGGTAAAGGAACGACGGGCACTCGGTCTGCAGCAGCAACCGGTAGGCCGTGTCCAGATGGTTCGTGCGGCTAAGGGCGTGCGTCACGAAGGGCGTGCCCGCGAACCCGGTGGTGATCCGGTAGTCGGCCTTCGCGACGAGGTCGGCGAGCTGGTCACCGGCGCGGCGCTCCTGCGACGCGTCGAGCAGGTCAAAACAGATGGCCAGCGCGTAGGCGGTGGCCGTGCCGACGCCGAGGAGCCCGGCCGGTGTGACCCACTCGTGCCGGAAGGCCTCGCGGACGCGGGTGTGCAGGGCCGCGTACCGAGCGGCGTCCTGGGGTCGCGCCAGGATCTCGGCGATACGCGCCAGCCGGTTGGTGGTTCTGCAGAAGAACGCGGTCGCGACCAGGTACCGGTCTGTCTTGCCCGCGGCGGCGTCGTGGGCCGGCGCGTCCGGGTCGAGCCAGTCGCCGAACTGGAAGCCGCGGTTCCACAGCCCACGGTCGTCGAGCCGCGCCGCGACGTCGTCGACAAAGGCGGTCATCGCCGGGTACATGCGGGCGAGCACGTCCTGGTCTCCGCATTCCCAGTACAGCGTCCACGGCAGGCCGACAACGACGTCCGACCACAGCGCGGCCGGTGGGGAGGGCGTGCCCAACGCGTCCGGGACGGTGTGCGGCACGAATCCCTTCTCCCGCTGCTCGGCCGCGACGTCCTCGAGCCAGGACTCCAACACGCCGCGGGCGTCGTACAGGAAGACCGCCACGGGGCCGAAGGCGTTGATGTCGCCCGTCCAGCCGAGGCGCTCGTCGCGTTGCGGGCAGTCGGTGGGCAGGCCGACGAAGTTGCCACGCATGGACCACACGACGTTGCGGTGGAGCCGGTTGATCAGTTCGTGGGAGGTCTCGAACCATCCGGTCCTGGCCATGTCGCTGTGCACGACGACGGCCGTCAGCGACCCAGGGTCGAGCGGCCCGGGCCAGCCCTCCACGTCGACATAGCGGAATCCGTGGAAGGTGAACCTTGGTTCCCAGGTCTCCGTTCCACCACCGGACAGCGTGTAGCTATCGGTGGCATGGGCACCACGATTGGTTACGAAGTTTGCCTCACCACCGGTGAGCGTCTCCGCGTGCCGCAGCGTGATCGTCGTGCCGGGGGCTCCGGTCACCGTGAGCCGCACCCACCCCGCCAGGTTCTGGCCGAAGTCGACGATCGTGCGCCCCGAAGGGGTGGTGATGATCTCCTTACTGGGGAGTTCCTCGATGCGCCGGATCGGTGGGCGCGACGGGACAATCAGCGTGTCGAGGTCCACGTCGACGGCTTCGACGGCCGACCATGCCCGGTCGTCGAAGCCGGCGGTGCTCCAGCCGATCGGTTCGAGCCGCGCGTCGTGGGCCTCGCCGTCGTAGATGCTGTTGGCCAGTACCGCGCCGGTGGACGCGCGCCAGTTGCCGTCGCTGGTGACCAGCTCGACCCGATCGCCGTAGTCCAGTTCGAGCTGGAGGAAAGCGGCCGGGCGGTCCGCCCACAACCCGAGGCGCTGCGGGTCGGAGGTCAGCCTGCCGACGGCCCATCCCTCACCAAGCACGGCGCCCAGCGCGTTGCGGCCTGGCACGACGAGCGCGGTGACATCGGCGCTGCTCACTGCAAGGCGATGCCGGTAGGACGTCCACCCCGGAATGAGCACCTCCTCGCTCACCCGGACGCCGTTGACGTGGGGCTCGATCAGACCTAGCGCGGTGACGTGCAGGGTGGCGTGCCGCGGCGGTACGTCGACGGCGAACTCGGTCCGCAGGTAGGGCGCGGCGCCGCGGGCTCGCCCCGAGGCGTGGGCTGGCGCGGCGACGAAGGAAGCCTGCCAGACAGGGGACAACGAAACCTCCAAGACTAGTCGGTCAGGAGCTGGACCCGCGTAGGCAGGGCCCAGCTCCCACGACAGCTGACGAACCGCGCTCAGTCGCGAAGGACGAAGGTTCCGGTCTTCGAGTCGAAGTCGAACAGGTGGGGCGGAATGTTGCCGTGTGGGGTCTGAGGCCCGTAGGTGGCCTCGTCGGCGGCTGCGGGCGTCCGGAACGGCCCGAGCGAGAATCCCGCCTCCTGGAAGGTCTGGTAGGTGAGGTCCCGCCCTGCCTTACCCGCTATCGCCTGGAAGAGCCGGAGCGCGGTGCACGAGACGCCGACCGAGATCGCGTAGTTCGGCGCCCCGCGGGGCACGTTGTTGGGATCGACGATCTTTCCGCGAATCTCAGGAATGGCTTCCTCGGCGATCCGGGCACACTCAGCAAAGCCCTTCTCGGTGATGTCCGCGTAGGTTCCGATGCCGGTGGAATTCTGCAGGGCCACCAGGTTCGGTTCGTTCTCCTTGGCGCGAACGAAGCTCGCCACTGAGTTTCGGTCGGTGAACAGCAGAGTCGGCCGGTAGGCCGTCTTCGCCAGCTGCCTGGAGAACTGGACCGTGGCACGAGTCGCGACGATGACGGTATCCACCCCGGCGGTCTGGAACTTCTCGATGGAGACGTTGAACTGCTGGTTCGTCGCGGCCTCGTCGTTCAGGTCCACCGCGACGACCGAGACCTCCGTCGGTGTCACGCCGGCCCGCTTCAGGGCTGGGAGGACAATGGAGTCGACCGTGTCCTTGTCATCCGCCGTGGCGATGACCGCGACTTTCTTGCCGTTCAGTGCGCCGCCGGCGGCGTACTGTTCGATGCCGCCCTCCACCTCGTCGCCGCCGCGTTGGTCAGAGAACCAGGGTGCCTTCGCCTTGGCGTAGCGGGCCGCGGTGAGGGGACCCCCGATGACCGCCGTCTGGTGGGTCTGGAGGTAGCAGAGCGGCTCGTCGGCATTGAGGCTGCCGACTACGGCGAAGACCTTCTCGTCCTGGGTGAGACGGACGCAGGTCTCCTGCGCGCCGGCGGGCGAGAGGGTGTTGACCGCGCCGAAGACCGGCACGAGCTTGCGACCGTTGACGCCCCCCGCCTCGTTCACCTTGTCGACGAGCGCGGTGAACGTCGCCTCGTAGTCCCCGTGGTCGATGGCGATGTACTGCCTGACCTTCTCGAGGTCTGGGTAGACGAATCCGATCTTTATCTCGTCGTCGGTGACACCCGGGGATATCGCCGGCGCCGGTGGGGCCGGGAAGGCTTCCGGGCTCGCCTCCGCGCCTGCTTGAGGGTCCGCCTTGTCGCTTGATTCGACGCTGCACCCGGCGAGGGCGATCGCGACGGCGGTGGCCAGTAATCCGGCGCCGCGTCTGAGATTCCGCATGGTCACTCCTGTCGTTCTGTAATGTGTCCGACCGAGCTCACAGCACGACCGTGGCACCGGCGGAGAATCCGTCATTCGTCTCGACGGCCGTCTGGGACGTTCCACTGCGTTGGATGGCGCGCTCGTCGGTGCCCAGGTAGCTGGCGATGACCTTGGGATCGCCGCGGACGGCGTCGGGTGGGCCAGAGGCGATGACCCTGCCGATCTCGAGGCAGTAGACGCGATCACTGATACCCATGACGAGTGGCATGTCGTGTTCGATGACGAGGATCGCTGCGCCGAGTTCACGGCGGATTTCCTGGAGCAGAGGACCGAACGCCTCTGTCTCCCGTTGGGCGACGCCGGCAGTCGGCTCGTCTAGGCATAGGACCCGGGCATCGAGGGCGAGCAGCCCCGCGAGTTCGACGATGCGCCGCGTACCCGTGGAGAGGTCCGCGATGAAGGCGTCGGCGTAGCGGCCGAGACCAAGAAAGTCGATGAGCTCGTTCGCTTCGGCGCGTTTTGCTCGTTCGGCCCGAAATGTGTGGGGAAGGTGGAGCGCTGTGGCAAGGAACCCGGTCCGAATCCGAGCCTCAAGGGCGACCTGGACGGTCTGGCGAACGGTGAGCTCGGGGAAGAGGGTGGCGGCCTGGAAGGTGCGGCCGAGTCCCGCGCGCGCTCGTTTCTCCGGAGAGGACCGGGAGACGTCCTGGCCGAGGAGCGTCACCGTGCCCGTAGCGGGAGCGAAGCCGCCGATGGCGTTCATCAACGTCGACTTTCCCGCGCCGTTGGTGCCGATAAGCCCGACGATTTCGTCAGGCATGACCTCCAGGGAGACACCGTCGACGGCGGCTCGGCCGCCGAAGCGGACGCGGACGTCCTGGACGGTCAGGACGGGCTGGCCGGCCGGAGCCGGGTCGCGCGTGCCATGGGTGAGCACCACGGCCGCGGAGGTGACGGTCTTGACCGGCGGTGCCTCCCCGAGCCGCCGGTCAGCCCAGGCAAGGACGGCGTCGCGGGCGGCATAGCCGACCTGGATCAGGCCCCCTGGGAAATATAGGAGCAGGATGAGCAGGCCCAGGCTGGACGTCAGCAGCGGGACGAGTTCGTTGTTGGGCATGAAGGACGGCAGGCCGATTACCCACAGTGAGCCAAGCACGGGACCGTAGACCGAGCCGAGACCACCAATGACCACGATGGAGACCAGGACGAGGGAGTCGTTGCTGAGGAAGTACCTGTCCGTATACGGGACGGCCTGCACGGCTCCGGCGAGCAGAGAACCGCCAAGGCCCGCCAGCCCCCCGGCGAGCGCGAAAGCGCGCAGTTTCACCCCGGTGCCCACAACGGTGTAGGCAGCCGCCGCGGCTGGGTTGTCCCGTACCCCGATGGTGGTTCGGGCGATTCCGGACCTGCGCAGGCGGGCCACGACGGCCAGCACGACGGCGAGAACGGTCAGGACCACGTAGTAGTAGGCGCGCTGGGACGAGACGTCGAGGCCGAAGACAGAGTCGCGAGTAAGTGACGCGGTGGTCGACCCCTCGTCGTGAAAGATCTCGCGCCGGTAGAGGAACTGTTCGGCGGCGATCGCGAACGCGAAGGTGCTGACCGCGAGCAGCAGTCCCCGTACCCGTAGCGCGCCCGTACCGATCACTGCGGCCAGGGCAGCGGTGAGCACGGCGGCGGTGAGCACGGCGGCGGGAAATGGCAGCGGGTTGACAGCCACCGTGACACTGCCGATCTCCAAGCGCAGCCCGCGGCCCAGTGTCGCCGTCGTGAGCGCGCCCAGCCCGGCAAAGGCCATCTGGCCCAGGGAGAGCTGGCCGGCCCAGCCGGTGAGGATGGTGATGGAGGTGGCACAGATGGCGTAGGCCATGATGATCGTGTAGAGCAGGTGCCGGGAAGGCTGGGTGATCACCAGCGGCAGGAAGAGCGCGGACAGCCCGAGGACCAGCAACGGGGCACGTTCGAGGTGGCGGACCCACCACATCTCGCGTAGGCGCTCGGGGATCGGCCGGACCTTCGGCGCGAACGAGAACGACGAGGTCTCAGTCTCGCGTCCACGGCTGACGAAGAACACCGCGCCGAGGACCAGGAGCAGGATGACGGCGTCGGTCAGACCTGGCTGGTCGAGCCAGTTGAACTGGATGAACGACTGCCCGATACCCAGTCCCACCCCGGCCGCCAGCGCGACACGTAGCGAGGCCATCCGGGCGAGCACCGCGGCGGCCAGCGCCCGAAGCAAAGTGGTCGGTCCCAGCGTGGTGATCTGCGCCAGTGACGCGTTCTGCGCGGAGATCAGGATCAGACACAGAGTGCCGATGAAACCCGCCACCGTCCACACGACGGCGGAGACAATCTTCGGATTGATGCCCCGCAGGCGGGCGAGCTCGGGATTGTCCGCCGATGCCTTCACGGTCTTTCCGAGCACCGTGCGGCTCAGGAACAGCGCCAGCAAGGTCGTGATCAGCGGAACGACCACGAGGATGCTGATCTGTGCACCGGTGACCTGCAGGCCGCTGAGCGGAGACCACCGCCCTCCCCAAGGCACGGGATAGGACCGGTCGGCGTAGTCCTTTAGGTCCGGATACGCCGTGACGATCATGAGCGCGAGTTGGGAAACCCCGATGGTGGCGACCAGGACGATCACTCGTGGGGCGGTGAACAGTCGGCGCACCACGACCAGTTCCACGACGGCCCCGAACACTGCCCCCGCCAGCAGTGAGATGGGGAGGCCGACCCAGTACGGCACGTTGTAGCGGACTACGAGGAGCGCGAACAGCACGGAGCCGACCAGGCCCATGTTCGCCACAGCGAAGTTGATGACTCGGGTCGAGCGGTACACGAGCACGATCCCGACTGCCAGCAGGCCGATCACCAGACCGGTGACGGCGCCGTCGAACAACACCTGCGTGGTGGGTATCTCCATGGCCGTTCAGCCGCCTTCCCGGCCGAGGAACACCGCGCGTGCCAGGTCGTCGCGTTCAGCCAGCTCGCGGGCCGGTCCGACGAAGCGGACCTGGCCCTTCTCCAGGAACACCGCCCGATCGGCGATCGCCAGCGCGATGTTCAGCGACTGTTCCACCACGATGATCGTCAGACCGTCGTTCTTGAGCCGCTCCAGGACGGCGAGCAGGTCCTGTACCACCACCGGCGCCAGTCCCAGCGACAGTTCGTCGATCAGGAGCACCTCGGGGTCATGCAGGAGGACCGCCGCGAGCGCGAGCATCTGCTGCTGCCCTCCTGACAGCGACCCCGCCTGCTGCCCCAGCCGGCTTGCCAGGTCGGGGAACAGGTCGAGCACGTAGGCGAACCGGCGGTCGCGGTCGGCGCCGTCCCGGCGCATCCGGAACGCGCTCATCTCCAGGTTCTCCCGGACCGTCATCGCCGGGAACACGCCGTTTCCGCCCGGCAGCAGGTGCACGCCGTATCGGCCCCGCTGCTCGGGAGGTACATAGGTCATCGTCCGGCCGTTCAGCCGCACCACCCCTCTCGAGGGCGTGCCGAGACCGCAGATCACCTTCAGGATGGTCGATTTGCCGGCGCCGTTCGTGCCCAGCAATGCCAGGGTCTCTCCCCGCCTGACCTCGAATCCGACGTCGAAGAGCACCTGCACGTGCCCGTAGGAGAAGTCGATGTCATTGACCTGCAAGACCGGGATGTTCGCCGGATCCGCCTGCTGACGGTCGTGTTCCGCGAGTTCCTCGCGCAGGTCGGCCACCACCAGCGACAGGTCGTTCCTGATGAAGGACGCCCCACGGATCAGCAGATAGCCGCCGAGCGCGTGCGACGGAATCCCGATGACCAGCACGGCCACCCGCGGATCGTAGGCATCGGCGAGCAGGGCGGCGAGCACCGCACCGCCGGTTCCGCCGATGAAGAAGACGTAGACCGCGCCGAGCGCCACGCCCATGCCACGCAGGCGGTACGGGACGATCGACTGCATGATCGGACCTATCATGGCGAACGCCACGGAGGACAGCGCCGCGGCGGGGACGCCCGCTATCATGAAGGCGATCCAGTTCGGCATGAACCACTGGATTGGCAGCAGCACCGAGGCCGGAAGGATGCAAAGGCCCAGAAGGCGAAGCGCCTTTGCCGGATCCCGGTGGTACAGACGGTCGTATCGCGGCGCTACCACCGGTAGGGTAAACAACAGTGCTACGCCACCCAACGTGCCCATGAGGCCACGCTGGAAGGCTGACATACCGTAGTGGTCCTCTGCCCACAGGCTTCCCAGAATACCTGTCGCGAAAAGCCCGAACCCCAGGGCAGAGAAGGCCAGGATCGCGCTCTTGACCGTGTGGATGCGCATCAACCGCGCGAACGCCGACTCCATCGATATCGGCAGCGGATTCTCGTCCTTGATGACATTTCCCAGCACCGATTTCATCTCGTGCTGACCACGCGGGGGCTCGGGAAGTCTAAACGCCCACAGCGCCACAGCCAACGCGGGCAGACCCAGGATGATAAACGGCCACCGCCAGCCGTCCTCGCCACCGGCCAACGTGGCGATACCGCCCACGACCAGCGGACTGATGGTGCCCGCGATCCGCGCGGCGCCGTAGGTGAACGCCGAGATACGCCCTCGCACGCCTATCGGATAGGTGTCGGCTAACAGCGATACGTGCGCAGTGGTGTTGCTTGACTTCGCGATCCCCACGCCGAACCGAGCCAGGAAGAACAACAGAGCGTTCGCCGCGAACCCGCTCGCGAACACCATGACGGAGAAGACCGCGCCGGCCCACCCGATGATCCGGCTACGGCGATACCGATCAGCGAGCCAGCCCATCGGCAACGCGCCAAGCACCAGGAACGCGCTCGACGCCGACGCGACGAACACCATCATCCCGTCGCTCATCCCGAACGCGTCCCGGATCTCCGGCGACAGCACCGACACCGACGCCGACTCCAGCTCGTCAAGCGCCGACAACACCACCAGCGTCGTGAAGGTCAGTGAACCGCCCGCGGCAAGGCCCTCACGCAGCGACAGCCGCTCATCTCCGACCCCTGGCAGCAGCTCGTCCGCGAACAGCACCTCACGCTGCGCATCCGCCTGCCGCTGCTGGCGCTCGGCCTCCGCCGCGATCAACCCGGAGGCCAGACCGGCCGCCGTCGACGGCGCGGAGTTCGCCGCCTCGGGGACGCTCGGCACCGAAGCGGATGATCGGCTCAAGGCCGGAGCCGATCAGAACGGGGGGAACCGGCGGCGTTCTTCTTCATACAACTCTCCGCAAATACAGGTAATCGCGAGCGGCGGATCGCCGTGGTGACCAAGATGCGTCCACGCCCGCGCGGCGTGATCGAGAGGGTGGAGGGCCGCTGCTCGTCTTTCAGCGGAAGGCGGGCCGTTCGGGTTGGTCCACCGTGTCCCGGCCGCACCAACATATGAGCCCGCCGACGACCAGCCCACGAGGACAGAACCGGTGCTGGAGCCCGCCGAGAGAAAAGAGATCGTGGTACGGGAACGAGTGGGCGGCCGGTGCTCACCTCGCCATACTGGGGTTCGTCACCGCGGTGAACGAGATGTTGCCAGGAGTTGCCAGCGCCCGCGGGCTCGTGTGCGGCGAGTCATGGGTGGCCGGGCGACCCGAGGCGTCGGTCAGGCGCGTCGGGCGACGCACCGCGGTGGGCGGGGACGGGCACTTCGCCAGCACGGACACGAACGGTGCGCCGACGGCTCCAGCACCAATGCGCCGATCAGGTGATCCAGCGGGGAGTCGTTCCGTCGACGGAGCCACGGTTACGGACGGTTGTCGCGATGCGCCTCCTGACGGTCATGCCCAGGTGAGGAGACGCCCGGGCAGGGTTCGGCCACGGTGCCGGCGACCGCCGAGCAGGGCAGGACTGATCCGGTGAGCCCGGTCGCCGCGTGGTAGCCGTCAAGGGCCGCCGCGGCGAACGCGTCGAGTAGCGCCCGGTCCACGAGCGCAGCCGCGCAGCCGGCGAACCCGCCACCGGTCATCCGGGCTCCCAGGCAGCCGGGTGCCGCGAGCGCGGCCTCGACCATCGCGTCCAGCTCAGCGCTGGACACGGCGAAGTCGTCCCGGATGCTGCGGTGTCCCTCGGTCAGCAGCGCGCCGGCCGTGGCCACGTCGCCAGCCCGTAGCGCAGCCGCGACGTCGAGTACCCGTTGGTTCTCGGTGACGACATGCCGGGCCCGGGCGAGCGCCACCGGGTCGAGCCGCCCGGCAGCCTCGGCCAACAGCGACGGGCCGACATCCCGCAGCGCGGGTACGCCGAGCAGCCGGGTGGCTCTGGCGCATTCAACGCGTCGGTCGGCGTAGGCGCTGGTCACGATTCGCCGACGGGTGGATGTGTCGAGGACGACGACGGCGACGTGGGCCGGCAGGGGAACTGGCTCGACGGTGCCGTGCCGGCAGTCCACCAGCAGCGCATGGCCGGCGACTCCGCTGACGCAGGCAAGTTGGTCCAACAGCCCGGTCGCCGCGCCCACCCACTCGTTCTCCGCCCGGTGCGCGAGCCGGGCCATCGCCAATGCGTCCCATGGCAGCCCTGCGATGTGTGCGCAGGCCGCGGCGACCGCGAGCTCCAACGCCGCCGACGAGGACAACCCGGCGCCCGTCGGAATGTCGCTGGCCACTACGCCCTGCCAGCCGGCGAGGGGGCCGTGGGCCGCGGCGAGCATGACCGCCGTCCCCTCGACGTAGCCGGCCCAGCCCTCCGTTGTCCGCCGCTGTGCGGCGGCGGGCGGCGGCACGTCTGGGGGAGGAAGAGTAACCCGCGCTGCCCGGGCCTCCTGCTCGGAAACCAGTTCGATCGCGTCGTCGGCGTCGCCTGGCGACGGCCGCAGCGCGATCCACAGCTCCCGGTCGACCGCGACGGGCAGGCAGAAGCCATCGTTGTAGTCGGTGTGCTCGCCGATCAGGTTGACCCGCGCCGGCGAGCGGACCAGCGCCGTCGGGTGGCCGCCGAAGGCCGCGGCGAAGCCCGCGATCGCGCGTTCCCGCGCCGGCGGCCGCCCGGGCGCGGGCTCCGGCCCTGGGCCCATCACCGGTCAGCCTTCGGCCGGGCCAGGCCGGTCTGCCCGGCCGGGTCCTGGCCGGCGGGCGCCGCCGGGGAGTGCAGGCAGGCGCGCAGGCGGGTCGCGGCGGTCTCGGGGGTGAGGTCGCGCTGGACGCCGGCGAGCATCTCGTAGCCGACCAGGAACTTGCGCACCGTCGGGGACCGCAGCAGCGGCGGGTAGAAGTGGGCATGCAGCTGCCAGTATGCGCCGGCACCCGACGGGCCGGAAACGTCGCCGCTCGGAGCGGGCCACGGGCCGGGGACGCCGTGCCAGCCCATGGAGTACGGGAAGGGACAGCCGAACACCGCGTCGTAGCAGTTCAGCAGCCGGCGCAGCGTGTCGGCCAGGCTGTTCCGCTCGGCCTCGGACAAGTCGGCCAGCCGGGCCACCTGGCGCCGCGGCAGCAGGAGCGTCTCGAACGGCCAGACCGCCCAGAACGGCACGACGACCAGCCAGTGCTCACCTTCGAGCACCACCCGCTCGCCGGCCGCGGCCTCCAGGTCGGCGTAGTCGGCGAGCAGCGGCGCGCCGTGCTCGGCGAGGTACGCCCGTTGCCGGGCGTCCTCGGCCGCCGGCTCGTCGGGCAGTGACGACGACGCCCACACCTGGCCGTGCGGGTGCGGGCTCGAGGCTCCCATGAGCGCGCCGCGGTTCTCGAAGACCTGCACCCACCGCCAGTCGCGGCCCAGCTCCCGATCCTGCGCCGCCCAGGTGTCGACCACCGCCCGGATGCCCGCCAGCGGCAGCGAGCCGAGGCTCGCGTCGTGGCGCGGGCTGAAGCAGATCACCCGGCAGGTCCCGGTCTCCGGCTCGGCGTGCAGCAGTCGGTTGGCCAACAGCGGTGATGGACCCGTTCCAGCCACGCCCGTGTCTGGTCTGACCGGCCGGAGCGCTGGGAAATCGTTGGTGAAGACGAACGGGCCCTGGTAGTCGGGGTTATGCGCGCCGCCGGCGCGGGCGTTGCCCGGGCAGAGGTGACAGCCTGGGTCGTGGGCGGTGCCGGGAGGCGCCGCCGGCACCTCCCGGCCGCCCTGCCAGGGCCGGCCGTCCCGCCCGGCCGAGACGAGCACCCACCGGCCCGTCAGCGGGTTGAACCGCCGGTGCGTCCCCGGTTCACCCCCCGGCACAGCCATGCCCGGTGTGTCCGGACCCGAGAGCGTCTCCGCTCCACGGTGCCGCCCAGCCGTTGGCGTGGTCTTCGACACCTTCATGATCAGAACGGGCCGCCCGCGCGGGCGACCTCGCCGAGCCAGCGGGCGGAGGGCTTGACCGTGCGCGCGAACGTCGTCCGGTCGACGGCGATCAGTCCGAAGGTCATCGCGTAGCCCGACGTCCACTCGAAGTTGTCCAGCAGCGTCCAGTGCAGGTAGCCGCGCACGTCGACGCCGTCGGCGACGCAGCCGGCGAGCCCCTCCAGGGCGGCCCGGGTGTAGGAGATCCTGGCGTCGTCGTCGTCGGTGGCCATCCCGTTCTCGGTCACGAGCACGGGCACCCCGGTCTGCTCCGCCGCGAGCCGTACGGAGTGCCCGAGGGCCGGCGGGTAGACCTCCCAGCCGGTCTGCGTCGTGGCCGCCCCCTCCGGGACCGGCAGCAGCCCACCAGGCCCGATCCGCTCCCTGGTGTAGGACTGGACGCCGACGAAGTCGTCGTCTCGGGACACCTGGAGCCAGTCGAGCAGCGTCGCCTGGCGCGCGGCCGCGCAGCGGGCCTCGCCGCCTTCGGCGGCCTGCAGGTCGACGAGGGCCAGTGTCCAGCCGACCGCGGGGTTACCCGGTCCGGACTTGATGGCATCGACCGCCTTGCGGTGTGCCTTGGCCATCACCTCAAGGTTGTAGGAGGGCCAGCCGACGGGCGGGGGCGCCGGCGCCTGCGGGTCCGGGAGCCCGGTGTGTTCCGACAGGCCCAGGCTGTCCTCCCGGGACGCGGCCGGAGCGAACCGGGTGTGCACCATCAGGGAGATCAGGTTCGCCTCGTTGATGGTGCACACCCACGGCACCAGGTCACCGATGTGCTCGGTCACCCGAGCCGCGTACCGGGCGAACCGGTCGGCCGCGCCGGGGCCGTCCCAGCCGCCGGCCGAGGCGAACCAGCGGGGCGTGGTGAAGTGGTTGTACGTCACGACCGGCTTGACGCCCTGCTCCAGGCAGGTGCCGACCATCCGCCGGTAGTGGTCGAGCGCGGCCCGGGAGAAGAACCCGTCCTCCGGCTCGATCCGCGCCCACTCGACGCCGAACCGGTAGGCGTTCAGGCCCAGCCCGGCGAGGGTGGCGATGTCCTCGGGATAGCGGTGGTAGTGGTCGCAGGCATCCCCCGACGGCTCGTGGAACGGCGAGCCCTCCGACCACTCGCTGCGCCACATGTCGCTGGCGATGTTGCCGCCTTCGACCTGGTGCGGCGCGGTGGCGGCGCCCCAGAGGAACCCCTTGGGAAAGGAAGACATGGCCGGCTGGCCTCCTGAGTCTGGATCTTTGTTGGTTACACCGTCCCGCCGCCGGCTTCGAGCGCCGCGTCTCCTCCCGAAGACGAGGGTCGGCAGGGCTGCTGGGCCGGTCGCGTGGTCCGGCACCGGCGTGACGCCCGCCGCCGCGCCGCGTCAGCGCGGTGGCGTCGCCTCGAGGCGCAGGCGCCATACCCAGGCGTACTCGTGACCGGTCAGCCGGTGCCGGGGCCGGGTGTCGGGACCGACCACGGCGGTCCCCAGCCCGCGATGCGCGACGTCGAGGTGCACCACCGTGGCGCCACTGGGCGGGAGCCGCCACCAGTGCCGCGCCGCTTCGAACTGTTCGACGCGGTAGCGGCTCACGGCCATCTGCAGCGGGGTCTCGTGGATGGTGCTGACCGTGCCCGCGGGGCCGGTCAGTCGCAGTTCGGTGACCTCGCCGCGCCCGCCGTTCTCCTGTGGCCACACGTAGGGCACGGCGAGGTCGTCGATCCGGCTGCGCCAGTGGCCGAGCAGGGCGGACGCGCGGCGGTCCGGGTAGTTCTCCCACGGCCCGAGGCCCACCCATCGGGCCTCGTCGAAGCCGTCGACCAGCTCGAACTCGACACCCACCCGGAGCGCGTCCTCGGTGTCGTCGGGCAGGCGGACCTGCTCGGTGAGCTGGTACTCGGCGAACGGCCGGCCCGGTTCGGCGAGGGCGACGATCTCGCGGCGGTGCACGATCTCCGTGTCGAACGCGGTGCGGTAGACGGTGGTGGCGACCACCAGGCCCTTCCCGGCCGCCTCGACGGTGACGCTCGCCGGGGTGAGCCGGAAGAAGCCGGAGCGGACGAAACGCTGGTCGAGCGCGAAGGACCGGTCGGTGTCGGTGAGCGCCCGCCACAGGCACAGGCGTGGCGCGGCCCGCAGCAGCGGGTGCGCGAGCTCCCCGTCGCCGTCCTCGGGAAGCGCGGCGGGCACGGCCGTGGCGACCGGCGGCGCGGGACGCGGAAAAACCACCTGGTGGATGGCGACGGCCGTTTCCGCCGGTGCCCACCGCGCGGCGTTCCTGGTCCGCGCGGTCAGGGTCAGGGCCAGCGGCGGCGACGACGATGTCTTGAGCTGCTCGCGGACCGCCTCGGGGAGGTCGACAGTCGCCGCCGCTCCGGCGGGGACCTCGCCCACCTCTATGGCCACAGGGTCCGGTGGCTCGCCGGTCTCCACGTGAAGCTCGAAGGTGTAGGCGCTCAGGTCGTTGAACGTCTGACGGTTGCGGATCGTGACGGTCCCGGCGAGCGCCGCCGCGGCGTCGGAGACGATCCGCACCGGGCTGAACAGGCCGCGCGCCTCGTACAGGGCGGGTTGGGGCGTGAGGTCGGCGAAGACGACTCCGTTGAGCAATATGGTCCCGTCGTTGGGTACGTCGCCGAAGTCGCCGCCGTAGCGGTACCGGCCGTCGCCGTCGGGGTCGAGGGCGTGGTCGGTGAACTGCCAGAGGAAGCCGCCCTGCAGGCCGGGCAGCGTCTCGAACAGGTCCCAGTAGTCGGCGAGGCCGCCGGTGGAGTTGCCCTGGGAGTGCGCGTACTCGCACAGGATGACGGGCCGGTCCGCGCGCGGGTCGGCGCAGTACGCCGCCAGGCTCTCGAATGACGGGTACATCGGGCACACGAGGTCGGTCGCGGCGTGCCCGCCGTGCCAGTCCAGCGAGATCGCACCCTCGTAGTGCAGCGGCCGGGTCGGCTCGAAGCGGCGCAGCCAGCCGGCCGCGGCGTCGTGGTTCGCGCCATAGCCGGTCTCGTTGCCCAGGGACCAGGCGATGACGCACGGGTGGTTGCGGTCGCGCAGCACCATCCTCGACACCCGCTCGAGGAAGGCTGGCAGGTAGCGCGGGTCGTCGCAGACCGCGGGGGCGAAGGCGTGGGCCTCGATGTCCGCTTCGTCGACCACGTAGAAACCGATCTCGTCGCAGAGGTCGAGGAAGAGCGGGTCATTCGGGTAGTGCGACGTGCGGATCGCGTTGACGTTGAATCGCTTAAGCAGCGACAGCTCGGCGAGCATCCGCTCCGCCGTGACGACACGCCCGGTCCTGGGGTCGATGTCGTGCCGGTTCACGCCCTGGACCAGGATCCGCCGACCGTTGACCAGCAGGTCGCGGCCCTCGACCCGCACCCGGCGGAAGCCGACCCGCGTGGCAACCTCGTCCACGACGGTGTCGTCCGGCCCCGCGAGCCGGACCACGATCTCCTCCAGGTGAGGGTTCTCCGCCGACCAGGGCTCGACGGCCAGGTCGTCGAGGTCGAGGACGGCGGTCCCGGCCACGGGCGCCGGCGCGAGGGACTGGCGCATCATCGGAGCCGCCGGCACCCAGGCCGGCGGGATGGGGGCGTCCGCGGCGAGCAGCGACGGCAGGTCCATGAGGTCGGGCGGGATCATCGTCGCCGGTCGGCTCGTCCGGTCGTCCGTGAGTGGTGGGAGCCGCGGCGCGGGGCGGCGCGGGGCGACCGGCACGGTCTCGTCACGGCCGAGGACGTCGACGCATATCGACCAGCCGCCCTCGTCCAGGTATTCCAGCCCGGCGGTGGACACCTCGACGCGCAGCGCACCGCGCCGGGTGGCCGGGTCGAAGTCGGCGACGACCGTGAGGTCGGCCAGCCGGGTCTCCGGCACGGTGTAGAGGTACACCGAGCGGGACAGGCCCGACTGCCACCACTGGTCCTGGTCCTCCAGGTAGGAGACCGACGACCACTTGGATACCACCAGCTCGACCGTGTGCGGCCCAGCGGGGCTCGCCGCGCATGCCTCGGTGACGTCGAACTCGGCTGCCAGATGCGAGTCGGCGCTGACCCCGACCGGACGCCCGTTCACGAACGCCCGCAGCAGTCCCTCGGCGGCGCCGACGTGCAGCACGACGCGGCGGCCCTCGGCCGGGCGCAGCTCGAAGGAGCGCCGGTAGATCCCCGTGGGGTTGCGCGCGGGCACACGCGGCGGCATGTCGTCGAACGGCATCTGGACGTTGGTGTAGTGCGGCGGGTCGGCGTCCTCCCACATGGTCCATAGGCCGGGCACTTCCACGGTCTTCCAGGTTTCGCTGATCGGCGCGGTCGGGCTGTCGAGGAGCTGGAACTCCCACGTGCCGTCGAGCTCGACCTCGGGCGCCCGCCGCAGCGCGTGCATGGGCAGCCGCCCAAGGGCGTTGAACCCGGAGTCGTCGGCCGGCAGCGCGGTGAAGTCGGTCCTGGTCATGTCACCTCTCGATCCACGTTGACCCGACCTCATTGGCCCGCACACCTGCCCGTCGTACCAAGCGGTTGCCGCCAGTTGCCTACCGACCCTGTGGCCTGCCGAGCCGTCGAGCACGCCGGCCCCGGCATCTGGTCTACGCCGCCCCCGCCCGAGCGGCGAGGGACGACGCTCGGACCTTCACGGCGCCGACAAGGTCCGCGTCGTCCGGCAGAGCCGGGTCGAGGGTCGCGAGCAGCCTGGGCACGGCGTCGGTGAGGACGTCGGCGGCCAGCGGCACGAGCTGGGCGGCGCGGACGTCGGTGACCGGCGGGCCGGCTCCCCGCAGGTGCGCGACCCAGGCGGCGAGCGCGGTGACGGCGACGCCTGGCAGCCGGCCGTGCGCACGCTCGCGCCGCAGCACGGGCAGGATGCGCGCGGGGAGCTTCTGCGAGCCGTCGGCGGCGATCTGCGCCAGCTCGTGGCGGATCCGGGGGTTGGCGAACCGCGCGAGCAGCGCCTCCCGGTAGACGGCGACATCCGCTGCCGGCAGCGCCAGGTGCGGCCCGCAGGTGTCCCACCACTGACCCAGCCAGCCGCGGCAGACCGGGTCGGCCACGGCCTCGGCGACGGTGGCGTGGCCTCGCGCCGGGCCAGCGTAGGCCAGCAGCGAGTGAGCTCCGTTGAGCAGCCAGAGCTTGCGGTCCTCGAACGGGGTGACGTCGTCGGTGAACACCGCCCCGGCACTCTCCCAGGCGGGCCGCCCGCCAGGGAACTCCCCCGCCAGCACCCACTCGCTGAACGGCTCCGTCACCACGGGGCCGCGGTCGTCCACCCCGGTGACGGACAGCACCGCCCGCCGGTCGGCGTCGGTCGGCCGGGGGGTGATCCGGTCGACCACCGTCGTCGCCACACGGATCTGCCCGTCGATCCATACGGGCAGGCTGCTGTCGACGTCGGCCGCAAGATCGCGCAGCGCGGCGGCCAGCACGGAACCGGCGCCTGGCAGGTTGTCGCAGGGTACGAGGGTCAGCGGCCCGGCGTCCCGGTACCGCCGTGCCAGCAGGCCGGCCACGAGGCGGGCGGGCGCCGACGAGACGGGGGCGGCTGGGTCGGCGCGCAGCGCCGCGAGGTCGGCGACGATGCGCGGGTCGGCGGTGTCGAGACCGCCGCCCACGCCGCGCCGGTAGCCGGCCTCAGTGACGGTGAGGGTGACAACCCGCACGTCCGGGGTGCCAAGGTGGTGGAGCCACGCCTCGTGGTCAGTGCCGGGGTACGCCCGGGAAACCGAACGGACCACGGCGAAGTCGTCGGTGTCGGCGCCGCGGGTCACCAGGGTGTAGAGGCCGTCCTGGGCGGCCAGCGCGTCGGCGACGTCCGGGCGCCGGCCGGTGAACGCGGCGATGCCCCAGCCGTCCGCGTCGCTCGCCCGGTCGGTGTACCAGGCCTGGTGGGCGCGGAAGAAGCTGCCCAGGCCAAGGTGCACGATTCTGACCGGCGCCGCCGGGCCGTCGCGGCGTAGCCGCCGCGCCGCGCCGGTCACAGCCGGAAGACGGCGCGCGGCCGGCCGGTGACGAGGTCGGCGAGGACGTCAAGCGCCTCGTCCTCGTCCAGCCGGTGCTCGGCGACGAGCCGGGCGAGGAAGCCGCTGTCGAGGCGCCGGGCCATGTCGTGGCGGACCGGGATCGAGCAGAAGCCGCGGGCGTCGTCGATAAAGCCCGCGGTGCGGGTGAACCCGGTCGTCTCGGTGACCGCGGCGCGGAAGCGCAGCACGGCGTCGGGCGCGTCCAGGAACCACCAGGGGGCCCCCAGGTAGACCGACGGGTAGAAGCCGGCCAGCGGGGCGAGTTCGCGGGAGTACGTCGTCTCGTCGAGGGTGAACAGCACCAGGCGCAGGTTCGGATGGGTTCCGAACCGTTCCAGCAGTGGCCGCAGCGCGTCGGTGAACTCGACGCGGATCGGGATGTCATGCCCGGTGTCCGGGCCGTAGGCCGTAAGCGTCGGTCGATGATGGCCGCGACGCACCGCCGGGTGCAGCATCATCGTCAGCCCGTCGTCGCACGACATGCGCGCCATCTCCAGCAGCATGTGCCGCCGCAACGCGGCACCCTCCCTCGCCGTGGCGTTCCCGGTCAGCGCGGCGCGGTAGATCCGCTCGGCCTCGGCAGCCGCGAGCGGCTCGGTGCCGACGTCGTCGTGGCTGTGGTCGGTCGAGGTCGCCCCGTGGCGGACGAAGTAGGCCCGTCGCTGTTCCATGGCCGCCACCCAGCCGCGGTAGCTGCCGGTGTCGGTGTCGGCGACCTCGCCCAGCCGCGCGACGGCCGCCAGCCAGTCGGGCCGCGTGGCCTCCAGGTAGCGGTCGGGGCGGAAGGCGGGCAGCACCCTGCCGGTGAAGGCAGGGTCAGCGGCCAGCCGCGCATGCGGCGCAAGGTCGTCGCACGGGTCGTCGGTCGTGGCGAGCACCTCGATGCCGAATCGTTCGAACAGGCCCCGTGGGCGGTACGTGTCCTTGGCCAGGCAGGTGGCGACCTGGTCGTAGATCGCGTCCGCGTTCTCGGCGGTGGGGCGTTCCTGGACGTCGAAGACCTCGGCGAGCTCCGCCTCAAGCCAGTACCGGACGGGCGTGCCCCGGAAGACGTGCCAGCGCGCGCAGACCCGGCGCCAGACCCGCCTGGACTCCTCCTCCGGCAGCGGCCCACGCCCGACACCGAGATCGCCCAGCGGAACGCCACTGGCGTGCAGCAACCGGGTCACGTAGTGGTCGGGAGTGACCAGCAGCGCCGACGGGTCCGGGAACGGCGCATCGTCAGCGAGCAGCCGGGCGTCGACGTGGCCGTGCGGAGACACGATCGGCAGGTCGCGGACGGAGCCATACAGCCGCCGGGCGATGGCGCGGACACTCGGTTCTACTGGCAACAGCCGGTCGGGATGCCGAACCAGGCCGGCGGAGACGGACATAGCGGCATCGTTGGGGCCTGTCGAAACGGGCGGCAATGGATTGCCACCTGTTGTCTCTGCCATGGCGACGCGGTGGTGGCGGCGGCGCGGTCGACCGCGGGTGACGGTGACAGCGTGGGTTGCCGTCTGTTGCCATCACCTCCTTGTCTTGGCCGTAGACCCGGCGCACGGTGAGAGACATGGCCCCGACCATCAC
Organism: Frankia nepalensis; assembly: GCF_016786325.1. Taxonomy (GTDB): domain Bacteria; phylum Actinomycetota; class Actinomycetes; order Frankiales; family Frankiaceae; genus Pseudofrankia; species Pseudofrankia nepalensis. The sequence continues at coordinate 13,813 of NZ_JADWYU010000112.1, read as the reverse complement.
TCCCACGGCGGAGCCAGCCGCTCCAGGAACCAGCGCCCCGGGCTGCCTCCAACCCGGCACAGTGGCGGTTCTTGGAGGCGTCGGCGAGTCGCTCTCCGAGGACCGGGTCACCGCGTTCGTCCACGCCCAGCTCGACGCGTGTGACCTCGAGGGGCGGAGCGTCTGCGTCATCGTCCCGGACGGGACCCGCAGCTGCCCGCTGCCACTCCTGCTCTCGGCGGTGCACGGGGCGCTGGCCGGCCGGGTGAGCCGGCTGACCGTGCTCGTCGCGCTTGGTACTCACGCGGCGATGTCCGAGGCCCAGCTTGCCCGTCACCTGGGCCACCCACCTGGGGACATCGGTGCCCGCTATCCGGGAATGAGCGTCCACAACCACGAGTGGTGGGATCCCCGGACGTTCGTCTCCCTTGGCACGATCCCCGCAAAGCGGGTGGCGGAACTTTCCCAGGGGCGGCTGCGCGAGAGCGTGACCGTGCGGCTGAACCGGGCCGTCGTGGAGCACGAGGTCGCCCTCGTGGTCGGCCCGGTCTTCCCGCATGAGGTCGTGGGCTTCTCCGGCGGCAACAAGTACTTCTTCCCCGGAGTCGCGGGGCCGGAGGTGATCGACCTCTCCCACTGGCTGGGCGCCCTGATCACCAGCGCCGGCATCATCGGCACACCTGGGACGACGCCCGTCCGCGCACTCATCGACGAGGCGGCGGCGCTGATCCCGGCCACGACCCTGGCGCTCTGCGTCGTGGCGCGGTCCGGCAGCGGGGCGCTGCACGCGGCGGCCTTCGGCGAGCCAAAGGCGGCATGGGCGGCGGCCGCGCAGGTCTCCGCCGAGACCCACGTCCAGTATCTGGACGCTCCCGTCCAGCGGGTGCTGGCCGTCATGCCCGAGAAGTACGACGACATCTGGACCGCGGCCAAGGGCTTCTACAAGCTCGAGCCCGTCGTCGCCGACGGCGGCGAGGTCATCCTCTACGCCCCGCACATCACGCAGGTCGCCGGCACGCATCCGGAGATCCTGGACATCGGCTACCACTGCCGCGACTACTTCGTGAAGCAGTGGGACCGCTACCGGCACGTGCCTCGGGGCGTGCTCGCTCACTCCACCCATCTGCGGGGCGCCGGTACCTACGACGAGCTTGTCGGAGAAAGATGCCGGGTGCGGGTGACCCTGGCGACCGGCATTCCCGAGGACGTGGTCCGCGCGGTGAACCTCGACTATGTGAACCCGGCCGCGGTGGACGTCACCGCCGCGCACGCCGACCCGGCGACGTTCGTCGTCCCCGACGCCGGCGAGATCCTCTTCCGGCTGCGCTAGACGCTAGGCCAGCGGTGCGGCGGCCACGGCTCGCTCACGGCGGCGGGGAGAGGTGACACGGTATGGCTCGGCGGTGGAGGAGCGGGCCATCAGGCGTACCGGCAGTACAGCCGGCGGGCCAGTGTGACCACGACCACCCTCGATCATTGAAAGGACGTGCCGGGTCGCCGTAACCCCGAGGGCATAGAGAGGCGCGGCCACCGTCGTGAGCCCGGGAGTGACGAGGCCCGCGGCGGCGATGTTGTCGAAGCCGATCACGCTGACCTCCCCTGGGACCCGTATCCCGCGGGTGGCCAGGCCCTGGACGAGGCCGATGGCCAGCTGGTCGTTGTAGGCGACCACCGCGGACACCGGCGCGGCGGCCAGCTGTTCGGCGGCACGAATGCCGCCGGGCACATCGGGAGCGAAAGGGCCGATCCGGCGGACGCGGAGCGACAGCTCGGCGGCCGCCTCCCGTAACGACCGCCAGCGCATCCCGTCCGCCCAGGACGCCTCCGGCCCGGCGACGTAGGTGACGTGGTCGTGCCCGAGCGCGCCGAGGTGCTCCAAGGCGAGGCGCGCCCCGCGTGCGTTGTCCGTCACCACACACGGGACATCCACGACCGCCCGGTTGAGCACCACCACCGGCTTCTGCTTGGAAATCATTCGGATGGCCGAGTCGGACATCCGGGAACTTGCGAGGACGATCCCGTCCACCGCGGTCACCGCGCGCTCCAGCGCGGAGCGCTCCAGCCGGTCCGACTCCTGAGCGTCGGCCAGGACAACCGTATAGCCGGCGGCCGCGGCCGCGGCCTGCGCGCCGCGGACAATCTCCGCGTAAAAGGGGTTGGCGATGTCCAGGATGACCACGGCGATCATGTTGGTGCGGGCGGTGGACAGCGCCCGCGCGACCGGGTTCGCGCGGTAGCCGAGCTCGTCGGCGATGCGCCGGATGCGTTCGGCGGTCGCGGCGTTCACCCGACCCGGGCGAGAGAAGGCGCGAGAGACGGTCGAGGCGGCAACACCCGCGCTTCGGGCCACATCGTAGATCGTCACAACGCGCGGTGCTGACGGCGCGCTTAAGTCTGCCATCGTTGGACTCCCGAGGCCTCGTGGTCGTAGAGCCTCCGGGCATACGGGGCTTTGCCGTCGCCGCGTGCCCTTCGGCTGGGGCCTAGGGCGGCAACGGTATGCGCCCGCGGCCATCGCGGCAACTGGTTCCCGCGGAGAACCCGCAGCCCACGGCACGTTTCCGCGACGCCTACGGCAACTGCTGGCAACCGATTGCCCCCCGGATGGCCATGTGACCTACTGCGCAGACGTCGCGCCGAACCGACAGGGACCAGCCCCGGCACCCTCAGCGTGGACCGGGTGCCCGCTACGGTCCCGAGTCTCATCGCGGAAGGACTCCGATGCTGCGTCCCCAGGACAGTGCCACCCGTGAACGCCGGCGCGTCGAAGGTCTCTGGCTGTTCCGCCTCGATCCGGAGCGGGCCGGCCGCGAGGCTGGGTGGTGGCGCCGCCGGCTGGCCGAGGCGCGGGAGGTCCCGGTGCCGGCCAGTTACAACGACGTGTTCGCCGACGCCGCGGCTCGCGACCACGTCGGGGACGCCTGGTACCAGACGACCGTGCGGGTGCCCCGAGGCTGGGCGGGGCAGCGGGTGGTGCTGCGCTTCGATTCGGCCACCCATCGCGCCGTCGTCTGGGTCGACGACGTCGAGGTCGCCCAACACGAGGGCGGTTACACCCCGTTCGAGGCCGACATCACCGCGCAGGCGCCGCCAGGCGGCGAGATCCGCGTGACGGCGGTGGTCAACAACGAGCTGACCTGGCAGTCGGTCCCTCCGGGTGTCGTCCAGGACACCCCCGCCGGCCGGCAGCAGATCTACTTCCACGACTTCTTCAACTACGCCGGCCTGCACCGACCCGTCTGGCTGTACAGCACGCCGCCAGCACACATCACCGACGTCACCGTCGTGACAGGACTCACGGACACCGAGGGCGCCGTCGACTACCAGGTCGACGTGACCGGCGGTGACGGCCTGACCGTGCGGGCGGTGTTGTCCGACGGCGAGGGAACCGAGGTTGCCCAGGCCACCGGGACGCACGGCGTTCTCACGGTGGCCGACGTACACCCGTGGCGACCTGGCGAGGGCTATCTGTACGACCTGCGCGTGGAGCTCGTCGACGGCGTCGAGGTGGTCGACACCTACTCGCTCCCCGTCGGCGTGCGCACCGTGGAGGTCCGGGGAACACAGTTCCTGATCAACGGGGAGCCGTTCTACTTCACCGGGTTCGGCCGGCACGAAGACCTGCCCGTCCGCGGCAAGGGCCACGACGACGCCTTCATGGTCCACGACTTCGCGCTGATGGAGTGGACCGGCGCGAACTCGTTCCGCACATCGCACTACCCCTACGCCGAAGAGGTCCTCGACCACGCCGACCGGCACGGCATCGTCGTCATCGACGAGACCGCCGCCGTCGGCCAGAACACCTCCATCTCCGGCGGCATCGTGGGCGGCGGCTCGTACCCCACCTTCTCCCCCGAGACCATCAACGACGCCAGCCGCGAGGTCCACGCCCAGGCCATCCGCGAACTCGTGGCCCGCGACAAGAATCACCCGAGTGTCGTGCTGTGGTGCGTCGCGAACGAGCCGGAATCCACCACCCAAGCCTCAGTGGAGTACTTCGAGCCGCTGTTCACCCTGGCCCGCAAGCTCGATCCCACTCGGCCGGTCGGCTACGTGAACATGCTGCTCGCCGGGCCGGACAGGGACCTGCTCATCCCGCTGACCGACGTGGTCATGCTCAACCGCTACTGGGGCTGGTACCTGAACACCGGCGACCTGGCCGGCGCCGAGGCCAACTGGCAGGCCGAACTCGAGGCCTGGGCGGCACACGGCAAGCCCATCATCGTCACCGAGTACGGCGCCGACACCGTCGCCGGGCTACACACCCTGCCAGCGCAGCCGTGGAGCGAGGAGTACCAGGTCGAATACCTGGAGATGAACCACCGCGTCTTCGACCGCGTCGACGCCGTCGTCGGCGAACACGTCTGGAACTTCGCCGACTTCGCCACCAAGCCCGGCATCATGCGGGTCGACGGCAACAAGAAGGGCGTCTTCACCCGCGACCGCCGGCCCAAGGCCGCCGCCTTCGCCCTACGCCACCGCTGGCACTCGGCCCCCTGATGCCGGTCTCATCCCGCCAAGGGTGATGAGGTGGCTTCAGCGCGCCGCTACCGCGGCTGCGGCCGGCACAGAGGCGAGGTCAGCCTGTTCGCCTATCCGACGGCGCGCCGGGCGGAGTGCCCTGGGGCGTGTCCGCCCGACGCGTGCCGACAGGGCGCCGCTCGACGCGACTCTTCTGACCGGTGGTATCGGTCGCAGGTATCTCCGCCTGCCCTGGGACAACCTCCGCGTCACCGCGTGGATCACGCGGGTTAAGCAGGCCGGCCAGCGTCTCCAGAGCGTCCTGCACCCGTTGGATCTCGACCGGGTCGGTGCTGCCGATCGCCCCGGCGAGCGCCTCGTCGACCTCGGCGGGGGGCCGGTCCTCGGCGCGCCGCAGGGCCTCCTGCGTGGGGCGCACGAGCGTCCGGCGGCGGTCGGCGGGATCGGTGATCGTCTCGACGGCGCCGGCCTCGCGCAGGCGGGCCACGCAGGCCGAGACCTGGCTCTGCGGGAACCGGACCCGCGCCGTGATGTCCGAGATCGAGCTGCCGGGGTTGGCGAAGACATCGAAGATGACCGCACGGGTCGGGGCGGACATCTGGTGGAGCCCGATCTCCGGGATCGCCTGCTCGCCGAGCTTCATCAGCCGGCGACCGAGCTGGAACAGTTCGAATCCGTCCATGCCAACCTTACATCAATCACGATACATCTAACTTGATGGAACCCGCCTCGTGGGCCTAGTCTCGCAGGCGCCCAGCCCACACCGAGGTCTGGGCGCTACCCGACGGCCGATGTGAGGCCCCGTGCTGCTTCGTCTGCTGCTGCCCTACACACGCCCGTACCAGCGGGCCGTGATCCTCGTGGCGCTACTCCAGGTCGCCCAGACCGCCGCCGCGCTCTATCTGCCCGACCTGAGCGCCGACGTGATCGACAAAGGCGTGCTGACCGGCGACACGGCCTACATCTGGCGCCTCGGCGCGCTCATGACCGCCGTGTCGCTCGCGCAACTGGTCTGCACCGTCGGTGCCGCGCGGGTCGCGGCGCGGGTTGGCTCGTACCTTGCGCGCGACCTGCGCGTGTCGTTGTTCACCCGGGTGCAGTCCTTCTCCGCCCGGGAGCTGAACCGGTTCGGGGCCGCGTCCCTGACGGTCCGCACGACCAACGACGTCCAACAGGTCCAGATGCTGGTACAGACGACGCTCACGTTCATGGTCACCGCGCCGATCATGTGCGTCGGCGGGGTCGTGTTCGCCCTCGCTCAGGACGCGCCGCTATCGCTCCTGCTCGCGGTGGTCGCGCCGGTGCTCGGCGGGTTGGCCTGGGGGATTCTGCGCCGCATGGCCCCGCTGTCGGCCACCCTGCAGGACACGACAGACTCGGTAAACCGGATCATGCGCGAGCAGATCATCGGGCTGCGGGTCATCCGCGCCTTCGTCCAGGAGGAGCGCGAGAACGCGCGCTTCGACGCCGCCAACGCGCGGCTCACCGACGTCTCCGCGCGCGTCGGCCTGCTCATGGCGCTGATGTTCCCCCTGGTCACCGCGGTCGCCAGCGTCGCCAGCGTCGCCGTGGTCTGGTTCGGCGCCGCGCGGGTCGAGACGGGCGCGATCGGGGTCGGCGCGCTGTCGGCGTTTCTCGGCTACGTCCTGCAGATCCTCGGGGCCGCCGTCATGATGACCTACCTGCTGCGGATGCTGCCACGCGCGCAGGTCTGCGCCCGCCGCATCGGCGAGGTCCTCGACACCGCCAGCACCGTCGTCCCGCCCATGTCCGCGGTAGCTGCTCTCCCCCGCCCCGCGCATGTCGAACTGCGTGACGTCGGATTCCGCTACCCGGGCGCGGAGGCACCCGTCCTCGACGACATCAGCATCACCGCGGGCCGGGGCGAGACCGTCGCGGTCATCGGCAGCACCGGCAGCGGCAAGAGCACCCTGCTCAGCCTGATCCCCCGACTGGCTGATCCCTCCGAGGGCGCGGTGCTGATCGGTGGCGTCGACGCGCGGTCCCTCGACCAGACCCTGCTGAGCAGGACCATCGGATACGTCCCCCAGCGCCCTTACCTGTTCTCGGGCACCGTCGCCACGAACCTGCGCTACGGCGATCCCGACGCCACCGACGACGACCTATGGTGGGCTCTGGACATCGCCCAGGCACGCGCGTTCGTCGAGGCCCTCCCCCAGGGCCTCGACACACCGGTCGCGCAGGGCGGCACGAACCTGTCCGGCGGACAGCGCCAACGACTCGCGATCGCGCGCGCCCTGGTCGGCCGGCCCGACGTGTACCTGTTCGACGACTCTTTCTCCGCCCTGGACTACTCGACCGACGCGCGACTGCGGGCGGCCCTGGTCCGGCACACGTCCGGGTCGGCTGTCATCATCGTGGCCCAGCGCGTGAACACGATCCGCGGCGCCGACCGCATCGTCGTGCTCGACGAGGGCCGGGTCGTCGGTACCGGCACCCACGGCGAGCTGTTCGCCGGCAACGCGACCTACCGCGAAATCGTGCTGTCCCAGCTCACCGAGGCGGAAGCGGCATGAGAGGGACCCGACACTCCCGCGACCGAGCCGCGGCCGCCGCGGTTCCCGCCCCCCGCCAGCCCGACCGGTCCACCGACACGCGCGCCGTGGCCCGTCGCCTGTGGCACGCGGTACGCCAGCAGCGTGCCTTGCTCGCGGGAACCGGCGTTTTCGCCGTCGCCAGCGTCGTCCTGACAGCCGCCGGCCCCTGGCTGCTCGGCCGCGCGACCGACCTCGTGCTGGCCGGCGCCATCGGGCGCGAGCTCGATGCGGGCACTACCAGGGCCGAGGTCGTCGACGACCTGAACGCGCAGGGCCACGACACCATCGCGCGGATGCTGCGCACCGTGGACTTCGTCCCCGGTCACGGCGTCGACACCGAAACACTCGGGCGCACGCTGCTGTACGCGACGCTGGTCTACCTGGGTGCCGGTCTGTGCGCCTTCGTCCAGGGATGGATGGCCAACCTCGCCGTGCAGCGCGTCATCCGCGCGCTCCGCCAAGAGATCGAGGTCAAGATCTCGCGGGTACCCGTCTCGTATTTCGACCAGCACCGCCGCGGCGACATCCTCAGCCGGGTCACCAACGACATCGACAACCTCAGCCAGAGCCTCCAGCAGACACTCAGCCAGCTCGTCATCCCGCTGTTCAGCATCGCGGGCATGCTGGCCGCGATGTTCTGGATCTCGTGGCTGCTGGCGCTGATCACACTCGTCACCGCCCCGCTGTCCCTGCTCGTCGTGATGCTGGTCGCCCGACGCGCGCAACCGCTCTACCAGGAGCAGTGGAAACAGACCGGGCGCCTGGGCGGCCACATCGAGGAGATGTACACCGGCCACGCGGTGGTCAAGGCCTTCGGGCGCGAGCGGCAGGCGGCCGAGGTCTTCGCCGAGGGAAACGACAAGGTGACCGAGACGGCCTACCGGGCACAGTCCGTCTCAAGCTTCATCCAGCCGGCGATGGTGTTCCTGAGCAACCTCAACTACGTCCTCGTGGCGGTCGTCGGCGGGATACGGATCGCCGCCGGCGCGCTGACGGTCGGCGACATCCAGGCGTTCATCCAGTACTCGCGCCAGTACAGCCAGCCACTTGTCTATCTGGCGAGCATGGCCGGCATGGTGCAGTCCGGCCTCGCCTCGGCTGAACGGATCTACGAGATCCTCGACGCGCCCGAGCAGACGCCGGACCCCGCCGAGCCGAACCTTCTGGCGACGCCGGTCACCGGTCGGGTGGCGTTCGAGGACGTAACCTTCGGCTACAGCTCCGCCCGGCCGCTCATCGAGAACCTGTCACTGGTTGCCGAGCCCGGCCACACCATCGCCGTCGTCGGCCCCACGGGCGCCGGCAAGACCACCCTGGTCAACCTGCTCCTGCGGTTCTACGACCTCGACGCGGGGCGCATCACCCTGGACGGCGTCGACATCGCCGTCCTGCCACGCGAGCGGCTGCGTTCTTGTATCGGCATGGTCCTGCAGGACACCTGGCTGTTCGGCGGCACCATCGCCGACAACATCGCCTACGGCGCCCACGACGCCACCCGGGAGCAGATCGTCGCCGCGGCGCGAGCAGCCCACGCCGACCGGTTCATCCGCACCCTGCCCGCCGGCTACGACACAGTGATCGACGAGGACGGTTCCGGCGTCAGCGCCGGAGAGAAGCAGCTGCTCACTATCGCCCGAGCATTCCTCGTCGAGCCCACGATCCTCGTGCTCGACGAGGCGACCAGCTCCGTCGACACCCGCACCGAAGTCCTCATCCAGCAGGCCATGGCCAGGCTGCGCGAAGGCCGTACGGCGTTCGTCATCGCGCACCGCCTGTCCACGATCCGCGACGCCGACACCATCGTCGTCATGGAAGAGGGCACCATAGTCGAGCAGGGCACGCACGAAACACTTCTGGCCGCGGGCGGCTCCTACGCGCGCCTGCACGTGGCCCAGTTTGGTGACCCGGCGTCCGCCCTCCGCTGACCGTCTGACGCGTGGCCGGCGGCGCCCTAGCCTGTGGCGGCGGTACGGCGGTGGCGCTTGTCGCGCAGGTCGACGACGGTGGGCTGGCCCGGGCCGGCCGGGCGGCCTTCGATCTCGAACAGGTCGATCGCGACGACCAGGCCGCCCGGAGTCCGACAGCGGCAAGGAGGTCGGCGCTGGGCATCTCACCGATGCCATCGTCCTCGTAGGGACCGCGCGCCGCACTCGGCCCGCCCGCCCCAGTGCCATGCGGCGTCCTCCACCGCGTCCGCGACAGCTGCTGTACAGTAGCGCAAAATCCTGCTATACAGACGTGCAACATCCTGCTGCGAGTGTGAGGAAAATCGACTGTCTGCCCGTTCACCTGCCCGCCTACTGGAGGCTCGGCGTCGACCCACGGACAACAGCATGGGCGTCCGCACGTTATAGGAGCGCGTCAGAGGGGATGGTCATGACAACGATCGGCACTGGCGACGTGGGTGATTCGGCGTTGACAACGAGACGGAAATCATGGGTGGCGTCCGGCACGAGGACCCGCCGCTCGGCGCACTACTGCCAGTTTGACGCACCTTCACCGACAGCCATGACACTCGGCGCCACCAAGGCGTGTTGAGGCGATTTCCTCGACCGCGCACGTAGGGTGTCGCTCGACCTGGCGATCATCTCCAATTGGCCTGCGCGGCCTTTCTGGTGCGCCAAGACTCAAGGCGCCAAGCCTCCAGCGCCTTTGATCGCGCCACTTTGGGCGACGTTCGAGGCCGTCCTGAGTTTAAAAAGTTTCCCAGCCGAACCGTCAGCCAGTTTTCGTTCACGGTTCGGCTTTCGTCGAAGTCATACCATCTGGCGACAAGGCGGAACATGCTAGACATCAGGAGACTGGTCACCCACCGGGCATTGGCCGCATCGCTGCGATCCGTCGCAGCCCCGCAGAAGCGCACCCGTGCGGCGGGTTTACCGCTGGTCGCCCTCCTGACCGCGACACTGGCCCTCACCTCGGCCTGCGGCTCCGACGAGCAGAGCGACTCCACCCCCACGGCCAACGGCTCCGCGAGTTCCGAGGACCTGCTCGGTCCAATCGCGAAGGCCACTGGTACGCCAGTCAAGATCGGCGTGATCACGGACGGGGCCAGCCCAATCGCTGATCATCGAAACGACAACAGGGTGGCCGAGGCCACCGCCAAGTGGATCAACGAGCACAAGTCGGGGCTCGGCGGCCACCCCATCGAGTTGACGATCTGCGAAACCTTGGGGGACCCGTCCAAGGCCACCGACTGCGGCAACGAACTGGTTCACGACGGCGTCACCGCCGCCCTCATCGGCACGTCAGCCGTCATCGAGAGCGCTTGGAAACCGCTGAACGACGCCCACATCCCCGTCATGCTCTACGGCTCGGACGATCCCGATCTCCTCGCCAGCCCGACGACCTTCTCACTAGGAAACCCAACCTTCTCCGTTATCGACCTCCCGATCCAGGTCGCCAAGGACATGGGCAACAAGAAGGTCACCGCGATCGTCATCGACGTCCCTGCCGCGCTGCGCTCCGCCCAGGAGGTCGCGCCGCCCCTGTTCCAGAAGGCCGGCGTTGACTACGAGTTGCTCCGGATCGCACCCGGCACAGCCGACATGACGCCCCAGATGCAGCAGATCGTCGGCAACGGCTCCGATCAGGTCTTCATCCTCGGCAACGACTCGTTCTGCATCAGCGCGATCAACGGCCTCAAGGCTGTCGGTTTCACTGGCACCATCAGCGCGATCTCCCAGTGCGTCACCGACGCCACCCGCGCAGCCGTTTCTGGCAGCACGCTTGATGGCGTGATCGTTTCCGCCTCCGCGCCGATCGGCCCGGACAGCCCGTCAATGCGTCTCTACACTCAGGTCGCCGAGACCTACGGCGAGGACATCGACCTCAGCACCCAGGACGGCATGATCATGTTCATGATCGCTGCCGGTTTCCAGCAGGCGGTCGAAGGCATCTCCGGTGACATCACCTCGACGGCTATCGCGTCGACGATCAAAGCTATGAAAGAGACGGACCTGCCCGGCGGCGGCGGAATCAAGTACCGTTGCAACGGCAAGGCCGTCCCGGGGGCGCCAGCCGTCTGCGTCCTTGGCGGCTTGTCCACGACCCTGGACAGCAAAGGCCAGCCCGCCGAGTACAAGGTCCTCGGCAACACTCCAATCGCGGACTGACGGGCGACGAAAAAGATCCAGTCCAGCTCCATCACTGGAGATCTTTAACCCATGATGGTCGGCGGTTGGAGGTCCAGGCCAGTTCTGGCGACGAAACCGGCCAAGAGCTGTGGACGGTACTGCATCCACTCGAGGTGTTAACCACGAGGGCGTCGAGCTGATCGACGCTGGCTGACCAGGTTGGCCAGGGACCTTTTCATCTGGCCCAGACCGCTCGACAAGGGTGGAGCTCGGAGCCGTTGGCCGAAGCTGGTAGGCGGTCTGCTCAGGCCGGGCGTCGATCAGCCGTGCATCGCGGCGCTGCGGTGGGTGCTTAGGTTGTTGTGGACCAGCACGATCGGCGCGCCGGGCTACTGGTAGGCGCCTGTCCAGGAGCCTGGCGTAGTCGTTCGTGTCAAGCTCGCTGGCTGCAACGGGGGCCGCGGGACAGATGGGTGCAAGACAGCAGGTGGGGCATCCGGCCGGCCGGGTGCCCATCAGTCCGACCAGCAAGTTCCTCTGGATGCCGATGCGGGGTCACCGCACTAACACAGTGACCCCGCGTCGGCCCCAGGTCCGCCCTGGGCGGCTTCAGCTCCTAGCCGGCTTTGCCCTCCGGAGGCACAGCCAGGCACCCAGGTCGCCCGTCATCCTGTGCCGCCGGGCGCACCTCGTCCTTCCGCGCCGCGCCCCACCCTCCTTGTCGCGCTCGACCGCCGGCCGGGCAGGTATTTGCACGCTTCAACCAGCCGATGCAGCAGACAGCGCCGCAGACACTCGCTGGCCATCAGAAGGATCTTGTCCAGGTAGGCGAAGACCGCACCGAAGACATCGGCCCGGTCCGCTCAAGCGATGGTCTCGACGCCAGCCAGGGTCGTGCGGTGCAACAGCCGAGGGGAAGTCGGTTCGTAGGGCAGGGCTCGGTGAAGCATGCCGGTGTTGTCCCAGATCACCAGGTCGCCTGGGTGCCACCGGTGACGGAGTACGAACCGCGGTTGGGCGGACCACACGAGGAGCCGGTCGAGCAGGGCGCGGCCTTCGTCAGGTGGCAGGCCGACAACGTGCTCGGTGGTGGCTCCGATGAGCAGCGACTTGCGTCCGCTGCGGCGGGTCCAGACCAGCGGGTGTTCGCGGGAGGGCACCTGGTCCCAGGCAGCCCGCTGCTTGTCGGAGGGGTTGGGATACGACAGCAGCTGGGTCGCGGCCATGCTGTGCACGACGCGAAGGGCGGCCAGGTGCTCCTTTTCGTCGTCGGGCAGGGCGTCGTAGGCGGCTTAGGTGTTGGCGAACTCGGTGTCGCCTCCCTCATCAGCGACGCGGCGCGCGGCGAGGAGGCTCGCCTTCTGCGGCACGTCGTCGTTGACGCCGTCGATATGCCAGAAGAACGTGCTCCTCCGGTAGTTGGCCAGCTCGCTGTTGGTCGGGTCGAGGCTGATCGGCGAGATCGCGGGGTGGGTCTTGAGGCCGCCCATGGGGGCCAGGATGACCTCGCCGAGCAGCCGGCTGAAGGTCACGAGGTCATCATCGTCGATATGCGCCTCGCGGTAGACCACCACGCCGTAGATGTCCAGAGCGGCCTGGCAGTCGGCGGCGACGCGCGGGGCGACGAACTGGCGACCGGTCAGCCCGGTGATCTCAACGCCGACCTCAGGGGTGACCGGAGTAGCGGTGACGCTCACAGATCCTGCCTTTCTATGGGAGCCCCGACGGGGGTGTGAACGGGGGCCACGTAGGGCTTCGACCGCAGCTCGACCAGTTCGGGGTCGAGGTCAAGGTCGAACGAGCGCATCATCCAGGCGATCGTCTCGTAGGCGCCCACGGTGAAGATCACGTCGAGCAGTTGCTGGGCGTCGAGTTCGCCGGCGAGCACGGTCCAGGTCGGCTCGCTTATCGCGCCGTCGCGGACCAGTTCGTCGACGCAGCGTAGGAGCGCCGATTCCAGCGGAGTCCAGAAGGGTGCGTCCGGCCCGTAGGCGATCCGACTGATCTCCTCGTCGGTCAGCCCGGCGTCACGACCCATGTAGATGTGCTGCGCCCATTCGTAGGCGGACTGTCGCAGTGTCGCGACCCGCAGGACGAGCAACTCGCGCTGCCGCTCGGACAGGGTGGTCGCCATGATGACGTGGCCGTTGAAGGTGAAGAACGCCCGGCTCAGCGCCGGGTGGTGCGCGAGCGTTCCGAGCGTGTTCCTCGACATCGGCCGGTCCTCGCGGACGGGACGTGGGTGGCGCGGCTCGGGTGGAAGCATCGCGGCCAGAGCCTCCCGCATCTGCGGCGGCCACTGCTTGATCGTGAGCGGTTCGATGCGTGCCATGTCAGGTGGTCCTTCCGCAGTTGCGCGCGATGACCTGGCCGGTGATGTAGCCGGCGTCCGCACGGGCCAGGAACGCGCACGCCGCGGCGATGTCTTCGGGCTGGCCGACTCGGCGGACGGAAGTGGTCGCCTCGTGTTGGCCGACGCCCTTCCCGAGGACGCCACGGGATTCAGACCTGCGCAGCATCGGGTGTCGACGAAGCCTGACGGGATCGTGTTGACCGTGATGCCCTGCGATCCCAGTTCGAGCGTGAGGGCGTTGGCAACCCGACGACGCCGGCTTTCGCCGTCGAGTAGTGGTCATCAACTGGGCGCTACCAGCGGGTGGCGGGCTCGGTCTCCATGGTCAGCGGGCGCGCGTAGGAGAGGTCGCTGGTGTCCCAGGT
>NZ_JADWYU010000111.1 GCF_016786325.1 Frankia nepalensis | reverse complement strand
CACACCCACGTCCGAGCGGGCAAGGGCCACTGGGGTCATTCTGGCGCGCCCATAGTTACGTTCATTTCCGTTCCAGAGTCGTGAACAGCGCCTGTCAACAACTCCCAGAGGGCAGAAACGGCGATCATGACCGGCGCCGGGACAGGGCGGGGGCCGGCACTGGCTGGAGCTGCCCGCGGGCAATACCCGCCCGGTCGACGGCCAGGGCAGAGCGGCGCCCCCCGCCACCCCGCTCCCGCGTCGTGGCGCCCCCCCCCGAGGGATCCCCGGCGTTCTGTCAGACGCCAGGGTCACGAAACGGTGCCGGTCGTGGCTCTGGCGCCTGACACGGTTCCCCGGGACGTCGGACAGGACGAGCGCGCCGCCGCACGCGCGGGCGGCGTGTCCTGACGGCGCGCCGTCAGGACACGCCGGCGCGCCTCGGCGAGCGTAAGCGGCATGTGGCCGGGTAGGGGGCGTCAACAAAGCGTCAAGAAGGATCTCCGACGCTTGTTGGCGCCCCCACGATGTGACACGGCCGCGGTCACGGGATCAGACGGAACGGTCCAGGACGCCCGGCCAGGCTCGGCCAGGGTGTTGGACTTGCGACGGAGGTATCCGTGACGGCGCGGCCGAGTGCTCCCAAGGACGCGCCGGAAACGAACCGCGCGCCGGAAGGGGACGGCCCACCCGACCCGCCGGACCCGCGCGACCGGCCGGACCCTCGTGACCGGCCGGACCCCCGTGACCCGCCGGACGCGCCGGAAGGCCGGGCGGCGCCGGCCGCTCCCCCCGAGGACGCGGCGGCGGTCGAGCACCTGACGCGCGCGGGCCAGTGTCGGCGTGCCCTTCGGGTCTGGCTGCTGCAGGGCCTGTCGGAGCAGTCGCGGCGGCACGCGGGCCCGCACGCCCAGCCGGCCGAGGAGCACCGGCGGCACTCCTGGTGGCGGGTCATGTGCCTGACCGGCGTCGACTACTTCTCGACCCTGGGCTACCAGCCCGGCATCGCGGTGCTCGCCGCCGGCATGGTCAGCCCGATCGCGACGCTGGTGCTCGTGCTGGTCACGCTGTTCGGCGCGCTGCCGGTGTATCGGCGGGTGGCGCGGGAAAGCCCGCACGGCGAGGGTTCGATCGCCATGCTGGAACGCCTCCTGCCGTGGTGGTCCGGCAAGCTGCTGGTGCTCGCGCTGCTCGGCTTCGCCGCCACGGACTTCATCATCACGATCACGCTGTCGGCGGCGGACGCGACGGCTCACATCGTCGAGAACCCCTATACGCCGGGCTTCCTGCACGGCCAGTCACTGATCATCACGCTGGTGCTGGTCGGGCTGCTGGGAGCGGTGTTCCTGCGCGGCTTCACGGAGGCGGTCGGCATCGCCGTCGTCCTCGTCGTGGTCTACCTGTCGTTGAACGCGACGATCCTCATCGTCGCGTTCGCGCAGGTAGCGAGCGAGCCGCACGTCATCGAGGACTGGCGCCAGCTCCTCGTCAACGAGCATCCGAACCCGTTCCTGCTCGTCGGCGTCGCGCTCATCATCTTCCCGAAGCTGGCGCTGGGCCTGTCCGGCTTCGAGACCGGCGTCGCCGTGATGCCACTGATCAAGGGCGACCCGACGGACACCGAGGAACGCCCGCTCGGCCGGATCCGCGACGCCCGCCGGCTGCTCACCACCGCGGCACTGATCATGAGCGTGTTCCTGCTGGGCAGCAGCCTCGCCTCGGTCTGGCTGATTCCCGAGGACGCGTTCGAGCCGGGCGGGCCGGCCAACGGCCGGGCGCTCGCCTACTTGGCCCACGACCTGCTGGGCAACGGCTTCGGCACCGTCTACGACCTGAGCACCATCCTGATCCTCTGGTTCGCGGGCGCGTCGGCGATGGCCGGGCTGCTCAACCTGGTCCCGCGCTACCTGCCCCGCTACGGCATGGCCCCGCACTGGGCGCGGGCGGTCCGTCCGCTCGTCCTGGTTTTCGTCTCCGTCGGCCTCCTCATCACCTGGATCTTCGATGCCAGCGTCGACAAGCAGGGCGCGGCCTACGCGACCGGGGTGCTCGTCCTCATCACGTCGGCGTCGCTCGCGGTCACCCTGTCCGGCATGCGCCGGGATGAGGAGGGACGCCGGCACACCCGACGGATGGTCATCTTCGGGTTGATCACCGCCATCTTCGTCTACACGACCGTCGACAACGTCATCGAACGGCCCGACGGCCTGATCATCGCCTCGATCTTCATCTTCGCGATCATGCTCGTGTCGTTCGTCTCCCGCGCCGTACGGGCGTTCGAGCTGCGGGTCACCGAGGTCCGGCTCGACGACACGGCCCGCCGGTTCATCGCCGACGCCGCCCTGCTCAGCCGGCGCGCCGGCTACGAGACC
This sequence comes from Frankia nepalensis, assembly GCF_016786325.1. Classification (GTDB taxonomy): domain Bacteria; phylum Actinomycetota; class Actinomycetes; order Frankiales; family Frankiaceae; genus Pseudofrankia; species Pseudofrankia nepalensis. The sequence continues at coordinate 42,619 of NZ_JADWYU010000111.1, read as the reverse complement.
GGCGGCCACCGCGGCGACCTGCGGCTGGTCGCGAACGAGCCGGACACCGGGGACGCGGCCGAGTACCGGGACAAGGAGGCACAGGTCCGCCGCGACGTGCACATCCCGGCCGGCGACCCGTTGCTGTTCGTCGAGGTGACGATCAGCGACGCGTCCGAGTTCGAGAGCGCGCTCGACGTCGCCGGCGTCGACCGGCACGGCTACCGCGTGCTGCGGCTGACCGCGACGTCGGTCCCGAACGCGATCGCCGCCCTGCTGCTGCACCTGCGCGACCTCACCGGAGCGCGCCCACATGTCTACTTCGAGTGGACGGAGGGCAACCCGTTCACGAACCTGCTGCGCTTCCTGGTCTTCGGCGTCGGGGAGGTCGCGCCGATCACCCGCGAGGTGCTGCGCGAGGCCGAGCCGGACCGGGCCCGGCGCCCCGCCGTCCACGTCGGCTAGAGGGAACCTCATGACCGGTGCGCGGGGCGGCCCCGACGGGCGGCTGGTCATGACCTGTGGGGAGTTCGACCATGATCCCAGACGCTGTGGTGCCGAAAACCCCCTCGTCTGGCACCACAACCCAGGGACCGATCCCAGGACCGGCCAGCCACCAGCGATGTCCATCGCCCCACGTGGTCGGCCAACGCCAGACCTCGAAACCAATGGGAAACGGCCGGCCGACGGGACACGGCCGGCCGACGGGACACGGCCGGCTGACGGGACACGGCCGGCTGACGGGACACGCCACGCCTGGCACCCGCCTCACCCACCCGCTTCACCCAACAGAGCGAACATGACGAGACGAGCGGTCAGATGACAACGGAAAACGCCGAAGGGGCGCGGCGCGGGCGGTTGCGGATCTACCTGGGCGCGGCGCCCGGGGTTGGCAAGACGTACGCGATGCTGTCGGAGGGCTGCCGCCGGGCCGGGCGCGGCACCGACACGGTCATCGCGCTGGTCGAGACCCATGGGCGCCGGCTCACCGCCGAGCTGACCGAGGGTTTCGAGATCGTCCCCCGGCGGGTCCTGTTCCACCGGGGCGCCCGGTTCACCGAGATGGACGTCGACGCGGTCCTGGCCCGCGCGCCGGCGCTCGCGCTCGTCGACGAGTACGCGCACACCAACGTTCCCGGCTCGCGCAACGCCAAGCGGTGGCAGGACGTCGAGGAACTGCTCGACGCCGGCGTCGACGTGGTCACGACCCTCAACATCCAGCACCTCGAGTCGATGAACGACGTCGTCACGACGATCACCGGGGTGCCGCAGCGCGAGACGATCCCGGACGCGGTCGTCCGGGCCGCGGACCAGGTCGAGGTCGTGGACATGGCCCCCGAGGCGCTGCGCCGGCGGATGGCGCACGGCAACGTCTACGCCGCCGACAAGGTCGACGCGGCGCTGGCGAACTACTTCCGGGTCGGCAACCTGACCGCGCTGCGCGAGCTGGCGCTGCTCTGGGTCGCGGGCAAGGTCGAGGAGCAGCTCGACCGCTACCGGGCGGCGCACGGCATCACCGCCACCTGGGAGGCCAGGGAGCGGGTCGTCGTCGCGCTCACCGGCGGGCCGGAGGGCGACACGCTGATCCGCCGCGCGGCCCGGATCGTGGCGCGCCACGGCGGGGGCGACCTGCTGGCCGTGCACGTCAGCCGCCCGGACGGGCTGGTCAGCGGCGCGGACCCGGCGGCGCTGGCCCGCCAGCGCGCCCTCATCGAAAGCCTCGGCGGCACCTACCACCTGGTCCTCGGCGACGACGTCCCGGCGGCGCTGCTCGACTTCGCCCGCGCGGAGAACGCCACCCAGCTCGTCCTCGGCGCGAGCCGGCGCGGCCGGTTCGCGCAGCTGTTCAGCCGCGGCGTCGGCGTGACGACGACCGCCCGCTCCGGCTCGATCGACGTCCATCTCGTCACCCACGAGGAGTCGAGCGCCCGCGGCGGGGAGGGCCGCGCGACCGGCCCCGGCGGCGGCCCTGGCGGCCGCGCCGGCCGCGGCGGGCTCCCGCTCGGCCGGCGGCTGACCGGGTTCGCGGTCGCGGCGGTCGCGCTGGCCGCGCTCACGGCGCTGGCGGTCGCGAACCGGACGACGCTGAACCTGACCAGCGACACGCTGCTGTACCTGCTCGTCGTCGTCGCGGTCGCGCTGGTCGGCGGGATCTGGCCCGCGCTGGCGACGGCGGTCGCCGCGTCGCTGTTGCTCAACTACTTCTTCACGGCGCCGATCCACCGATGGACGATCGCCGAGCACAACAACACGTTCGCCCTGGTCGCGTTCGTCGCGATCGCCGTGGCCGTCAGCCGGGTCGTCGACCTGGCCCGCCGGCGCTCCGCCCAGGCCGCCAAGGCCAGCGCCGAGGCCGAGACGCTGGCCACGCTGGCCGGCACGGTGCTGGCCAGCGAGCATCCGCTGCCCGCGATCCTGGAACGCGTCCGCGAGGGCTTCGGGATGACGTCGGTGACGCTGCTGGAGGCGCTCTCCCCCGGCGAGGAGGCCGCCGCGCCACCCGCCCCACCGCCCGCCGCGGCCGGCGCCGCGCGCGCCAGGGTTGAGCCGGCCGCGCCCGCGACGCCCGCGACGCCGGCCGCCCCGGCGGTGCCCGGGCGGGAGCGCTGGGAGGTGGTCGCCGCGGTCGGGACGCGGCCGTGCGCCCGGCCGTCCGAGGGCGACGTCGAGGTGCCGGCGGGCCCCCGGTTCACGCTCGTCCTGCGCGGGCGGCCGGTGCGGGCCGAGGACCGGCGGCTGCTGGCCGCCTTCGCCGCGCAGGCGACGGCCGCCGCCGAGCGCCATCGGCTGTCCGAACAGGCGGCCTCCGTCAGGCCGCTCGCCGAGGTGGACCGGGTGCGGTCGGCGCTGCTCAGGGCCGTCAGCCACGACCTGCGCGCGCCGCTGGCCGCCGCGAAGGCGGCCGTCACGGGGCTGCGCGCGCGGGACGTCACCTGGTCGGCCGAGGAGCGGGCCGAGCTGGTCGCCACCGCCGACGAGTCGCTGGACCGGCTGACGAGGCTGGTGGAGAACCTGCTGGACATGAGCCGGCTGCAGGCCGGCGTGCTGTCGGTGTTCCCGCGGGCGGTCCACGTCGAGGACGTCGTCGCGCTCGCGCTCGACGGCCTCGGCCCGGACGCGACCGGGGTCCGGATCGGCGGCGGGGCCGCCGGCCAGGAAGCCGGCCAGGAAGCCGATCAGGAGCCCGGCGAGGAGGCCGGCCGGGAGCCCGGCTGGCTGGCCGGCCAGGCGGGCGCGGAGCCCGACGTCCCCGCGGTGCGCGCGGACCCGGTGCTGCTGGAGCGGGTCGTCGCCAACGTGGTCGCGAACGCGATCCGGTTCTCGCCCGCGAAGTCGCCGCCGCTGGTCACCACGAGCGCGCTGGGCGGCCGCGTCCAGATCCGGGTCATCGACCACGGCCCCGGCGTGCCCCAGGCCGACCGGGACGCGATCTTCCAGCCGTTCCAGCGGCTCGGCGACCGGGACAACACCGCCGGGACGGGCCTCGGCCTCGCGCTCTCCCGGGGCCTCATCGAGGCGATGGACGGCACGCTCACCCCCGAGGACACCCCCGGCGGCGGCCTGACGATGGTCATCGACCTGCCCGCCCACCAGCGGGACGCGGCCACGCCCGGCCAGGAGGCCGCCGGTCCGGCGACCGGGCCGCCCCCGCCGGACGGCGGCCAGGAAGGGCCGGAAGCCGACGGTAGCGGCGCCGCCGGCGGGATATCACTCGGTAACGACGCCCCGCCAAACGGCCGAGCCGCGGGCCCACGGAGCGCCGACGGGCCGGAGGACCCTCGATGACCAAGGTGCTGATCGTCGACGACGAGCCGCAGATCCTGCGGGCGATGCGCATCAACCTGCGGGCGCGGGGCTACGAGGTCGTCGTCGCCGACACCGGGGCGGGCGCGCTGACCGCCGCCGCGGCGACCCGGCCGGACATCGTGATCCTCGACCTCGGCCTGCCGGACCTGGACGGCGTCGAGGTCATCCAGGGTCTGCGCGGCTGGACCAGGGTGCCCATCGTGGTGCTCTCCGGCCGGGCCGAGAGCCGCGACAAGGTCGGCGCCCTCGACGCCGGCGCCGACGACTACATCACCAAGCCGTTCGGCATCGACGAGTTGCTCGCCCGGCTGCGCGCCGTCGCCCGCCGCACCGGCGAGCAGGCGGCCAGCCCGGTCGTCCGCCTCGGCCGCGTCACGGTCGACCTCGCCGCCCACCGCGCCACCCGTGCCCCCGCGCCCCTCACCGACACCGCCGGCCCGGCGGCCGGGGACGGCTACCCGGCGCCGCCGGACCAGCCGGCCGAGCCGGACCAGTCGGGCGAGCCGGGCGAGGAGATCCACCTGACGAAGACCGAGTGGGGCCTGCTGCGGGTGCTGCTCAGCCACCCGGGCAAGCTCGTCAGCCAGCGCCAGCTGCTCACCGAGGTCTGGGGCGCCAACTACGAGACCGAGACCCACTACCTGCGCACCTACCTGAACCGGCTGCGCCAGAAGCTGGAGGACGACCCCTCCCGGCCCCGCCACCTGCTGACCGAACCCGGCATGGGCTACCGCTTCCAGCCCTGACCTCCGGCGCCGACCAACCCGCCGCCCCCGTCGCCGCGTCGACTTTGGATGCGTCCTTGGATGGTTTCGGTCAGGGCGGGAGATACGTACCCTGCCGATATGGGCGCGGTGACGACCGGAGGGCGCGTCGCGGTCCGGCGGCTCGAGTACCGCGCGCTTCTGCCGGCCGTGCTCACGCGGGACATCTCCCCGGCCGGCGCGGCCGAGGAGCCGCCGGCACCCCGGTCGGCGCGGGACTGGGCCGTCGACATCATCTTCTTCGCGCTGGCCGTGCTGGCCGGGCTCACGCTGTACGCGCAGACCATCGAGGTCAACCCGGACGCGCCGCCGGGGCTGAGGCTCGCGGACCTGGCGTCCGGCCTCGTGGCCTGTGTGGCGCTGTGGTGGCGGCGGCGCTGGCCGGCGACGATCACGATCGCGCTCACCCCGCTCGGCGCGGTCTCGACGTCGATGGGCGTCGCGGCGCTGATCCTGCTGTTCAGCACGGCCGTGCACCGCAGGCTGCCGGTGGCCGCGGCGGTCGCGGGCATCTTCTGGCTGCCGAACCTCGTCTACCCGCTGGTCTGGCCGGAGCCCGGCTTTCCCTACCTCGCGTCGGTGGCGCTCGGCACGGCGATGACGGTCGGAGTGACCGGCTGGGGCATGTTCGTCCGGGCCCGCCGCCAGCTCGTGTTCTCGTGGCGGGAGCGGGCGGCGCTCGCCGAGGACACCCGGCACCGCCAGGTCGCCGACGCCCGGCGCGCCGAGCGCGCGCGGATCGCCCGCGAGATGCACGACGTCCTCGGCCACCGGCTGACGCTGCTGGGCCTGCACGCCGGCGCGCTGGAGTACCGCCCGGACGCCCCGCCCGAGCAGATCGCCCAGGCGGCCGGCGTGGTCCGGGCGAGCGCCCAGGAGGCGCTGCGCGACCTCCGCCAGGTGATCGGCGTCCTGCGGACCGACGACGCGGGCACGGACGGCGAGATGCCGCTGGTGGCGGCACCGACGCTGGCCGACATTCCCGGGCTCGTCGACGAGTCCCGGCGGGCCGGGATCCCGGTACGCGCGCACTACCAGCTGACCGAGCCGCACACCGCGACGACGTCGACCGCGCACGCCGGCTACCGGACCGTGCAGGAGGGCCTGACGAACGCCCGCAAGCACGCCCCGGACGCGACGGTGAAGGTGCTGGTCGACGGGGCGGCCGCGTCGGGGCTGCACATCGAGATCCGCAACCGGCTGCCCGCCGGGCGTCCGGGCTCCGCCGGGCCGGCGGACGGGGCGCACCGACGCGGGACGGGGCTGGTCGGGCTGACCGAACGGGTCCGGCTCGCCGGCGGAGCGCTCGAGCATGGCGTGACGGCTGATGACGAGTTCCGGCTGTATGCCTGGCTGCCGTGGGACGCCCAGCAGGCGGGCGCGGCCTCCGGGACTTCGGTCGCGCCCGCCGCGTACCGGCGACAGTTCGCCGGTCGCCTGGGCGCGCCCGCGGCAGACGCGGCAGACGTCGCGGACGCGGCGCGGGAGAAGGGCGTCGCGAGCGAAAGGCGCGGGACGGCCGAGAAGGACACAGCGGTCCAGAGAGGTACGGCGGTCGACAAGGGCACGGCGGTCCAGAGGGGTACGGCGGTCGAGAGGGACACGGCGGTCAAGGTCGAGAAGGACACGGCGGGGAGGGACGCCGGGTGACCGGCGCCGGCGCCGCGAACGGTACGGGCGGTACGGGCGGTACGGGCGGCGCGAACGGTGTGGGCGGCGCGGACGCCGTGCCCGTTCGGGTGCTGGTGGTCGACGACGATCCACTCGTCCGCGCCGCGCTCGTGATGATGTTCGGCGTGGCGGACGGCACGGCGATCGTCGTCGGCGAGGCCGGCGACGGCGACGAGGCCGTGGCGGCCGTCGACGCGTGCGCTCCGGACGTCGTGCTGATGGACATCAGGATGCCCCGGGTGGACGGCCTGGCGGCGACCGAGCTGCTGCGCGGCCGCGCCGAGCCACCCGAGATCGTCATTCTGACCACGTTCGACGCCGACGAGCACGTGCTGCGCGCGCTGCGGGCCGGAGCGAGCGGCTTCCTGCTCAAGGACACCCCACCAGCCGAGATCGTGCGTGCCGTGACGCGAGTGGCCGCCGGCGACCCGATCCTGTCGCCCGCCGTGATCCGTCGCCTGATGGACCGCGTCGCCGCGGCCGCGCCGGACTCGGCACCCACAGCGGCCGTCGAACCGGCGGGGCCGGCACCGGCTCCGCGCCAGGTGCGCGCCCGCGAGCTGCTCGACCGGCTCAGCGAGCGGGAACGTGAGGTCGCGCTCGCCGTCGGCCGCGGCCTGTCGAACGCGCAGATCGCCGCCGAGCTCTACATGAGCGTCGCGACGGTGAAGTCCTACGTCTCGAAGCTGCTCACCCGCCTGGACGCGGACAACCGGGTGCAGATCGCCCTGCTCACCCACGACGCCGGCCTCGACGCCGACGGATGACCAGCGCCCGCCTGGTGGCTGGCCAGAAGGATCGACCAAGGGTGGGCGGCCACAGCCGTTTGGCCGTCGCGGACAGCCAGGTGGCGGGCGGATAGTGCCGGCCATGGCGTATGGAATCGACATTGCTGGGCTTACCGTCCGGCATCGGGGCGGCACGGCGGCGGCGATCGACGACGTCACGTTCAGCGTCGCGCCGGGCCGGATCTGTGGGCTGTTCGGCCGGGACGGGGCGGGCAAGTCGACGTTGCTCGCCGTCCTCGCCGCCTACCGGCGGCCGTCGGGCGGGACGGTGCGCGTCGACGGCGAGGACCCGTACGAGAACGCGCGGCTGATGAGCGGGACCTGCCTCGTCGACGAGGGCGGCGGGATCGGGATCGAGGCGTCGACGAAGGTCCGCGAGGTGCTCGAGATCGCCGAGATGCTGCGCCCGAACTGGGACCCGGCCTACGCCGAGGCGCTGCTCGAGCGGTTCGAGGTTCCGCGCGAGCAGAAGGTCGACGCGCTGGCCCGCGGCCGGCGGGCCAGGCTGGCGGTGACGATCGCGCTGGCGTCCCGGGCGCCGCTGACCCTCTTCGACGAGCCGCACCTCGCCCTCGACCCGCCGTCCCGGCAGATCTTCTACGACGAGCTTCGGGCCGACCTGGACCGGTGGCCACGGACGGTCGTCCTCGCGGGCGCCGCGGCCGACGAGGCGGACGAGACCGCCAGCCTCGTCGACGACGTGCTGGTGCTGCGGCGCGGCCGGCTGCTCGCCGCCGCTCCGGCCGCCCGGCTGCGCTCCCTCGGCTCGGAGATCACCGGCCCGGCCGACGCCGTCGCCGCGTTCGTCGCCGAGACGTTCGGCGCGCGGGTCCTGGACGCCGAGGGCGGAGGCGGCATCGGGAGCGGCGATACCGGGGGCGGCGGTACCGGGGGCGGCGCCGGCACGGCCGTCCTGGCCGACCGGCGTGTCGGCAGGCTGCGGTCCGTCGTGCTGGCCGAGCCGGTTCCCGAGGACCGCCTGGCCGAGGCGGACCGGGCCGGGCTCGACGTCGGCCCGGTGCCACTGCGTGACTTTGTCGCCCATCTGTCCAGCGACGACCAGCGGGAGGCCGCACCGTGACCGACTTCGCGCGCTCCACCGAGTCCGGATCCCAGTCCGGGGCCGGGGCCGCCGTCGAGCCGGCGCCGCGGGCCGGCCGCGCCAGCGGCGGCCGGCCGTCCCTGGGCAACACCGGGGCGATCACCTCCGTCGGCAGCCTGATGTGGATGGGCGTGCTGTGGCTGGTCGTCGCCGTCATCTTCGCGATCGTGCTCGGCGTCCTCGCCGCGACGGACGGCTCGCTGGACCACAGCCTCTGGCAGCGCGCCGTCGCCGGCTGGCAGCGCTGGATCCTGCTGGCCGCCGGGGTGACGATGACGACGACGTTCGGTCCGATGCTGGTCGGCAACGGCGCCACCCGCGCCCGGCTGGCCTCCGCCTCGGCCGTCGCGATGGTCGTGCTCGCGCTCGCGGGCAGCCTCTTCATCACCGTCGGCTACGGGCTGGAGGGGCTGGCCTTCGACGGCCTCGGCTGGCGGCACGACCTGCGGGACGGGCAGGACCTCGACGGCGCCGCCGGCTACGCCCGCCTCGGCGCCGGGTATCTGGCGCTGTTCGCCGCCTACTTCGCCTCCGGCTGGCTGATCGGCATCGCGCGCGGGGTGCTCGGGTCGGACGACTTCGTCGTGCTCATCCCGCCCGCGGTCGTTCCGGCGGCCGTGGCCGAGCTCCTGCTGATGCGCGACCTCGCGGGGCTGCCGTTCGGCGGCCGTGGTTTCGGCTGGGTCCCCGAGCCCGCGTATCCGGTCGGCATGCTCGCGGTGGTCGCCGCCGTCGTGGTCGCCGCCCTGGTCGCCCGCCGCGCCACCCGCGCGCTCACCTTCCCCCTCGGCACCCCCCGCCCGGCCGACTGACGCCGCCGCCGGCGACTCCGGCCCCGCCGACCCGACCCCACCGACCTGGTTCCACCGATCTAGGCCTCGCCAATGTCCGCCCGCTCGGCATGATCGCTGTTTCTGCCCTCTGGGGGTCGTGAACAGGGCCTCATCACGACCCCGGAGGGGCACAAACGGCGATCATGCGAAGTGGGCGGACATTGGCGGTCGCGGCGCTGGCCCCACGGATCTGGTTCCGCCAGTCCCGTGCCCTCGATCCAGCCCACCCGGGACTTTCCGTAAACAGTCGGTGAACTGTAAGCAAGGATCGCGATCTCCAATCGGGTGGGTTAGGTAGTTTCTGGGCGAATCGCGTCGTTCCGCGCCGGGTTCGCCGCGGAGGGTGCTCGACTCACGGGTAGGAGCAGTCGCCGGGTGCTCGAGGCCATCAGCAACAACCTGGACACGTTTCTCTCCGCGCTTGGGCTGACCGGGGCCCTGATCGGCTGGCTCCTCAACCGCTACGTGGGGCAGCGCCGGCGGGTCACCTACCGGGTGCACCTCAACACCAAGATCGGCGTGACGCCGCAGCCGGTCGCCGGCATGGTCGACCTGGAGGTGCGCCGCGCCGGGGCGGTGGTGCCGGACGGCAGCCTCGCGCTGCTGCGGGTCAAGAACGCCGGCCGGCAGGACGTGACCCGCGCCGATGTCGCGTCCCCCCTCACGATCACGTTCCCGGGGCGGACGGTCGTTGGGGTCGAGGTCATCGAGCCCAGCCCGCCGGTGCTGCGCGACATGATCCTGCGCAGCCCGGGGCCGACCATCGACGGCGAGAAGGTCGAGCTACCGGCCGTGCCGCTGAACCGGCGCGACCGGTTCAAGCTGCTCGTGCTGCTGAGCGGGGAAGGGTCCGACGTCCGGGTCGACGGGTTCATCCGCGGCGGCCGGGTCGAGCGGGACACCGACCGCCGCCGCAATCGCGGCCTCATCTTCGGCGGCGTCTCGCTGCTGCTCGCCGGCATGCTCATCGGCCTGATGATCGTCAACGGCCGGCCCGGCTCGACCACGGCCGCCGTCCGCTGCCTGCCGGGGCAGCTCCAGGTCGAGGGCTCCAGCGCCTTCGCCCCGGTGATGAAGACCGTCGCCAGCGAGTACAGCCGGATCTGTGACGACACGAAGATCACCGTCACCGGCACGGGCAGCATCGCCGGCGTGCGCGGCGTCGCCAACGCGGGCGCGGACAACCCGGACGCGGCGGCGAACCGGCTCGCCATGTCGGACGGCCCAGCCCCCGAGCGGCTCGAAGCGCTCGTCCCCCGCCCGGTCGCGGTGGCGCTGTTCTCCGTCGTCGTGAACCAGTCGACCGGGATCCGGTCCCTCACCGTCGAGCAGCTCCGCGACGTCTACGCCGGGCGCGTCACGAACTGGCGGGACGTCGGCGGGGCGGACCAGCAGATCATCCTGGTCTCGCGGGGCTCCGAGTCCGGCACTCGCGAGGTCTTCGAGCGCAAGGTGCTCGACGGCAGTCTCGAGCCCAGGCTCTCGTCCGACGACTGCCGCACTCGCAACCGCGACCCCGCGGCCGCCACCGTCCGCTGCGAGATCAACAGCGAGGCGGAACTACTGGCCCAGGTCGCCAGAACCCCCGGCGCGATCGGCTACGCCCAGCACGGCGCCGCCGCGCCGTACGCCGAGATCGACGAGGTGAAGCTCGGCGAGTGGGCGGCGGACCTGAGCACCGTCGAACGCGGCCTGTACCCGTTCTGGGAGGTCGAGATCTTCTACACCTACGGCACGCCGGCCGGCGACCAGTTGCTCTCGGCGTTCCTGGAGTACTCCACCAGCGACACCGCGAAGAACCTGCTCCGCGGCGCGGGCTTCGTCCCCTGCCTCGACCGCGACAAGAACTACACGGACAGCCTCTGCAAGCTCCGCCCCTGACGGGCGCGGCCCCGGGCCTACCGGGGCCGATCCCGGCGGCCACCCCCGGCAGGCCCGCCGACGGCCGGTCCGGGGCCATTCGGCCGCGTGGCCGCCGGCCGGGCACCATCCGGCCGCGCGGTCGGTCGGGCGCCGTGCGTCCTGGGCGCGCTGGCACACTGTTCGGGTGCTTATGGCAGGACCTTCCGGACACGTCCCGCCCACCCCGGTGCTGTCGGGCCGCCCCGGTGTCGCCCGCCGTCCCTGGTACGTCTGGGTCGCGGCGGTCCTGGCTGGGCTGCTCGCCGTGACCGGGGGCGGCGTCGGCGCCGGGTTGCTGCTGACGCGGACGGCCGGCCTGTCCGCGGCGCGGGACACCCGGACGATGCCGGCCGCCTTCGTCGGGACCTGGACGGGCATGAGCGGCGGCGACATCACCGGCGTCGTGATGACGGTGAGGATCACGGACGGGCGGGTCGGAGACGTCGTCGGCAGCACGACCTACGAGGGCTACTGCACCCAGCGGCTCACGCTCAGCGCCGTCGGCCCCCAGGTCGTCGTCCACGAGGAGGAGCCAGCCGACGGCTCCGACTGCTACGCCTCGGACATCCGCATGTCGTTCGACCACTCGGACAAGCTCACCCTCGAGTACTCCGTTCGAGAAGCCGCGCCCGTCACCCTGGTCCGCCAGGACTGACCGGCCGCCGGGCCGGGCTGCCAGGAAGGCCCGGCGTCAGGCAGGATCTAAACCACGATGACGCTCGCGATGACGGATCTGACCGACGCCCTGCCACCCGGGGGGCTCGCGGCTGCCCGCCTTGACCCGCTCGACGAGGACGCGATCTACGCGACCTTCGAGGAATGGGCGGCCGAGCGGGAGCTGCGCCTCTACCCCCACCAGCAGGAGGCGCTGATCGAGGTCGTCTCCGGGGCGAACGTCATCCTGTCCACGCCCACCGGTTCGGGCAAGAGCATGGTGGCGGCCGGGGCGCATTTCGCCGCGCTCGCGACCGGGCGGCGCACCTTCTACACCGCCCCGATCAAGGCGCTGGTCTCGGAGAAGTTCTTCGCGCTGATCGAGATCTTCGGGCCCGACAACGTCGGAATGATCACCGGCGACGCGGGGGTCAACGAGCAGGCCCCGATCATCTGCTGCACGGCCGAGATCCTGGCGAACCTGGCGCTGCGCGAGGGCGCGGCGGCCGACGTCGGCCAGGTCGTGATGGACGAGTTCCACTTCTACGCCGACCCGGCCCGCGGCTGGGCCTGGCAGGTGCCGCTCATCGAGCTGTCGCGGGCCCAGTTCGTCCTGATGTCGGCGACGCTCGGCGACGTCACCCGGTTCGAGGAGGACCTGACCCGGCGCACCGGCCGCCCGACCGCGGTCGTGCGGTCCGCCGACCGGCCGGTCCCGCTCTACTTCTCCTACGTCATGACGACGCTGCAGGAGACGATCGAGGAGCTGCTGTCCACCCACCAGGCTCCCGTCTACATCGTCCATTTCACGCAGGCGTCGGCGTTGGAACGGGCGCAGGCGCTGATGAGCATCAACGTCTCGACGAAGGCCGAGAAAGAGGAGATCGCCAAGGCGATCGGTGGCTTCCGGTTCACCTCGGGGTTCGGCAAGACGCTGTCCCGCCTGGTCCGCCATGGGATCGGCGTGCACCACGCGGGGATGCTGCCGAAGTACCGCCGGCTCGTCGAGGTGCTCGCCCAGGCCGGGCTGCTGAAGGTCATCTGCGGGACGGACACCCTCGGCGTCGGCATCAACGTGCCGATCCGCACGGTCATGTTCACGTCGTTGTCGAAGTACGACGGGACCAGGAACCGGATCCTGACGGCCCGCGAGTTCCACCAGATCGCCGGCCGCGCCGGCCGCGCGGGTTACGACACCGCCGGCTACGTCGTCGCGCAGGCGCCCGAGCACGTCATCGAGAACGAGAAGGCGCTCGCGAAGGCCGGCGACGACCCGAAGAAGCGCCGCAAGGTCGTGCGCAGGAAGCCGCCGGAGGGCCAGGTCGGCTGGGGGCAGCCGACCTACGAGCGGCTCATCGTCGCGGAGCCGGAGCCGCTGACCTCGCATTTCGTGGTCACCCACTCCATGCTTCTGAACGTCATCTCCCGGCCCGGCGACGCGTTCACCGCGATGCGCCACCTGCTCACCGAGAACCACGAGGCCCTCGCCGCCCAGCGCCGCCACATCCGCCGGGCGATCGCGATCTACCGCGCGCTGCTCGCCGCCGGCGTCGTCGAGAAGCTCGACGAGCCGGACGCGGAGGGCCGCTCCATCAGGCTCACCGGCGACCTGCAGTTCGACTTCGCGCTGAACCAGCCGCTCTCGCCGTTCGCGCTCGGCGCGCTGGAGCTGCTCGACCGGGAGGCGCCGGACTACCCGCTCGACGTGCTGTCGGTCATCGAGTCGACGCTCGACAACCCGCGCCAGGTGCTGTCCGCGCAGCAGTTCAAGGCGCGCGGCGAGGCGGTCGCGGCGATGAAGGCCGAGGGCATGGAGTACGACGACCGGATGGAGGCGCTCGCCGAGGTCACCTACCCGAAGCCGCTCGACGAGCTGCTCACCGGGGCGCTGGAGATCTACCGGCGCGGGCATCCCTGGGTCGACGACTACGAGCTGTCGCCGAAGACGGTCGTGCGCGACATGTACGAGCGGGCGATGACCTTCGCCGAGTACGTCCAGTTCTATGGCCTGACCCGTTCCGAGGGCCTGCTGCTGCGCTACCTGGCCGACGCCTACAAGGCGCTGCGCCAGACCGTGCCCGACGCGGCCCGCACCGAGGAGCTGTCCGACCTGATCGAATGGCTCGGCGAGCTGGTCCGCCAGGTCGACTCGAGCCTGCTCGACGAGTGGGAGCGGCTGCGCGACCCCAGCCGGGCGGATCTCGCGGAGGCCGCCGCGATCGAGCACGGCGACCGCCTCACCGAGAAGCCGCCGGCGGTCACCCGCAACGTCCGGGCGTTTCGCGTCCTCGTCCGCAACGCGCTGTTCCGCCGCGTCGAGCTCGCGGCGCTGCGCCGCTGGTACGACCTCGGCGAGCTCGACGCCGAGTCGGGCTGGGACGCGGAGGCGTGGAAGGACGCGCTCGACGAGTACTTCGCGGAGCACGACGAGATCGGGACCGGCCCCGACGCCCGGGGCCCGAAGATGCTCATCGTCGACACCACCACCCAGCCCGGCACCTGGCAGCTCCGCCAGATCTTCGACGACCCCGCCGGCGATCACGACTGGGGCATCAGCGCCGAAGTGGATCTCGCCGCCTCCGACGAGCAGGGCACCGCGGTCCTGACCATCACCGCCGTCGACCAGCTCTGACGCCTCGGTTCGGCCGGGCCCGGCCTGGCCGAACCGGGCCGCCGGGCCGGCCCAGTCCGCACGCCCGCCGTGCCGCGTCACCCGTCCGACATGACGGCGCGTCCGCTCAGACGTGATGGAGCGTCCTGTCCGACATCAGCGCGCCGGCCGGCGCTCTTTCCTGGCTCTGATGCCCGGCAGGACGCCCGAGGTGCCCTGTTTCGGGCCGGCGTCAGGACATCTCGGGGCGCTGGTGGGACGGTCCGGTCTCTCGTGGGCCACTTCTGGTGGAGGGCCTGAAATCAAGGCTCTGTCATTGGTGCGACAACATCGCCGCCGGGCTCACCATTCAGGGGCATTCCGGGCAGACTCGCGGTATGGGAACGGGAGATCCGTACGGTGGCTACTCGGGTCAGAACCAGCCGCCAGGCGACTCGGGCCAGGGCCAGCAGTACCCGCCGGCGGACCCGTACCAGGGCTACCCGTACCCGTCACCAGGCCAGCCCCAGACACCCGCTCCGTACCCGTCACCGGGCCAGCCCCAGACACCCGCTCCGTACCAGGCGCCTCCTCCGTACCAGACGCCTGCTCCATACGAGACGCCCGCTCCGTACCAGGCGCCCACGCCCTATCCGTCGCCGGGCGCGCCGGCGGGCTGGCAGCAGCAGCCGGCCCCGTGGCAGCAGGGGTACCCCCCGCCCGGCCAGCAGCAGCCGTGGCCGGGCCAGTACCAGCAGCCCGGCGGGGGACCGCCGTCACGGCCGCGGCCCGCGTGGCTGGTGCCGGTGATCGTGATCGCCAGCGTGCTCGTGCTCGGCGCGGCCATCTTCGGCGTCGTGCGGCTGACCGACGACGACGACGACTCCACCGCGACCTTCTCGCGGGCCACTCCGAGCGTTACCGCCTTGATCCCCGGCGGCCAGGCGCCGCCCCCGAGCCAGCCGGCGACGGTTCCCAGCAACCCGCCGACCATTCCCGACGCGGGCAGCTCCATCCCGGAGGAGTACCTCGGTACCTGGGCCGGCCCGCACGGCGACGTCCCCGTGATCCTCGAGCTCCGCCAGGGCACGGTCGACGACGTCGTGGGCACGACGACCTACGAGGGCTACTGCGTCGAGACGCTGACGCTGACCAGCGTCGACGCGTCGTCCGTCCATGTCTTCGAGAAGGCGGATCCCGGCGACCCCTGCAGCGACGCGGACATCACCCTGACGCTCAACCGCGATGGAACACTCACCCTGCGCTACGACTCGTACGACCCGAACGACCCCCGCGCGTGGATCGAGTTCCGCCGCGTGGGCCAGACCACGGCCTGACCCCCGGCCGTCCCGACGCGACGGAATGGCCGTGGCCAGCGCCGACGGAACGGCCCGGCGGAACGGCCCGGCGGAACAGCCGTGGCCAGGGCCAAGGCCCTGACCACGTAAGCCCTGGCTCCCGGCGAGCCGCCCGCATGTCGATCTACCGCGGGCCGCGGGCGAGGCCGGACACGGGCGCCGCCTAGGCCCCTCGCGAGCCCCTTCGGCGAAAGGCCCTGGCCCCAAGGCTCGGCCACACCTGGAACAACTTCGTCCGCCGGCAAAGCACATGCCGACGATCCGGGCAGACTTGTCCGCATGGGTATGGGAGATCCCCCTGGGGGCTTCTCGGGGCAGAACCAACCGGCGAGTGGGCAGCAGCCGGGGGACCCGGGCCAGCAGCACCCACCGGCGGACCCATACCAGGGGTACCAGTTCCCACCGCCGCCCACGGAGCCGCCCCCCGCGCTCTGGCAGGCTCCTGGCGCGGGGCTGTCCGGCCCTCCGACTCCGACGGCCTGGCAACAGGGACAGACGCCCGCGCCATGGCAGATACCGGTCCCGGGGCCGACGCCCATGCCCTGGCAGGCTCCCGGCACGGCCGAGCCCAATCCCGCGACGGGCTGGCAGCAGACGCAGACGCCCGCGCCGTGGCAGACACCGGTCCCGGGGCCGACACCCACGCCCTGGCCGGCTCCCGGCACGGCGCAGCCCAACCCTCCGACGGGCTGGCAGCAGTCGTCGAGCCCCTGGCAGCCCGCGCCGACCGGCTGGCAGCCGGGATACCCGCCGGCCGGCCAGGACCAGCGGCAGCACCCGTGGGCGAGCCAGTACCCGCCAGCCGGCGGCCAGCCGCGGCGCGCGCGGCCCGGGTGGCTGGTGCCCGTGCTCGCCGTGGCGGGCGTGCTCGTTCTCGGCGCCGGCATCTTCGGTCTCGTCAGGCTGGCGGACGACGACTCCGGCCCCACCGCCGCGCCGCCCGGGCTGAGCCAGGCCACCGTCACCCCGGACGGCCAGGCACCCGGGGCCGGCGGGCCGACGAGCGACGCCAGCGGCTCGGGGGTGCCGGACGAGTACGTCGGCGTCTGGGCCGGCCTGCACGGCGACGTGCTGGTGATACTCGAGCTGACGGAGGGCGACGTCGGCGACGTCGTCGGCTCGACCATCTACGACGGCTACTGCGTCGAGGAGGTCACGCTGCTCTCGGTCGACCCGTCGGCCGTCCACGTCCACGAGCAGGCGGATCCCGGCAGCTCCTGCAGCGACGAGGACATCACGCTGACCCTCGACGACGAGGGAAACCTCACCCTCCGCTATGACTCGATACCGGCTGAGGACGAGCGCGCGTGGATCCACCTGACGCGGCCGGACACGACCTCGACCTGACCTGGGGCCTGACCCGGCTGACCCACGGCGCCGTCATCGGGCACTGGCCAGAAGCGCTGGCCATGGGGCGCGCACTCGCTCAGAACAATGAGCGGAACAACTGACGAAACAATGAACCGCCCTGGCCCGACAGGAGGGAGGCCAGGGCGGTTCGAACTCCCGCGCCCCGGGAGGGGGGATGGAGCGCGGGAGTGCTCGCGGCCGGCGGGCTGGGCCCGCCGGTCACCGTCCGGTCGCCTGGTGGCGGGGCGGACGGTGACGCGCGGGCCAGCCGAACCCGGCGGACTAGCCGAACAGGGAGTCGTGCGTCTTCGGGCCGACGACGCCGTCGACCAGCAGGCCGTGGGTGCTCTGGTAGGCGCGGACGACGCTGTCGGTCTGCGGGCCGAAGTAGCCGTCGACGGCGATCGTGTAGCCGAGGTCGGCGAGCTTCTGCTGCAGCTTGCGGGTCCCGTCCAGGTAGACGCCGTGGTAGGCCGCCCGCGACAGGTACCAGGCGGTCGAGTTGGAGACCGGGACCGACTTCGCGACGGCGTTCGACGCGGTGGTGACCGCGGTGCTGCCGGCCGCGGCCGCGGCGGCGTTGCCGCGCGCCATGTACTGCCGGTAGGAGCCCTTGGTGTAGGTGGTCCAGGCGTTCGGGCCCGAGCTCTTGCAGACCTGGGCCGCGGCCCAGGCGTTGGTCGCCGGGTCGTAGAGGTTGCGGCTGCCGACCCAGCTGGAGTGCGCCCGCATGTTGATCTGCCAGAGGCCGCGGGAGTCCTCGCCGACGGTGGCGTGGGCGTTGCGGTTGCCGGCGGACTCGGCGAGCGCGATCGCGACCCAGGTGGCGGTGCCGAGGCCGCGGCAGCCGGAAAGGCCGGCGTTGTTGGCGTAGGACGCGATGGCCGCGTCGGAGACGACATTGGAGGAGGCCGCGCTGGCGGGGGCTGCGCCGGCCAGCGCGGCGGCGCCGGCGGAGGCGGTGATGACGCTGGCGGCGACAAACGCCGAGCCCCGGCGACGGGAAACGCTGTGCTTGCGGTGACGACCCATTCTGCGAAAAATCTTTCCCGCACGCCTGTGAGGTTAGCTGTCGGGTTCGGGCCGGGAAGCCCGGCCGGCCCGCCGGCCGCGCGCATGGGGAATACGCGGGACGGGAGCCGACTTAACCCCAAGGGCCGCGCGGAAACTGCGCGGGCCCGGAGGAACATGGTTCCCCCACTTCTGCCCTGGCGTATCTCGGAGGGGCACCGGACCGGGGGCAGAACTCGGCGTCCGAACCAGTGCTTTGTTACGAGCGGAGCAACCGTAACCAATTACTCGGCGTGGCAACAAGCCGCTGACCTGCGCTTCCTCGGGAAGGATCTGTCACGCTCCGTGGAACAGGTTGCCGGATAGTGTTTGCCAACCGCCGCGTGTGACGAGCGTCACGGTAATCCGGGCGGAATTCCGGGAACAAGCCGCGGTTGCCGCGCGAAAAATGGTCGCGCAGCGGCGCCACCCACTTACCTTGACGATTCTTTCCGACTGTTGTCGGCGCCGGTCTGGTGCGCGTGGTGACAGGCCTGCTGGTTACGCTCGGCTCCCCCAACCGGCCCCGGGACGGTTGGTGCCACGGTGAGTCACCGGTGGCCGCGGCCGCCCGGCCGCCCACGCGGCCTTCGGAATACTTCGAAATACTTCCGCGGCGGGGGACGACGACAGTCGAGGGCGGACGTCGATGACGGCCGAAGAACCGGTGGATTCGGTCGCGGGCGGTCGGCCGCGCGCGCCGAGGATGATGGCGGCATGTGGATGACGCTGGTCGGCGTGGTCGCCGCTGTCGCGGTCGCGCCGCTGGCCGGCGCCGAGCTCATGCACTGGGCCGCGTCCCGCCGCCATCTTTCCCGGCGGTCCCGCGCCCGGCTCCTGGCGGCCGTCGAGGCGGAAGCCGGCGCGGAGACCAACGCGATCCCGCCGCCAGTCAGCTGGGCGGAGGTGCTGGTCGTGCTGGGATACCCGACAGCCCGGGACGGGCAGCCGCACCCCCTGCAGCGATGGCGGACGGAGATCGCCGTACGGTCGGCCCGCGGCATGGCCGACGGGACCCACGGCGCGGTCGACGGAACAGACGGCGCGGTCGACCAAGCCAGCGACTCGATCAACGAGGCGAGCGGCACGGCCAGCGGAGCCAGCGGCACGGCCGACGGGGCCAGCGGCACAGCCGACGGGGCCAGCGGCACGGTCGACGGGGCCGACAGCGCGGTCGGGGCCCGCGGCGCCGGCAGCCTGCTGGTCTTCACCGGCGCGGCGACGCGAGGGGCGGCGGTCGCGGAGGCCGAGACGATGGCGCGCTACGCGCGCGAGGTGCTGGGCGTCCCCCCGGAACGCATCGTCCTGGAGACCGAGGCGCGAACGACGCGGCAGAATCTCGCGTTCACGCTGCCGTATCTCGAGTCAGCAAAGACGATCAAAATCGTGTCGGACCCGGTGCACGCCGCTCGCGCGCGTCGCTATCTCCGCCAGCTCCGCCCCGACCTGGCCGCGCGCGTCGTTCCGGCGGACGACTACCGCCCTCTGGAACGGGTCCCGCTCAAGCTCGGGGTCGTGGCCTACGAGCTGACCCGCCCCGTTCTCCGCCACGTCATGCCGCCCCTGCGCGACTGGCGGCGCGACCGCGCCCGGCGCCGGGCCTGAGTCGACCCGGCCGCCGCCGGTCTCCGGTCGCCGGTCGCCGGTCGCCGGTCGCCGGAAGGTCGTCAGAAGGTGATGACCCGCCGGCCGGCGACTCCACCGGAGGCCATCGCCTCCAGGGTCCCGGGCGCCTCGTCGAGCGTGATCGGCGTGACGTCGGGGAGGATCGCGTGGGCGGCCGAGAACGCCAGGGTGTCGCGCAGGTCGTGCGGTGAGCCGGAGGGATTCGCCAGCACGCGCAGCCGGTTGAGCACCATCGGCTGGGTCGGCAGGGCGAGCGGGGTGTTGTCGTACCCACAGAGCACGAGCGTGCCGTCCGGCGCGAGCCCGCCGAAGGCCGCGACCGCGGCGGCCGTCGAAGGCGCCGCGTTGAGTACCAGGTCGGCGCCGCCGTCCCAGGCCTTGAGAGCCGCCGCCGGGTCGGTGTCGTCGGTCGACACGTAGCGTTCCGCGCCCAGGTCCAGCATCGCCTTCTCCGCGCGCCGGGAACGGCCGATGACGGCGACGCGCGCGCCCATCGCCACGGCGTACCGGACGGCCAGCGCGCCGATCCCGCCAGGACCGAGCACCGCGACGCGGGAACCGGCGCGGATCCCGCCCTGGCGCAACCCGTTGAACGCCGTGATTCCGGCGCACATCAGCGGGGCCGCCGCGACGGGGTCCAGCCCGTCCGGCAACGGAGTGACGAAGCCCGCCTTGAACACGGCGTACTCGGCGTACCCGCCGTCGACGACGACACCGGTGATCCGCTTGGCCGGGCAGAGGATCTGGTCGCCGCGCACGCAGTAGTCGCAGTGCCCGCACGAGTCGTGGAGGAACTGCGCGCCGACCGCCGTGCCCACGGCCGGCCAGTCGACGCCCGCCCCGGCCGCGGCCACGACCCCGGTGACCTCGTGGCCGGGAACCACCGGAAAGCGGGCGAACGGGAAATGCCCGCGGAGCAGGTTGAGGTCGGTGAAACACACGCCGCAGGCGGTGACCCGAACCAGTACCTCACCGGGCCCGGGAGTCGGCGCCTCGCGCTGGGCGATGGACAGCGGCGCGTGGGCCGCGGTCGCGACGGCGGCATACATGGTAAATCGTCTCCTCTTTTCATCGGTGTGCGGAGTAAATATTCGGGTTTGCCGATCGCCTGGCCGCCGTCTCGCCCGTCGCCCGGTCCGTTTCCGATCCGCCGCCTGGGCCGTCGACCGCCGGTAGCGGGAGCGTCGGCGCTCCCGTGGCGGTGGCACCGCGGTCCCAATGGCGGCGCGACAGGCCCGGCTGCCGGCGCGGCAGGTTCGCCGGAACCGGCTTTGCCGGCAGACTGCGACATATGGGTATGGAGGAGCCCAGCGTGGGGGCACCCGCGCGTCGCTGGAAGCGGCCGTTCACCGGACGGTCGCGGCTGATCGCTGTCCTCGTGACCGTCACCGCGCTGGCTGGCGCGGCCGGCGCCGTGACACTGACGGTGGCGCGCGGCGGCGGCCACGAGGTGGTGATCCTGCTGGAGCCGGCCGGCCGGCCGACGGCGGACGCGTTCATACCGGCTGTTGGCACCGATGCCCCCCTCTCCCCCACCCATGGCGGCGTTGGACTCGTGGCCGGCCCGGACCCGTCTGGGTCAGCGATGGCGGCCCTACCCCGGACTGGGGGCGAGGTATCAGCCGAGGTCGCCGGGCTGTACGGCGGCTCCCGACAGCGGGCGGCCTGTGACCAGGAAAAACTGGTCTCCTTCCTCAAGGAGCGGCCTGGCGCGCTGGACGCGTGGACAGGCGCTCTTGGGAGCAGTCCGGCCGACCTCGACTCGTATGTGGCCTCGCTGACGTCGTTGGTGCTGCGTGAGGACACGCTGGTGACCAACCACGGGTTCAGGGGCGGGAAGGTGACAAGTTCCGCGTCGGTGCTGCAGGCCGGCACGGCGGTTTTCGTCGATAGGTTCGGCGCGCCGGCGGTCAGGTGCTCCGACGGACACCTGCTGACCCGGCCGATGGTCGACACCACCGCGCTTCGGACATCTCCGCTGGAAGGACGGCCGTGGGCCGGTTTCAGCTCGCAATCCGTGATTCAGGTCGCCCCGTCCACCATCCGGATCGACATTCTGGTCGTCGTCGATCTGACCAGCGGAAACGCGTTCACCCGACCGACTGGCTCGACCGGCCCGGACGACCGGGACTTCGTGCCGGCAAGCAGCGCCGACTGGCGTAACACCACGCTCGAGGTCTCCTGCGCCGCCGGCGGCGACCCGATCCCGGTCACCCTCGCCGACGGCGGCGGTGAGGCGACGGCGACCGGTGGCTTCCCCGGTGCGCTCCCGCCCGCGGCCTCGACCCCGGCGTCGACATCGGCCCCGGCCCTGGCCTCGACGACGGCCTCGCCCGGGAACCCGACCGCGAGTCCGACGGCCAGCCCCACCGCGAGCCCCGCGGGAAACTCGGCGCGGAACCCTTCGCCCAGCCCCACCGGCTCGCCAGGTGGCGGCGCCGGTACCGCGGGGCCGGGTGGCGGTAACGCCGCCGGCACTGGCGCTGGCGCCGGCTCCGGCTCCGGCTCCGGCTCCGATGCTGCCGGTGCCGCTGGTGCCGGTTCCGGCGGTTCCGGTACCGGCGTTGGTACCGCGGGTACCGCTGGCAGCGGAACCGCCGGTACCAGCGGTACCGCCGCGGGCGCCGGCCGCTTCCGGATCTCGGCGGCCGCGGTCGCCGTCGGTGAACTGGTCGGCGGGCCGACCGCGGCGGAGGCCGCGATCCTTATCCGCTGCCAGAACCTCGCCGGCAGCGCCGAAACGTCGATCATCCAGGTCTATCGGGATGGACCCAACCTGGTCGACACGATCCAGCCGCCTACGATCGACGGCCAGACAGGCGCCGGGTTCGCCGACGACCCCTTCCGCATCGACGGAGGCAAGCTGCTCACCACCATCGACTACCTGAAGCCCGCCGAGCGGGGAACTCTCGTCCGGCGCACGCTCGCATGGTCCTGGAGCGAACAGGCGCACGGCTTCGGCTACGAGGTGGTGGCCGAGGAGGAACTAGCGATCGCGCCCGCCGTGCCCCAGGTGGAGGTGCGCCCCAGGGCGGACGCCGTCGAGATCGCGGTGTCCGTCCCGACCAGCGGCGGCCCGGTCACCCGCTACGAGATCAGCCTGTCCGACGGCCGGACGCGCACACTCACCGCGCCGGGCAGCCTCGCCGTCGCCGTCGCCGACTGTCCGCTGGTCACCGTCACGGCCGTCGCCGTCGGCCCGGGCGGCACGTCCGCTCCCTCCGCCCCGGTCACGGCCCGCGGCTGCGTTCTCCCCGGACCGGTCAGGAACTTCACCGCCGCCCAGGCACGGCCGCCGAACAACCCCGACGGCACGCCGGTCGCGCAGTACAGCTGGTCTCCGCCCGAGAACCCCGGCGGCGGCCACCTTGTGTACGTGTTCCGGTCCAGTTGCCCGGCCTTCGGGGATGACCAGGTCACCACCAGCACCGTCCTGCGGCTGGACCGTCTCTCGCTCAACTGCTCCCACACGGTCACGGCCAGGAACGAGGCCGGGGAAGGGCCAGCCGTCACCGCCACGCAGAACTGAGGGCGTAGACCTGTGTCCGTCCGCGGGGAGGCACCGCCGGCTGGCACGCTCCTCGCGAAGCTGGTCCGGGTGGATACCGTCGGGCATGCGGATGCGACCCCAGATGATCGCGCTCGTGGGCGTCGACGGTTCGGGGAAGACGACCGCGGCAAAGTGGCTCGCCCAGGAGCTGTCCGCGGCGGGGACGAGAGCCCGCTATTTCGAGAACGGCGGCGGGCGGCCGCTGATCGATCCGCTGGCGCGGAGGCTGGGGCGACGCGACGGTCGGCATCTGCTGGGCTGGCGCGGCTATCTGGCGGTTGAGGCGTCCATTCGCTGGATCGCGCTCGCCCGCGCCGTCGCGCTCTCGACGCTGACCCGACGGGTTGCCGTCCTGGACCGCTACGCCTACTGCCAGTACGCCCTCATACGAGCCCGCGACGACGGCCTGGCCGGTGCCATCGGGCGGGCGGCCGGGAATGCCGGCCGGCAGCCCGAGCGCCTGGTACGCCGCCTGTATGGCGTGTTTCCGCGACCGGATGTCACCTTCTATCTGGCGGTCGAGGCCGACGAGGCCGCCCGGCGAGTCGCGGCGCGCGGGCGCGATCTGGAAGAGCCCGCCTACCTGGCCAGCTTTGACGTCAGCTACCGCTCGCTCCCCGAGTTCGCGAGTTTCATCGTTGTCGACGCGTCCGGCTCGGCCAAGGAAGTCGGCGCCGCCGTGTTGGCGGTGCTAGCGGGTCGGTAGCCCGCCGGGCCGGCTTCCCCTGTCCCGCGAGGCCGCGGACTGCCCGCGCACCCGGGCCGACAAGGACCCTTCCGAGAAGTTGGAACGGCTTCCCGCCGGCATCACCTACGTCCAGACCCTCACCGGCCAGGCGCCCGCCGCACCACCTGGTCCGCCCGGGCAGCTGATCGCCACTCTTCCGGCCAGTCGACCGGGAGGGCGGCGATCCGTCGGGCCCGGCGATCCGTCAGGACATGGTGGTCCCCAGCGGCCCAGCCGGTCCTGCCCGGCGCCCGATAGATGCGGATCCGCTCACTTAGGCTTACCTATGGGGTTGCGCCCGGTTAGGGTGTGCGACCCTGTCGTGACCTGACGAGACAGCGGGTACAACAACGTCCGCAACAGGATCGATCACTCCCGACCCGTGCCCCGGGAAGGGCCGCCAGCCGCGCTGTCGCGGGTGGCTGTTCGCCGCGGGGGGCCGGGTGGCGGGAC
The DNA here is from genome assembly GCF_016786325.1 of Frankia nepalensis. Taxonomy (GTDB): domain Bacteria; phylum Actinomycetota; class Actinomycetes; order Frankiales; family Frankiaceae; genus Pseudofrankia; species Pseudofrankia nepalensis. Next base: position 18,415 of record NZ_JADWYU010000111.1, on the reverse strand, counting down.
ATCCGGGATGGCGAGGGACGGGCGCATGGGGGCGACGATCGTTCGCCACGGCCAGTGGGGCGGGCCTGGCGAGGAGGCCACCGCCCGCTACCTGCGTGACCACCTGGACGAGCGGTGGACGGTCGTCTGCGGCCGGCAGTTGGTGCACAGCTCGGGAACGCGCGACACCGACTTCATCGTGATCGGGCCGAACAGTGTCACCGTGATCGAGGAGAAGTCCTGGCACGGCGACCTGACCGGCAACGATGTCTTCTGGTACGACCGCGCGACCCGCGAGGAGCGTGGTAACCCGATCAACCAGGCGGTGGGCGCCGCCCGCATCCTGGCCGGCGGCCTCACGCACCACAACCGGGCCCTGCGCAACGCGCTCAAGCAGGCGGTCCCGGCCCGGGAGGCCCCGCCTCACCTGGTCTACGCGCTGGTAGTGCTCTCCTCGCCCGATGTCCGGGTCAGCGTCGACGATCCGCGCGTCGAGCGCCATGTCGTCTATCTGGACGGCTGCGAGCAGGCCCTCTACGAGATCGACGAGTTCGTCGCCGGTCAGTTCAACTTCGCGCCGTTCCACGACCGCGTCCTGACTCATGTCACCGGGCTGTCCAGGCGCCCGGCGACCCCGAAGAAGCTCGGGCCCTACGAAATCGTGACCAGGCTCGACCCCACGCCGCGCGGGCGCCGCTACGTCGGCCGGCACCATGACGGCTCGATCAGGGTGCTGCTCACGCTTGAGCGCCAGGGCCTGACCGCGGAGGAACTCCGAGCGAACGACAACCCGCTGTTGCGCGAGTACCACGCAATGCGGCGGCTTGCACCGCTACGCAGGGTCTTCGCCGTCGACCCGTACTTCGGCGTCGACTACGAGCGGATGTGGGTCGTACCGATGCACCCGCCAGAACCGACGCTGTTCACGCTGGGAAACCTGATCCGGGCCCGCGTGCAGCCGTCGCTCGAGACCTTCACCGCCGTGGCCGCCGACTCCTACGCCGGCCTCGCCGACATCCACGCGGAAGGCATCACCCACCGGGCGCTGCACCCGAGCAGGGTGTGGATGGACCCGGAAACCAACCGCGTGACGTTCTCCGACTTCCTCATCGCCAAAATCGCCGACGCCGACGTCGGCACCGTGCACGACGCCGACGACGCCGACCACGAGGGCCAGCTCTACCGGGCGCCGGAATGCCGCCGCACGGCGCACGCCGCCGGCAACCCGTCGGACGTCTACTCGCTGGCGCTCTGCCTGCTCTCCTGGTGGGAGATTCACCAGTCCGACCCGCCGGTGGCGCCTCAGGCGTCCCCATCCCTGCCAGACAAGGTTCGCCACGCCCTGGACACGGCGTTGGCCATGAACGCGAACGACCGTCCCGAGGCCCGACAGGTCGCGGACCTGCTGGCCGCGTACCTGGCCGAGACGACCGGGCCCGACCCGGCGGCCGGCGCGCGAGCCGACCGGTACGACACGGTGCGCCGCCTCGGCGACGGCGCCGCCGCTACCACCCGTCTCGTGGTCGACCGCGCCCGCTCCCGATATCGCACACTCAAGTCCGCGAACGCACCCGGCCTGGTTGGCCGGCTGCGGCGCGACTCCGCCGGATCCGCCGACCCGCGCGACCATCCTCGCCCGACGGACCTGCTGCGCACCGCGCTCCATCGCGTCACCCGTTCCGACAGCCCGGCGACCCGGAGCGGACAGCCGGACACGACAGCCCCCCGGGATGACGCAAGACCGACATAGCGATCCGGCGGCGGCAACGTTGGGGACGGGAGAAACCTCAGACTCGCCGAGACGGCGTGGTCACGGACGTCGCGCCGCCCCTGGGCCCGACGATCCCGCTCCGGATCGCCGCTATTAATGCAACTTATTGCCCGAATGGTCCGCGCATTGGCTGGTCTCGCCACTTCTTCTATTTCTGGACGGACATGCGCCGTGACGCGACGACAGCGGGACATCGAAATGACGCCATCCCAACAATAACGGCCACGACACTCGAACCTCCACTCAGCGAGCCGGGCATCCCGTTATCTTGGCCATCTCGCATAACTGGGGGACGCAATGCGAAATGTCGCATCAGCGGCAATCGACGGGCAGATCCGTTCCACTGACGAGCCAGATCCGACCGATTCCCGGCGGCGTGTTCGTCCGGGGCGGCTCCGCCATTCCACCCATGCTTTTGTCGCCGTCATGTCGGCCGGAGCCCTGGCGTTCGGGCTTTCCGGCTGCGGCGTCGAAGCCAGCGCTGGCGCGTCCGGCGCCGACCAGATTCAGAGAACCGACATACCGCCCGTCCCCGCCACGACGACCGCGCGGGTGACTCCGTTGGCAACGGTCACGAATGCCGTCAGCCCGACGCCTAGCGCGTCCGAGAGCGAGCCGCCGGCCGCGACATCCTCTCCGACGACGTTCGCTCAGCGGGCCAAACCCACCACCACGCGGCCTCCCACGCCCGCCGCCGCGCCGCAGACGACCGTCGCGCCACCACCGCCCGCGCCCGTGGCTCCGCGGACTACAGCCGCCCCGCCGCCCGCCGCGCCACCTCCAGCGGCCGCGCCGCCGCCGGCGAACTGCCACCCCTCGTATCCGGACCAGTGCCTCCGGTCCGACGCCGAAGACTACGACTGTGAAGGCGGCTCCGGTAACGGCCCGTACTACGCGGCAGGACCGCTACAGGTCCGCCAGCCCGATCCCTTCAAACTTGACGCTGACGGCGACGGCATCGGCTGCGAGAGCTGACGTTCACGCCAGACCACTGGCAGGGCCTCGACATTCGGCGTTGACCCGCGCGACGTCGAGGCCACCTCATCCAGTTCGCCGCCGTAGCTGGCGGACCACGGCGCCTCCTCGTGGGGCCGGCGCAAACTCTACAAAGCTGTAACAGATACCGTCAGGCGTGCGCCTGATACCAAAATTGATCATCTTGACGGGGGTCGATGGAGCTGGGAAGACGACGCTCGCGCGTTGGTTGGCCGACGAGCTGACCACGACCGGGACGCCCGCGCTGTACTTCAAGAACGCCGCCGGGCGGCGCATCGTCAACAGGGTGGCGCACCGGCTCGGCTTGCGCGACAGCGGGCACCTGCTCGGCCGCGACGGCCGCGCGGTCACCGAGACGGTGTTCCGCTGGGTCACGATCGCCCGCGCGATTCTGCTCGCAGTCGTCACCAGGCGGGTCGCCGTGATGGACCGCTATACCTACTGCCAGTACGCCGTGATGCGTGCCCGCGGCGACCGGGGCGAGCGGATCGCCCGCGCCCTGTACGCCGCGTTTCCCCGGCCGGACATCACCTTCTACCTGGCCGTCCCCGCCGACGAGGCCGCCCGCCGCGTCGAGGCCCGAGGTCGCGACCTGGAGGACCCCGTCCACCTGGCTGCCTACGACTCTGCCTACCGTTCCCTCCCCGAGTTCGACGGCTTCGCGGTGATAGACGCCTCCGGCCCTCAGCAGGAGGTGGCGACCGCCCTCCGGAAGCACCTCAACGGCACCTCTTGATACCGAATCCGAATAGCGGCATTGGCGCCCGGGCCTGTTTGTCGAGGCGCTCTATGGCCCGTGCTCGGCGGCCCCGGCGGGCCGCGTGATCATCCGTCCCAGCCGGTCAGCGTCGCCACCACCGCTGCTTCGACGGCCCGCCGAGGCAGCGCCACACCCGCCCGGCCGAACACCAACACCGGACTCAGATCCCCGAACGCCTCGACGAACACGAACTCCGCCGGAAGTGCCGCGAGATCCGCCGCCAGCTCGGCCGGACTGCGCCCCGGCGATAGCGTCACCGTGGCCACCAGCGCGTCATCCGGGGCGCCCTGCCCGTCGGGTGTGGCATGGGATGCCGCCGCTGGCAGTGCCACGGGTCTCATGCGGCCACCGACGGTGCCATTCGCCGCAGACTGGCCAACAGGTCGGGAACCTGCTCGTCGTCGGTGATCTCCCAGACCACCCGGTGCTGCACGCCCTCCCGGGTCGACACCGTCACCGGATGCGGCACCACCACCCCGCCGGACTCCCACGGGCAACGCGGCCGGACCGCGCACATCAGCACCGGCAGCGGACCGGCCCCGGCCATCTCCCGGGCGACCAGCAGTAACCGCCCGACCGCCAACGCCAGCATCGACCGCCCCGGCGACACCAACGCCGGGCACGCCACCAGCACCCGCGCCGTCCCCGACCCGGCCAGCGCCCGCGCTGCGCCGTCGGCCGGATACCGGCCCGCCGGAACGAAATCCGGCCACGGGTAGGCATCCAGCAACACCCCGGCCCGACGCGGCAGCCGTACCGGCCCGAGATCCACTGGCAACGGACCGAGCCCGCCGCCGTCCTCCAGGTCGATCCTCACCGCCGTCATCACGGACCTCCCGCCCGAAGCGCCTGACCACATCCGGACGGACGCAGCCCCGGCCATCGGCGACCCGGCCGGCACGGCAACTGTCCGCTAATGGATCGAATCTGCCAGTGACGGCCGGCGGGAACTGTCAGACGTCGCCGAAGACCGCCAAGACTTCCCGAGGGACTTCTTGGGTGACTTCTCCAGGACCTTCGAGGGACATCTCACGCGCGGACACCGGCCCACCCACGACAGTCCACCACCGCCGGTGGATCATCAGAAAGAACACCGACCCGCCGCGAGGACGCCGTCACGATGAGTTCCGCGCCCCGAACCCTGCTGGCGTCTCTCGTCGCGCAACGCGGCTGGACCGTCGACCAGTTCTGTCGCGCCTTCACCAAAACCGCCGCGGCCATCGGCGCCGACACCTACGGCATCACCGACCGCCAGGCCAAACGCTGGCTCGCCGGCACCCTGGCCACCCAGCCCTACCCGGTGTCCCGCCGCGTCCTCGAAGCCATGTTCGACACCGACGCCCTCGCCCTGCTCGGCCCTCCAGACACTCCGCCACGGCGTGACCCAGCCCGCACCACACCACACGGGATGGCTCCACTTCCCTCGACGGGTGACGATGGACACACGCCGATCGCCCCGGACGAGGAGGTGAGCCCGACGCACCGCCGCGACCTTCTCAGCGCTGGTGTTCTGCTCACCGCGACCGGAGCCGTCATCAGCCCAATGGACCGAGCCGCGGGCATCTCCCGGGCAATTGCCGCGTCCGCGCCTGACCCGCTCACCCTCGCCCAGCTTGAGCACGGCATTCACCAACTTGTGACGCTCTACGACGTGACGCCTCTGGGCACGCTCCTGGACCCGATCGAGCAAGCGTGGAACCGCGCCGAGACCCTGTTGGAGACCTGCGTGTCCGGCGCCGGCCGGCGGGATCTCGAACGTCTTTCAGGGTGGTACGCCTACTATCGCGGACGCCTTGCCCATGAGAAGGGGGACGAGGGGACCGCCCTCACATTCCTCGTGCTCGCTGGCCAGCATGCCGAGGCCGCCGGGGACACCCTGCTCGCCGGTTCCGTCGCCGACGTGCGGGCAGCGCTCGCGTTCTTCGCCGGCCAGTTCACGGCGGCCGCGGCCATCGCTCGCCACGCCCTGCCCGCCGCCCACCCTTACGTCCTGCCCAGCCTCGCCAGTCAGATGGCCCGATCGCTGGCCCAGACCGGCGACGCGGACGGCGCTCTCGCCGCCCTGCGGACCATGCGCGACAACGTCTGGACTGGAGAACAGCTACCCGGACCCGCCCCCAGCGACGAAGAAGCGTATGAGGCGTACTGCGCCCTGGCACTCGGCTACCTGGGACGAGGAGACGCTGCCGAGCGCCACGCTCACCGCTCTCTTGCCCTACTCAGCCGAACCGGGCGCCATCTCCAACTCGCGGGGAGCCATCTCGCGCTCGCCCGGGCCTTCCTCCGTCGTCCTGAGCCTGAGCCTGAGCAGGCAGCCGCCGCCCTGCGGGACGCCCTAACGGTGGCCAGAAACAACGATCATGGCAGGACCGCGAACCGCGCCGCCGCCCTCTACCGCCACCTCGTAACCAAGTCGGACTGGGCACGGCTCCCCGCCGTCCGCGACCTCGGCGACCAGCTACCCGCCCGCGAAGCGCTACCCCCAGCCGCCACCATCTGAGCGGCTGACCAGCGGAACCATCCTCCAAGATCGCCGTTGCAGAATCTCCGCACGTTTCAAGTCGATGGTGAAAGCCCAGCCCTGACCGCCTCGGACCGCCACCGGGACCGGCCGTCCGCCACCACCCGCCGCGTCGTTAACGGCAGCCGAGTGTTGACGGGTTGACGGGGCGGGTAGGTGACCCAAGCAAATCTACCGTCGGCAGATCGCGAACTAGGGAAGGTATCGCCACCGCGAGCGCTCGACGAGCGCTTACGGCTCCTATACTTCGGGCATGCGCACGCTCGGCGACTACCTTGAGCTCTCAAACGAGGCCGTGGACGAGCAATGGGCGCAGATCCTGGCACGGTCGCCGCTGCCTCCAGGAAAGAGGCAAGAAGACTTCACCCCGATCGAGGCACTGCTCTGCTTTTTCGGGTCACTAGTCGTGAACGCGAGCCGGTACGGCAGCACGACCGCGCACAAGGCCCCAACACCGGTTCCTGAACTTGCCGTACTCTTCCGCCGCCCGCCCAGCTCGGTTCTCTCGAAGATGTCGAACCTCAGTGGCGCCTGGGCGCATGGCGCCAAGTACGAGGTGGCGGTCTCGACAAACCTGCTCACCGACCGGGGCTTGGCGGAAAGCCTCTATCAGAGGATCCTCGAGTCGGCGCGGGCTCACGGAGTCTCCGAGCTTGACCTCCCCGACTTCATTGGCTCCGAGTTGGCCATTCTCGACCAGAGCCAGGTGTCAGACACAGAGATCGCCCAGGCGGCCAACGAGAGCACGCAGACGAGTGGCGCCACGGACACCGGGGACAAGACAACGCAGGCCACTCGCGAGGTCGCGGTCCGTATAGGGCAGTTCAAGTTCGCGCGGAGTGTCCTGATCAACTACGGCTACCGGTGCGCCTTCTGCGGCTTCTCGCCAGGGCCAGGGCTCGCCGGCAGGAGGCTTTTGCGTGCTTCGCACATCAAGCCCTGGCGAGCATCGACCAACGCGGAGCGCGTCGATGTCGCGAATGGTCTCGCCGCGTGCCCGAACCACGATGCCGCGTTCGACACCGGACTGCTGCACGTAGAGGACAACCTGATCATCGGGATCTCGCCGGCGCTGCGATCTTCGATGGCCGCGAACCCGATCCTGGCGGCGGCCTTCACCCCGCCGATGCTCGCTGAGACGCTCATCCTGCCCGAACGGGCGACGCGTCCAGCCATCCGGTACCTCACGTGGCACCGGCTTAACCTCGCCGCTTCCGACCCCGAGGCTGTCTGACGCTCGGTTAGAACCAGCCGCGTAGATCGGCGCGGTCCCGCCCGCACTTCCACCGGGCGAGGGCCGGCACCATGCTGGCCGCGTGACGGCGGGCGACTCCGGTCCGCCGTTCTCTCGCCGGATTCCCCGACGCGGCCGCGCGGAAGGTCCACAGGCCTGCGACGTAGCTGGCGAACACGGGCGGATTACACAGGGCCGGCGGGCTCCGGGCGGCGCCCGCCTTCGTCTGCGACGAGCCAACCCCGACGGCAGGTGACCAGGCTCAGCGTCGACAGACACCGGCGTCGGCGGACTCCTGCTGATCAAGAGGGCCCACACCAGGTACTGTCGTACCAGACAGTGACGGAGTCGTCAGTGTGGCGTTCCTTGAGACGAGGGGCCTGGGAGTTCGCACATGACTGATACAGACGTCGGGATCCCACCCGACTGGGTGGCGGGCTGTCGCCGGATCCCTCCGGGAGGCCGCGCGTCGCGATTGCCCTACTCGGGTCGGCTCCTGCGCCAAGATTGGCCCAGGAGGTGCGATGAGGCCGCGACGGACCCGGACCGCCGGAGCGCGTCATACGCGACCCGGCGCAGGGCGGGTGGACGTATGACCGGCCCACGGGGCGGGGGTGGTCGGGGAACCGTGCGTTCACCGGCGAGGCCGGTGCCCTTCGTGCCACGGCTGCGGGTGCGGGACTTCCGCTCTATCGCCGACTGCGACCTAGCCCTCGGCCCGCTGACCGTCGTGGTCGGGTTCAACGCCTCCGGGAAGTCGAACCTGCTGGATGCTCTGCGGTTCGTCGCGGACGCGGTGCGGACCTCGCCGGTGCGAGCAGTCGAGGACCGTGGCGGCTTGGACGCGCTGCTGCGGCGCGGCCGCGACGGCCAGGCCGAATCGTTCGAGATCGTTCTCGACCTGCTCCTGCCCCCGCTGAGCGAGGGCGGCGAGGCGGTCGAGGCAACCTACGGCTTCGCCATCGGCCGGGGAGACGACCCGGGGATGTCGCTGGCTGTGCTGCGGGAGCGTTGCCGGGTCGGCTCAGCGGACGGATGGGCCGACACTCCAGGCCGTCCCCGTGCGCGGCTGCGCTTGCCGGCCGAGGCGACTCGGGACGACCGGTTCGCCGCCGTCGAGGAGTCGTTGCTTGCCATGCGCTTCTATGACCTTGAAGCGGACGCGCTACGCGCCTTGGAGGAGGGCACCGGCCGACGGTCCGAGCTCGGCCCGTCCGGCGGGCACCTGGGCCAGGTTCTCGACGCCATGGCGACCGCGGACCGGGCGGGCAAGGAGCGGCTGGACGCATACCTCGCCGGGCTGGTGCCAGGGGCGGTCGGGATGGACGAGCGGCGGGAGGGCCGGTACTCGACCGTCGAGGCCCGTTTCCGGCACGGTGAGGCCGTCGAAGAGGTCGACATCGTCCCGCGGGAGTCCCTGTCCGAGGGGACGCTGCGCGCCACGGGCGTGCTCGCCGCGCTCTTCCAACAGCCGGTCTTCACCGGCCAGGTGTCGCTGCTCGGCATCGAGGAGCCGGAGAAGGCGCTGCACCCCGCGGCGGTCGGTGGCCTCTATGAGGCGCTTGACGACGCCGCGCGGCACACCCAGGTGATCGTCACCAGCCAGAGCTCGGACCTGCTGGACAACGAGTATGTCCGGCTCGACCACATCCGGGCTGTGGCCAGCGTCGACGGCGTCACCCGCGTCGGCGAGGTCGACTCCGCCGGCCAGGCGATCGTCGCCAAGCAGCTCATGACCATCAGCCAGCTCCACCGCGCCGGCCAGCTGATGCCAGCAGCACCGACCGGCGGGGGCCCGAGCGCACGATAAGGCGGCTGAGCCCATGACCCCGCTCAGGATCGCGACCATCGTCGAAGGACAAGGCGAGGTCGCGGCTGTCCCCGTGCTGCTCCGTCGGATCGCCGCGGAACTGGCACCCGAGGTGTGGCTCGAACTGCCACGTCCGCACCGAGTCAGTCGGCCCACCGTCGTCGGCAAGGACGGGCTTGAATCGGTGCTGGCCGTCGTCGCCGAGCAGGTCGACCAAGCGGACGGCGTCTTGGTGCTGCTCGATGCAGACGACGACTGCCCGGCGGCCCTCGGCCCGTCATTGCTCGCCCGATCGCAGATATGTCGTCCCGACCGGCGGGTTTCCGTGGTGATTGCCAATCGCGAGTTCGAGGCCTGGTTCCTAGCGGCGGCCGCGTCGCTCGCCGGCCGCCGCGGCCTCCGCACCGACCTGACGACGCCCGCGGACCCGGAAAGGCGCCGCGACTGCAAAGGCTGGCTCAGCGCTCACCGGACAGACGGACATGCCTACAAGCCACAAGTGGAACCGGCTCCATGCCGCCGACTTCGCGGCGAGCATGGCGCCGCCCGGAATCACAGAGGCACCGTCACGGGAAACTACCGACATCGTGCGAGCAAAGTGTGAAAACTATGGCGGCCGGCGTCGCCATCTCGACTCGGCTAGTCAAGGAAGGCGCGTAAAATGCCCGTCGGCACGCCCAACACGATGGAGCTTTTAGTGGCCGATCTTCCGGGACCGGTCAACGGTTGCCGCCCGGACCACCCTATCGACAGTAATATTTTCCTCGGCGGCTTGGGCGATCGCGCGTCGAGTACGTCAGCTAGATCAGCGAGATATCCACTCGCCCGCCAAGATAATCAGCGCCGAACAATCTGCGGGCCATCGGCCGAGTCTACGATTCCGGGGAGTTGACACGAAGCCTCGAAGGAGCAACACCTGGCCGCCAGCAACCCGTCCAACCGGCGTCGTGGTAGAGTTGTACTCACGCGCTTCCAGCTCACGTCGCACGCAATCTATAGCCGATAATCCTTCCAGAAACCGAATTTCATGGATGATAAATCTTGGCCCGCACCCATCCATTGGGATCCGCTGTCAACCGAGAGCCTCGCGGCTTACATCTGCTGGCATTTCGAGTCTCAAGAGGTTCACCGATTCGACCAGAACTCACCAGCTCGATTCGAAGGCGCGGGTCTTTACGCGATATATTACCTGGGTTCTAGCGTTGATCTCTACCTACCGCTAGCGGGTACTTCCATACCGCTCTACGTAGGAAGCGCGATGTCACACAACAGCGCGACGGGGCTGGGCACGAGATCGACAGCTCCACTACACGCGAGGATAAAGATCCACCACAAGTCGATTAGCAGCACTGCCGACCTGCCTATAACCGAGTTTGGAGTTCGGCGGCTCCTTCTCCCCGATGTGCATATCAGGCTCGGAGAAAATGCGCTCCGAGTTAACTATACTCCAGTCTGGAACAGTGTTCTGACGGGTTTCGGCAGCAATGAGCAGGGGTCATCTACCCGCCAAGGCCAACGGACCAAGTGGGACACTGTGCACCCAGGAAGATCTCGCTCGTACGGCGAGGACAAGCGTAGCCGGGAGATCCTCGCCGAAGAAGTGCGGACGAGAATCAAAGAACAGGTCAGCCCGGACGGAATCTAGCGCCGAATTTTTATGCTCAATGGAACTGGCCGACCAGCGAATATATCGCCCATCGCTCTAGATATATGGCCACACTCCATCGGGCGAGGAATACGCTGTAGCCAACGTTAGAGCATCCTGACCGCAGCCACGACCGCCACAGAGAGGCATCACTTATCGAAACGGGTCTGGGAGTCAATCTCGATGACCAGGTTCGCGGCTGCCTCTGGATCCGAGAGCACGTCATGCTCCCAGAGGCGGATCACGGTCCAGCCCATCGACTTAAGCTGCCCATTGACCTCTCGATCACGTTCCTTGTTGCGCTCGATCTTTGCTATCCACCACTCAGTTCGTGTAGGGAAGAGGTCCTCAAGGGAGTCGCGACCGCGGCGCCGGACTTCATCGGGGTTGCCATGCCAAAGATCGCCGTCGACGAAAACGGCGAGCTTTCGCGACCGGACCACGATGTCAGGGCAGCCAGGCACATCCTTGGCATGGATGCGGTAACGCATACGCTTCGCATGCAGCGCGCGACGGAGAGCTAACTCGGCTTTACTGTCCTTGCTTCGGATCTTGGACATCATCTTGCTCGTAACGGCCGGGTCTCGCTTGCCTAGCCGGCGTTGGGGCCGGCCGGTCGGCGTCAGTCCGTTGGTCACGTAACCCTCAAGCTAGACCGGAGTGCCTTGGCAACCGCGTTGGCGGCTATCTTGCCCAAATCGACCGGGACAGCGTTACCCAACTGGCGCATCTGCTCGCCGCGCGGTCCGGCTAGATGCCAGTCATCGGGGAATGTCATGACGCGGGCAACCTCACGAACGGTCATGTAGCGGATGGTGCCGTCATCACGACGAAGAACCGTCTCGCCGCCAGGAACTCCGTGAACGCCCGCCTTAACAGTCTTCGCGGGCAGGTCTAGATGGTTGGGAGTATGTCCCGGGTATTCGCGAGCGCCGTCCCAGCCAAAGTGATGAATCCATCCCGGGTATTCCTTCTTATGCCCAAGCGGCTCCGGCAATCCCTCAATCGCGTCCCGGAGAGTTCTCCATGGAGCGAGTTCCGGATCGCCTTCACCTGAGGATTGACGAACCGACGGTCGGGGTTTTAGACCGTGGCCCTCCCAGTACTCGCCAGTCGCCTGAGCTCGTAGAAGCGCGGACTCGCTATGAGTAGGAGGCCGCCACTCGAACTCAACGCCTAGGTCCGCCCGGACACCGATGGTGAAAACACGCTGACGAACCTGCGGGACGCCGTAGTCAGCGGCGTTCACAGGATGCACGCTCACCGAATAACGCTCGGCGGGGTTAAAACTCCTCGCCTTCCCTTCCTTCTCAAGGCGGGAATTATGATCGCTCCAGTCCTCGCCCTCATGTTTCTCGAGGTACGGCATCCGCAGGCATCGGAGCGTGTAACGCCAGTAGTCGGCAAAGCTCGGTCTAAGCAGGCCGCGGACGTTCTCCGCGAGGAATGCCCGCGGGTGAGTCTCTCGGACGGCTCGCGCGAATTCCGGCCATAGGTTACGAGGGTCTTCATAACCTCGATGAACGCCGCCCAGCGACCAAGGTTGACACGGAACGCCTCCGGCAACGACGTCTACCCGCCCCGCCCAGCGCTCGAACGAAACCTTATGAACGTCACCTTCCACAATAGGCCATGCACCTTTGTGGCGTTCGGGATCCCCATCCACATCATCGAGATCAACGGCTCGGTTCAGCCGGAGCGTCTCGCAAGCCCGACGATCGTACTCGTTAACCAGAAGGTGCCGAAACCCTACGGCATGCATGGCCTCCGCGAGACCACCACCCCCGCTGAACAACTCAAGCGACGTACTCTCCTTTGCTGGGAGACCGCCAGCGTCCCAGGGCAGAGGCAAGCACTCACCGCTAGGAGCGAACTCGACCGTCATGCCTCGGAGCTTACCGCGAGCCTCCGACGAGACTTGACTGACACGCCGGGTAAGCGCAATCTGTGACCGTGGCGATACTGACGCCTTACCGCGACGATCCCGCCACTCGGTGTTTAGACGGCAAAGTTCGGCAAAGTCAAGAACTCTCTCGCACTCGACCGCCGATGGGCGCTCTTGACTTTATCGAACCGCAAGCAATCATTCGGTTCCTTCTTCTAGGGTCAGCGGTTCAAAATGGAGTTGGAGATCACTATAGACGCTGCTAGCACCCTCAGAATCTCCGTCCTCGGCATACATGGCATCGAGCCTTTTCTCCGCTACCTCGCCGTCTTCCTTTCGCCAAACCGCCAGCGCGCTGCCGTACCGACGATTCTCCCTGTATAGAATCAGGTAACCTGGAAGCGCCGTGGCCTGCCACCCGGTTGGCAGTCCTCTGATCGCCTCCCACATTAATTCTCGCGGAGTCAGCGGGCCACCGCGCAACTCGACCGAAGAACTCGATAGATCCCTCTTGGTGGCCGGGGACTTGTCATATCGAAAGGTGAAGGGAAGGGCAAATTTGACACTTTCGAGATAGGCTCGCATCTCGCGAATACCCGCGCCCAGCGCGGGAAGTGATGCGTTCAAGTCAATAGGATATTTGGCGTCAAAATGCGCAACCTTGACCAGAGAGTCGTCACGGTTACGCCCAGGGTCGTTGTTGCCGAATCCGTTCGTGTTCCAGACAATACGACGATTCGGGTCGCGGCGCCTGTACTCTGAGATCAACATCTTTTCCGGCGCGGCGGCTTCGAGGTCCTCCTCGACGTATAGACACCTGAAAGCGACGTCCCTGATGTCGATACCATAGCGACCTGACAGCTTAATCCGATGCTTTTCAAGTCTTTCCGGCAGAGAACGGTCCGCTTTGCCGACATAGACCCTGTCACCGAGGAGATACAGCTCATAGACACCCGGACGCGGCTCAAGTCTGGCGAGGTTCGCGGTGGTGAGATGGACCGGCTCAAGATGGTCGAGAGTCTCCGCGAGTTGCGTAGCCATCGCCCGTGTGATGCTGAGCCGAAATTCTGCCTTAAAGTCCCCAGCCGGAGCCATGCGCCACAACCTACCGCACCCATCCGGCGACGCAGAGGGAAGCGCGCAAGTTGGATAACCGCGACGTACCAACGATGACCCTTACCAAGGGCATCCGACTTAGTACAGGGAGCGACGATGTGAACATCCCCCGAGCGCGCTGGGCTGGCGACTCGACGGAGGGTAGAGGGCTCTGCCAAGCGGTACGGCTTGGCGTCGATCGGTCTACCGTCGCGCGCTGGATCGCGGAGAGACCAGTCCGCCATCCAGGGATGGTCAGGCTTGGCGAGTGGCTTCCGTTCGACTGGAGGATGCTCAAGCAGTTGCAGCGACGACGCCTCACGTCGCTCGGACTCTCCAGTGACGTGACTCAACCGGTCGAGCGGGAGTCATTCGCGGAGGTCGTCGAGCACGCGATCGTCTATCACGCCCGTCCGGTGTTCGAGCGGATGTTCCGCGAAGGCTCAGCCCTTTTTGACGCAGGCCTCGTCGACCCGGATGCCCTGCGCACGGCCGTCGACCGGATCGGACCTGGCTCCTACCGCGAGGATGAAGACGCGAAGCTGCTCCAGGTCATCCACCTGGACCTCGCCGCGAGGGCCTTCCTATGACCGCCGGTGGCCTCGAACTCGCGATGCGGCCCGCGACCAGTGATGACATCCCGGCGGTGACCAGGATGCTGCTCGCGCGGTGCGAATGGCTTGAGGAGCGCGGGTTGCCCACCTGGCGGGCGAGCGTCGGCGACCTCGCCGGTCAGGCCGACAACCCCGACGGCACGAAGTGGCTGCTCGTCCATGACGATCGCACAGTGATCGGCTGTACCACCATCCTGGACAGCGCCCCGCCCTGGGGCTGGACCGCCGAGGAACTTGCCGAGCCGGCCCACTACCTCTACACGACGGCAACCGACCCGACCTATCGCGCCGTTCAGCCTGGAGCCCTCATCGCCCTGTGGGCCGTCGACCGTGCCCATCGCGAGGGCCGCCGCTGGGTCCGCCGCGGCTGCCTTCACCCCGCGCTGGTCCGCTACTACGAGAACCAGGGTTTCACCCTTCGCTACAAGGTCCAGCGCACCCACAACCTCGTCTACCTGCTGGAGCGCCCAGCCGAATCTCTGCCAGATCTCCAGATCGCAACAAGATCTACGTTATCGGCAGGTGAACACCGGGGGTGACGTTCGGATCGGCTCGCGGCCGGCGAGCGCCGGACGTCAGCTCAGCGCGAAGAAGCGGATGCAGACCATGCCGTCCTCCCGGCGGGCCATGCCGATGAACACCGTCGAGGTCAGCCAGGCGTGGGCGGGGGCGCCGGTCCGGAACACCGGCGAGGTCCGGAAGTAGAAGTTGGTCTCATCCAGCGGCTCGCCGGCCCGCAGCCGTTCCATCGCCTCGGGGCTGACATACCCGATGCCACGGTTGTGGACGTCGATGATCCCGCCGTCGTCGGCCCGCACCAGGTATCGGGCGTCCAGCTCCGTTTCCCCGCGCCGCGTCGTCGCCCAGTCCCCGCCGTAGGGCAGTACCTCACCGTTCAGCCGTGGGCCGGTGACCGTGCCGCCGGTGATCGGAATGAACCGCAACTCCTCGTCAGGTCCGTGCGTGACCTGCACCGGCTCGGCGATCTCGACACGCGCCTCGAAGGCAAAGGTGAGCTCAGGCTCCAGCAACGGCACGGCGACAGCTCCTTCACAAGAAGGGACGGCACGGTCGGGTCCCGACCGCATCCGCCGCGCGCTTGCGCGCTGACCCGACCGGTGAGCACGACGAGAGCATCAGCAGAGCAGCGACCGCCCCAGCGGCGCAAGCGCGGCCGCCGGCTCAGCGGCGCAGCGGGACGGAGAGGTTCTCGGCGGCGTCGGAAAGCTTGATCGCGTGCTCGACGAGCTGGACGAGGGTGCTCTTCACCGCGGCGGGATCCCGGGCGTCGCACAGCACCACGGGCACGGCGATCGACAGCGTCAGCGCATCCCGGACGGAGGTGGCGGTATGGCTGGCCCGCCCGTCGAAACAGTTCACCGCGACGAGGAACGGCACGTCCCGGTCCTCGAAGTAGTCGATGGCGGGAAAGGAGTCGGCCAGCCTGCGGGTGTCGGCGAGCACGACCGCGCCCACCGCCCCGTACGACAGGTCGTCCCACATGAACCAGAAGCGGCCCTGTCCCGGCGTGCCGAACAGGTAGAGCACCAGCCCGGTCGGGAGGGTCATCCGGCCGAAATCCATCGCCACTGTGGTGGTCGTCTTGTCCGGCAGGTATTCGGTGTCGTCGACGCCGATGCTGGCGGTGGTGAGCATCGCCTCGGTGGTGAGTGGCTCGATCTCGCTCACCGCGCAGACGAACGTCGTCTTGCCGACGCCGAACCCGCCAGAGACGAGAATCTTGACGGGCAGCGGGACCGCGGCGAGGTCACGCGGAGCGGAGACCATGGAGAACCCTTCTCAGAAGCTGGCCGTCGGGCCGTTCACTGGTCGTCGGTGGCCGGTGCAGCCGGACGTGTCCCGCGCTCGCCAGGTCGGACACGAGGACCCGCGCGACACCGAGCGGTATGCCGACGTGGGCGGCGATCTCCGCAACCGACTGGTACGTCTCGCATAGCCGGACGATGGCGGCCTCTTCGTGCTCGAGCATCCGGATGGCTTCGATGCCGCTGGTCGTCGCCGACACCAGGGTCTCGAGTGCCAGTTCCCGGTGGGAGGGCTCGGTGCGTCCTCCGGTCAGAATGTAGGGACGGACCACGAATCCGTGGGGGCGTCCACGCCATGGCGCCATCGACGTTTCCGATCCCGGCTCAGCGCGGTAGCGCGGCCTGCAGTTCGTGCCGCAGCGACGGGGTGAGCACGTCCCCGACCCGCCGCACCAGCATCGCCATCTCATAACCGATGAGGCCGATGTCGCTGCGGGCCGAGCTGAGCACCACAAGGCAGGAGCCGTCGCTGATGGCGTTGACGAACAGGAAACTTCGGCTCATCTGCACGATCGTCTGCACGACGTCGCCGCCGTCGAAGTGGCGGCCGGAACTCTTCGACAGGCTGGCGAAGGCGGAGCCGACCGCCGCGAGCTGCTCGGCGCGGGAGCGCTCCAGCCCGTCGGAGCGGATCAGCAGCAGGCCATCCGCGGAGACCACGATGGCGTGCTGGACGGTCGACACACGCTGGACCAGGTCCTCGACGAGCCAGTTGAGGTTGCTGGCCTCCGCGCTGAGTTGAGTCATGCCTGACCTCGCAGTCGTTCACGGTCTGCCGCTAGAGGCGGCGGAGGGCCTTCGTGGGGTAGTCCAGGACGCGGTCGGCGACCGTGTGCTCGGCGTCCGACCCGCCGTCCCGGTGGTTGACGTCCTGGTGGTTGACGTCCTGCCGCCCGCTGGCCTGGTGTCGCCGGCGGTCGTATGCCTGGCCACCGACGTCGGCGGCCCGATGGCCCATCGGGTCGGCCCGGCCGCGGTCGAAGCCGGACTGGTAGCCGGACAGCATCGCCCGGATCTCCTCGGGTGACGGCGCGGCGGCCTCGGACGACGGGGTCGCCACCCGGAGAGCACCCATCGTGGCCCCCGGCTCCCGACGCAGCTCGGCCGTGAGGTGCTTGCGGGGGACCCGCCGGGGAAGGCCGTCCACGGTCAACCCGCCCGGGACCACCTCGGCCGGTCCGCCGCCCACGCCGCCGGGTGGGCGTGATCCCGTCGGGCCGTCCTCGGCGGGTATCCGGGACGCGGGCGAGGGTGGCCAGGCGCGGCGGCGGTCGCCGCCGATCGGCCCAGCACCCGCCGCCTCCGGCTTCCCGTCGACGACGCCCTGGACCGGTATCCCGCCGGTGTCGGTGACCGGTGTCCCGCCGGTGTAGGTGTAGGTGCCGCCGGTTTCGGCCTCGGCCTCGGGAACGTCCTCGACAGGCCGGATCAGCTCGCGGCCGACCAGCACCACCGCGGTCACCCCGCCGAACACCGAGTCGCGCAGGCAGACCCTGATCGAGTGGCGGGCGGCCAGCCGCCCGACGACGTGCAGGCCGAGCCGGTCGCTGGTCGACGGGTCGAACGCCGGCGGGTCGTCCAGCCGCTCGTTGTGCCGGGCCATCTCGCCCGGGGTCATCCCCAGCCCGCGGTCCTCGATCTCGATCACGTAGCCCTTGCCGACCTCACCCGCCGTGATCATGACGGGAGCGTCCGGCGGCGAGAACCTGGTGCCGTTCTCGATCAGCTCGGCCAGCAGGTGGAGCAGGTCGCCCACGGCATGGCCGACGAGGGCGACCTCCGGAAGCCGGACCGCCTTGACCCGGGAGTAGCTCTCGACCTCGGCGATCGCGCCACGCACCACGTCGCGCAGCGGCAACGGCGCGCTCCAGCCGCGGCTCGGCGTCGCGCCGGACAGCACGATGAGGTCCTCGGTATGGCGACGCATCCGGGTCGCGATGTGGTCGATCCGGAACAGCGAGGCGAGTTTCGTCCCGTCGCTCTCCGAGCGCTCCATCTCGTCGATCAGCTCGAGCTGCTGATGAATCAGTGTCTGCGAGCGACGGGCCAGATTGACGAGGGTGTCGCTGAGACTTCTGCGCAGTCCGGCCTGCTCGACGGTCAACCGCACCGCGACGCTGTGCACACGGCTGAAGGCGTGCGCGGTCTCGCCGATCTCGTCGTTGGAGTCGATGTGGACCGGTTCGGTCGCCTTGGCCACGTCGACGTCGCGGCCCTCGCCGCCGGGCCCCCCCACCGCCGGCGGCCCGGCCGCGGGGCGGGGGGGCGCCGGGGGGCGG
>NZ_JADWYU010000110.1:37531-44990 GCF_016786325.1 Frankia nepalensis | reverse complement strand
CCCCCCCGCGCGGGGCGGCCGCCGGTGGGGGGCGGGCGCGGGGGGCCCGCCGCCGGGCGGCTCGGCCACCGGATCGGGCGGCTGGGGCGGGGGCGCGCCGACCGCCGCCAGCCGGTAGCCGACGCCGCGCACGGTCTGCACGATGCAGGGGTCGCCGATCTTGGCGCGCAGCGAGGCCACGTGCACCTCCAGGGTGCGCGACGCGGACTGCACCGACGAGCCCCAGACCTCGCTGATCAGCTGCTCCCGCCGGAACACCACGCCCGGCGCCCGGGCGAGCTCGGCCAGCAGGTCGAACTCCTTGCGGGTGAGGGTGATCGCCCGGCCGTCGGTCCCCGTCACCTCGCGGCTGTCGAGGTGGATGCGCAGCCCGCGGGTCGCGACCACCCGGCCCACCTCCGCCAGGCCGACGCCGGCCCCGGCCCTGACGTCGGTACCGGCACCGGTGCCGGTACCGGGCGAGCGCTGGCGCGCGGCCGCCGCCTGGCCCGTGAGGGCCTCGGTGTCCTGGAGGAACGGGTCAGGGCGGGATCGGCGCACCACGGCATGGATCCGGGCGATCAGCTCGCGCAGGTCGTAGGGCTTGACGATGTAGTCATCCGCGCCGAGATAGAGGCCGTGGATGCGGGCGGACAACTCGGCGCGCGCGGTCACCATGATCACCGGCGTGTTGGACAGCTTGCGGATCCGGCTGCACACCTCGAAGCCGTCGCGGTCGGGCAGGCCCAGGTCGAGGAGCACCAGGTCCGGCCGGGTGTGCATGAGGTCCAGCGCGCGGGCGGCGGTACGGGCACGGACGATGTCGAAACCATGCCGGCCGAGCACGCTGGACAGCGCGGCGGCGACCCGGTCGTCGTCCTCCACGATCAACAGCCGCATGGGTACTCCCGTCCGGCGCTGCCCAGCCTCCTCGAGGCGGTTCGCCCTCCTGGCCTCACCGCCGCGGCCGGCCCACCGGCGCGTCGCCCGTCATGCCCGACAAGCTAGCACTCCGACAGGACCTGCTCCGGAGCACATTAATTTCGGCGCCGTATCGGCGCCGTGTCCGGTACCTGACACGGCGGCGACGGCGACAGGGTCGGCTCAAGGCAACGACCATCTGAAGGCGATGGTCGTCCCAAGGCGAAGGTCACCTCAAGACGAAGGCCGCTCCAAGGCGGAGGTCATCTGAACGATGTGTCTACCGAGTCACGGTCGGACTTCCGCCGGCGCGTGGCGACTTTCAGCTCGCCGAGACTTCATGGCCCATCTCCTCGGCCGCATCTCGTCGGCCCCGTCTTCGACACCCAACATCCATGGCCCCACCATCCGCCCGCTGCCGCTTCGCGCAGCGGCGACGCGACCGGCCGCGCGATCGCCCTCGCCGGTTCGCCCGGCGGCCCGCCGGTCCGCCCACGAGCGCTCCGCGCGGCGCCCGCCGCGTTAATTCAGGTCGCGGGTAGCTCAATTCTTCGTCAGGGCGGCTGCCCGCCACATAGCGGCGAACTATGGTCAGAGGAAGGATGAAAAGGGCGCCGCGAGGCACCAGGCATCCAGGCTTTTAACCTGCTCCCGATGCGTCGACGCTATTTTTCGGGCATTTCTGGCAGGAGAGTTCGGAAGGAGCCGCCAGGCATGTTCTCTCGCGGTCGGGCCACGGCCGGCTCGATTCCGGCGGATGGTCCCGCCAGAATCGAGGTCGCCGGCGACCCGCCGGCTCGACACCCCCCGGCGGAGCACGCCGTGCCCGTTCCCGAGGTGTCGGAGGCACCGGACGCCACCGCCACCGAGGCGGGCCGGATCCCGGCCGCGCGCGGGGCGGACGAGCCCATGCTGCGGCTCGAAAAGGTCTCCAAGTCATTTGGCTCGCTGCGGGTGCTCCGCGAGATCGACCTCACGGTCGCCCGGGGCGAGGTAGTGGCCGTGATCGGGCCCTCCGGCTCGGGGAAATCGACATTGTGCCGGTGCGTCAACCGGCTGGAGACCGTCGACTCGGGACGGATCGTCATCGACGGCCAGCCGCTGCCGGCGGAGGGGCGAGCGCTCGCGCGGGCGCGGGCCGACATCGGCATGGTGTTTCAGGCATTCAATCTGTTCGGCCACCGCACCGTGCTGGACAACGTCACCCTCGGCCCCCGCAAGGTGCGCGGGACGCCGAAGGCCGAGGCGGAGCGGCGCGCCCGGGCGCTGCTCGAACGGGTCGGCATCGCCGACAAGGTCGACCAGTTGCCGGCCGCGCTCTCCGGTGGGCAGCAACAGCGCGCCGCGATCGCCCGGGCACTGGCAATGGAACCGAAGATCATGCTGTTCGACGAGCCGACGTCCGCGCTCGACCCCGAAATGGTCGGCGAGGTGCTCGACGTGCTGCGGGAGCTGGCTTCCTCGGGCATGACGATGCTCGTCGTCACGCACGAGATGGGCTTTGCCCGCTCGGCCGCCGACCGGGTGATCTTCATGGATGGCGGTCAGATTCTCGAGACGGGCGCGCCGGACGAGTTCTTCGCCAACCCACGCCAGGAGCGGGCCCGCGACTTCCTCGCGAAGGTCCTGACCCACTAGGGCACGTCTCGTGGATCTTCGGCCGCGCGGATCGGCGCCCGGACGGTCACGTCGACCAAGATCCGTGAGCCACGCCCCGGGACACCTCACGCGGATCATGTTCCGCGATCCCGGACCGCCGATCCGCGCACGCGACCAGCGATCATCACCCCACCCCGGCCGGCCCCCTCGGAAGATCACCAGATCTGCGCGAAGTCCAGGCACAAAACGGACAGAAACCGCCGGACAGCGCACACATTCGACGATCAAGGAAGCCGCCGGCCCCCCGCGGGCCGGTGATCACCGAATGTGTACGCGGATCGGCGGTCCAGCAGCCCAGCAAGATCCACAGAAAGGACCTCGGGGCGCCCCGGGAGGCGCCGCACGCCAAAGACGGGGCCAAGGACGGCCAAAGCACCCATCCGGGGATCCACCGGTCACGAACTCCAACCGACTGGTCGTTTCGGGGCAGGGACCCGGCGACCACGACCAGCACCCCGCAACCGACCCCCGAAAGGATCAACCGTGCGCATCCCCCTGCCAGGACGATCCCGACCAGGCACGGCCGCTCCCGGCCCCGAGCCGCGGCGCGCCCGGCGGCGCGCGCTGCCGCTGGCGGCCGCGGCCGTCGCGCTCGCGCTGACGGCCGCGGCCTGTGGCGGCGACGACGAGGACACGCCGACCACGGCCGCTCCGGGTGCCCCGGCAAGCTCCGGCGAGTACACGATGACGAAGCTCGCCGACCTGCCGGACAGCCCGACCCTCGACAAGATCGCGGATCGCGGGAAGATCATCATCGGCACCAAGGTCGACCAGCCGCTGTTCGGTCTACAGAACCCGACCAACGGCGAGTACGAGGGGTTCGACACCGAGATCGCCCGACTCCTGGCGATACGGATCTTCGGCGACGAGTCGAAGATCGAATTCGTCGAGAGCATCTCCAAGAACCGCGAGCCGTACATCCAGCAGGGCAGGGTCGACGCGGTCGTGGCGACCTACACGATCAATGACACCCGCAAGGAGCTGGTCAGCTTCGCCGGCCCGTACTACATCGCGGGCCAGGACATCATGGTCAAGGCGGACAACACGTCGATCACCTCGGTCGACGACCTGAACGGCAAGAACGTCTGCTCGGTTCAGGGCTCGACCTCCGAGAAGAACCTCGCCGCGAAGGCGCCCCAGGCCAAGCCCCTGCTCCTCGACAACTACAGCGCGTGCGCCGAGGCGCTCGGCGACGGCCGGGTCGACGCCGTGACCACCGACGACATCATCCTGCTCGGCCTCATCGACGCCAGCGACGGTGACTACAAGCTCGTCGGCAAGACGTTCACGACCGAGCCCTACGGCATCGGCCTGCCCAGGGACGACACCGCCTTCCGCGAGTTCGTGAACGACACCCTCGAGGAGGCCTACACCAACGGCGACTGGGCGAAGGCCTTCGAGAAGACCGTCGGCGTCGTCGAGGAGAACACCCCGACGCCGCCCACCGTGGATCGCTACGCCCTGTCCTGATCATGCGCCGCCCGGGCCGGGCCACGCCCTGACGGGGCGCGGCCCGGCCCGGCCGATGACCACCGCTCGCGATGGACGCGAGGCCCGCGCGTCCCCGCGCGCGGGCGCCCGCCCGCCCAGCCGGCCGCCCCTTCAGCCGGCCGGGCCCCAGCCGGCCACCGCCACCCCGGCGGTCGGCGGCGCGGCCCGGTGGCCGGCCGAGCCCACCCGATCCGCGCGCCCGGAGCGCGCCCTGGCCAGCACCTGGCCTCAGACGACACAGTGGAGCGCCGCGTGGACGTCGTCCTCGACAACCTGGACAAGTACGGCTCTGGAATGTGGGTCACCGTGGAGCTCACGGCCCTGTCGTTCCTGCTGGCGCTCGCCGTCGGCACGGTGGTCGCCGGCATGCGGGTCAGCCCGTCCGCGCCGGTGCGCGCCGCGGGCACGCTGTACGTCGAGACGGTCCGCAACACCCCACCGCTCGTCCTGCTCTTCCTCTTCGTCTACGGCCTGCCGAAGGCGGGCGTGATCTACTCGCTCTTCACCTCGGCCGTGATCGTGCTGGGCTGCTACACCGGCGCCTTCGTGGGGGAGGCGCTGCGCTCCGGGATCGCCTCCGTCCCGGTCGGTCAGGCGGAGGCCGCCCGCGCGCTGGGCCTGAGCTTCACGCAGACCCTGCGCTCCGTCGTGCTCCCGCAGGCCTTCCGAACCGTCATCCCCCCGATCGGCGGGCTGTTGTCGGCGCTGGTCCGCAACAGCGCGCTGGCCGCGGTGATCGGAGTGGCGGACCTCACCTACCAGGCCGAGCGGGTGAACACCGCGCACACGGACCCAATTCCGATCTTCATTGGCGCCATGATCTGCTACCTGATCCTGACCCTGCCACTGGGCGCGCTGATCGGGTTCGCCGAGCGCCGGCTGGCGGTGACCCGGTGACCGCGAGCTCGTTTCCGCCGCCCCTCACTGAGCGGGGCCGGCGCGGGCCGGCGGCTTCGGTGGAACCGGCGGCCTCGGTAGAAAAGGCCCGCTCGACCCGCTCCCAGGAGTTCTGATGGCCGGTTCGGTCCTCTACGACGCGCCCGGGCCGCGGGCGCGCCGCCGCGCGCTGATCGGCTCCGTCGTGGCGATCGCGGTCGCCGCTTTCCTCCTCGTGATCGTTCTGCGCCGCTTCGCCGACAAGGGCCAGCTCGACGCGGACCGCTGGGAGTTCGTCACCGATCCGGCCATCCTGCGCTTCCTCGGCGGGGGTCTGCTCAACACCTTGAAGGCAGCCGCGGCCGGCGGGGCGCTGGCGCTGGCCATCGGCCTGGTGATGGCGGTCGGCCGCCTCGCGCCATCCGTCCTGGTACGCGCCGTCGCGACAAGTTACGTGCAGTTCTTCCGGGCCGTGCCGCTGATCCTGTTGATCCTGTTCATGGGACTCGGGCTGCCCAGCCTCGGGCTGAAGCTTCCGGTGTTCTGGTTTCTGGTGTTCGGCCTGGCCCTCTACAACGGCGCCGTGTTCGCCGAGATCTTCCGGTCGGGCATCCTCGCGCTGCCGCGGGGGCAGCGGGAGGCCGGAGCGTCACTCGGGCTGACGTTCTGGCAGACGATGCGGCTGGTGCAGCTCCCGCAGGCGATCCGGTGGATGGTGCCGTCGCTGGTCAGCCAGTTCGTGGTGCTGCTCAAGGACAGCTCGCTGGGCTTCGTGCTCTCCTACCACGAGCTGCTGCGCCGTGCGGAGATCACGGGGCAGTTCAGCCGGTCCCTCCTGCAGGTCCTCTTCGTCGCCGCGGTCATCTACGTCGCCGTCAACGCGACCCTGTCCTACCTCGCCCGCTGGCTCGAGCGACGTACCCGCGCGGGGGCCATGGTGGCCGCGGCGGGCGCCGGCCCGCGCGGCCGGGCGGGAGCCGCGGCGACGTCGACCCAGGCCGAAAGCGAGCTGAGCGGCGTGGGCGGCATGGGCGTGCCCGACAGGATGGGCGACTGAACCGGGAACGAACCCGCCCCGGGCGGGCCGCCGGCGCGGAGATCAGGCGGCCGGCGCCGGCAGGGCTCCGTCCGCGCCCGTCCGCGGCGCGGGCCGCGCCGAGTCGCCCGGTGTGCCTGAGCCGCCGGGCGCGGCGGCCGGGCCGGGCCGGATCCCGGCCGACAGGAACGCGGCCACCAGGCACAGGAACGCGGCGCCGTACCAGGCGACCGTGTAGCTGCCGGTGGCGCCGCGCACCCAGCCGGCGGCGACGGCCGCGGCGGCGGCCCCGAGCTGGTGGGACGCGAACACCCAGCCGAAGACCACGGCGGCGCGCTGTGGCCCGAACACGGACCTGCACAGCGCGATCGTCGGCGGCACCGTCGCCACCCAGTCGAGCCCGTACACGACGATGAAGACGATCATGCTCGGGTGCGGCTCGGGCCCGAGCAGCACCGGCAGCCCGGCGAGGCCGAGCCCGCGCAGCGCGTAGTAGGCGACCAGCAGGTAGCGGCCGTCGAACCGGTCGGTCAGCCAGCCCGACGCGACCGTCCCGACGATGTCGAACACGCCGACGACGGCGAGCAGCCCGGCCGCCGTGACCTCGGCCATCCCGTGGTCGTGCGCGGCCGGCACGAAATGGGTGCCGATCAGACCGTTGGTGCTGGCGCCGCAGATGAAGAACCCGCCGGCGAGAGCCCAGAAGGCGCGGGTACGCGCCGCGTCGGCGAGCCCGGTCAGCGCCGCCCAGGCCGCGGCTCCCGCGCCGCGCTCGGCCACGGCGGCGCCCGCCGGTCCCGTTCCCGGCGCCGCCGCCCCGGCCGGCGGGGACTCCGGCTCCGGGGGCGCGCCGTAGGGGCGCAGGCCGACGTCGCTCGGCCGGTCCCGGATGCCGACCACCACCAACGGCACCACGGCCGCCGCGGCGACCGTCACGGTCAGCGCGGCCGTGCGCCAGCCGTAGGAGTCCACCAGCACCGCGAGCACCGGCAGGAAGATCAGCTGACCGGTCGCCCCGCCGGCGGTGAGCACGCCGACGACGAGGCCGCGGTGCCGCTCGAACCAGCGGCCGGTGATCGTCGCCGCGAACACCAGCGCCATCGAGCCGGTGCCGAGGCCGACCAGCACGCCCCAGCAGGCGACCAGCTGCCAGGTCTCCGTCATGAACACCGTCAGTCCGCTGCCCACCGAGACCAGCAGCAGCGCCGCGGAGACCACCCGGCGGATCCCGAACCGCTCCATCAGGGCGGCCGCGAACGGCGCGGTGAGCCCGTAGAGCACGAGGTTGACGGACACCGCGGTGGAGACGGTGGCTCGCGACCAGCCGAACTCCTCCTCCAACGGGAGGATGAACACGCTCGGCACCGCGCGGAACCCGGCCGCCCCGACCAGCGCGACGAACGCCACCGCCGCCACCACCCAGGCCCTGTGCGGCGGTCGCCAATAAGGGCGCTTGCGCGCCCATTGGCGCTCCGCCGTCGGGGCGCTGAGCGCCCC
>NZ_JADWYU010000110.1:0-37431 GCF_016786325.1 Frankia nepalensis | reverse complement strand
GACAGGACTGGTACCGGGCTGGACCGGAAGGGCCGGGGCCGGTCCAGGCCCGAGGTCGGGATCCTGGCTGGGTTCCGGTTGGCGCTCCGCCATCGGGGCGCTCAGCGCCCCGACAGGACTGGTACCGGGCTGGACCGGAAGGGCCGGGGCCGGTCCAGGCCCGAGGTCGGGATCCTGGCTGGGTTCCGTCACAGGTCGCCGCCGCGAGAAAGGAACGCTTGCGCGGCCGCCGGGCGACCGCGGTTGGGCTGGCCGGGCGCGGGCGTCATCGCTCCAGCATGCCGGACCGGCACGGGCCGCCGGTCCGTTGACGGCGAACGGGGTCGGTGCTAAAGGTCGGCGACCTGGCCGATGACCTGGGAGCCGAGGATCTCCAGCGGCTGGAGCTTCGAGACGTCGGCGACGTTGCCGATGACCTCCTGGATGCCCAGCGCGGCGAGCCGTTCCAGGTCCGCGAGGATCGCGCCGACGTTCTTGCCACTCTCGCCGACGTCGAAGCTGTAGTAGCAGGTCTTCGTGATCTCGTCGTAGTCGCGGCCCTCGGCCTCGCAGTGCGCGCGCAGCACGTCGAGCTTGTGCTCGAGGTCCGGGCCGGGGAACAGGTTGCACGCCTGGGCGTAGCGGGCCACCAGGCGCAGCGTCTTCTTCTCGCCGCCACCGCCGATCATGATCGGCGGATGGGGCCGGGTCAGGTTCTGTGGCGAGTTGAGCGGCCGGGTGAGCTGGTAGTGCGCGCCGTCGTACGGGCTCTCGTCGTCCGACCACATCCTCAGGCAGACCTGGAGCGTCTCCTCCAGCCGCTCGAACCGTTCGGCGACCGGCGGGAACGGGATGCCGAGGGCGACCGACTCCTCCTCGTTCCACGCGGCGCCGATGCCGAGCCAGGCCCGCCCGCCCGACAGCACGTCCAGGGTGGTGATCGTCTTGGCGAGGACGCCGGGGTGCCGGTAGACGGCCCCGGTGACCAGCGTCAGCAGCTTCACCCGGGCGGTGCTCGCCGCGAGGAAGCCGAGGGTGGTGTAGGCCTCCAGCATGTCGTTCTCGGGCGGCCCGACATAGGCGATCTGGAAGAAGTGGTCCATCACGGCGAGCTTGTCGAAGCCGACCGCGTCGGCCGTCCTGGCGATCTCCACGAGGTTCGCGCCGAGCCGCTCTGGCCCGCCCGACCAGGTGAAGTCGGGGATCTGGAGCCCAATCCGCATCGGGTGTGGCCCTTCCGTCGAATACGGCCGGCGCCGCCGCCCGCGGGCCGCGGCCGCGTGTCCCCGCGGCGGCGGGCACACGACCGCCCGGCGCCGGCTCAGGGCGGCCCGGCCGCGTTGCGTGGTCAGTCCAGAACCTATGTCGCCGTCTGGCCAGGGCGGGCCAGGGCCGTGCCCGCCAGCGGTTTTTCTCGGATCGGCCTGGACTCGTGGGTCCAGGGGACCACCCGTGTGTTGGCCGGGCTCAACGCGGGAACAGGTCAGTCCCGCCAGGTCATCACCCCCGCCGTGGGCGGGGGTGCTATCAGCGACAATTGGCGCATGTTGAGCCCCGCCCACCTGCAGGTCCCGCGGCATCACAACGGGCGGTGCTCCCAGGAGGGGGGCCTGAAGGGCTGTCCGCCCCGCCCCCGCAGCGCGCCGGCCCGGACGCCGGCGGGCCCGCACTCCGGGAAACGCACGGATCTCGGAGAGAACCCCCGGTGATCACGATTGGCACGCCGCCGCGGCGTTACCGGCTGATCCGGGTCGGCCAGCTGGTCTTCGTGGCCGCGGTCGTCGTGCAGCTCCTGGCGTGTTTCGTTCCCGTCGCGGCCCTGGACACGATCGCCTGGCCGCTGCGCAACGGGTTCAGTCTGGCGGCCGGCGCCTTCTGCGTGCTGCGCGCGACGTTGATCCGCGGTGAACGGGCGCCCTGGGCGATCCTGGGTGTCGGGCTGCTCGCCTATGGCACCTCGACGATCACGTTCAATCTCCTCCGGCCGGTCACTCCGGATGGCCAGCAGGCGATCTCGGGGTCGTACTGCGATATCGGCTGGCTCGCCTTCTACCCGGCCTGCTACGCCGCCGTCATCCTGCTCCTGCGCCGCCGCGTGCTCCGGCTGCCGCACAGCGTGCTGCTCGACGTGGTCGTCAGCGCGTTCGGCATGGCGGCGGTGACGACCGGCGTCGGCGTCCTGCTCATCCGCGACAGCTCGGCGCTCGGGCCGCGGGACACGATGCTGATGCTGGCCTACCCGGTCGCGGACCTGTTCCTGCTGCTGCTGGTGGTCAGCGTGTTCGCCCTGCTGGGGCGCCACCCCGGCCGGGTGTGGTGGCTGCTGGCGCTCGGCATGATCTTCTTCGTCGTCGCCGACTCGGCCTACCTGGTGAACGCGGTCCAGATCGGCTGGTTCTCCCCCGGCGGCTTCGACGACGTCTTCTGGGCGCTTTCCCCGCTCATGCTGGCGCTGGCCGCCTGGGAGCGGGAGCCGCGCACCCGGCCGGCCCGGGCGTCCGGGTGGGCTGTGCTGGTCGTGCCGACCGTGCTCGCGCTGGCCGCCCTCGGCGTGCTGGTCGCCGGCGCGACGGTCCGGCTGAACCTGGCCTCGGTGGTGCTCTCGGCCGCCACGCTGATCGCCGCCCTCGTCCGGGCGGCGTTCACCTTCGCCGAGGTACGCAGGCTGGCGGAGACCAAGGAGCTGGCCAGCACCGACGAGCTGACCGGGCTGCCCAACCGGCGCGGGCTGACCGAACGGCTGCGCGCGGCGATCGAGAACTCGCCGGCCGGGCAGCGCGTCGCCCTGCTGGTCCTCGACCTGGACAAGTTCAAGCTGGTGAACGACACCCTCGGCCACCGCCTCGGCGACGAGATCCTGACGCAGGCGGGCCGGCGGATCGCGACCGCGCTGCGCCCCGGTGACGTGCTCGCGCGGCTCGGCGGCGACGAGTTCGCCGTGCTGCTGGAGCGCACCGACGCCGACGGCTCGCGGCTGGTCGCCGACCGGGTGCGGACCGCGCTCGCGGACCCGCTCGACGTTGGGGTGCTCACGTACACGGCGACGGCGAGCATCGGCATGGCCGTGTACCCCAGCCACGCGGCGAACGCCGACGAGCTGCTCGCCAGGGCCGACATCGCGATGTACGCGGCGAAGAACCGGCACACCGGCGTCGAGAACTACGACCCCGGGCACCCCGACAACCCGCTGTTCGAGTTCGGCCTGGTCGAGGACCTGCGCGCCGGCATCAGCGGCGACGAGATCGAGCTGCACGTGCAGCCGAAGCTGAACATCGCCACCGGGCAGGTCCGCTCGGCGGAGGCGCTGGCCCGGTGGCGGCACCCTGACCGCGGCCTGCTCACGCCGGCGTCGTTCGTGCCGCTGGCCGAGCACGCCGGGCTCATGGGCGCGCTGACGATGAAGGTCCTCGAGCAGTCGTGCGCGCAGCTGGCCCGCTGGCGGGCCGACGGCATGGAGGTGACGCTCGCGGTCAACATCTCCGCGACGGACCTGCTCGACCAGGCGTTCCCGGACCAGGTGCGCGGGGTGCTGGCCGCCCACGGGCTGTGCCCGGAGGCGATCGAGCTGGAGCTGACCGAGACCACGGTGATGCTCGACCGGTCCCGTTCGGCCGCGGTGCTCAGCCAGCTGCACGAGGCGGGCATCGGCATCTCGATCGACGACTACGGGACCGGGTACTCGACGCTGGACTACCTGGGCGGGGACTTCCCGGTGGATGTGATCAAGCTCGACCAGTCGTTCGTGCGCAGGCTGGACAGCAACACGGTCGCGCAGAAGATCGTCAGGCACACCGTCGACCTGGCCCACGACCTCGGGCTGCGGGTCGTCGCCGAGGGCGTGGAGAGCGCGGCGACGCTCGCGCTGCTGGAAGCTTTCGGCTGTGACTTCGCCCAGGGCTACCACGTGAGCCCGCCCGTGCCGGCCGACCGCTTCGCCGAGCTGGTGGAGCGGACACCGGCTGGCGGGGCCGCGGTGCCGAGCCAGCCCCGAGGACGGTGACCATAAGGCCGTGACGTCCGGCGACGACGACGCCGCGCGCGGGCGGTTCGGCGGGGCTCCCGCCGAACCGGCGAAGCCCGGGGGCCCCGCCGGATCCAGCGTGCCCACCGGATCCGGCGTGCCCGCCGAACCGGCGAAGGCGGCCGGGGAGGGCCGGGAGCCGAGCCGGGAGGGCCGCCAGGAGATCGCGGGCCTCACCGCGCGCCCCGATCCGCCCGGGCCGTCCTGGTGGGACGACCTGGCGCTGGAGGCGGCGCCGGCGGACGCGCCGGTGGCGGTGGGCGGGCGGCCCACCCCCGAGACACTGATCGGCGCCTACCGCGCCGGGGCGTTCCCCTGGCCCAGCGAGGACGTGACGGCCGTCGTCGGCATGCACCGCCTGGTGCTCCACCTCCTCGCGGCGGGCGCGCGCGTCGGGCTGCTCCACGGGCGTCGGCCGAGGCCCGGCGATCTGCCGTGGTGGTGCCCCCAGCCGCGCGCGGTGATCCCGGCCGGCGGGGTGCGCGCGTCCGCGTCGCTGCGTCGGCGGGTCCGGTCGTGCGGCTGGACCACCACCGTGAACCGCTGCTTCGACGAGGTCGTGGCGCGCTGCCGGCGGACGGGCCCGGAGGTCTGGATCACCGACGAGCTCCGGGCGGGTTATGCCCGGCTGCACACGCTCGGCTGGGCGCACAGCGTCGAGGTGTGGGACGGCGAGGAACTCGTCGGCGGCCAGTTCGGGATCCTGGTCGGCGGGGTCCACGTCGGCGAGTCGATGTTCCACGCGCGCACGGACGCCTCCAAGGTGGCGCTGCTCGACCTCGACGCCCGGTTCACGGCGGCCGGCGGCAGCCTGATCGACGTCCAGATCGCGACCGACCACCTGCGCGGCCTGGGCGCCGTGGAGATACCCCGCGGCGCGTATCTGGCGACACTGCGGGCGGTCCGCGACGCCGACGTGCGGCTGGTCACCGACCAGCTCCCGGTCGCGCGGCTGGCCGCCCCACGCACTGGGTAGCCAGGCGCGCCGGGCCGGCGGCCAGGTCCACCCGCGTGGCTACCCGTCGCCTGTTTCCGGGCCGTCGGCGGCCCGCCGCAGCGGGAAGCGGTCGGCCGCCGCCGCGATGACGCGCAACAGCTCCTCGATCTCGGCGTCGGTGTTGGCGGCCGTCACCGAGATCCGGAAGCCGGTCTCGCGGCGAGGCACGATCGGATACGGCACCATGGTCGCGAGGATGCCCCGGTTGAACAGGAAGGTCCCGAGCGGTTCGATCAGATCCGGGTCGGCCAGCGGGACCTCGATGATCGGGAAACCAGTCTCGTTGCGGGTTTCCAGGCCCAGTGCATGGATGCCGTCGAGCACCCGCGACGTCCGCCGGTACAGGTCGGCTCTGCGGACGTCGCCGCGAATGGCGTTGAATCGCAGGCCCGCCTGGGCGGTCGCGAACGACGCCACCGGCGGAGGACCAGAATAGGTATAGGGCCCCGCCGCGATTCGCAGGAAATGCCTGATTTCCGGTGGGCAGGCGACGAACGCCAGCAGCGACGAATACGCCTTGGAAAGGCCGCCGACGAGCACCAGACCGTCGTAATCGCCGCCGAGGTGCCGGACGGTGCCGTTGCCCCGGGACCCGTACGGCGACAGCTCGTCGGCGGACCGCTCGCCCAGCACCCCGAAGCCGTGCGCGTCGTCGATGTAGAGCAGCGCGTCGTAGGCCCGGGCCAGCTCGGTCAGCTCGGCCAGCGGCGGGCCGTTGCCCGTCATGCTGTTCACGCCGTCCACGCAGATGACCTTGGGGTTGCGGTCGCTCGCCGCCAGCTTGCGGGCAAGCCCCGGCAGGTTCTCCTCGCGGAACCGGATGACGCGCGCCCCGCGCGTCGAGGCCATCCGGGCGCCCTCGTGGATCGTGTGGTGCGCGCGCAGCTCGACGAACACCGCGCCGGCCCCGGCCAGCGCGGGCAGCACGGAGAAGTGGATGTGGCTGACCGTGGGGAACAGCAAGGTGTCCTCGGCGCCCAGCAGTTCGGCGAGAGCCTGCTCGAGCTCGGTGAACAGCCGCGGGTTGCCGACCAGCCGGCACCAGCTCGGATGGGTCCCCCAGCGGGCGAGGTACTCGGGCACCGCGGCCATGATCTCGGGCTCGAGGTCGAGCCCGAGATAGTTGCAGGACGCGAAGTCGATGAGCCAGTGGTCGCCCACCCGGATCCGGCGGCCGTCGATCTCGTCGATGACCGGGTCCCAGAACGGCACCCGCCCGCGCAGCCGGTGCATCTCGGCGAGCCCGCCCGGCGGCTGCGCCAGCACGTGGTCGAAAGCCGGCGCCAGCCGCCGGTGCCGAGCCGAGAACGGGGCCGGGGTCGGCACCGAGCCGACCGCGTCCACGGACACCACCACGACCACCCCCCAGTACCCAGACCTTCGCGGCCCGGCACGCGTGAGTGGATCGTCTCGCGGGACGGGGCTATTCAGATCCTTCGGTGATCTGAGTCAATCGGACGCTCAGTATTGCGACAATAGCGAAGAGGGACATAGCCGTCCATAGATATTCAGCGAGAACCGGACCGGCACCAACCCGACACGGCGCGGCGGCCACGGCCGCGGCGCCGGCCAGGAACGACGACCGACGGGCTCGACCCGTCGACGAGCCGGGCGGGCCCGCGGGTCGCCGGTTCGGGGCACCGGTGTGAGGTCGGTCCCACAGGGACTCCCGCGGCGGCCGAATTCCTTGGCCGGGCGCCGGGATGCCTCCCGCGGCGGCTCCTGGGGGGCCCGCCCGTCACGTTGGCGCTCTCGGACGGGGTGTTAGGGTCCGCCTATGGTTGACCTGGCCCCGGATTCGCTACCGGCCACCACGGCGTCGACGGCCGAGCCGACGCCGGAACCGGCACGGCCACGCGCGGTCGCGCTGCCCTCCGTGCCATACGTCGGCTGGGGCCTGCGTCGTTCCTGGACGCTCTTCTCCGAGCACCGCAAGAAGCCCGTCGACCCGCCGGCCAGCTTCTATCAGCTCATCGCCGCGGACTCGGTCCGCCAGCTGTCCCGCTACACCTCGGTCGCCGGCCAGTCGGTGCTCGACGTCGGCGGTGGCCCGGGCCATTTCCGGGACGCGTTCCTAGAGGCCGGCGCCCGCTACTGCTGGGTCGAGCCGGACGTGTCCGAGCTGGCGGTCACCGATGTTCCCGGCCGGATCCGGGGCAGCGCGCTCGCGCTGCCGGTGCGCACCGACTCGGTGGACATCTGCTACACGTCGAACGTGCTGGAGCATGTGCCGGACGCCTGGCAGATGTCCTCCGAACTGGTCCGGGTGACCCGCCCCGGCGGACTCATCTACCTGAGCTACTGCACCTGGCTGTCGCCGTGGGGCGGGCACGAGACCGCGCCGTGGCACTACCTGGGCGGCCGCCGGGCGCAGGCCCGCTACGAGCGGCGCAACGGGGTGCCGCCCAAGAACATCTACGGCGAGACCATGTTCCCCGTGTATGTCGCCGACACCCTGGCCTGGGCTCGCTCCCGGCAGGACGTCGTCGTCATCGACGCGCTTCCGCGATACCTGCCGGACTGGTCCAAGCCGATTTTGAAGGTGCCGGGGGTGCGCGAGGTTCTCACCTGGAATCTCCTGCTGATTCTTCGCAAGATCTGATCGCCGCCGCGGCCAGGTACCCGGCGGACGATAGCTGGTTTACTTGAGCGGTGGGTAAGGCCACGGGAAACTGTCTGGGACCATCCGGATGACCGGCGGCCAGGGCACCTTGCGCTCGGTGTGGGCACCACCTCGGCGAACTTCCACGGAAACCGTCGACGTGCCTGGCGGTCCCGGCCGGCCGGATCAGCCGTCGCCAGCTTTCGGGGGTCCTCTGTGTCATCGGTGATGACGGGTCAGGCCGCTCGATGAGCCCGTCGAGTCCGGCTGGCGGGATCGCCACGCCGCTGGGCCGGTGCCAGGCCGCGCAAAAGCGCCTGACCGCCCTACGGAGAGGTCGATGGCGCTGTCGGTGAAGCGGGACCTTGTCGCCGAGCTGCTGCGTGGCCCGATGGCTCTCGCCGCGGCGGGCATGGTCGTCAACGTCTTCAACCTGCTGATGAACCTGGCGCTCGCCCGGATGCTCGACCCGGACGCCTATGGCGCCGTCGTCGTCCAGACCAATATCTTCATGATTCTTTCGGTCGTCGGGACGGCCGTGCTCACCGCCGTGGTCCATCGGGAGTCGGCGCTGATCGGCGAGACCCGCCGCGAGCGACGCGCCTGGATCCGCCAGCTGCGCGGGGTCACGTTCGCCGCGATCGCGGTCTCCTCCGTGATCGCGGTCGCGCTGTGCCGGCCGGTCGCGGCGCTGCTGTCCTACCCGCACCCGCTGGCGATCGCCGAGGCCGCGATCGCGGCGGCGTTCCTGGTGCCCCTCTACGTGGAACGCGGCCTGCTCCAGGCCCGCGGCAACTACCCCGCGCTGGCCATCAGCCTCGTGTTCGAGGCCGCGCTGCGGATCGGCTTCGGGGTCGCGCTGGTCGCCGCCGGGCTCGGGGTCAACGGGGCCGGGCTGGGGCTGGCGCTGTCCATAGCGGTGGGCGCCGAGCAGACCCGCTGGGCGGTCGCCCGCACCCCGGCGCTGCCCCGGCCACCGCGCCCGAGGTCGCGGCCCCGCCTCGACGCCGCGCTGGCTTCGGCCACCACCACCGGCCCGGTCCCGATGCTGCCGCCGCCTCGGCGACGAACCAGGGACAGCCTGATCACGGACGCCTCGATCGCGTTCGGCACCCTCGTCCCGCTGGCGCTGCTGCAGAACATGGACGTCGTGATCGTCGGCTGGCGCAACCCGGACGCGGTGGGCGCCTACGCGGCGATCTCGACGGCCTGCAAGGTGCCCGTGTACACCGGGCTGGCGGTCGCGAACTTCCTGCTGCCCGAAGCGGCGCGACGGCGCAAGGAGGGCCAGCCGGCGGGCCGGGCGCTGGCGATGGCGGTCGGCTGCGTCATCGCGCCAGGGCTCGTGCTCACCCTGGTCGGGCTCGTCGGCGCCAAACCGCTGCTGACGTTGGTGTTCGGCCCGGACCTGACGGCGGCCGCCGGCTCGTTGTGGGTACTCGCGCTCGCGATGACGTTCATGGCGGTCGCCATGATGTTCGCCACCTACCTGCTGGGCGCGAACCAACGCGTGATCGTCGTGGCGCTCTTCGTCTGTTCGGCGCTGACCGGCGCCGGCCTCGCCCTCGCCGGCGGCGCGATCGAGCGCACCGCGGCGGCGGCCCTGGCCTGCCTGGCCGGGACCGCCGCCGTCGCCGGCTGGCTCGTCTACCGGCTGCACCATTCCGACCGGCGCGCCGCCGGTCGCGACGGCGCCGCCGCCGGACCGGACGGCCTCGCGGCCGTCACGGCTTCGGGTCCGCCCGCCGCGGCCTCGCCGGTCATCACGACCGCGGACGGGACGGCGGGACGCTGGGGCCAGCGAGGTGACAGCCGCCCCACCGAGCCCATCCGGCGATGAACAGGCGTCCGATCGCCTCGGCGCGCTCAGGGCGTGCCCTACGCCCGTGAAGCGCCCGGCATTCGACGACGCGGCGGCCCGCCGTCGCTGTGCGATCCCGGATGAGTGCCCGGCGTCGCCGTCGTGGGCCGACGCGCTATTTCCTTCCCGGCTGTGCTGGTATGTACGGAGCCATAGCACGCCCCGCCGACCCGGTGACAGCGATGGAGACAACGATTCGTATCCGCCGATCAGGACCGGTCGCCTCGGTCCGGCGAAGGCCAGGTACCGGGTACCCGATGGCGGAGCCCACTCACACGGACCCGGCCCTGGGCGAACGCGCCCGGCGCGACGCCGACGGCTACCGCCGGACGCCCAGGTGGCCTCTGTTCGCCATCGCCGCGGGTTTCGTGGTGCTCTACCTGTCGCAGTCGCCGGGCAAGCTGACCGCCGATACCAAGCTCGACGTGCCGCTCGCGCCGTTGCAGTTTCTGGGACGCGCCACCCACCTGTGGAACTCCTCGTCTGACTTCGGCTTCCTCCCGAATCAGTACGTCGGCTACCTGTTCCCGATGGGGCCGTTCTTTCTCGTCGGGAAGGTGCTTCACCTGCCGCCCTGGATAACCCAGCGGCTGTGGATGGCGTTCCTCCTGACGGTCGCGGCGTGGGGCGTCGTCCGGCTCGCCGACGCGATGCGTGTCGGCCGGCCATGGACCAGGGTCGTCGGCGGCCTGGGCTACGCCCTGTCGCCGATCTTCCTGACGAAGATCGGTTCGGCCTCGGTCGCGCTGACCGGCGCGGCGATGCTCCCCTGGATCACGCTCCCGCTCGTCCTGGCGCTGCGGCCGGGCGGCGGCGCCGGTGGTGACACCGACGACGCGGCGCGCCGTGAGCCGGGCGACCGCGCGCGGCGGGCGGGCGCTGCCCCGCTGTCGCCGCGCCGCGCGGCCGCGCTGTCCGGCTTCGCCGTCTTCTGCGCGGGCGGCGTCAACGCGAGCGTCACGCTGTGCGTCCTGCTGTGCCCCGGGATGCTGCTGCTGCTCGCTGGGTGGAGCCGCCGGGCCTGGGCACTGCGGGTGTGGTGGGTGATCTCGATCATCCTGGCGACGGCCTGGTGGCTGCTCGCGCTCCTGGCCCAGAACCGGTACGGCCTGAACTTCCTCCCCTACACCGAGACGGCCGAGGCCACCACCGCGGCCACCTCCGTGGCCGAGGCGCTTCGCGGCACCGCCGACTGGATGGCCTACCTCCGGGCACCCAACCCCTGGCTGCCGGCCGCCACGGCCAGCGTCAACGAGGCGGTACCGGTCGTCGGCTCGGCGGTCATGGCCGGGATCGGGCTCTGGGGGCTGGCCCGCCGAGACCTGCCGGGACGCCGGTTCCTGCTGCTCAGCCTGGCGGTCGGGGTGATCGCGGTATGCGCGGCCTACCCGGGCCAGCCCACCAGCCCGCTGGCCGGCAGCGTCCGGGCGCTGCTCGCGGACCAGCTGGCCTTCCTCCGCAACGTCTACAAGTTCCAGCCGGTCGCCCACCTTCCACTCGCGCTGGGGATGGCGCACGCCCTCTCGGTCCCGCTGGACCGTGGCCGGGTCTGGAGAAGCCCGATCGCCCAGCGGAGCCAGCCGTCGGCCGCCGAGCCGGCGCCCGCCGAGAAGCCGTCGCCGCGCGTTCCCCGGGACGTCGGCTGGCTGATCCCGATCCCGGTCGTCGTCGCCATGCTCACGGCCGCCGCGCTGGTGACCGCGATGACACCCACGCTCGCCGGCCGGTCGTTTCAGTCCGGGTCGTTCACCAAGGTCCCTGACTACTGGCACGAGGCCGCGGACTGGTTGGCCGAAGAGCCCGCCAGCGGCCGGACCCTGCTCCTGCCGGGCATTCCGTTCGCCGAGTACGAGTGGGGCCGCTCGCTCGACGAGCCGCTCGCGTGGCTAGCCAGCACCCCCTGGGCGAGCCGCGCCCTGGTGCCGCTGGGCCAGGTCGGCATGACCCGCTGGATGGACGGCATCGAACAGGCGCTGGCGAGAGGCTCGGCACCCGGGCTCGCGGCCGCGCTGGCCCGGGCGGGGGTCGGCCAGGTGCTGGTCCGCAACGACATCGACGACAAGGACTGGGACATCCCGCCGTCCACGGAGCAGGTGCACCGGGCACTGGAGAGCTCGGGCCTGCGCCAGGTCGCGACCTTCGGGCCGTCCATGCCCGAACGCCCGAGCGCCAGGCAGCGGCTGCTCCCCGAAACCGCCCGCCCGCGGGGGACGGTGCCGGCGCTCGAGGTGTGGGCGGTACCCGACGGGGCGTCCACGGTGACCGCCTACCCGGCCGACACGGCCGTCGTCGTGTCCGGCGGAGCCGAGGCGACCGTACAGCTCGCCGCGCAGGGCGTCCTCGGCGCCGACCGCGCGGTCATCCTCGCCAGCGACCTGGACGGCCTGCCGGAGTCGCCGTTGCGCCCCTCCGCCTCCTCCGGATCAGCCTCCGACGCCAGCGCCGCTGGCCCGGTCGTGGAAAGGCCGCTCGCGAGCGAGATCGTCGAACCGACGACGGCCTGGATGGTGACCGACACGTTCAAGCGCCGGGACTACGACTTCGGCGTCGTGCACCGTGGGCAGTCGTACCTGCTGGGCCCGGACGAGAACACGGGCAGATCAGGGGAGCCGCCCCACCAGTGGGCCGACGGTGACCCCGTCGACCACCAGACGGTCGCGGGATACTCCGACGGCGTCAAGGTCAGCGCGTCGTCCTACGGCTCCCCGCTGGTCGCCAGCGCCGACGTCGGACCCTACGCGGCGGTCGACGGCCTGTCGCACACCTACTGGAACGTCGCCTCGGACCCGAAGCTGGGATCCGTCGGCGGCTGGATCCAGGTCGACACCGCGCAGCCGGTGACGGTGCCCTACATCGACGTCCAGCTTCTGGCCGAGGGCAGGTGGCGGCCCAAGGTGCGCACGATCCGGGTCACGACCGCGGCCGGGACCGCGTTGACGGACGTGCGCGCGGACGAGTCGATCCAGCGGCTGGCGGTGCCCCCGGGGCCGAGTTCCTGGTACCGGCTCACCTTCGAGCGGGTGATCGAGCAAGAGGACAACGACTTCAGCGCCGGTATCCGGGAGATCGCCATCCCGGGCGTACCGATCCAGCGCTACGCGCAGGCGCCCGCGGACGCGGCCGGCCTGTTCACGACACCCGGGCAGGGCCAGGTCATCTACTCGTTCGAGCGCGACCGGGTGGACATCACCGAGCCGTTCGGCGGGTCGGAGGAACAGACCCTGACCCGCAGGTTCGACGTGCCCCGGCCGATGCGGCTGACCGTTACCGGAACCATGCAGGCCGTTCCGTCAGGTGACGAGTCCTCCGCGGCGTCGGACGCGCCGTTCGCCATCCCGTGCGGGGAAGGCCCGGCACTGCTGGTCGACGGCACCCGCTACGACCTGCGCGTCGAGGGCACGCAGGCGGACGTGGCGGCGGCGCTCCCGCTGCGCACCACGGTCTGCGCTCCCGACGGGACGATCTCACTGGACGCCGGGCCGCACCTGCTCACCATCGAGCACGCCGGGGAGGCGCTGCTCGTGTCCTCGCTGACGCTGGTCGAGACCGACGCCGCGGCCAGCGGGTCGACCGCCCGGTCGACGTCGGTCACCTCGTGGTCGCCCGAGCGGCGGGTGGTCTCCATCGCGGCGGGGGGGCGGGCGTTCCTGGCCGTCCGGGAGAACGCCAACGAGTCGTGGACGGCCAGCCTGGACGGCGCGCCCCTGCGGGCGGTGCGACTCGACGGCTGGCAGCAGGGCTGGATCGTGCCGGCCGGCGAGGCCGGCTCGATCGTGATCGAGAACAAGCCTGGTCACGAGTACCGCCGCAACCTCGTCGTCGGTGGGCTGCTGGTGCTGGTTCTGCTGGCGCTGGCGCTGGTGCCGGCCCGGTCGCGCCGGCGGCGGTCGGGCGAACCCGACGACCACCCCCGGCTCCCCGGCCCGCGGCGTCCGTCCTCGACGCGCGCCAGGCTGGCTGGCACGGTCGTCGGCTGCCTGGTCGCCACCGTCGCCGTCTTCCTCGTCGCCGGTCCGGTTGCCCTCGCCGTGCCGGTCCTGACGGTCGTCGGTCTTCGCCTGCCCTGGCTGTTGCCCTGGACTGGGCTGCTCGCCATGACCGCCGCGGGCATCGGCGTCGCGCTCGGGCCGGACGCGGTGCCCGGTTCGGGCGAAGGCCCGTTCAGCTGGCCGGTACAGGCGGCGGGCGCGCTCGCCTTCGCGGCCGCCCTGGCGAACCTCGTGGCGCCCGCGCCTCCGGTCTCCGAGGCCGAGTCCGAGGCGGAGGTGGAATTTCCCGAGCTGGTCGGCGGTGGTCCCCGGGGCAGCGACCCGGAGGAGACCATGCTGATCGCCCAGTCTCGACGCCCCCGCCGCGATTTCGGTTCCACCGCCCCACCGGCCGAGGACGAACCGGACGCCGTCACAGAGCGCCCACCATCTCGTTACCGCTGAATACCGTCACCTTCCGGCCTCGGTCCGCACGTCTGGCCATTCGGACGGGGATCCTGCGCAGGCGGATTACTATCCGGGAAGAATGGCTACCTCACACGATCCAGCTGGCCGTGGCGCCGGCCAACGGTGGTCCCTCGCCGATACTCGCCACCACGGCAACATCGGGCTTGGCCGGCGGCACGGCGGGGCCAGAGCGCCCGGCGGCGAACCGCCGTCGCCCGGCGCCCGCCCGACCCGCCGGCGGCTCCTTGGCGCCCTCGGGCTGGGTGCCGGCCTGGGAGCCGCGACCTTCGGCGCGACGGTCGGCATACAGCGGCTGCTGCCGAGCTCGGCGGACGACGCTCTCGACCTTCTGTCGATCTTCGGCACGCCGGGCAGCTTCGGCAGGCTGGCGCGGTCCTCGACGATCGAGACCGTCGACGTGCCCGGTTTCGGATTCGGCCCCGGCCAGTCGGCGTTCATGGCCACGGTCGCCAGCGACGGCACGGTGTTCATCGGCACGACGCCGTTCAGCGACGACCAGATGTTCCCGACCGCGGCCAGCATGGAAGCGGGGATCTTCCACCCGGACACGCGGCGATTCACCCAGTTGATGATCCCGTCATCCGCCGGGCACTTCTTCGTCTCGAATCCGGACCCGACCGTCCGGGGGGTCGGTGGCGCGGACGTCGCCGACGTGA
This sequence comes from Frankia nepalensis, assembly GCF_016786325.1. Lineage (GTDB taxonomy): Bacteria > Actinomycetota > Actinomycetes > Frankiales > Frankiaceae > Pseudofrankia > Pseudofrankia nepalensis. The sequence goes on along the minus strand of NZ_JADWYU010000110.1, from coordinate 22,858 downwards.
TCGTCGTCCCCGACCCGGTGATGGGCGAGCGGGTGGTGCTGGTCTCCGTCATGCCGTACCACGGCTGGGACACCAAGGTTCACGGCGAGTTCCCCAGCATCGGCCAGCTTCGGCGCGACCGCGCCGGTGACTGGCGCTACGAGCCCTCGCTCTCCTGGACGGCCGCCCAGCTCGCCGCGCTCGCGCCGCCGACGGTGGCCGCCAGCGCCTTTCCCACCATCGGGCCCACGTCGCCCCTGTCCGGCCGGGGACCGGCCTCGGTGGCGCGGCTGCCGCGTTCGGGCCACCTCGTCATCGCCCAGTACTTCGGAGCCGGCGGGCGGGGGACCAAATCCGGCGCGCTGCTCGTCGTCGATCTGGAGGGGCGGACCCGAGCCTGGTGGCAGTATCCGCCGACCAGCCCGCTGGGCATCTCGACCGTGGTCAACCCGCGAGAGGTCGTGACCGACCCGACCAGCGAGCCGGATGACGAGCGGTTTGTGCTGATCAGTGACTGTTTTTCCGGAAACAAGGTGGCTGAGCCGTTCCCGGTACAGGAGTTCTCCTACTCGGCGAGCTCCGGGCAGATCACCCCGAAGAGCGCCGCGGTGCGGGCCGCGCAGGACAAATCCCGGATGGAGTCGGCCTGCTTCGACATGGCCGGGAATCTCTACGTGGCGCGGACCAATGCCCATGGCCTGCGCGCGGACGCGATGGCCGTCTACGTCAAGGCCGGCCGTGAGCGCAGCCTCGTGACCGCGGCGCCGGCGACCGCCGACTGGCCCGACTACTTCGGAATCGAATGCCGTCCCGACTACCTGCTCCAGGAGACCGGGCGGGGCGGCCTCGTCCGTAGCCTGACAATGGATCCGGTCAGCGGAGCCATTCTGCTCACCGGCCTCGACGGAACGCTCCAGGTGGTCCAGCCGGCCGGCGCCGGCCACGAGATGACCTTCCGCACATCGGCGATCGATACCGGGCTGTCGCAGCTTCGCGGCCCGTCAACCCGGTATATCGGAGTCCGACGGGCCGCGGTCGACGCCCAGCGGAGAATTCTCTGGCTCCCGGTGAACCAACTGGTCCTGGACAGCATTTCGTGGCCGTACCCGCCGTTCAAGTTGGACCAGTGGTTGATCCGCGTCGACCTCGACCGCCTGCTCGACCGCTGAAAGCGGCGGCGTTCGAGCGCCCATGACCAACCGGGCCCGCCAACCTCGGCCGATCCTGCCGCGATTGGTCCGATCCGGCGCGCGCCGATCGGTCGAGGAACGCAGCCAGAGACCCTGAACCGCGCGTAGCGGCTCAGGCCACCGAGGTCTTCGGGCGGATCGCGTAGTACCGGGTGAAGTTCCAGTGCGGGGCGTGCTGGGGCTCGTCGGTGGTGCCGATGATCCGGAGGCCGGCGCGGCTCAGATGAGACGTCATGATCCGGACAGGAAGCGTGTTCATCTGCATCGGCGCCGGGTAGTGCAGCAGACGCTGCTGAAGAGCCCCGACGACGGCGGGCGGGGCGTACCGGAAGAGCAGCCCCTGGATGGTGGGCCGGATGCCGGTAGGCATGAGAATGATGGCGGCGCCGCCCGGCCGCAGCACGCGTCCGAACTCGAGCAGGTATTTCTCGGCCGCGTCCGGCGGCACGTGCTGCAGGACGATGCTCGTGAAGACCAGGTCGACGCTGGCGGTGGGGATCGCCGCGAGATCGGCGGTCGCGTTGTGCTGGAAGTCCGCTCGGCCACCGGTACGGTCGAGTCGGCGGGCGGTGGCGAGCATGGGCTCGGAGATGTCCAGGCCGATGACCTTGTCATAGTGGGCGGCCAGGGCCTGGGTCAGTCGTCCGGCGCCGCAGCCGAAGTCGAGGGCGACGCCGGTCTGGGTCGGCGTCCCGCCGAGACGGTCGAGGACGCCGAGGGCCGTGTCGACATCCTCCTTGCCGGTGGCGAGGAAGTCGTCGATGTCCCAGCCTCCACCACGCTTGGCGGGGTCGACGAGGACCGCCCACAGCGGGTCGTCGTTGCCGTGTCGTGTCCAGTCGCGTGCGGTGTCTTCGAGGCTCATAGCGCTGGGTCTCCGGTCATGCGCGGTCGGGTGGAGGTCGGCACCGTTCAGGCGGCGCGCCGGGTCCGCGCGCGGCGGCTCGTCACCGGCCCTCCGGAGGGCTTCTCAACGGTCCATGTGCGGTTGGTATGGCACCTTGTTGTACCTCAACCCCACTCGGTCAGATCCGGCAACCGGGGCAGAACGGACGTCCGGGACTGGCCGCGCCCGTCCGTTTCCGTCAGAGCAGCCGAAGCTGCTGGCCCTGGGGCCGCGGGCGGGAGGCACGCTGACCGGGCCGGCCGGACTGACGGTCGAGCAGCGCCGGGTCGAGGTCGGCGAGAAAGGGAGAGGGAGCGCGGCCCGCGTCCGGGCGGCGCGCGACATGGCTGAGCACCAGCCGGCCGCGCGCCCGGGTGATACCGACGAAGAACAGCCGCCGTTCCTCGGCCAGCGGGCCGCGGGCCGGGTCCGTCCCGTCGCGCGGGCCGGCGGCCGCCCCCGAGGCGACGCGGGCCGACCGACCGCCCCAGGTCATCGGGAGCAGGCCGTCCTCGCAGCCGACGATGATGACGAGACCGAACTCCAGGCCCTTCGCCGCGTGCAGGGTCAGCAGCGAGATCCGGTCGGCGCGCGGGTCCAGCGTGTCCGCCTCGGTGGCCAGCGACACGGCGGTGAGGAACCCGGCGAGGTCGTCGCCCGCCGCCGCGGCCGCCGGCGCGAGCAGCTCCATGCCGAGGCGCAGCTGGGCCTCCGAGGCGGACGGGACCTCGGCCGTGTCCTCGAGGCCCGAGGCGTCCGTCGTCTCGTGCCGCGCTCCCCCGGACGCTCCATCAGCCAGGGCGGCGTCGGCCAGAACCGCGGCCAGCGCGGTGCCCCGGGCGGCGCAACGCTCACCGACGCGGGCGGCGGCGTCGCGCAGGGCGGCGGAGACGGAACGGGCAGCGCCGTCGCGCCGCGCGCGCAGCTCGGCGAGCAGCGCCGCGACGCCCGGGGCGTCGGCGAGCGGGCCGTGCGACCGACGCTGGAACGGCAGGCCGCGCCGCGCGAGCGCGGCCATCACCGGCTCGGCCTGGCGAGCCGTCCGGTAGAGCACCGCGACGTCGGCGAACGAGAGCCGGCTGGTCACCGACCCGTCGATCTGGCCCGAGAGGCCACCGGCCCGCGCCTGGCCCGAGAAGGCACCGGCCCGCGCCTGGCCCGAGAAAGCACTGTCGAGTACGTGGAACGACGTCCCGCCGAGGGCCTCCTCGATGGTGTCGACGACGGCCAGCGCCTCCTCGGCCTCGGTCGCGCAGGCACGCACCAGCACCGGCGGGCCGCCCGGCCCTCCCGCCGGTCCGGGCACGGCAACCCGGTCGGCCGTCGGGCCGGGACGCGCCGGGCGCCGCTCCCGGGCAGGCGGCCGCGTCGTCGGGCCGGCGGGCGGTGCCGCGTCCGGGCCGTCGGGGTGGACGGCGACCAGCTCCCGGTCGGGGACGAAGGTGGCGGGCGCGATCGCCGAGCGCGCGGCGGCCACGATCGTCCCGGTCGACCGGTAGTTGCGGCTCAGCGACGCCCGCCGCGCCGTCGGGAAGTCCTCCTCGAAACGCAGGAAGTAGCCGACGTCGGCGCCCCGGAACGAGTAGATCGCCTGGTCCGGGTCCCCGACGACGCACAGGTTGCCGTCCGGCGGGCACAGGACCCGCAGCAGCCGGTACTGCGCCTCGTCCACGTCCTGGTACTCGTCGACCCAGACGTGGCGGAACCGGCGCCGGTAGTGCTCGGCCAGCTCCGGCTCGCGCGTCAGCAGCGCGAGCGGCAGGGCCAGCAGGTCGTCGAGGTCGACCAGGTCGTGCTCGCGCAGCGCCGCGTCGTAGCGGGCGAGCACGCCGGCCAGCTCGTCGCCGCGCACCTGCTCGCCGAGCGCCCGGCGCCGCTTGAGCTCGCCGATCCGGCGCGCGGCGGCCGCGCGGGCGGACACGGTCGCCGCCGCGTCGCCGAGCGCCTCGGCGAGCAGCTCGACCCGCGCCGCGTCGGCGACCTGGACGGCGGGCCCGCGGGCCAGGCTCGTGTGCTGCTCGCGGATGACCAGCAGCCCGAGCCCATGGAACGTGGTGGCCGTGACCCGTCCGGCCGCCGTGCCCACCGGCGCCTCCGGGGCGCGCCGGGCTTCGCCGTCCTCGGGAGACCCCGCGGCCCCGTCCGCCGGCGTCGCGTCGCCGAGCAGCCCGGCCAGCCGCTCGACCAGCTCGTCGGCCGCCCGCCGGGTGAACGTCACCGCCAGGCACTCGCCGGCCGGGACGGCGCGCTCGCGCACCCGGTGCGCGATGGCGTGCACCAGCATCCGGGTCTTGCCGGTACCCGGCCCGGCCAGGACGACGAGCGGCCCGGACGCGACGGAGGCGGCCGCTCGCTGGTCCGGGTCCAGCCCGTCGAGGACCGACGCGCCGGCGCGCTCGGTGGGCGCCAGCCCGGCGGCCTCCAGGGTTGCCCGGGGTCCCTCCCAGAGCGACGACGGGATCCCTGCCGGCTCGACGAAGCCGATCTGGGAGGTAGGCGGTCCGAGAGGCCCGGCGGCCCCGCTCCCGGGCTCCTGGCCGACGACGGCGGCCGCGCCAGGGCCAGGGGCGGCCGCGCCGAGCGCGCTGCGCCTGGCCGCCTTCGCGGCCCGTGCCCCGCGCTGCCCGGACGCGGGCGCGGGCGCGCCGGACATCGCGAACAGCGCCGAATCGTCGTCGGACGACGGGTCCGCCGGGGCGGATGAGGCGGGTGGGGCGAGGTCGAACAGGGTCGCCGTCTCGCCCGCCAGCTCACCGGGGGAGAACATCCGGATGACGCCGTACTCGCCGTCGAAGCCGGCCTCGCGCAGCACCTCGCCGCGCCGCAGCCGGCCGATCGCCTCGACCAGTTCGGCCGACCCGGCGTCGGCGATCGCGGACAGCTCGACCTCCCCGAGGATGCCCAGCTCGGGGCCGAGCCGCTCGACGAGCGAGCCGACCTCGGTGGCGACCGCCTTGCTCTTCGGCCCGACCCCGAGGATCTCGCCGACGATCTCGGGCAGCGCGACGAACGACCGGAACTGCCCTCCCGTCTCCGGGGCGGTGCTCTGCTCCCGGTCGGCGAGCGCGTCGACGCGGTGCAGCACCCCGACGGTCAGTGGCCTGCCGCAGGCGGGGCAGGCGCCCCCGGTGGCCTTCGTCTCCTCGGGGGTGAAGCGCACCCCGCAGGCCCGGTGGCCGTCGAGGTGGTACTTCCCCTCCTCCGGGAAGAACTCGACGGTGCCCGTGTAGCCCTCGCCGGTACGCAGCGCGTCCTTGACGGCGAAATAGTCGAGGTCGCAGGCGAGCGCCGTCGCCTCCCGGCCGAGCATGGGCGGCGAGTGCGCGTCGGAGTTGCTGACGAGGCGGTACCGGTCGAGCCCGGAGATCCGCCAGAACATCTCCGGGTCGGCCGACAGGCCCGTCTCCAGGGCGAACACCTCGTCGGCGAGGTCGCCGTAGCAGTCCTCGACGGCGTCGAACCCGGACTTCGAGCCGAGGACCGCGAACCAGGGCGTCCACACGTGCGCCGGCACCAGGTAGCAGCCGGGATCGGCCTGCAGCGTGATCTCCAGCAGGTGCCGGGAGTCGAGACCGAGGATCGGGCGGCCGTCGGCCGCGAGGTTGCCGATCCGGGCCAGCGCCGCGGTGATCCGCCCGGCGGCCTCCCGGTCCGGCGCGTAGAGCAGGTGGTGGACCTTGCGGGTCTTCTCGCCCTTCTTGTAGATCGTCGAGATCTCGGTGGAGAGCATGAACCGGGTCGCCGTCCGGCAGGACGCGGGCAGCCGGCGCAGCACGTCACGCTCCAGCTCGGGCGCGAGCCGGAACAGCCCCGGCTCGGCCGGCACGAGCTTCTCGGCGAGCTCCCGTTCCCAGGCCGGGTGGGTGAAGTCACCGGTGCCGACGACCCGGATGCCCTTGCGCGCCGCCCACCAGGCCAGATGCTCCAGGTCGCAGTCCCGGCTGCAGGCCCGCGAGTACTTCGAGTGCACATGCAGGTCCACGTAGAAGGACGGTTCCGCCGCCGTGCCACCCGCCGCGCCAACCACGCTCGCCACGCCTCCCACCCGGGGTTCCTGCCCGAATCAGCGAAGCCCGGGGTCCCTGCCGGGAGGTCGAGTCCCCGCCAGCTCGACGACGGGTCCCCGCCGGGTCCGAGGTCCCCGCCGGATCGGCTGAGCCGATCGGGCGGGTCCACAGGCCCGGGGTCCCCGCCGGATCGGCGAGGCCGACCCGGGAGGTCTGCTGGGAGGTCCGCGATCCGGCGGATCCGCGCCCACCGTCCCGGGAGCGCCAGCGCCCGCCGGGACGAAGGACATTCTCCCGCGCCGCCGGCGGGGCCTCCGGGCCGCCCCGGAGGCGGGGCCACCGGGGGACGACAGCACGACCTCACCCACCGGACGGCCCGCCGGTCACCCACCGCGCTCCCACCGACGGCCCGCCGTGGGAGCGCGGCGGACGCGGCCTCGCCGGGTGACCGGCGGGCGCGGTGACGGCATGGAGGATTATTCGGGGGATCGGGGACCGGAGGGTTGGGATGACGGCGGCGTCGGCTGAGCAGGAACGGTTCGCCATGCTCACCAACCGGTGTCACCGGCTGGTGCGGTTCCTGCGCGAGCTGGCGCTGTCCCAGGCCGACCAGGTGCCGACGGTCGAGGACAACCCGCTGGTGGTGTGGCTTTCGGAGCTGCCCGGCGGGGTGTCGTTGTTCGAGCACGCGACCGCGGGCGAGGTGGCGCTGGAGGCGCCGGCCGCGGCCGTGCTGCCGTCGCCGCCACCGTTGCCGGAGACCCTGGCCGGCTGGGTGGTGCTGCCCGAGCCGGGCGACATGCCGTCGGACTCACCCCCGCTGCGCGAGACCAGCCTGCGTTCCCGCCCCGGCTGGTCCGACGGGCCGTGGCCGGACGGGGCCTGGCCGGACGGGGTTCCGCGCCGGCCCGGTGGCCAGCCGGTGGTCGAGGGATTCGGCGAGCCGGTCCGGCTCGTGGACCGGCCCGAGGTGCCCGAGGCCTACCAGGACTGGCTGCCCACCTGGCAGATCTGGGCCGGCCGGGCGAGGGCTGACGCGGACCGGCGCGCCCTGCACGGCGTGCTGCACGGCGTGGCCGGCCGGCTCGCGCAGGAGGGCGACGGGCTGGAGCTGGTGCTCGCCACCGGGCTGCTCTCCTGGCGCGCCCCGGACGGCCGGACGCTGCGCCGCCACCTGCTGACCACCCGGCTCGCGGTCGAGGTCGACCCGGTGACCTCCGCGATCCGGCTGCGGGTGCCCGAAGGGGTCGCGACCCGGCTGGAGGACGGCGCCCTGTTGGACGGGCTCGCCGCCTTCCACGAGGAGCGCACCAACGCGCTGCACGAGCGGCTGCGCGCCCGGCCGGCCGCGCCGCTCGGCGGGGACGACGAGCGGCTGCTGCGCGACTGGCTGACGCTGGCGCTCGACGTCGGCCACGATGGCTACTCCCCCGCCTGGCAGCCGCCCGGCCCGCCGACCGACCGGCCACGCATCGACCTCGCCCCGGCCTTGGTGCTGCGCGCCCGCGGCAACGCGGCGCTGCTGAACTACTACGAGCAGATGCTCGACGCGCTGCGCGGAGAAGGCCGCCCGCCGCTCGGGCTCGTCCAGCTGGTGGAGACGCTGGAGGCCGGCGAGCGGTTGGCGTGGCTGGCCGCGGAGGGCGCGGCCAGCCCCGGTCAGCTCTCGGACGACCCGTTGTTCCCGCTGCCGGCCAACCCGGAGCAGGCACACGTCATGGAGCGGCTGCGCCATGACAGCGGGGTCGTGGTGGAGGGCCCGCCCGGCACCGGCAAGACGCACACCATCGCGAACCTGGTGTCGGCGCTGCTGGCCGAGGGACAGCGGGTGCTGGTCACCAGCCAGAAGGCGCAGGCGCTGCGGGTGCTGCGGGACAAGCTGCCGGAGTCGCTGCGGCGGCTGTGCGTGTCGCTCACCGAGCCCACGGCCCTCGCGGTCGGCGACGCCGGTCCGCAAGGGGCCCCGGCGCTGGGCGCGGCCGAGCTCGCCGCCAGCATCAGCGCGCTGGCCGCGGAGAAGGCCGCCTACCACCCGGACGGCCAGGCTCGCCGGATCGACGCGGCGCGCGCCCGCCGGGACGCCGCGATCGCGCGCCGCGACGAGCTGACGGCGACCATCCAGCGGCGCCGCGCGGCCGAGGCCGTCGGCCATCCGGAGACCGAGGTCGCCCCCGGCTGGTCCGGGACGCGCGGCGCGATCGCCGCGCGGGTTCGCCGCGAGCGTGCCGAGCACGGCTGGCTCCCGCTCCCGGTCCCCCGGCCGGATGCGGGCTCCCCCGGCACCGGCGCCGCCCGGCCGGCCGCGCGCCAGCCCGCGCCGCCGCGCGCGCCGCTGACCGCGGCCGAGGCCGGCGAGCTGTGGACGCTGCTGAGCGCCGTCACCGCCGGCGCGGCGCCGGGCACCGCCGGGGTTCCCGGGGCTCGGGTCGACGACGAGGAGGCGGTGCGCCTCGGGGAGATCACCCTGCCGGGCGTGGACGCGGTCGAGCTCCTGCTGGAGCGCGAGCGCTCCGCCGTGGCCGAGGCGGCCGCCGCCGCCCGGGCCGCGGCCGGAGCGGCGGTCGAGGACGTCGCCGAGGCGCTGGGCATGCTCGGCACGGACGACATCGAGCGCCTCGCGGTCGCTGTCGACGCGGTCACCCGGGCGCTGCGGACGGCGCGCCAGGCCGGCCGGCGCGCCCCCTGGCTGCCGCGGGCGCTCGACGACGCGCTGACCGGACGGGACGCGGCGGTCTGGAACAAGGTGGCCGCCGCCGCGCCGGCGCTCGCCGAGGCGGCCGAGGCGCTCACGGCCCTGGGCCTGCGCGACGTCACGCTGCCGCCCGCGGTGACGGCCGCGGCGGTCGACGGGACGGGTGAGCCGGCCGCCCGGCTGCTGGCCGCCGGCGAGGCGCTGCGGGCGCACCTGGACGACGGCGGCAACCTGCGCCGGATGTTCCGCTCCCGGGCGCAGAGGGACGCGGCCGACCTGCTGACGGCGGCGACGGTCGACGGGGTGGCGCCGACGACGCCGGAGCTGCTGGACCTGGTGCTGATCCGGCTGCGGGCCGAGGCGGCGCTCGACGCCGCCGCCCGCGCGTGGGCGCTCGCGGGTGTTCCCGTCGGGTTCGGCGGCCCGCCCGGCGGATCACCCGGCGAGCCGGGCGACGTGGCCGGCGAAGCCGCGCCGCCGCCGCCGGAGGTCCGGCTCGCCCGGCTGACCGAGGCGCGCGACGCGCTCGCCGTCGTCGCCACCGTCGTCGCCGCGCGCGACCGGATCCGCGCCGTGCTGATGGCCGCCGCGCGCGACCGGGACAACCCCGTGGGCGCGTACGGCGACACGGAGATCGTCGACCTCGGCTCGGCGGCGGCGCTGCGCGACCTGTCCGGCGCGGTGGAGCTCGCCCGGCGGCGGCTCGCGGCCACCGCCGCCAGCGACGAGATCGACCGGCTGGGAGCGAGCCTGCGCGCCGCCGCCGGGGCTCCCGCCGGATCGGGGACGGGGTTCCCACCAGACCGGCGGCCCGGAAGGCCGGCGATCTGGGAGGCCGACGGACCGGCGCGGCCCGCGGTTCCCGCCGGATCCGGAGTCTCCGCCCGGTCCGCGGCAGGGTTCCTGCCGGATCCGCGAAGCGGATCTGGGAGGTCGGCGAGCTGGGAGATCCACCAGCGGGTCCGCGAACCGGGCGCCCCGGCCGCCGAGCTGCGCCGGGTCGCCGGGGCGCTCGCCACCCGCGACCTCGCCGGCTACCGGACCGCCCGGCTGGCCCTGCTCGACGCGCTCGCCGCCCGCCAGGCGTCCGCCCGCCGCGCCGAGCTGCTCGACCGGCTGACGCGCGCCCACCCTGGGCTGGCGGACCTGCTGGTCGCCGCCGCCGGCCTGGCCGAGCCGGACCACGATGGCTGGCGGCGGCGGCTGGACCGGTTCGACGAGGCGTGGGCCTGGGCGCTGGCCGCCGGCTGGCTCGCCGACGCCGACGCGGCCCGCCGCGCCGCCGACGGCACCACCGGGGGCCTCGAAGTCGGGGGCCTCCAGGTCGGAGGGCTCGGAGTCGGGGACCTCGACACCCAGCTCGACGCGGCCGAGGACGCGGTCGGCGCCGCCACCGCCGAGCTCGCCGGGGCGAAGGCGTGGCGGCACTGCCTGGAGCGGATGGGTACCCGCGAGTCGGCCGCGCTGCGCGCCTACGCGGACGCCGTCGCCGCCGGCGGACGGCTCGCCGGCCGGCACGCCGAGCGCTACCGGCAGGCCGCGCGTGAGGCCATGGCGCTCGCCCAGACGGCGGTGCCCGCCTGGGTGATGCCGATCGCCGAGGTGCTCGCCACGATCCCCGCGGTGCGCGACAGCTTCGACGTCGTGATCGTCGACGAGGGCAGCCAGGCGGGCCTGGACAGCCTGTTCCTGCTCTGGCTCGCCCCCAGGGTGATCATCGTGGGCGACGACCGCCAGTGCACCCCTCCGGTGGCCCTGCCGGTCACCTCGGCCAAGCCCGCCGCGGACCTCCCAGCGGGCCTGCCAGATCGACTTCGCCCACCGGGTGGGGACCTCGGATCAGGCAGGGGCGCCGGGGCCGGTGGGCTCGGCGCCGATGGCGAGGACGACGCGCTGGACCAGGTGTTCCGCCGGCTCGACGCGCTGCTGCCCGACCTGCCGGGCTGGCTGCGCGTCTCGTTCACCCCGCGCTCGAGCCTGTTCAGCCTGCTGCGGACCCGGTTCGGCGAGGTGATCCGGCTGCGCGAGCACTTCCGCTGCATGCCGGAGATCATCGAGTGGTCGTCGGCGATGTTCTACCGGGACGCGCCGCTGGTGCCGCTGCGCCAGTTCGGCGCCGACCGGCTGCCGCCGCTGCGCGCCCGCTACGTCCCGCACGCCCACACCACCGGCGTGGCGGGCGCGCTGCGCAACCCGGCCGAGGCGGAGGCACTGGTCTCCCACGTGCTCGCCAGCGCGGCCGACCCCCGCCACGACGGCGCCTCGTTCGGCGTCGTCGTCCTGCAGGGCGGCGGGCAGGCCGAGCTGATCCGGTCCCTGCTGGCCGCCCGGATGTCGGCGGCCGAGCAGCAGCGCCGCCGGCTGCGGGTCGGCACGCCGCCGGACTTCCAGGGCGACGAGCGCGACGTGGTGTTCCTGTCGATGGTGGTCGCGCCCGGCACGCCGACGATGGCGCTGACCAGGCAGGAGTACCAGCGCCGGTTCAACGTCGCCGCCTCGCGCGCCCGCGACCAGGTGTGGCTGTTCCACTCGGTGAACCTGGACGACCTGGATCCCGGCGACCTGCGGCACAACTACCTGAGCTACGTGCTGTCGCGCGGCCACGCCGGGCGGTCGGACGCCGACCAGCCGCCGCGGCTCGACGAGGTCGCCCCGGACATCCCGCATCCGCGCTTCGACTCGCTGTTCGAGCAGCGGGTGTTCCGCGAGCTGGTGCGCGCCGGCTACCGGGTGGCACCGCAGGTCGAGGTGAACGGCCGCCGGATCGACCTGGTGGTGGCCGGCGGACGGGCCCGGCTCGCCGTCGAGTGCGACGGCGACGAGGTCGGCACCCCCGAGCAGGTCGCCCACGACTTCGCCCGGGAACGTCAGCTGCGCCGCGCGGGCTGGCCCTTCTGGCGGATCCGCCAGTCCGACTTCGAAAGCGATCCGGCGTCCGCCCTCGCCGGCCTGTGGCCCCGGCTGGCCGCGGCCGGGATCGCCCCCTCCGGCGCCGCTGGCGCCGCCAGCACGCCCGGCGTCGGCGGCCAGGCGGCGCCCGGCCAGCCGGGTGGCGCGGGCGTCTCCCTCGGCATGGCCGCGACCGCGCCACGGCCGGCCGCCGAAATGCCCCCGGATGCCGAGGACGCGGCGGCCACCATGGGCTGGTCGGCACCGCCGCCGGCCACCGACGAGCTGAACCTGGCCGCTCGGGCCGAGGCGGTCCGCGCCGAGGCGGGCGACGTCACCCGCCGTTGGGCCCCGATCGCGCTGTCCGAGCTCGACGGCCTCGACGACGACCTGGCGTAGGGCGGGAGCGTCGGGGCGGAAAGCGGCGAGGCGGTCGGTCCGAGCGGCTCGTGGACGGGGACCGTCAGCGGCCGGCGCCGGCGGGCCGGCCGGGGACGGGGCGGCCGCTGGTCGCCTTGCGCGCGCCGCGCGGGGTGGGCGGCGTCGGGAGCGCGGCGGCCTCAGGCCCGTCCGGGTGAGTCGACTCGCCGCCGTCCCCGTCCCGCTGCCCGTCCTGGTCACCCTGCCCGTCCCGGTCACGCTGCCCGTCCCGGTCACGCGGGGGGACCTGGCCGAGAGGCCCCTCCTCGTCGAGGCGGCCGCCATCGAGCTCGTCGCCCTCGGCTCCGTCGCCCGCGAGCCGGTCCTCGTCGCCGGGCGCGGACGCGGCGCGGGCGCCGGGCGCGGCGCCGACGCGAGACCCGGCCCGGACGGCGGGCACGGCGTCGGCTGGCTCGGCGGGCGCGGCATCCGCCTCGCCGACGCCGGACGAGGCATCGGCCTGGGTGCCAGACGCGGCCTCGGCCTGGGCGGCGCCGGACGAGGCATCGGACTGGGCGGCGCCGGACGCGGCCTCGGACTGGGCGCCGGACGCGGCGTCCGCCTCGCCGGTGCCCGAGGCGACGTCGACCTGATCGGCGCCAGCGGCGCGTACCCGGTCGCGGGCCGCCCCGGCCGGGCGGCCTCGGCCGCCGCCGTGGCGGCCGGTGACGTCGCGGGCGGCCGCGTCGGGCTCCGGCTGCGGGTCCAGGTCGAACGCGTCGTCCTCGAGGTCGTCGCCGGTGCTGACCAGCCGGCCGAGCGAGGCACGCGGCAGCCGCGGCCGGACCGGCACCTGATCGGGGAAGTCCGCGCGGCGGATCCGGCAGTAGGCGGTGTGGACGCCGTTGACGACCTGGCTGATCCCGACGTCGGCGGCGGCCGACAGGTAGGCCAGCGCGGCGGCGCGTTCCAGGCCGAGCCGGCTGGACAGGAACAGCACCGCCGACCGGGCGGCCCGCCGCACCGCTTCGGTGACGTCGACGTCCAGCCCGATCGTGAGCCAGTAGGTGTCGGTCTCGACGAACGGCTCCCGCAGCGAGCCGAGGGCCGCCCGCGCGGCCGGCTCGCGCAGCGTGGTGAGCCGGAAGGTGGCCCGCAGCGGGCCCTCGAGCGCGGTGAGCCCGATCTTGCCGTCCCCGGCCGCGTAGTGCGGGTCGCCGACGGCGAACAGCGCCCCGGGGACCTGCACGGGCAGGTAGAGCCGGGAGCCGGCCCCCAGCTCCCGGCAGTCCAGCGCGCCGCCGTGCAGGCCGACCGAGGTGGAGGGAATGGCGGAGGTGGCGAGGTCCGCCTCGGCGCCGTTCGCGCCAAGGTCCACGGCGACGGCCATGATCCCCATGAACGGGACGAGCGGGAAGCGCACGCGGGCGCCGCCCCCCGCGTCGAGCGCGCCGAACAGCTTGCCGCGCCGGCGCTCCACCGCGCAGAAGCTGCTGACCGTGCGGTAGTTCTCCCAGTGCCGGGAGTCGGCGGCGTCGTCCGGCGGGGGGCCTTCGGGGAACTCCCCGGCGAGCAGGCCCTGCCCGTGCCGGTTGGAGATGATCCCGTAGCGGGCGCGCGGCAGCAGCGACATGACCTCGACGCGCAGCACGTCACCCGGCTCGGCGCCGCGCACGAACACCGGCCCGGTCACGACGTGCGGGCCGTCGACGCCGAAGCGGTGCGGGATACCGGAGGCGGCGATCGCCCTGGCGTCCTCGAGCACCTCGGCGGGGGTGACGCCGTGGCGGCCGAAGTAGGCGTCCGGGTCGCGGCCCTGGTCCTCCAGGATGCCTTCCTGGCTGACCGTGTCGATGGTGAGGGTGGCCCCGGTGTCGACGGTCAGCACCGGCCGGGTGCGCGCGGTCGGCAGCTCCCCCCAGCTGACCGTCTCCGGGGTGGACGGCAGGTAGTGCTTGCCCTCGACCTTCCCCTTCCCTGGCTGCAGTGCCACCGGCGCCCTACCCGCGCCTGGGCCCGGCCCCGGGGTTCCCGCCGGATCGGCGTCGCCGATCTGACGGGTACGGGCCGGCGTCCGGCGAGGGGGCCTGGACCTCTCGCGAAGGCGCGCACGCGCTCGGACTGGAGGCGCGCGCGACCGGCGCCACCAGACGAGGGGGGTGGCAGAGGATGTCGAGCGGCACGGGCGTCAGAGTCCCAGCGGGATATGACGGCCAGATGTCGGCGAGGTTGCCATCGGCAGCATTCCACCATGTCCCCGCCTCGCGTGCGTCAAAGGTGCCCTTACCACGGAACAGTTTGGTTCCATCGGCCCCTCGGTGATCTGGCGTGCCGGCCCCCCGACCAGCGCCGCCAGCCGAGCGCCGGCGGCGAACCCCGCCGGCCGGTCGCGAGGCGTGGTCGCTCACCGGCGGACCCGCGCCAGGCGCCGAGCCGATGCCGCGCTCCGGACGCGAGCCGCGACCCCAGCCGCACCTACCGCTACGGTCGGGGCCACCAGGTCCGGTGACCAACCCGTCGAGCGACCCGACCCAGGCCGCTCGCGACCTCGCCACGCACCGGGGCCGCGGCGATCACCCGGGCCCATCGGCGAACTCCCGGCGCCATTCGGGCCGGGTTCCCGCGGGAAAGAACCCCGAAGAATTCCAAAGGCCCCGCGACACGTCCGGGAAATCCGGGGGCGGAGCGACCAATTCGCCACCGGTGCTCCCGTGCGCGGCCGGCGCCCTCCGCGCGCGGCCGCTCCCCGCCGGCGGGGAGCGTCTTCTGGCAATCCCGGCGTCCGCATTCCGCCGTGGTCGGGATATTCGCCGCATGTTCTGACAATCCGTACGCGATCGGCGCAGGATGACCCGCGGCGCGGCGCGACGCTAGAGTTCCGGCGTGCGACCGTCCGGCTCCCCGTCCGTCACCCCACCGGTCTCCCAATGACCGGCCATCTAGCCGATCTCGGTGAGTTCGGCCTGATCAGGGCGATCACAGCCCGGTTCCCGGGCGGCGAAGGGCTGCTGGTGGGGCCCGGCGACGATGCCGCCCTGCTGGCCGCGCCCGACGGCCGGGTCGTGGCCACCACCGACCTGCTGCTGGAGGGGCGGCACTTCCGCCGCGACTACTCGTCCGGGTATGACGTCGGCCGCAAGGCGGCGGCGCAGAACCTCTCCGACGTGGTGGCGATGGGCGCCCGGCCGACCGGCCTGCTGGTCGGCTTCGCCGCGCCGGGCGACCTGCCGGTCGACTGGGCGCTGCGGCTCGCGGACGGGCTGCGCGACGAGTGCGCCGAGGTCGGGGCGTATGTCGCCGGCGGCGACGTGAGCTCGGCCGACCGGGTGCTGCTCGCCATCACCGCGCTGGGCGACCTCGGTGGCGCCGCGCCGGTCCTGCGCGGGGGCGCCAGGCCGGGTGACCGGGTGGTGCTCGCCGGCCGCCTGGGCTGGGCGCAGGCCGGCCTCGAGCTGCTCGACGCGGGCGCCGACGGGCCGGTCGAGCTGCTCGACGCGCACCGCCGCCCCAGCCCGCCGTACGCCGCCGGCCAGGCCCTGGCGGCCGCCGGCGCGACCGCGATGTGCGACGTCAGCGACGGCCTGCTGGCCGACGTGGGCCACGTCGCCACCGCGTCCGGTGTCCGGGTCGAGCTGCGCGCCGCGGCCCTCGACGTCGCCGCGCCGCTGCGCGCGGCGGCCGAGCGGCTGGCCGCCGACCCGCTGCGCTGGGTGCTGACCGGTGGCGACGACAACGCGTTCGTCGCCTGCCTGCCGCCCACGGCCCCGCTGCCGCCCGGGACCCGCCTCGTCGGCGAGGTGACCGAGGGCTCGGGCGTCGTCGTCGACGGCGCCCCCTATGCCGGCGCTCAGGGCTGGGACCACTATCCGCGTGGTTGACGGGTCTGAATCCAAAGGCCGCGCGCGGCGCGACGCCGGGGTCCAGAGGCCCGGGGAACACCCCAGAGCGACATCTGATCCCCGGGAAGCCGCCCGGCGGGCGGCGAGCAACAGGATGAAGTAGATGCCGGCCCGCCAGGTCGCCTCACGGGGCAAGGTCGCTCGTAGCGACGTGTTTTAGGTCCGGGGGCCATGATGCGGGCCGGCACTGTCATGGTAACGGCGCAGCTAGTCGGCCTGTTCCCAGCGAGAGGCGACGGGCCAAAAGTCCTTACTGAGCCTAATTCGCCGCTGATCGGGCCGCCGAGGCGCATGGCCGATCGGCCCGCCGAGGCGCATGGCCCGGGTCGCCGGCACCCGCCCTCACGCGCGCGTAAGAGTGAGCGTGCCCACCGCGTCGACGCGCGCGGACCAGCCAGGACGGACGAGGCAGGTCGCCTCGGCGAACTCGACGACGGCCGGGCCGGCCAGCGCGTCGCCGGGGCCGAGGGCGGCCCGGGCGACGACGTCGACCTCGTGCCAGGCGCCGTCCAGGAAGACCTCGCGCCGGCCGCGGGGCGCGCCAAGGGCCGCGGGCTCGGCGGCGAGCGCCGGGCGCAGCCCGGGGACCGTGGCGACGAGCCGCGCGGCGACGACCTCGACGTCCCGGTCGGGCGCGACGTGGCCGTAGCGGCGCAGGTGCGCCCGCTCGAACTCCGCCCGAGCGGTGGCGGCCAGCGTCTCGTTCGACGGCTCCCCGCCGGCCGGCTCGCTCCCGGCGCCCGCGCCGGCGGCACCGGCGGAGACCGTCAGTTCGTGCGCCTGGCCGACGTAGCGGCAGTCCAGCTGGCGTTCCAGCACCAGGTCGCCGGCGTCGCCGACGGCGCCGGCCGCCCGGGCCGCCGAGGCGGCCTCGGCGGCGAGCCGGGCGAACGCGCCGGCGAGGTCGACGTCACCGAGCCGGCCGCGCAACGGCGCCGCGTGGTCACGGCGCACGTCACCGAGCGCGAGCCCCAGCGCCGAGAGCACCCCGGCCGCCCGGGGCACCAGCACGGTCGTCATCCCGAGCGCCTCGGCCAGCGCGCAGGCGTGCGTCCCGCCGGCCCCGCCGAAGGCCACCAGCGCGAGCGCGCGCGGGTCGAGCCCCCGCTCCACGGAGACGACCCGCAGCGCGCGGGTCATCTCGGCGTCCGCGACGGCGACCACCCCGGCGGCGGCCGCGAGCGCCGTCAGGCCGAGGCGGGCGCCGAGCCGCTCGAGCGCCGCCGTCGCCGCCGCGGCGGACAGCGTGACCTTGCCACCAAGGCTCGCG
Organism: Frankia nepalensis; assembly: GCF_016786325.1. Classification (GTDB taxonomy): domain Bacteria; phylum Actinomycetota; class Actinomycetes; order Frankiales; family Frankiaceae; genus Pseudofrankia; species Pseudofrankia nepalensis. The sequence continues at coordinate 5,686 of NZ_JADWYU010000110.1, read as the reverse complement.
CCGTCGCCGAGATACCCCAGCGCCAGGTCGGCGTCGGTCACCGTCGCCTCCCGCCCCCCGCGCTGGTAGCAGGCGGGCCCGGGGTCGGCGCCGGCGGAGGACGGGCCGACCCGCAGCGCGCCGCCGGAGTCGACCCAGGCGATCGAGCCGCCGCCGGCGCTCACGGAGTGCACGTCCACGGTCGGCAACATGATCGGGACACCGGCCACCACCGACTCGGAGGTGGTCAGCGCCCGGCCGTCGAGGACCGGCGCGACGTCGGTCGACGTGCCGCCCATGTCGAAGGTCAGCAGGTCGCGCACCCCGGAGAGGCCGGCGACGTAGGCGGCGCCCACGACGCCGCCGGCCGGGCCGGACAGCACGCAGGTGGCGGCGTGCGCGGCCGCCTCGGCGAGGCTGGCCACCCCGCCGGACGACCGCATGACGAGCGGCTCGCCGACGCCCGCGGCGGCGGCCCGCCCACCCAGCCTGGTCAGGTACGTCGACAGCTTGGGCGTCAGGTAGGCGTCCGCCGCGGTCGTCGCGAACCGCTCGTACTCGCGGAACGCGGGCAGCACCTCGCTGGAGGCGACGACGGTCACCCCGGGCAGGCCGGCGCGCAGGCCGGCGGCGAGCCGCCGCTCGTGCTCCGGCCAGGCGAACGAGAACAGCAGGCAGACGGCGACCGCCTCGACACCACCCACGGCCGCGACCTCGTCGACGACCCGGACGATCTCGGCGTCGGTGAGCTCGACCAGCACGCCGTCGGGTCCGCAGCGCTCGCGCACGGTGAACCGCAGCGCGCGCGGGACCAGGCTCGCCGGCCGGTCCCTGGTCAGGTCGTAGAGCGACGGCCGGTTCTGCCGGCCGATCTCGATGACGTCGCGGAACCCATGGGTGGTGACCAGCGCCGTCCTGGCACCGGCCCGCTCCAGCAGCGCGTTGGTCGCGACGGTGGTGCCGTGCGCGAACCGCTCGACCCACCGGCTGGCCGGGTCGTCCTGGCCCGTGCCGCGCCGGCCACCCGGTGTCGCCGCGGTTCCCGGCGGGCTCAGGGCCCCTGGGGCTCCCGGCGGATCCGCGAAGCCCGGGGTCCCCGCCGGATCGACGACAGGGTCCCCGCCGGATCGACCTCGTCGATCCGGCGGGTAAGCGATCTGGGGGGTCTGCTGGGAGATCTCGGGGGAGATCCGCTGGAAGGCTCGAGCCAGCGCCGCGAGAACCGCGACGGACGGGTCCGACGGAACCGATGGCACCTTCGCGAACAGCGTCTGCCCGTCCGGCCCGATCGCCGCGAGGTCCGTGAAGGTCCCGCCGGTGTCGACGCCCACGCGCAGGCCTGGCAGGCTCCGTCCCCTCGCCGCCGTACCGCCGTCGCCCGCGAAGCCGTCCTGTTCGCCCACCGCCGCGCCCGCCGCCACGCCGGCAGCGTCGCACGCCGCCGGTCACCGGGTCCGGCCGGACGTCAGATGTGACGCGGGCCCGACGCCGCGACGCCGATGCCGGGAAACTCACACCGGCGGCGCCCGGGAGCCAGCCGGTAGCGTCTGGTCACGGCCCAGGCCCGGCCTGGGCTCCCCGGTGGGCGGAGTGACCCAGATGTCCGCCTTGGGCACGCCACCGGATATCGGAGGGCAGCGCCGCGACCACGCCTCGCCACCGGCTCCGGCCGGCGACGGCTGAGACGCGACGTCGGACGACTGCAGACTGATATGCCGCAATGGGCCGGGAGAGGGACCTTCGGCCCCGGCGAGTAGCCTGGATGGGCGGTAGCGGAAGGGCCTTTCAATGGCTGCCCTTCAGCAAAACGTGAAGTCAGACCGTGGATAGAGGCGATTGGCCCCGTGACAGCACCGACGGTACCCGCGTCAGGACCAGACTTCGGAACCAACGAGTGGCTGGTGTTCGAGATCTACCAGCAGTACCTCGCGGATCCAGACAGTGTGTCGCCCGAATGGCGTGAGTTCCTCTCCGACTACCACCCAGGCGCTCCGACCGCGACCGACCACACGGACCCGGAGAGCGCCCGCGCGATCGTCGAGGCCTCCGGCGCGCCGGAGGCCGCCGAGGCCGCGCCAGCGGCCGCGCCCGCCACGGCCGAGCCGGCGGAGCCCGCGGAGCCGGCCCAGGCGGCACCCGCTCCGACACCCACCGCCACGCCACCCACCGCCACGGCGCCCCCCACGGCGGCGCCCACCGCGGCAGCGCCGGCGGCGAAGCCGGCCCAGGCGTCGAGCGCGCGCCCCGGCGCGCCGGCCACCACGCTGCGGGGCGCCGCGGCCCGGGTCGTCACCAACATGGAGACGTCGCTGCATGTGCCGACGGCGACGTCGGTGCGCGCCGTGCCAGCGAAGCTGATGATTGACAACCGGATCGTCATCAACCGGCACCTGGCCCGCTCTCGCGGCGGCAAGATCTCCTTCACGCACCTCATTGGGTTCGCGATGGTGAAGGCTCTCGCCGACTTCCCGGAGATGAACAACTCGTTCGCGACGGTCGACGGTAAGCCGGCGCTGGTCACGCCGGAGCACGTCAACCTGGGCCTGGCGATCGACCTGGTCACCAGCAAGGGCCGGCAGCTGGTCGTCGCGGCGGTCAGGGAAGCCGAGAACATGGACTTCGCCCAGTTCTGGGGCGCCTACGAGGACATCGTGCGCCGCGCCCGGGCGGGCAAGCTCACCACGGAGGACTTCTCCGGCGTCACGATCAGCCTGACCAACCCGGGCGGCATCGGCACCGTCCACTCGGTGCCGCGGCTGATGGAGGGCCAGGGCACGATCATCGGCGTCGGCGCGATGGAGTACCCCGCCGAGTTCGCCGGCGCCTCCACCGAGACACTCGCCAGGATGGCGATCTCCAAGGTCACCACGCTGACCAGCACCTACGACCACCGGATCATCCAGGGTGCCCAGTCGGGCGAGTACCTGCGCCGGATCCACCAGCTGCTGCTCGGCGAGGACGACTTCTACGACGAGATCTTCCGCTCGTTGCGGGTCCCCTACGAGCCGGTCCGGTGGATCACCGACATCCCGACCAGCCACGAGGGCGACCTCGACCACAGCGCCCGGGTGCAGGAGCTGATCCACGCCTACCGGGTCCGCGGCCACCTGATGGCGGACACGAACCCGCTCGAGTTCACGATCCGCAGCCACCCGGACCTGGACATCAACAGCCACAGCCTGACGCTGTGGGACCTCGACCGCGAGTTCCCGGTCGACGGGTTCGCCGGCCACCGCACCCTGGCCCTGCGCGACGTCCTCGGGGTGCTGCGCGACTCGTACTGCCGCCGGGTCGGCATCGAGTACATGCACATCCAGGAGCCGGCCGAGCGCAAGTGGATCCAGGCCCGGGTCGAGCGCTCCGCCGAGCGGCCAGACCCGGCCGAGCAGTTGCACGTGCTGGAGCGCCTCGGCGCCGCCGAGGCGTTCGAGTCCTTCCTCCAGACCAAGTACGTCGGCCAGCGCCGGTTCTCCCTCGAGGGCGCCGAGTCGGCGATCCCCCTGCTCGACGAGGTGCTCGCGCAGGCCGCCGGCACGGGCATGGACGAGGTCGTCATCGGCATGGCGCACCGCGGCCGGCTCAACGTGCTGGCGAACATCGTCGGCAAGTCCTACCGGCAGATCTTCGCGGAGTTCGAGGGCCACCTCGACCCGCAGACCGCCCACGGCTCCGGCGACGTGAAGTACCACCTGGGCGCCGAGGGCATCTACACCGGCCCGCAGGGCCGCAAGGTCCCCGTCTCGGTGGTCGCCAACCCGTCGCACCTGGAGGCCGTCGACCCGGTCCTGGAAGGCGTCGTCCGCGCCAAGCAGGACATCCTGAACAAGGGCATGGAGGGCTTCACCGTCCTGCCCGTGCTCATCCACGGGGACGCGGCGTTCGCCGGCCAGGGCGTGGTCGCCGAGACGCTCAACCTCTCGCAGCTGCGCGGCTACCGCACCGGTGGCACCGTGCACCTGGTCATCAACAACCAGGTCGGCTTCACCACCTCGCCGACCGAGAGCCGCTCGTCGGTGTACGCCACCGACGTCGCCCGGATGGTGCAGGCGCCGATCTTCCACGTCAACGGCGACGACCCGGAGGCCTGCGTCCGGGTGGCGGCGCTGGCGTTCGAATACCGGCAGGCGTTCCACAAGGACGTCGTGGTCGACATGATCTGCTACCGGCGGCGCGGCCACAACGAGATGGACGAGCCGTCGTTCACCCAGCCGCTCATGTACGACGAGATCGCGGCGAAGCGGTCCGTGCGCAAGCTCTACACCGAGGCGCTGATCGGCCGCGGGGACATCACCCGCGACCAGGCCGAGGAGGCGATGAAGACCTACCGCCTCGAACTGGAGAAGGCGTTCGCCGAGACCCGCGACGCGGCCGGCGACCGGCCCACCCCGCAGCCGCGGATCGTCACCACGCCCGCCGACGCCGCCGCGGCCGCCGCGGTCGGCACGGCGGTGCCGCTGGAGGTCGTCAAGCAGGTCATCGACACCCAGGTGAACCTGCCGGCCGACTTCACCGTGCACCCCCGGCTGCGCCCGCAGCTGGAGCGGCGCGCCCAGATGGTCGAGACCGGCGCGATCGACTGGGCCTGCGCGGAGACGATCGCGCTCGGCAGCCTGCTGCTCGACGGCCGCTCGGTGCGGCTCACCGGCCAGGACAGCCGGCGGGGCACGTTCGGCCAGCGCCACTCCGTACTCGTCGACCGCTACACCGGCGAGGACTACACCCCGCTGCGCACCCTGCGTCGCGCCGACGGCGGCCCTGTCGGCACGTTCTACGTCCACGACTCGCTGCTGTCCGAGTACGCGGCGATGGGCTTCGAGTACGGCTACTCGGTCGCCCGGCCCGACATGCTGGTGCTGTGGGAGGCGCAGTTCGGCGACTTCGCCAACGGCGCCCAGTCGATCATCGACGAGTTCCTCTCCGCCGGCGAGGCGAAGTGGGGCCAGCGCAACGCGCTGACCCTGCTGCTGCCGCACGGCTACGAGGGCCAGGGCCCCGACCACTCCTCCGCCAGGATCGAGCGGTTCCTGACCCTGTGCGCCGACGAGAACATGACCGTGGCCAACCCGTCGTCCGCGGCCAGCTACTTCCACCTGCTGCGCCGTCAGACGCTCTCGCCGGTCCGCCGCCCGCTGGTGGTGTTCACGCCGAAGTCGATGCTGCGGCTGAAGGCCGCGACCGCGACCGTGCAGGAGCTGACGTCCGGCTCCTGGCGGCCCGTGATCGACGACGCGTCGATCACGGACCCGGCCGCCGTGCGCCGGGTGCTGCTGTCGGCCGGCAAGGTGCACTGGGACCTGGCCGACGCGCGGGGCAGGCGGGACGACGGAGGCCAGTTCGCGCTCGTCCGGGTCGAGCAGCTCTACCCGACTCCGGGCGCCGAGGTCGCCGAGGTGCTGCGCCGCTACCCGAACGCGACCGACATCGTCTGGGTCCAGGAGGAGCCGGCGAACCAGGGCGGCTACCCGCACATGGGCCTGCACCTGCCGGAGTTCCTGCCGGCCGGCCTGCGGCTGCGCCGGGTCTCGCGCAAGGCCGCCGCCGCCCCGGCGTCGGGCTCGTCCAAGGTCCACGAGAAGGAGCAGCGCGCCCTCATCGAGGCCGCCTTCGCCTCCTAGGCGGCTGGCGGCAAGGACGCCCGCGCGTCCATCCGGCCCCCGGGGGGGGGGGGGGGGGGGCGCGGGGCCCCGGCGCCCCCGCGCGCGCGGCG
>NZ_JADWYU010000096.1 GCF_016786325.1 Frankia nepalensis | reverse complement strand
GTGGCGCACGCCGCCCAGGTCGCCCAGACCATCGTCGAGGCCGGCGCCCGGCACTGGGCTGCCGGCGCCTACAACGGACGCGGCTTCGCGCAGGTCGTGGGGCGAGACGTCTCGGCGTACCTCGCCGGCCTCGGCTCGGCCAGCAGCCGGTAGCGGGCGCCGGGGGCGTACGTCGGGCCGGGTCCTTTCCCGCACGGCTTTGACCAGGCAACCGGAGCGCTTTCGACTGTCTGCGACTTCTGGGGGTGTCAATCTCGCCGGCACAGCGCTACGCGGCCGCGTACGTCCATCTCGATACCGCCGACGCGATCAAGGACCTGACCTGGATCATTTGAGCTGAGACCTCGGAGCACGTGGAGCTTCGATCGGGCTCCAGCGCGCATGTCCGCGATGCGCCATGGCGGCACAGCTTCGCCGACTGGTCGTGACGGTCTTCGCGCGTTGGTCGGTAGCTTTAGCCGTGGTCAGGCGCGGGTGTCTCGGTCGGGGGTATCAAAGCGGCCGAGGTAGTCGTCGACCAGCGTGATCATATCGTCGTGTCCGTTGGTGACGCCGAGCGCTCGCTCGATCGCGATGAGGCGGGCGAGGCTGTCGATGAGGATGCTGGCGGCGCCCGGTGGAATGGTCGTTGTGTCGATTCCTTGCCGTTTCAGGATGCGGTCGATGGTTTTCTTCTCCGCCTCGCGGAAGCGTTCGGCGTAGGCGGCGATTTCGGCGCGGATGGTTTCGTCTTGGTGCGACAGGACGATGAACTCCATGAAGAGTTTGACGCCGCGCGGATCTGTGTTGACCTTCCACAGGGATCTCAGTGGCTGGCGTGACGACAGCGCGCGTGCTTGGCGGCGGAGGTTCGCCTCGGCTCCCTGCCGGAACACGGCAAGAAACAACTCGTCCATACTGTGGAAGTAGTAGTGCACAAGGCCGGGATTGACTCCCACCTTCGCGGCTACCCGCCGCGCGGTCACCGCGGCATGGCCCTCGTCGAACATCAACTGGGCGGTGGCGTCGATCAGGGCGGCGCGGGTCTTGGAGTCCATCGCGCCTCTGCGGCGGGACGACGGCGGGGTGTCGTCGGCCCTGGCTGCGGTGGGTGGCGAGTCCGCGCTGGCGACTCGGGCCGTGACTGCCGCGGACGCGGCCGGCTTGGCCGGAGATCTCGCCATCGTCACAGCTTATCGACCCGCGGTCCGACTACCGGCGCGGGACGGCCGGCCGTCGTCGTGGCATGACGGGCGGTTGGGCGCCACGGTGGCGAACGCGCCATCGGCTGAGCGCCCCGCTGGGTGCCTGACGGTGTCGCGTGGACGCGCTGAACGTGCTGGTGGGGCGCTTACGCACGCTGGCCCGACGGGGCGGCAGGCGTCGGCCCGGTTTGACCCTGCGCGCCACCTTGCGTTAGACATACGTCCAACAACGTTGGACGTTGGTCCAGCATGATCTAGCTGTGCTGGTCGCCTGTCCGTCTCTTCGTCGAGGAGTGAGTGGGGTCGCGATGGTCGATGTGGAGTCGGTGGACTTCTTCACCGAGCCAGCTCTGGTGAACGATCCCTATCCGTACTTCGACGAGTTGCGTGGCCGCTGCCCGGTGCACCCGGTGGCACACCCTGGGGTGGTGTCGGTGACCGGGTACGCGGAAGCCGTCGAGGTGTACCGCGACGAGCAGGCGTTCTCGTCGTGCAACGCGGCGAGCGGGCCGTTCCCGGGTCTGCCGGAGCAACCCGAGGGCGACGACATCAGCGTGCTGATCGAGCGGTACCGCGGCCAGCTGCCGATGAGCGACTTTTTGGTCAACCTCGACGGCGAGATCCACGCGGCGCAACGGGCGCTGTTGCGCAAGCTGCTGACGCCGAAACGTCTGAAGGACAACGAGGAGCGGATCTGGCGGTTGGCTGACCGTCAGATCGACGAGTTCATCGGCGACGGGGTGTTCGAGGTCGGTCGGCAGTACAGCAACGCGTTCTCGCTGCTGGTGATCGCCGATCTGTTGGGTGTCCCGGACGCGGACCGCGAGGAGTTCCGTCAGCAACTGGGCGCGGAGGTGCCTCTGCCGAACGTCGGCGAGACCGCCCAGGTGTCGAGGAATCCGCTGGAGTTCCTGTTCGAGCGGTTCTTCGCCTACATCCAGGACCGCCGCCGGGAACCGCGCCAGGACGTGCTCACCGAACTGGCGCTCGCGACCTACCCGGACGGTTCGACTCCGGACCTCGACGTGGTCGTGCGACTGGCGACGTTCCTGTTCGCGGCGGGCGGGGACACGACCGCGCGACTGATCGCCTCGGCCATGCGCATCCTTGCCGAGAACCCGGAGTACCAGGACCTGCTGCGCGGCGACCGGCGCCGGATCGCGGACTTCGTCGAGGAGACGCTGCGCACGGAGAGTCCGACGAAAAGCGACTTCCGCCTCGTCCGGACGACCACGACCGTCGGCGGTGTGACGATCCCGGCGGGAACTACGGTGATCATGCACCCGGGTGCCGCCAACCGTGATCCCCGCCAGTTCGACGACCCCGAGCAGTTCCGCCTCGGCCGCGGCAACGTGCGGGAGCACCTCGCGTTCGGCCGCGGCGCCCACTCCTGCCCGGGCGGCCCGCTCGCCCGGGCCGAGGCGACGATCAGCATCGATCGCTTCCTCGACCGGATGACCGACATCCGGATCTCCGAGGCCGCACACGGCCCGACCGACGCCCGCCGGTACGACTACGAACAGTCGTTCCTGCTCAGAGGGCTGACCGAACTTCATCTGACCTTCACTGCGAGCAGCTGACCAGCGATGTCAGGCAAGCAGGTGGCCAGGCCGCTTCTCAAGGAAGGCGTGACCGGATGGTGGTAGGTCGTGTCGCCGTCGTGACCGGCGGCGCATCGGGCATCGGCCTCGGAGTCAGCGAGCGGCTCGCCGCGCGTGGCGATCGGGTGGCCGTGCTGGACGTGCAGGGCGACGCCGCGCGACATGTCGCCAAGGAACTCGAAGCGACCGGCGGCCAGGCGGTGGGCCTGGCGGTCGACGTCCGGGACCGGGCCGCGGTCGAGGCCGCGCTGGATACCGTCCGAGAGAGGTTCGGCCCGATCGAGATCGCCGTGACGAGCGCGGGAGTCGACGCGGGCGGCGCCTTCACCGACATCACCCAGGAAACGTGGGACCGCGTCCTCGCGATCAACCTGACCGGCACCTTTCACTGTCTGCAGACCGTGGTGCCCGACATGCTGGCCGCCGGATGGGGGCGAATCGTGACGATCTCATCCACGAGTGCTCAGCACGGCGCCGCGAACCGCGCGCATTACGTCGCGTCGAAGGGCGGTGTCATCGCGCTGACCAAGGCGCTGGCGATCGAGTTGGCGCCCCACGGGATCACGGTGAACACCATCCCGCCGTCGATCATCGACACGCCGATGGCCCAGGCCGGAGCCGGGACTGGCCACGTCCCCAGTGTCGACGCGATCGCCGCGATGACCCCGGTGCGTCGGGCCGGGGTTCCGGCTGACGTCGCGGCGGCTGTCGAGTTCCTCTGCTCTGAGGACGCGGGTTTCATCACCGGCCAGCAGATCGGCGTGAACGGCGGTTGGTACCTGTGACCGGGACACTCCCACCCGCACGGTCGCTTCCCGCGTGGTCCCAGCTCCGGACCGCGATCGTGACCGGGGGCGGCTCGGGGATCGGGCTGGCCATCGCCCGGCGGCTGGCCCTCGAGGGCGCGGCGGTCGCCGTCCTTGACCGCGACGAGACAGCCGCGAAGGCGGCCGCGGACAGCGTCGTCGAGGCCGGTGGGCGCGCGATCGGCCTGACCGCCGATGTCACCGACCGGGACGCGGTCGACGACGCGGTGGAGCAGGTCCGCCAGCGACTGGGCCGACCCTCGATCCTGGTGACCAGCGCCGGCCTCGACGGATTCGACCGGTTCCTGGACATCACACCCGCGGGCTGGGACCGCATCCTGGCCGTCAACCTCACCGGCACGTTCCACTGCTGCCAGGCGGTTGTCCCCGACATGATCGAGCAGAGCTGGGGTCGGATCGTCACCATCTCCTCCTCCAGCGCGCAGACCGGCAATCCGCTGATGACGCACTACTCGGCGGCGAAGGCCGGCGTCGTCGGGTTCACCAAGGCCCTCGCGCTCGAACTCGGTCCGCGCGGCATCACGGTCAACACGATTCCGCCCGGCTTCGTCGACACCCCCATGCTTCGCAGATCCGAATCCCGCGGCTTCCTTGGCACGGGGGTCGGCCAGCACGAGGCGACCACCCCCGTCCGGCGCGTCGGCCAGCCCGAGGACATCGCCGCGGCCTGCGCGTTTCTGGTCCGCGAGGACGCCGGCTACATCACCGGCCAGGTCATCGCAATGAACGGCGGAAGGACCACCTGACGTGGCACGCATCGAACCGCTCACCATCAAGCAGTGGCCGCCGCGGATGCGGCAGGCCCTCGCCGCCATGCTGCCGCCCGAGCCACGCCACCCGCGTCCCGTCCGGGAAGACCGGCCGATGTCGATGAACACGCTCGGGACGCTCGCGCACCACCCGGCGCTGTCCCAGGCGTTCTTCACCTTCAACGGCCATGTCATCATGGCGACCACCCTGTCCGAGCGCCAACGCGAGCTCCTCGTCCTGCGGGTCGCCACACTGCGTCAGTCCGCCTACGAATGGGCGCAGCACCTCTACATGGGCCGCGACGCCGGCCTGACGGACGAAGAGATCGCCCGGATCTCCTGGGGACCGGACGCACCCTTCTGGACGCCGCTGGAATCGGCGCTGCTACGGGCCGTCGACGAACTGGTGGCCGACGGCGCGATCAGCCAGCCGACCTGGGACGTGCTCGCCAGCGACCTCGACGCCCAGCAGCTGCTCGACGTCATCTTCACCGTCGGTGCCTACGAGACGATCGCCTGGATGATGCGCTCGTTCGACCTCGCCCTCGACCCCGAACTGATCGAGCTGAGATCGAAACCCTATGTCGCTCCCGTCCACGCCCCCAACGAAGCCTCTGTGAAAAGGCAGGAGCCGTGAGTATCACCGCCACCCCGGTCACCCCCGAAGTCGGCGTCGAGATCACCGGCCTGACCGGCCACCAGTTTCTCGAGCCAGGTGTCGCCGCGGACTGCCAAGCCGCTCTCGACACCTACGGTGTGGTGGTCTACCGCGAGGCGCACCTCGACGACGACGACCTCGTCGCCTTCAGCCGCCTGCTCGGTGAGGTCATCGTGGCGCCCATGGGCGGGTTGAAGGACCACCCCGCGATCTCACCCATCAGCCTCGACCCTGCCCGCAGCGAGCTGGCCAACTACCGCAAGAGCACCTTCTTCTGGCACATCGACGGCGTCAACGACGACGTACCGCAAAAAGCGAGCCTCCTCGCCGCGCGCCACGTCTCCGACGAAGGCGGCGACACCGAGTTCGCCAACACCTACGCCGCCTACGACGCCCTCCCCGAGGACGAGAAGACCTACCTGGCCACCCTTCGGGTGGTCCACAGCTTCGCCGCCACCCAACTGCTCACGAACCCTCACCCCTCCGAGAAGGAACGGGCCGCCTGGAACCGGGTGCCCTCCCGCGAACACCCGCTGATCTGGACGCGCCGCAGCGGACGCAAATCGCTGCTCGTCGGAGCCACCACCGACCACGTCGTCGGCCTGCCACCCGAGGAAAGCCGCGCGCTGCTCGACCGCCTCGCCGCTTGGTCCACACAGCCACGCTTCGTGCTCCGCCACCACTGGCGCCCCGGCGACCTGGTCATCTGGGACAACACCGGCATGCTCCACCGCGCTCTGCCCTACGAACCGACCTCACCCCGGCTCCTGCACCGCACGACCCTCACCGGCGTCGAAACCATCGCCTAAGCCGCGGCGCGGGCCGATTCGTCCCGCCTTTCAACCCACACCTCCCGGACCTATCGCCAAAGACCTCGAAGGAACCCCCGTGCGCATCGGCCTGACCGGCGGCGCAGCCACGCCCAGCAAGATCATCGAGTAGGCGCGGCGCGCCGAATCCGACGGTTTCACCTCCCTCTGGTACGCCAGCACGGTCACCGGAGACCCCCTCGTGGCCATGGCCCTGGCCGGCCGCGAAACCACGAGAATCGAACTCGGTACCGCCGTGCTCCAGACCTACCCCTGCCACCCCCTCCTACAGGCGAACCGGGCCGCCTCCGTCGTCGCCGCCATGGACCGTCCCGGCTTCACCCTCGGCATCGGACCCTCCCACGAATCCCTGGTCCGCGACGTCTACGGGGTGTCCTACGACCACCCCGGACGCAACACCGAGGAGTACCTCACCATCCTCACGCGGCTGCTCCGGGGACAGGACGTCGATTTCCACGGACAGGACTGGTCCACACGCTCCGCCGGCTACACTCCGAAACCACCGCAACCCGTGCCTGTCCTGTTGGCCGCCCTGGGACCACGGCTGCTGCGCATCGCCGGCGAAGTAGCCGACGGCACGGTGTTGTGGATGGCTCCCGCCCGCGCGATCGAGACACACGTGGCACCCCGCATCCACACCGCCGCGACCACCGCCGGACGGTCTGCCCCCCGCATCGTCGCTGGCATTCCGGTCGCCGTCCACGACGACCGCACCGAAGCTCGCGCCGCGGCCGCCAAGAACGCCGCGGCAAGCTACGCAGGAATGCCGAACTACCAGCGCATCCTCGCCCTCGGCGGCGCCGACGGCCCGGCCGACGCCGCCGTCGTCGGTACCGAGGAGTCGGTAAGGACCCAGCTTCAGGCCCTCCTCGACGCCGGCGCCACCGACATCTGGGCCGCGGTCTTCGGCGTCGGCGACACCCGCGAGGCCAGAACGGCGTCTGCCCGACGCACGACCAACTTCCTCCGCGACCTCCTCGACCCAGTCCGCCCAACGCAGCCCGTCACGACCGGATAAAGCGATTGGAACCACCCGCGTCGCCGTGACCCTGGGGCAGCTTGCGCCTCCCGTCCAGATCGTGTTGGCGGTCATTCAGCTTGTCAGGTGATCGCCGGACGGCATCGGACGCCCGCGCCCTGGAAGTCGGTCGGCTTGACGGACTGGACGACGATCCGCTGCTTCGACGAAACGTCGCTAGAGAGGATCCGTTTTCACGTCCGACGATCTCCGTTCGGTATGCCTCTCGCTGGCGAATCTGGATTTCGTGCGCCGTCGGCTGGGCTGGTCATTGACGCCGTAGGTCAGGTGAGTCGCGGGTCGACATGGATCTTTGGCCCGGGCCCTGCACCTGCCGGGCGCTCGCCCGCCAGCGCCAGTCCGACCTGGTCGAGCCCGATGGTGGCGGCTACGAGCGGACGGGGGTCGACCTCGCCCGTGGCGTAGGCGGCAATTGTCTCGTCCAGGCCGGGCGACGCGGACAGGATTCCGACCGCGGTGACGTCCTTGAGCGCCAGGGCGCGGGTGTCGATGCGGCTGGGGGCACCGGCCAGACCGATGTAGACGACGCGACCGGCCGGCTCGACTAGGTCGAGCGCGCGGGCGGGCAACGCCGCGGCGTTGGAGGCGTCGACGACGGCGTCGAACGGCAGGCCGGGCAGGTCAGCTTCGGTCCATACGTGGTCGAATCCGAGGCTGTGCGCGAAGTCGAGGCTTTCTTGGCTGAGGCCCAGCAGGTGGACCTCGGCGCCGGCGGCGCGCGCGAACATCGCGACCAGCAGGCCGATGGTGCCTGGCCCGAGCACCAGCAGCCGGTGCCCGAGCCCTACCCGGGCGGCTCGTGCCGCTCGCAGGCTGTTTCCGCCGGGTTCGACGAGCGCGCCGAGGACTGGATCCACCGTGTCGGGAAGTAGGTGCAACGACGTCGCCGGGACCGCGAGCTTGTCGGCCAGGGCTCCGGCGCGGCCGCCGCGGACCCCGACCTCCTGTCGCTGCGCACACACATGGTGATGTCCTCGCCGGCAGCGGCGGCAGACGCCGTCGCCGAGCATCGTGTCGCCCATGACCCGGCGTCCGATCCAGGTCGGGTCGACACCGTCGCCGACGCGGCTCACGGTGCCACACCATTCGTGGCCCAGCCGGATCGGGAACCGCGCGTGTCCCTCCTGGAGGTAGGCCATCTCTCCGTTGAAGAACTCGACGTCAGTGCCACACACACCGACGCGCTCGACGTCGATGATCGCCTCGCCCGGGGCCGCGACGGGCACGGGGATCTCCTGGACCGCGTACTCGCGCGGCGCGGTGAGCACGAAGGCGCGCATCGTCTGGGCGCTCAACTAGGCATCCTTCGGACATTCATCGTTCGGCGGGCAGCCCGGACCAGCGCGGGACGGGGATACCCGGTACGTCAACCGAAGTCGTGAACAGGCGGCCCGACGCGGGATAGGTCTGCCGCTGCTCGGTGGTGAGCTCCGCGTACGCGGTTGTGACGACGAGACTGCGTAGATCGTCGCCGGCGAAGGCGACGCTGGAGGTGTGCGGGGCGGGGACCGCCACCCGGTCGGTGAGGGTTCCGTCGGGGGCATACCGGCGGACCTCGCCGGCACCCCACACGGCGATCCACAGGTGTTCGTCGGCGTCCGCGGCGAGGCCGTCCGGCAGTCCGTCGGAGATCCTCAGGTGTACCCGCCTCGGTCCCACCGCGTCGCCGGCCGGGTCGTAGGAACGCACGAAGACGGTGCGGCGAAGGGTGTCGACGCTGTACATCTTCGTGCCATCGGCGGACCAGGCGAGTCCGTTCGACAGGGTGAGGTCGTCGTCGAGGAGGGTGATCCGCCCGTCGGGCTCGAGCCGGACGAGAGCTTCCCGGCTCGATGGTGTTTCGAGGGACAGGGTGCCGACCACGAAGCGACCCGCGGGGTCGGTGCTGCCGTCGTTGAGGCGCCTGCCCTGCCCGGCGGGTACCAGACGGGGCCCGTCTGCCCGGGTGCCGTCGGGCGCGAGGAGTACCAGGTGCTCCCGGGCGGCGACGAGCAGCGTCCCGTCGCCAGTAGCGGTGACCGCGCCCACCAGGCTGTCCACCTGGTGACGCCGGATGATCGTGACCCGGCTCGCGTCGAGGGATCCTTCGAGTACGGCGCCGGCGAGGATGTCGACCCAGAGGAGCCGGCGTCGGGCCGCGTCCCACACCGGGCTCTCGGCGAGCCCGAACGCCTCGTCGGTCGCCGTCACCGCTGTCCGCACGGCTGTTCCTTCCTCATTGTCCCGCATGTCACGGGCCGGGCACCCGCTGGGCTGCCCGTGCTGGAGCTGTGCCTGCACGACCGGGCGGTCAGCGCGGGCCGAGGACGTGCTGTTGCTGTGCGCCGAGCCCTTCGATGCCCAGCTCCATGACGTCGCCGGGCTGCAGCCAGACGGGCGGGTCGAACCCCATCCCCACACCGGGCGGGGTGCCGGTGTTGATGAGGTCACCGGGCTCCAGAACAAGGAACTGGCTGAGGTGGTGAACGATGAAGCACGGGTCGAAGATCATGGTCTTGGTGGATCCGGCCTGGCGGCGGACGCCGTTCACGTCGAGCCACATGTCCAGCGCGAGTACGTCGTCGATCTCGTCGGAGGTGACCAACCACGGCCCCGCGGGGTTGAAGGTCTCGGCGGACTTGCCCTTGACCCACTGACCGCCCCGTTCCATCTGGAACGCGCGCTCGCTGACGTCGTTCACCACCAGATAGCCGGCGATAGCATCCCTGGCGTCGTCGACAGAGTCGAGATAGCTGGTTCTCCGGCCGATGACAAGGCCGAGTTCCACCTCCCAGTCGGGCTTGGTGGAGCCGCGGGGGATGCGTACGTCGTCGTCCGGGCCGACCAGCGTGTTCGGTGACTTGGTGAACAGGATCGGCTCGTCGGGAACCGCCTGCCCGGTCTCGGCGGCGTGGTCACGGTAGTTCAGGCCGATGCAGAGGATCTGATGCGGCCGGGCGATCGGGGCGCCGGTCCGCTCCCCGGCGAACCGGGAGACCTGGCCGGAGGCCGCGCGTTCGGCCACGACCGGCCGGATGCGGTCGAGGCCGCCCGTGCCGAAGAAGGTCTCGTCGAAGTCGCCGACCACGTCGGAGAGGTCGACGTAGGTCTCGTCGTCGATGCGGGCGACGGGCTTCTCTGTGCCGGGCGCGCCGATGCGCATGAGATACACGGTGACGCTCCAGGGATCGGCGGCACGCTGGCCGCGGGGGCGGCCGGTGGCCGGGACGGGTGGAATTGGCGTGGATCCCCGGCCGGCGGGAGACCAGGGGCCGGCTATCGGGACGGGTGTGGCTCGCCGAGAGGTCCGAGCGTGCGGCGGATCTCGCCGAGGGCGTCCACGAGGGAACTGACGGGGGTGCGATAGGCCAGCGCGCTGATGCTCACCGCGCCGCTGGGCGTGGCGGGCGACGTGGGATAGACCGGGAGAGCTATGCAGTTGATCCCGTTTTCGTTCTCCTGGTCGTCGGTCGCGTAGCCCCGTTCCCGGATCTCCCTCAGGTCGCGGTGGAGGTCGTCGACCGTGCACCGGGTCCGTGGGGTGCGCCGGGCGAGCGGGAGGTCGTCCACCCACGCCGCGACGTCCTCGCGAGTCCGCAGGTGGTGGGCGAGGAGCAGTTTTCCGACTCCGGTGGCGTGAGCCGGGTTGCGTCCGCCGATCGTCGAGGTGAGCCGGACCGCGCCGGCGGGTGGGTCAACCTTGGCGCGGTAGACGACCTCGCGGCCGTCGAGCACCGCGTAGTGCGTGGTCTCGCCGAACCGGCTGGCCAGGAGCTCGAGCACAGGACGGACTCGCACGTGCTCGGGCCGGGCCTCGTGGTGCGCGAAGGCCATCCGCAGGAACTCGTCGCCCAGCCGGTAGCGGCCTCGTTCGTCCTGATCGGCCAGGCCGGCCCGGCACAACGCCCGTAGCCCGCGGTGCACTGTGGGCTTGGGGCTGCCGATGGCGCGCGTCAGCTCGTCCAGCCCGACCCCGTCGGGGTGCCGGGCCAGTTCCTTCAGGACGGCGAGAACGCGGTCGGACCCCACCAGTCGGCTTTCCTCGGCCTTTCCGGAGCTACTGGCCGCTGGCACCGGCACGTTGTCGAGCACGGAAGCACACTATCTCCCGTTCCATTAATTCGTCCACCATTCCAACAGTTGGAAATCGACCATGGTGGCTTCTGATCGCCTCGGCGCGCCTGGTGAAGGCGGCGATACCCGCTCGGTCCACTTGCAGCCGGTCCCAGCTGGGGTCTTGCGTGGCTCGTCGGCGGTGGCGTGCACGGGGCCGGCGACCGTGACGGGCTGGCGGCGCTCGGTGCCTCCCAGGCCGGTGTCCCGCGCCGGTGAATGAGTCGAAGATGACGGGGGCATCGGTGCCGGGAATCAGTAGGTGGCGCGGCCGCCGCTGATGTCGTAGACGGCTCCGGTGGAAAAACTGACCTTGTCGGAGGCGAGCCAGGCGACAAGTTCGGCGACTTCCTCTGGGCGTCCGAGGCGTTTCATGGGGATCAGGCTGGTGATGTGAGCAAGTGCGTCGGGAGCGGTGCTGGCGTTCATCGGCGTCTCGATGACGGCCGGAGAGATGACGTTGGCCAGTACCCCGCTGGTGGCCAGCTCCTTGCCGAGCGACTTGGTCAGGCCGATGACAGCGGCCTTCGACGCCGAGTACGGCGACATGTTTGGATTTCCGTCCTTGCCAGCCATGCTGGCGATGTTGACGATGCGTCCCCAGCCGCGCTCGATCATTCCGGGGATGAACGCCTGGCAGGTGTTGAAGGTGCCTCGCACATTGACGGCGAAGGTGCGTTCCCAGCTGTCGTGTGCTATCTCCCACAGCGGCGCGTTCGGGCCAACGATGCCGGCGGAGTTGACGAGGATGTCGACCGGGCCGATTGTCGCGGCGGCGGCGCGGACGGCCGCTGGGTCGGTGACGTCGACGCGCAGGTCGGCGCCGTCGGCGATGTCGAGGGTGACGACCCTGACGCGGTCTTCGGCCAGCCGCGTGGCGGCGGCTTTTCCGAGGCCGCTCATGCCACCGGTGACGAGGGCCGTGCGGCTGGCGCTCATCGGTGCCCGGCCTGGTGTCGTCTCCCGGATGCCGCCCCGGGTATGTCGGCGGTACCGGTCGGAAGGGTTGGTCTGGTCATTTTTGTCATCGCTGTCCTGTCGGGTGGGAGCGAGCCGGTGGGTCCTGCCGGGGGCGGGTCACCCGTTCGAGGACCTCGAGAATGTGTTGGTATGTGCGTCCGGTCGCCCGGGTCATGCCGAGTTCGCAGGTCCGGTTGAGCGAGACGTGCGCGGTGGCGTCGTAGCCGCGGACGGCGCGTGCCTCCGCGGCGGTGGCGGATGCTGTGAGCTCGGGGTGCAGCAGGCCGCGGTCGCCGGCGAAGGCGCAGCAGCTCCACTCCTCGGGCCACAAGACGTCTTCGGCGATTGCGGCGGCGACGCGTTCCAGCGCCGGGTTCAGTCCCAGTCGCGTGGAGGAGCAGGTGGGATGTACGACCACGGACGGGATACGCCGGGCGGCGGGGAGGGCGGGGAGCACGACGCCGTCGACGAAGTCGACGGCGTCGACGACCCGCACACCCTCGTTGGCCAGTTGCTGCTGGAGGCCCTCGGTGCACGACGCGGCGTCGACGACGACGCATAGCGCGCCGTTGTCGGACTCCCGTCGAAGGATCGGCACGACCCGGGCGTGCATGGCGGCGTGCCCGGCGTTGAGGCCCTTCGACTTCCAGGGGGTGCCGCAGCAGAGGGAGGCGATCTCGTCCGGGATCCGGACGGGGATGCCGGCTCGCCCGCACAGCGCCAGGAACGCGTCGCGGACGCCGGTGGCCGGGCCGAACATGGTCGAGACGCAGGACGGGAAGTAGACCGCCTGGGCGGCGGCGGTGGCGCCTGGACGCCGGCGAGTCCCGCCACGGGGCAGGTCGGCCGACCAGGCTGGCACGTCGTCGGCGCCGAGCAACGCCCGGGCGACGGCGCTGACCTGCCTGGGCAGCGGAGCGGGGACGCTCCGCGCGGCGGTGAGCGCGGCAGCGGCGGTTCGGGTGCCGCCGTCCCAGTGGCGGGCCGCCACCTTCCAGGCGGCCTGCTCGACCGGTCCGCGGCTCTCGGCCCGCAGCCGCCTGGTGAGATCGCCGGTGTCGATGAGGACGGGGCAGGCGGTTTGGCACATGCCGTCGACGGCGCAGGTCTCGACTGCGTCGTACCTGTACTCCCGCTCCAGCCGTCGCAGGAGTTCGAAGTCTCCGATCGTGCGGGCGCGGGCGATCTCGCGGCGCAGGACGATGCGTTGGCGGGGGGAGGTAGTGAGGTCCTTGCTGGGGCACACGGGTTCGCAGTAGCCGCACTCGACGCAGCGATCGACCTCGGCCTCGACGGTGGGTGTGGACTTGAGGTGGCGGATGTGCGCGGCAGGGTCCTCGTCGAGCAGGGTGCCGGGGTTGAGCAGGCCGTTCGGGTCGATGAGGCGTTTCACCTCCCGCATGACGTCGTACAGTTCGTCGCCGTACTGCCGGCGGACAAACGGGGCCATGATGCGTCCGGTGCCGTGCTCGGCCTTGAGCGTCCCGCCTTGGCCAAGGACGAGGTCGACCATGTCCTCGGTGAAGGAGAGGTAGCGCCGTACCAGTTCGGGGCGGTCGAAGTCCTCGTTGAGCAGGAAGTGGATGTTGCCGTCGCGGGCGTGGCCGAAGATCACGCTGTCGCCGTAGTCGTGCCTGCCGAAGAGGACATTCAGCTCTTGGCAGGTCGCCATCAGGTTGTCGACCAGGACGGCGATGTCCTCCAGCAGCGCGGTGGTCCCGGATGGGCGGGCTCCGGCCACTGCCGCATACAGCCCTTTGCGGATCCGCCATAGCGCGGCGCGGGTTCGAGGGTCGGAGCTGAGCACGTTCCGCGTTTGTTCGGTCACCAGCGGCAGTGCGCTCAGGACTGTGTCTGAGTCTTCGACCCGCTCCCGAAGCTGTTCGGCGGTTGGCTGCTGGTGCTCGACGAGCAGGGCGGCGTGGCCGCGGACCGCGAGGTTTCGCAGCTGCTCGGGGGCACTGGGATCGCGCTGGGCCACGCGCAGGCTGGTGGCGTCGAGCAATTCGATGACGGTGAATCCGGTGGCCACGAGCTCCGGCAGCGCCGCGGTGGCGACGGCGAGGTCCGGGAGCACAAGCAGTGCGGTGGCGGCGTGCGGGTGCGCTGGAACGGTGCGGAAGGTGGCCTCGGCGACGAACGCCAGGGTCCCTTCGCTGCCGATCACCAGGTGGGTGAGGATGTCCAGCGGCCGGAGGTGATCGGCGAACGAGTTCACGCTGTAACCCATCGTGTTCTTCAGGGTGTACAGCCGGCGGATGGTCGCCATCGACGCCGGATTGCCGCGGACCCGGTCGCGGAGTCGGGCGAGACCTGCATGGATGCGCGGTTCCAAGGTCCGCAGCCGCTGGTCAGCGTCGGGCGCGCTGGTATCCACCACCGTGCCGCTGGGAAGCACGAGGATCGCTGACTCCAGCGTCTGGTAGGTGTTTCGCTCGACGCCGCAGGACATTCCGCTGGAGTTATTGGCCACGACGCCGCCGATGGTGCACGCCGACTCACTGGCCGGGTCGGGTCCGAGCCGGCGGCCGTATTGGGCGAGCCGACTGTTGACCGCACGCACGGTCGCCCCGGGCTGCACCCGCACGCGCGCGCCGTCGTCGAGCACTTCGATGGCGCGGAAGTCACGCCGAGTGTCCACGAGGACGCCGCCGGCGGTGGCTTGCCCAGACAGGCTGGTTCCACCTGAACGGAAGGTCAGTGGTACCCCGGTCGCCGCACTGGTCCGTAGCAGCGCGGCGACCTGATCGGCGTCGGCCGGGGCCACCACCGCCCGCGGTACCAGCAGGTAGTGCGAGGCGTCGTGCGCGAAGGCCAGCCGGTCCGACGCCCGGGCCGCGACCCGCCCCGGGGCCGCCTGGTCCAGCGCGGCGACGAGGCGGCTGTCGACGGAGAGCGGGTCGCCATCGAGCGGGCTGGAGCCATAGCTCTGATCATGTGCGTGGCGTCGGGCCGCGATGAGGCGCCGTCCGCGACGGTCAGTGCGACTCACGGCTCACCGCCGACCCACTGGAGCCGACCAGGAAGTCGAGGTCGGCGCCGGTGTCGGCCTGCCGCACGTGGTCGACGTAGAGCCGCTCCCAGCCGCGTTTCGGGTTGGCGTACGCGGCGATGGTGGCCTCGGCCGGGGTGCGCGTCGCCAGCTCCTCGTCGGAGAGCTCGACATCAATGCGCCGCGCCGCGGCATCCAGAACAATCATGTCCCCGGTGCGGACGACAGAGAGCGGGCCGCCGGCCGCGGCCTCCGGGGCCACGTGCAGCACGACGGTCCCGTAGGCGGTTCCGCTCATCCGGCCGTCGCACACCCGCACCATGTCGCGGACGCCTCGCGCCAGCAGCTTCCGCGGCAGCGGCATGTTCGAGACCTCGGGCATGCCCGGGTAGCCCTGTGGGCCACAGCCGCGCAGTACCAACACCGAGTCCGCGTCGACGTCGAGGGCGGGGTCGTCGATCCGGGCGTGGAAGTCCTCGATGCTGTCGAAGACGACCGCCCGGCCGCGGTGGCGCAGCAGTTCGGGGGACGCCGCCGCTGGTTTGATCAGTGCTCCGGCGGGCGCGAGGTTGCCGCGGAGCACGGCGATGCCGCCCTCAGGGACGAGCGGGGCCGACCGTGGCCGGATGACCTCCGGATCCCAGACCGTGACGTCGTCGAGGTAGTCCACCAGCCGCCTGCCGGTGACCGTGCGCGCGGTCGGTTCGAGCAGGTCGCGGACCTCTCGCAACACCGCGAGCAACCCGCCGGCGCGGTGTAGGTCCTCCATCAGAAACCGGCCCGCCGGCTGCAGGTCGACAAGCACGGGAACGCGCGCGCCGATCCGGTCGAAGTCGTCGATCGTGAGGTCCACTCCGAGCCTTCCCGCGATCGCGAGCAGGTGCACGACGGCATTGGTGGATCCGCCTATCGCGGCGAGCGTCACGATCGCGTTGTGGAAGGAGTCTTTCGTGAGAAAGGTGCTTGGCCGCCGGTCGGCGGCGACGAGATCGACGGCCAGCCGGCCGGTCCTGTGTGCTGCCTCCAGCAGGCGGCTGTCCGGCGCGGGTATCCCGGCGACGCCGGGCACGATGGTGCCGAGTGCCTCGGCGACCAGCGCCATGGTCGATGCCGTGCCCATCGTGTTGCAGTGCCCGTCGCTACGGATCATGGCCGACTCCGACCGGGCGAACTGCTCTGCCGACAGCGTGCCAGCCCGTACCTCCTCCGAAAGTCGCCACACGTCCGTGCCGCAGCCGAGCGCGCTCCCCTGAAAGGTTCCGGTGAGCATCGGCCCACCAGGGAGGACGACGGACGGCAGGTCGACCGAGGCCGCCGCCATGAGCAGTGCCGGAATCGTCTTGTCGCAGCCGCCGAGGAGCACGACACCGTCGATCGGGTTGGCGCGCAGCATCTCCTCGGTCGCCATCGCGGCGAGGTTGCGCCAGAGCATCGCGGTGGGTCGCACCTGTGTCTCGCCTAGGGAGAGGACCGGTAGCTCCAGGGGGATGCCACCTGCCTCGTAGACACCGTTCCGCACGGCGGCCGCGACCGCGGTCAGGTGGGCGTTGCATGGGGTCAGGTCCGACGCGGTGTTCGCGATCGCGATCTGCGGCCGGCCGGTGAACGCGTCCGCCGGCCGGCCGCGGCGCATCCAAGCCCGGTGGATGTAGGCGTTCCGGTCCTCTCCCGCGTACCACTGCGCACTCCGGAGCGGCACCTACGTCACCACCATTCCAATAGTTGGAAAGAAGGTCTAATAACTGGAACACTCGGAAGCATACGTGGTGGTGGCCTGAGGCGACAGCGGTCGATCCAGGGCAAGTGATCTTGGGAAACGCCGATGCGGCGCTGGCACGTATGTGCCGTCTGCTCCGAACGCAACCGTTTCCGCCGATCCGCGCTTGCACGCGTCAGTTGGCGGTGCTACCGTCCACTTCGCTTAGCGCGCTAGCACTCTGAGCGCATTCCAGGCGCGGGACAGATCCGCCCGCCGCTGTGGCCCTGCGCCCATAGCCGCCGATGTGCGCCCTCCATGGACGTGTTCAGGCGGTGGCCTACCTGAACACATTTCCTGAGCCGACCAGGAGTTCTGTTGACCCGCGCACCCTTCGACAACGGCTTGGTTCTACACGGAAAGCGCGACGCGTTCCTGCCGCTCCCCTGCGGGGTCGGCGAAGACCAAGCAGCGGTCAGGCTTCCTCACGGTACCGCGGTGTGGCAGGCTCAGGAGCGATCGACACCACAGCGGGCCGGCTCGGCTTCAGTCTGACAAGACATACAAGCGCGAGACGGTCCACGGATCGCCGGAACATCGATACCGATAATCGGTCGCCGGAGGCGATATACCCGTACACGGGGCGTGCGCCAACCTTATTCCGGATACCAATGTGCGGTACTGCTTTTTTGATTTCCACGAGAATCGGTCATTGAAATACGACGAGGATGCCAATGCCTTGACGGAGGCTCGCGGCCAGGACGCCCCCGCCCGTGGCAAGGCAGCGGAATTTGCCGCACCTTCATGACATTCATTGGCCGATCAGAACACGCGATCTGGACCGCCGTGGCACAGCACCCGTTGACGACCGACTTGGCTCGTAGCGGTGGCGACCCGACGGCGCGACGAGTCGCGGCGCCGTGAATGCTCGAGGTCCCGACCGCGGCCGTCAAGGCCGCAGCAAATTTCGATGCAGAAATATAGGGGGAAAAATGCGCCTGCGTACACCGCGGATATTATTAGAGGCCACGGCAGTAGTACTCGTCGTGGCCGTGATTGGCTGCGCGCCATCAAGGGACGGGAACGGGCAGGGCGCAACCTGTGACGCCCCAGGAATCACGCCGAGCGAGGCGACTCTTGGGTTCGTCTATCCCGACTCGGGGCCGCCCAGCTCCGTTTTCGTCTCAGCCAGGGCTGGATTCGATGCCAGGATCGGCCTTGCTAACGCGGAAGGCGGCGTGCACGGTCGGCGAATCTCCGCTCAGTGGCGCGACGATGAGGGCTCGGCGACGGTCGGCGCCCTTGCGGTGGAAGACCTCGTCCAGCATGGGCAGGTATTCGGGCTCGTGACTGCGAGCGCCTCTCTCCATGACTCGATGGAACGCCTCACGAAGCAGGGAGTGCCTGTCACCGGTCTAGCCATCGAACCCGCCTGGGTGGGGCGCGCGAATATGTTCGCGGTCGTTTATTCTGCTTCGCCCGTGGTCGTCGGCCGGTACATCCAAGACGCCGGCGGCACCAAGGTCGCCATCGTCACCCCGGACACCTCGCCTGTGACTGAAAGCGCGGTAACGTCGTACACGCAGGGGCTCAATGCGGCGGGGATCAACACGGTCGCGAGGTTCACCTTCTCGGCCGCCGTCGGTGACCCGGCCCAGGTCGCCCAAAAGATCGCCGAATTTGGCGCCGACGCCCTGCTGGGCATCGAAGCGCCGGACGAGTTCGGCAAGGTTGTGCAGGCGACCCGCGCGGCGCGCATGCCCCTCACGGTCAGTGTCGCTCTGTCCGGCTATGACCGCAGTCTGCTGGGAACTCTTGGCCCATCGCTCGCCGGTGTGTCTATACCGGTCTTTTTCCGTCCGTTCGAAGCCGGTGGCCCAGCGATCGACCGCTACCGGGACGCGATGGCCTCCTACGCTCCAGAATCAACAGAAACAGACCAGCAGTTCGCCATGTTCACATACATCAACACCGACCTTTTCCTGCGAGGGCTTGAACTCGCCGGACCCTGCCCCACCCGAGAGGGGTTCATCAGGGCTCTGCGCGGCGTCTCCGACTATGACGCGGGTGGCCTCATCGCACCTGTCGACCTGCGCAACTACGCGGGCGAACCGCTCTCCTGCTATGCTTTTGTTCGGGTGTCCTCCGCCGGGACGGAGTTCGAGCCTGTTCGAGAGCGTGTCTGCGCCGATGGCAGCACCGGCTGAAGTGCCATTCAAATAAGATCGGAAACTGGGTGGCCATCGCAAAATGTGGTCGCGGAAATGCCATCCGCTCTACTCAAGGCGAGTTGCGGTCATCGCGTCCCATCAGTGCCTGTTCCGACGCTCGTGGGCTCCAGATTTCGATTCGGGCGTCGGCGCTTCCGTCCGCCGACAAAATTTTCCGATCGCTTCCTCCTTAGGTGGTTCTCCGGCGCACAAGTGTGACACGGGTGGAGGCGTCCGGGTTCTGCCAGGGGCGGCCTTCCAGCTTGTGTAGCGCGAGGTTCGCGAAGTCGCGGCCGAGGGTCGAGGGGTCGAAGCGAATGGTCGACAGTTGGGGAACGAACATAGCGGCCGTCTGGTTGTCGTCGTGCCCGATGACGGCGATGTCGTCGGGTACCCGCAGTCCCGCGGTGGCCGCGGCGACGACGACCACCGCGGCGACGATGTCGTTGAAGGCGATGACGCCGGTGATGCCCATGTCACGCCACCGACGGATCGCCTCCTCGGTGGATCCGTCCTGATGGTCGATCCGTTCAAGGTCGGGCGGGGGCAGACCACGTGTGTAGGCGCGGTCGCATGCGGCCCGGTGACGCGCGAGGACGAGCGAGTAGGGGGGCGGCTCCTTGAACGTGGCATAGACCAGCCGGCGGTGACCGCGGTCGATCAGGTGGTCGACCTGGAGTTCCGGGCCGGCGCTCACCGCCATCGAGAGGTCGGCTGAGTCGCTCTCGTCGGGGTCGGGGAACAGCCTGGTGACGCCGCAGCCGCGGATCGAGGCGACGTCGTCGGGGTCGAACGGGACAAGGCCGATCACGAGGTCCGGGTTGAGGGCCTCCCACAGCGGCCGGCCGCGGGTGCCGGGGTGGCGGGTGTAGGTGACGAGGGAGTAGCCGGACTCGTCCAGGGCGAGGGATGCCTCGTCGAGGAAGTGCCGGAAGCTGAACTCCTGGGGCCAGTCGGGCAGCACGAGCAGGACGATCCGGCTGCGGCCGCTGGCCAGGGTCCGCGCGGCGCTGTTCGGCCGGTAGCCGAGGCGGGCCGCGGCTTCGAGCACCCGTGTCCGGGTGCTCTGCGGGATCGTCTGCCCCGGTGTGTCGTTGAGGACGTACGTCACGGTGGCCCGCGAGACCCCGGCCTCCCGGGCGACGTCGGTGGATGTCACGCGGCGCCTGACGGTCGCCTCCGACATGCCCGCTCTGCCTCCGCCTTCCGGTCCTGCCGCCGTCATCGCGGTAAGACTTGCACATACAAGCCCCTCGATGCCAGCTTGCGTCCCAGGTCACTTGCTCGCGTAAGTTTGCAGGGGCACCCTGACCGCGGCAGGTCCGGAAGCACTCCGCCAGACGCCACCAAGACGGCTTCGCGGCACGGGGTTTGGCTGCTTCATGCGGGCGATGCTGTCCACCTGGGAGACGCGGCGCCTCAGCGGGCGGCGGCTGGACCGACGCACGGTCCACGAGCCGGCGACCGCCCCAAATCAGCAATCGACATGAACAACGTCAGAAGTAGAAATAGCCGATATTCCGGAATTAGTGAAATTTGGCGAGGGTGCTCCCGCTGGCCACGACGTAGGTAGCGACCTTATATTGTCTGTATGTACTCGCCGCTATCAGTCGATTCGGCGCCCGGAGGGTCCGACATCTTCGACGGCACGGTGTCGATGTCGGTCTGGAAGTGCTGGGTGCTGGCCGCGGTGGCGTTCTTCGCGGCAGTCACGGCGTTATGGGGGGTGATGCCCGCCGGTTCGAGCGCTACCCTGTCAGCCGCCTCGAGCCTGACCGCGTTCTTGTTCAGCCTGGGCACCGCCGTCTGGACCATGCGGCGGGCGCGGGCGGCGGAGCGCCGCTGGCGGCTGTGCATAGCCATCTGGGCACTGAACTGCGCCGTCGGGTGTGCTGTATCCCTAGCGCTACTCTACTTGTTCACTCCGAACGTTTCATGGGACGCATACTCCTACAGCGCGTTGTTCTTCCTCTTCGCGCCACTACCCGCCGGGGCGGCCCTTGTCCTGTTTCCCACATCCGCCCTAACCCCGGAAGACGACGGCGACACGGCCGAACCCGTCGGGAAGATCACGCTGCAATCACTAGTCGCGATTCTGGACGGACTGCTGATCACGGGATCAATCTTCCTGGTCGCCTGGACTACCATCCTGGACGACATGGTCTTTTCCGGTCTTCCTGACACCGTACGGTACACCGTCGTCGTGCTCTTTCCGGTCACTGCCATGACCCTCGCGGTGATCGTGGGCCTCCAGGCGACGTTCCGGCGGCCGGCCAATCCGCGAGCGCTGATGCTGCTAGGCGTCGGCCTAGCAGGTCAGATCATCACCCAGGGCGCCTGGATCCGCACCATCAGCACGGGGGGTCAAGCCCTGAGTCTTAGGTACTCCGCCTTCGCCCTGGCCGGAACCATACTTATCGCGCTCGCGGTCGGCGTACCCAGGCCGGACCGGCGCGACGGCCGCGGCCGACGCCATCGCGGAGCCTTCACTTGGGCCCACGTGTTCCTGCCCTATGCGCCTATGGCGGTGGCCGTGATCCTCGTGGCAACGCTCGCGGCCGGCAGGCGTCTCGGCTCGGTCGAGATGGCGGTCAGCATCCTTCTGATCGTCTTCGTGGTGGTCCGCCAGATGATCATTGTTGTCGAGAACACCGCCCTGCTGTCCCGGGTTCGACGGGCGCGTCAGGAGCTGCATTACCAGGCACACCACGACCCGCTGACCGGGCTGGCCAACCGGCTGCTGTTCAACCGACGGCTCGAGGGCGAGCTCGCCGCCCAGCCAAGCGGAGTCGTCGCGGCTCACGACGGGACGGCCCGCAGGCGCGACGGACAGCGCTCACCTCGACCCCGACAGGCCGCCGTCCTGTTCTGCGACCTTGACAAGTTCAAGGCCATCAATGACACCCTTGGCCACGCCGCCGGCGACGAGTTGCTCGTCGCTATGGCCCGCCGGTTGACTGGCTGCGTCCGCGACACCGACCTCGTCGCGCGTTTGGGCGGCGACGAGTTCGCGATCCTGCTCTCCGGTGACGCGGAGGCACCGCACCACGTCGCCGACCGGGTCGCGCAGGCCCTACGGTGCCCGTTCGTCTTCCACGGCCGGACCGAGCACGTCGGCGTCAGCATCGGGATGGCCACGATCTGCGCCGACACCCGCCCGGGTGACGCCGACGAACTGCTACGCCGCGCGGACGCAGCAATGTACGCCGCCAAACGGCGAGCCGACGGGCAGATTGTCACCTTCCACCTGGCCACCGGCCTGGTCGACCTGCCCGCCTCTCCGTTCGACGACGCCACCCCGACACTCACATCCCAGGACGAACCGGCCGACCTCCGCGTGGACTATCAGCCGATCGTCGCGCTCACCGACCATCGCGTCGTGGCATTCGAAGCCCTGCCGTCCTGGTCATCCAGCCATGGAGCGGCGACAGCGACCGGGGCTGCCAAAGGCCGACCGAGCCCGGACCAGACTGGCGACGCCGGATCGATCTTCGACAGCTGCGTCCTCACGGCGATCTGCGCGGATCTGCCTGCGTTGCGAAGTCGATTCGGCGCCGATGTCGCTGTGTACATCAAAATCCCCCCGCCAGGACTACGCGATCGTGGGCTGGTGGAACGCATCGTTACGGAGCTACGTCGTCACGGTGTACCGCCCTCGGCATTAGCGATCGGGATCAGTGGCACGACAACCGGCCGCGATCTCGATGACGCCGCGCGCGCACTGAACCAACTCAACCGGCGTGGCGTGCGTATCGCCCTCGACAACGTCGGCGCCGACTCCGGCGGCTTCGCCGGGCTGCACCGGCTACCAGTCGACATCATCAAGATCGATCAGGCACTGATAACCGCCGCCGCCACGAACACCGACCAGACTCGGACCGCACCAACAACCTTGATCGTCGGCCTGGTCCGCCTGGCCGACGCCCTCAGGGCCACCGTCATCGCGCAAGGACTGGTCAACCCGCACCAAGCTGACATCGCCAAAGCCGCCGGCTGCCACTGTGGTCAAGGCCCCTACTTCGGCCCGCCTGTCGCCGTTCACCACCTCACAGAGGCGATGACGACCCGATAGGCGTCGAGGACCTGGTCCGCGACTCTGCGAAGGCCACGACCGCGCCGACCGGCCGATCGTCCTGCCCGACCCGCGGGACCACTTCGACCTCACCGCGTCAGAGATCGGACGCGCATTCCGACCGCATGACAACAGTTCCCGCGACAGTCTCATGCTATAGCCAACTGATCTTGGTGTCGCGGTACTGGCTGCGGCCGGGTGTACCGCGGTCGCGGTACACGGGGATGACAGCGGTGGGTGGACGTTTCGCGCCTGCTTCCGGGAGAGCGTGGCTGCCAGTTTCCGGCTCTCGGGAAAGGCAGTCTCGTGCCCGCTCTTGCCCGGTGGCGCGTTCGGCACCGCCTCGTCGTCCGGGGGGGCTGGGCCGGCGGCATCGCCGTCCTGATCGGCCTTGTCATCGGGATGGGTCCAACTTCAAGACTGTCGCCGACCTACCCGACAGCGAGTCGGCACACGCCTATGCGCTGCTGGGCCCGTCGACCGGCTCGACCGAGACCGGCCGCATCGTCTGGCGCACCGCCGACGAGGCCGTCGAAGCGGCCGAGGTGCGCGCCGACGTCGCGGGCATGCTGGCGAGAGTGGCCTCGCTACCCGGTGTCAGGGCCATCGGAAGCCCGTACGCCGCCGACGGATCCGCGCAGCTCGACACCGGCCGGAACACGGCCTACGCCACGGTGACGCTGTTCGGCAGGTAGCCGGGGCGTTCGGCGGCTCGCAGCATACGTCCGCGGGTGCCCTCGGAGATCGTCTGACCTGGCGTGTCGTTCAGGGGCGAACCCGACGGTCGCGCGCGAGCCCCCCGCTTCGGGGGCGAGGTCGAGGGCGGTCACGCGTCGACTGGTGGCCAGCTCCTGCACGGCCACCGCCTCGCCCTCCCACCACCTCGGTCCGGAAACTTTCTGGACTTGTGCGCATAGGTAGCTCGTGCTAGCTTACGTCCCACGCTACTAGCACATGCTAGTGACGTGGGACGCGTACGCCGACATATTTCTCGGCCCCGCATCTGCCATGCCTGCCCTACCTCGCCGCCGTCCACCGAGGGCGGCCGGAGCTGGGGACGCGATCAGGAGACCGTGAGTGATCCGTAAATCCTTTAACGACGGCTGGTCGTACCGCCGGAAGCCCGACGCGTTCCAGGCGCTGCTCGGCTGGGCGAACGAGGGTTGGGAAGCGGTCCGGCTGCCGCATGACGCGATGGTGCGCCGCGAGCGGGACGGCTCCGACCGGGAGGCGGGTCACCGCGGCTACTTCCCGGCCGATGGCTACGAGTACCGGAAGACGTTCTTCGTGCCGGAGGAGTACCAGGAGCGGCGGGTCGCCCTGGAGTTCGAGGGTGTCTACCGCCATGCCCGGGTCTACATCAACGGCGACCTCGCGGGGCAGTGCGCCAGCGGCTACTCCAACTTCTACGTGCGCGCCGACCATCTGCTGCGGTACGGGGCGGACAACGAGGTGCGGGTGGAGGCGCGCGGCCAGGACGACAGCCGGTGGTACCCGGGTGGTGGTATCTACCGCGGCACGAGTGTCATCGTCAGCGAGTTGCTGCACGTGGCGCTCGACGGGGTGCGCGTCACGACCCCGGCCATCGACGACGAACTGGCTGTCGTCGCCGTGGCGACCGAGATTCAGAACGAGTCGGCCGTGACGCGGACGGTCGAGGTGGTCACTGAGATCGTGGACGCCGACAACGAGATTGTCGCCAGGGATGTCGCCCCGGTCACGGTGTTCCCCGGCGACACGGCCACCCTGCGCCAGCGGCTGACCGTGGCCGAGCCCCGGCGGTGGGGCGTGGAGCACCCCTACCTCTACACCTGCCGCACGGCGGTGACCGCCGGAGACGAGCGGCTGGACGAGGAGTCGACCCGCTTCGGCATCCGTTCGCTCAGCGTCGATGCCCGCCGGGGCCTGCGGATCAACGGCGAACCGGTGAACCTACGCGGCGCGTGCATCCACCACGACAACGGCGTGCTCGGCGCGGCCACCATCGACCGGGCCGAGTCGCGCCGAGTGGAGATCCTCAAGCAGGCCGGCTTCAACGCGATCCGCAGCGCTCACAACCCGATCAGCAAGGCGTTGCTCGACGCCTGCGACCAGCTCGGCATGCTCGTGATGGACGAGCTGTCCGACGTCTGGACCCGGTCGAAGACGGCCCACGACTACGCCGGCGACTTCACCGCCAGCTGGGAGTCGGACGTCCGAGCGATGGTCGCCAAGGACGTCAACCACCCCAGTGTCGTCTTCTACTCCATCGGCAACGAGATCCCGGAGGTTGGCACCGCGCCCGGGGCGGTGCTCGGCCGCCGGCTCGCCGAGAAGGTCCGTGAACTCGACGACACCCGGTTCGTCACGAATGCCGTTAACGGCCTGCTCGCCGCCGGGCCAGAGGTGCTCTCGGCCATTGCCGCCGGCGGTGCCGAGTCCATGGAGAAGAACAGCGCGGACGGCGGCTCGGCGGGCGACGAGACCAGCGAGGTGACCGGCGACGTCAACGAGCTGATGACCCGTTTTCGCGAGTTCATGCCGACGTTGATGACCTCCGAGATTGTCACCACGCGGACCGCGGAGTCCATGGCGTATCTGGATGTCGCCGGCTACAACTATCTCGACTCCCGGTACGAGCTGGATCGGACGCTGTTTCCCAACCGGGTGATCGTCGGCACCGAGACATACCCCTCGGACATCGACCGCAACTGGCGGCTCGTCCAGGACAGCAGCCATGTCATCGGTGACTTCGCCTGGACCGGCTGGGACTACCTCGGTGAGCCTGGGATCGGTCGAGTCGAGTACCAGAGCGATCCGGCACCGGCGACCAGCGGAATGCCAGACCACCAGGGCCACTACCCGTGGCTGGCGGCGTGGTGCGGCGATATCGACATCACGGGCCACCGCCGGCCGGCGTCGTACTACCGAGAGATCGTGTTCGGCCTGCGCGCTGAGCCCTACATCGCAGTCCACCGCCCTGAGCGGCACGGTGAGACGGTCCGGCTGGCGACGTGGTGGTCGTGGAGTGACTCCGTCTCCAGCTGGAGCTGGGGTGGCCACGAGGGCAAGCCGGTCCGGGTTGACGTCTACTCGGCCGCGGACGAGATCGAACTTCTGATCGACGGCTGTTCGGTCGGCAGGGCGCCGGCGGGGGAAAAGAACCGGTTCACCGCCTCGTTCACCACCGTCTACGAGCCCGGCGAACTCGTCGCCGTCGCCTACACCGACGGACACGAAACCGGCCGGACCGCCCTGCGGTCCGCCGCCGGTGACGTCCGGCTCGACGTCACGGTCGACCGGGCCCGGATCACGGCCGATGACCGCGACCTGGCGTTCGTGGCTATCACCCTCGTCGACACCGCCGGCAACCTCCACAACACCGCCGACCGCCGAGTGGCCGTCGAACTGACGGGGCCAGGGGTGCTGGCCGGCTTCGGCAGCGCGGACCCGCGGTCGGAGGAGAACTTCTTCGACACCGTCCGGACGACCTTCGACGGGCGGGCGCTCGCCGTCATCCGCCCCACCGCGCCCGGCGCGATCACGGTCACGGTTACGGCCGATGACTGTCCACCCAACACCACCCGGATCGAAGCGCTGGAGGGTCAGGCGGGGGAACCGCGATGACCGACATGCTTCCCGGCGGCATGGGGCGGAGCACCAAGGAGGCGTGCATGAGCCAGGACGCCACCTCGAGTCCGGAGGCTCGCGCGACCGAACTCTTACGGATGATGACCGTCGAGGAGAAGTCGCGGCAGGTCACTGGGGTGCCGCCGGCCGGACTTCTCGGCGTGGACGGCCTGCTTCCGGACGCCGCCCAGCGCATCCTGGGTTTGGGGGTCGGGCACGTCACGGGGCTGGGCATGCTGGGTCACAAGGCACCCGACCAGGTGGCGAAGACCGTCAACGAGATCCAGCGGTTCCTGGTCACCCGGACCCGGCTCGGCATCCCGGCGATCTTCCATGTGGAGGCGCTGAACGGGGTGGTGTCGCCCGGGTTCACGACGTTCCCGACGGCGATCGGGCTGGCCGCTACCTGGAACCCGGACGGGGTCGAGGAAATGGCCGCCATCCTGCGCCGGCAGGTCCGGGCGATCGGCCACCCGTTCGTGCTCTCCCCGGTGATGGATGTGGCGCGGGACGCGCGGTGGGGGCGGGTACACGAGACCTACGGTGAGGACCCGTACCTGGTCTCAGCGATGAGCGTCGCGTTCACCCGCGGCATGCAGGGCACCGACCTGCGCGAGGGCGCCATCGCGACCGGCAAGCACTTCCTGGGCTACGGCCTCACCGAGGCCGGCCAGAACATGGCCAGAACGACCGTCGGGCCGCGCGAGCTGTACGAGGTGTACGCCCGCCCGTTCGAGGCCGCCATCAAGCTGGCCGGGCTGGCCGCGGTGATGAATTCCTACAGCACGGTCGACGGCGTTCCGGCCGGTGCGAGCCGCGAGATCCTCACTGGCCTGCTGCGCGACCGCCTTGGCTTCACCGGCACCGTCGTCTCCGACTACGACACCGTCGGCCACCTGCACCGGCGGCTGCGGGTCGCCCGCGACGCCGAGGAGGCCGGTCGGCTGGCGCTGGCCGCCGGCCTCGACGTCGAGCTGCCGATTCCCGACGGCTACGGCCCGGTCCTCGCCCAGGCCGTCGAGCGTGGAGCGGTTCCGCTGGAGCAGCTGGATCAGGCCTGCTGGCGGGTGCTGCGGGACAAGTTCGCCCTCGGCCTGTTCGATCAGCCCTACGTTCCCGAGGACCCGGTCGTCATCAACACGACGGCCCGGGCCGGTGCCGATCTCGCCCACGATCTCGCCCGGCAGTCCGTCACCCTGTTGAAGAACGAGGGCCAGCTGCCGCTGTCCCGCGACCTGCGGCGGATCGCGATCATCGGCCCGCACGCCGACAGCATCGGGTTCGCGTTCCCCGCTTACACCTATCCGGGCGCGTTGCAGATGTTCGTCGCCCGGCGGGGCGAGCAGCGAACGATTCCCGGCACCGAGCAGATGGCCGCGATGTTCACAGACGAGACCATCCGGCTGATGATCGAGGAGTTGTCGGGCCCGCTCGGGAAGCCGGCCGACGACTATTTGCGCGAGATGTACGGCGCGCAGTCCCTCGCCGAAGCCGTCCGCGCCGCCGTCCCTGATGCGGAAGTGACGGTGACCGCGGGATGCGGAGTGCTGGACGAGGAGCCGGCCGACATCTCGGTGGCGGTGGCGGCCGCCAGGAACGCCGACGTGGTGATCCTCGCCCTCGGCGGGCGGGGCGGCTGGTTCACCTCGAGCATCACCGAAGGCGAGGACAGCGACACCGCGAACCTCGACCTCCCGGCGAACCAGGTCGCCCTCGTCCGGGCCGTGACGGCCACCGGCACCCCCTGCGTCGGCATCGTCCACACCGGCCGGCCAATGGCGCTGGCCGCGGTCGTGGACGCGCTGCCCGCCCTGCTGTACGGGTACTACGGCGGCCAACACGCGGCCATGGCCATGACCGAGGTCCTGTTCGGTGACGTGAACCCCGGTGGAAAGCTCCCGATCTCGCTTCCCCGCCACTCCGGGCAGGTGCCCATCTACTCTGGTCAGCCGACCGGCTCCGGCTACCGGCGGACCGAGCACGACATGCACCAGGACTACCTGGACATGCCGTCGACCCCGCTGTTTCCGTTCGGCCACGGCCTGAGCTACACCACGTTCGACTACGGCGACTTCGCGATCAGCCCCTCGGACGTTGATGCCGCCGACGTCGACGCGGCGGTGACCGTCCGCCTGACCGTGCGGAACTCCGGCGACCGGGCCGGCGACGAGGTCGTGCAGCTCTACTTCTCCGACCAGGCCACCGGTGTCACCCGGCCGGCCCAGGAACTGGTCGGCTTCCTCCGGCTCGGTCTCGCCCCCGGGGCGGCGGCGGCCGTCGCGTTCACCGTGGCGATGAGCCAGCTCGGCTACATCGGCCTCGACGGACGGTTCGTGCTGGAACCCGGCCCGGTCCAAGTCCTCGTGGGCGGCTCATCCGACGACATCCGGCTGCGCGGCGCCTTCGAAGTCGTGGGCGACCCAGTGGTCCTGGAGGGCCGCCGCTCCTACCTGTCCAGCACCGCCGTCGGCGAGGCGTCGCCCGCGGCACTGGCATCCCCCGGAAAGTAGGCCAACGGTGTCCGACCTGTTCGAGTCCCGGTTATCGCCCGACCCTCGGACGAGCCGGTGAGCGCGCCCGTCAGCCCCGTCCAGGGCTCTGACAGGCCTGTCCAGGGTTCCGCGCCGTCGGCGGCGGAGCTGGCCACAGGTCTGATCGACGCGGAGGCGGAGCGCCAGGAGCGGCAAGCCCAGGCGCGGCGTGAGGTGCTGTTCGCCGACGAGTTGCTGCCGGGTGTCGGCGGCGAGTCCCTGTCGCTGCGTCAGGGGCTGGCCGCGGGTGGTTCACTGACGTTTCTGGTCCTGGTGCTGCTGAACGCGCTGGACGAGCTGGAGTCGGCGGCGCTGTCGGTGCTGGCCCCGGACATCCGAGACGCGTTCGGGCTGTCCGACGGCGCGATCGTGTTCATCTCGGCGGCGGCCGGTGCGTTCCTGGTGCTCGGTGCGTTGCCGATGGGCTTTTTGGCGGACCGCTTCCGGCGTAGCCGGGTGATCGGCTGGGCCGGTGTCGTGTTCTCGCTGATGGTGCTGGCCTCCGGGCTGGCGGCGAACGCGTTCCTGTTCTTCCTGGCCCGGTTCGGGGTCGGGGTGGCGAAGTCGAGCAACAACACGGCGCACAGCTCGCTGATCGCGGACGCCTATCCGATCGGGGTGCGGGGCCGGCTATCGGCGTCGGTGTACGGAGCGGCACGCGCCGCCGGCGCGCTGAGCCCGCTGATCGTCGCGGGGATCGCGACCTGGGCCGGCGGGGAGAACGGCTGGCGCTGGCCGTTCTTCATCCTTGGGCTGCCGGCGCTGCTGGTCGCGGTCGTGGCGTTCCGACTGCCGGAGCCGCCGCGCGGCCAGCACGAGATGCGCTCCGTACTCGGCGAGGTGATCGAGGACGCCGCGCCGGCGCCGATTTCGGTCGAGGCGGCCTTCGCCCGGCTGATGCGTATCCGGACTCTGAGGACGGCGATCATCGCGTTCTCGGCGCTGGGTTTCAGCCTGTTCACCACGAGCGTGCTGGCGAATCTGTGGGCCGAGGACCACTACGGGATGTCGACGTTCCAGCGGGGCCTGGCGGGTTCCCTCGGCGGCGCCGCCTTCGTGGTCGCCCTGCCGATAGTCGCGCCCCGTTATGACCGGCTCTACCACCGCGATCCCGAGCGGGCGGTGCGGCTGCTCGGGCTGTGCGTGCTGCCGGGCGCGGTACTGCTGCCGGTCCAGTGGTTCATGCCAGGCTGGGTCGGGTTCATGCTGCTGGGTATTCCCGGCGCGGTGTTCGCGTCGGTCGCGTTCGCGATGGTCGGCCCGGTGGTGCAGTCGGTGACGCCCTACCGGCTGCGAGGGCTGGGCATGGCGCTGGCCGCGGTCTACATGTTCTTCGTCGGCGCCACCGGCGGCGCGCTGCTGTCCGGGCTGATCAGTAACGCCTACGACCCGCGGGTCGCCGTGCTGGTGGTCGGCATTCCGGCGACCCTGGTCGGCGGGCTGATGATGATCCGCGGCGCGTCGTTCGTGAAGAACGACCTGTCCCTGGTCGTCGCGGACCTGCGCGAGGAGCTCGCCGAACGCGACCGGCAGCGGGCCGATCCGGAGAACGTCCCGGTGCTGCAGGTCAACGGCGTCGACTTCTCCTACGGCAACGTCCAGGTGCTGTTCGACGTCGCGTTCGAGGTCCGCCGCGGCGAGACGCTGGCGCTGCTCGGGACGAACGGCGCCGGCAAGTCGACGATCCTGAAGGTCATCTGCGGGCTCGGCACCCCGTCGCGCGGCGTCGTGCGCCTGAACGGCCGCACGATCACCTACGTCTCCCCGGAACAGCGCGGGAAGTACGGCGTGCACCTGCTGCCGGGCGGCAAGGGCGTGTTCCCGGACATGTCGATCCGGGAGAACCTGGAGATGGCGGCGTTCCGGATGCGTCGCGACCGGGCCGACCGCGACCGCCGGTTCGCCTACGTCCTCGACCTCTTCCCCGACCTCGCCGGCCGCCAGTCCCAGCTGGCCGGGTCGCTGTCCGGCGGGCAGCAGCAGATGCTCGCGCTCGCGATGGTGCTGCTGCACGACCCCGAGGTACTGCTGATCGACGAGCTGTCTCTTGGGCTCGCGCCGGCGGTGGTGCAGGACCTGCTGGCGATCCTGGAGCGGCTCAAGGCCGACGGGCTGA
Organism: Frankia nepalensis; assembly: GCF_016786325.1. Classification (GTDB taxonomy): domain Bacteria; phylum Actinomycetota; class Actinomycetes; order Frankiales; family Frankiaceae; genus Pseudofrankia; species Pseudofrankia nepalensis. The sequence continues at coordinate 88,985 of NZ_JADWYU010000096.1, read as the reverse complement.
CGATCGTCGTCGTCGAGCAGTCGTTGAACATCGCGCTGGCCATTGCCGACCGGGCGGTGTTCCTGGAGAAGGGCCAGGTCCGCTTCACCGGGCCGGCCCGTGAGCTCGCCGAACGCGACGACCTCGCCCGCGCGGTGTTCCTCGGCCGGGAAGGTGGCTGAGAAGTCATGCAGATGCCAACCACCCAGCTGCTGTTCGACGGCGCCGTCTCCGGGCTGGTCATCGGCCTGCTCGCGATCGGCATCGTGCTGGTGCACCGCTCCAGCCGGGTCATCAACTTCGCGGTCGCGAACATGGGCCTCGTCGGCTCCGTTCTGTTCGCGCTGCTCGTGGTGCGGTGGAACGTGCCGTACTGGATCGCCCTGGTCATCGCGCTCGTGGTCGGCACGGCGTTCGGCGCACTCGTCGACCTCGCCGTGGTCCGCCGGCTGTTCGCCGCGCCCCGGGTGATCCTGCTCGTCGCCACCATCGGCGTCGCGCAGCTCGCGCTCACCATCGTCACCGCCCTTCCGGACCTCGACGACTACCCGACGGAAAACTACCCGGTGCCCTGGGGCGGGACGTGGTCCCCGGTCGACGGCCTGCGGATCACCGGGGCGCAGCTGAGTGTCCTGATCACGGTTCCCCTCGTCGCGATCCTGCTCGGCCTGTTCCTGAGCCGTACGGTGCTCGGACGCACGGTGCGGGCCTCGGCGAGTAACCCGGAGCTCGCGAGGCTGCAGGGCATCAGCCCAAAGCTCGTCTCCACCGCGATGTGGGCGCTGGCCGGGCTGATCGGCACGCTCTGCCTCATCATGATCTCGGCGCAGAACAAGTCCCTGAGCCAGATCGCCACCCTCGGCCCCACCACCCTGCTGCGGGCGCTGGCCGCGGCGGTGCTCGCCCGGATGGTGTCGCTGCGGATCGCGCTGCTCGCCGGTGTCGTCCTGGGCCTGTTGCAGTCGTTCATCCAGTTCAACTGGCTCGACCAGCCCGGCCTGACCGACCTCGTGGTCTTCCTGCTGGTCCTGGCCGCGGTGTTCCTGGTCAGCCGTAGCCGCGACACCGAGGCCTCGTCGTTCTCGTTCGCTCCCAAGGCGGCGCCGATCCCCGAGCGGCTGCGCGACCTGTGGTGGGTCCGCCAGCTCGAGCGTGCCCCGCTGCTGGCGCTCGGCGCGCTCGCGGTCGTCCTGCCGCTGCTCGTTCCTCAGGCCTCACGGCAGCTGCTCTACACGATCATCCTCTGCTACGCGATCTGCGCGGCCTCGGTCACCATCCTCACCGGCTGGGCCGGGCAGCTCTCCCTCGGCCAGATGGCCTTCGCCGGCCTCGGCGCGCTCACCGCCGCGGCCCTGAACCGCGGTATGCAGATCCCGGTCGGGGGCAGCACCATCGAGCTGAACGCCCTGCCGTTCCCCGTGGCCGTCCTGCTCGCGAGCCTCGTCGCCGCGCTGCTCGCCGCCGTGGTCGGCGCGGGCGCGCTGCGGGTACGCGGGCTGCTGCTGGCGGTCAGCACCTTCGCGTTCGGGATCGCCGCGGAGCAGTACCTTTACCGCCGCGACCTGTTCCAGGACGCCGGCGCCCACACGGCCTCGTTCACCCGCGACACCGTCTTCGGCATCGACATCACCAGCCAGCGCGCCTACTACTACCTCGTCCTGGTCGTGCTGGCCGTCGTGCTGGCCGTCGTCGCCCGGCTGCGCCGTTCCGGGATCGGTCGGACCACCATCGGAGTGCGGGACAACCCGGCGACCGCCGCGGCCTACACCGTCGGGGCGACCCGGGTGAAGCTGCGCGCGTTCGCGCTCGCCGGCGGGATCGCCGGCCTAGGCGGCAGCCTGCTCGCCGGCGCCGTCCAGAACGTCCCCTACAGCGACCGGTACTTCCTGTCCGCCGACTCGCTCGCCCTCGTCGCGATCGTCGTCATCGGCGGCCTCGGCTCGGTGTACGGCCCGGTGCTCGGCGCCCTCTGGGTCATCGGCCTGCCGGCGATCTTCCCCGGCAACGGCCTCGTCCCCCTGCTCACCTCCAGCCTCGGCCTGCTCATCCTGCTGCTCTACTTCCCCGGCGGCCTCGTCCAGATCGGCTACGCCGCCCGCGACGCACTCCTACGGCTCGCCGCCAGGCGGCTCGGCCCTGCCCCGGCCAGCGCACCAAAGGCCGCCACGGCCGCGGCGCTCACCCGGACCGTCCCCCGCCAGCCGCTACCCGCGGGACGGCCGGTGCTGGCGACCAGCGACGTCCGGGTCCGCTTCGGCGGTCTCACCGCCGTCGACGGGGTGTCCCTGCGCGTCGGGCCCGGCGAGATCGTCGGACTGATCGGCACCAACGGCGCCGGCAAGTCCACCCTCATGAACGCCATCGGCGGCTTCGCTCCCGCCACCGGCACCGTCGAGCTTCTGGGCAGCGACGTCACCGCCGCCTGCCCCACCGCCCGTGCCCGGGCCGGACTTGGCCGCACCTTCCAGGCCGCGACCCTCTTCCCCGAGCTCACCGTCCGCCAGACCGTACAGATCGCCCTGGAGGCTCGCGGCCGCACCGGGCTCCTGTCCACCGCCCTGCACCTGCCACACACGTTCACCCGGGAACGCGCCCAGCGGTCGGCTGCCGACGACCTCATCGGCTTCCTCGGCCTCGGCCGCTACGCCGACGCGTTCATCGCCGACCTGTCTACTGGCACCCGGCGCATCGTCGAGCTCGCCGGCCTGCTCGCCCTCGACGCCCGCCTGCTCTGCCTCGACGAGCCAACCGCGGGAGTCGCCCAGCGAGAAACGGAGGCGTTCGGCCCGCTCATCCAGGAGATCCGCCGCGAGCTCGACGCCGCCATGCTCGTCATCGAGCACGACATGCCACTGATCATGGGCATCGGCGACCGCGTCTACTGCCTCGAGACCGGTCGCGTCCTCGCCGAGGGCACCCCGGGCGTCGTCCGCGACGACCCGAAGGTCATCGCCAGCTACCTCGGCACCGACGAACGCGCCATCAGCCGCAGCGGCACCGCGCCCGTCCCGGGGGGAAACGACCCCATTGCCACCAGCGCGACAGCACCTGCGTAACCCGACGCACTGCCCAGGCGCCAGTGCGCCGCCGCCTGTCATGTGAACCGTGCATTTAGCCGTATCCCTCTCTTGGAGTTCTGTCAGATGACCTCACGTCGCCGCGCTCGCAGATACAGCGCGTTAGTCCTCGCGGGAGCCGTCGCCCTCGCCGTCACCGCCTGCAGCGTCAAGCCGAACGACGAGGCCGACAAACCGCCGGTTGGCGCCACCACCGCCGAGGCGTATCCGGCCCCGCCGGCGCCGGCGATCGCGCCCGGGGTGACCGCCGACAGCATCAAGATTGGCTTCGTCTATCCGGACCTGTCCAAGGTCAAGCAGTTCCTCGACGTCGACCACGGCGACTACCAGGCCGTGTTCACCGCCCTCGTCGACAAGGTCAACAAAGATGGCGGCATCGACGGCCGAAAGATCATTCCGGTGTTCGGCGCTGTCGACGTCATTTCGCCCACAGGCGCGCAGGAGACCTGCGTGCGGCTGACCGAGGACGAGAAGGTCTTCGCCGTCCTCGGCAGCCTCAACGCCGACGACGTGAACTGCTACGTCCAGACCCACAAGACGCTGGTCCTCGGCGGTGACCTCAACGCCGAGCGCTACGCCAAGGCTCAGGCGCCCTGGATCTCCGACCTCCGGGGTGGCGACGAGCTTGGCCAAGGTCTGCAGCTGTTTATCGACAAGGGCGTCCTGACCGGCAAGAAGCTCGCCATCGTCGCCTACCGCGACGACCAGCCGACCCTGGACGAGGTCGTCCTGCCAGCCCTGCGCGCCAAGAACATCCCCGTCACCGAGACCGGTGTCCTCGACGCCGACCTCAAGGACCCGGCCGCGGTGTCATCGCAGCTGAACGTCTTCATCCAGAAGTTCCAGTCCGCGGGCGTGGACACCGTGCTCGTCGTCGGCGGCTCCCAGGCGGCGTTCCCCGCCGAGCTCCAGAAGACCAGCTACCGCCCCCGCCTGCTGTTCGCGAGCGTCAACACCGTTGGCTCCTACATCTTCAGCAACCGCGACAGCGACTTGAGCGTGCTGCGCGACTCGCTGACGATCGGACAGGACGCCAACTACACCGACCCGGCCATCAACACGTGTCTCCCCACGATCGAGGCCGCGATGCCCGAACTCAAGGGCAAAATCATCGACCCGGCGTTCACGCCCCCCGATCAGCCCGCGTGGGGCACGTCCGAATCGGTCGCCTGCCGCTACCTGGCCCTTTTCCAGGCCATCGCCAAGAAGGCGGGCAAGGACCTCACCTACAAGTCCTTCCAGGACGCCGCCTTCTCCCTGGGCACCTTCCACGTCCCGACGTTCACCGACGCCGCGACATACAGCCGCCAGACGCCGAACGGCAACATCCCACCGCGCATCTACTTGTGGGATCCGGCGAAGAGGGCGTTCCTGCTCGCCACCGGCTGACCCGTCCGCCCACGCCACGCGGCCCGGCCCTTCTGACCGGCCGGGCCGCGTCGGATCATCACGCCACGCCCGGCCATCGGTCTGGGCAACGAGGGATGTCTCATGTCGTTCCGGTGGGGAATCGCGGGCACCGGTGCCATCGCGAGCGGGTTCGCCGCGGCGCTGGGCCGGCTGCCCGACGCCGAGCTCGTCGCCGTCGGCTCACGCCAGCACCAGACAGCCGACAAGTTCGGCGAGCGGTTCGCGATCCCGCCCCGACACAGGTACGGCTCCTACGAGGAACTCGCCGCCGACGATGATGTCGACCTTGTATACGTCGCCACCCCGGCGTCCCATCACCATCCGCACACGTTGCTCTTCCTACAAGCGGGACGTGGCGTGCTGTGCGAGAAGCCGTTCGCCATGGACGCGGCGCAGGCAGCCGAGATGGTGGCAGCGGCTCGTGCGCAGCGCCGATTCTTGATGGAGGCGATGTGGAGCCGTTTCCTGCCCGCCTACGTCAGGATCCGGGAGCTGGTCGCGGCGGGCGCGATCGGGACCGTGCTGGCCGTCGACGGCGATTTCGGCTTCCAACTGCCGGCGACGCCGGGTGACCGGCTGTTCGACCCCGCCCAGGGCGGTGGCGCGCTGCTCGATCTCGGCGTCTACCCGATCTCGCTGGCCAGCATGCTGCTCGGCGAGCCCGACCAGGTCAGCGCTGTCGGCGAGCTTGGCGAGACCGGCGTCGACGAGCACGTCGCGATCCTGATGGGCTACCGGGCCGGCGCGGTGGCGCTCGCGAAGGCCTCCCTGCGCGCGAGTCTCGGCTGCACTGGCCGGATCTCCGGCACCGACGGCAGCATCGAGCTGCCCGCGATGATGCACTGCCCGGACGGGCTGGTCGTCCGCAGCCCAGCTGGCACCGAGCACCTGCACCTGCCAGCCACCCTTGACCCCGCAGGCATTGGCGAGGCGGACACGGGCTCGGTCAAACCGCACGACCGGGCCGGCGGCGGCCTGCACCACCAGATCCGCCACGTCCACGAACAGCTGAGCGCCGGACACCTGGACAGCGACGTCATGCCGCTGGCGGAGTCCGTGTCCGTACTGCGGACGCTCGACGCCGTGCGCGCCCAGATCGGCCTGCGCTACCCGACCCCCGACCTCGCATTCTTGCGGCCGGCCGGCGAGAACTCGTCCGCGCCGGGCGACGTCCAAAAGGAAGAGGCGACGCAACCATGACCGCCAGCACGTGGACGCCCGAGAAGGTCTCGGATCTCGTCTCCCGGCTCACGCTGGAACAGAAGGTCGCCCAGCTCACCGGGTTCGCCGTCACCGACCTCATCACGCAACAGCCCGGCGCCAGCCTGGACGCGGCGAGCCCTGAACTCGACCTCAGCCTGCTATCGGGGCTGCGGCCACACGGCGTCGGCCAGCTCTCGCTGGCCTGGTTCCTCGGCCACGACACGGAAAGCCTGCGATCCGACCTCGAACGTGTTCAGGCCGCGATCCGGGAGGTCGCGCCGTTCGGCATCGGCGCGCTGGTGCATTTCGAGGGCATCAACGGCTTCCTGCACGCGTCCGGGTCGCAGTTCCCGACCTCCTGGGCACAGGCGGCGACCTGGGAGCCGTCGCTGGTGACCCAGGCGGCCACCGTGACCGCCGCCCACATGCGCGCGACCGGAGTCCACCTGCTGTTCTCCCCGGTCATGGACCTGGCTCGCGACCCGCGGTGGGGCCGGGTACACGAGACCTATGGCGAGGACCCCGAACTCGCCGCGCAGTTCTCCGTCGCCTTCGTGCGCGGCATCCAGGGCGCGGACGGCGAGTCAGGACTGCTCGCCACCGGAAAGCACTTCGTCGGCTACGGCGCCTCCGAAGGCGGCCTCAACCAGGCCGTCACCCAGCTAGGGCGCCGCGCGCTCGTCGACGAGTACGCCGAGCCGTTCCGCCGCGCGATCGCCGAGGCCGGCCTCGCGACCGTGATGAACTCCTACAACGAGATCGACGGTGTTCCCTGCGTCGCGGACCGTTGGCTGCTCACCGAACTGCTGCGCGACCAGCTCGGCTTCACCGGCGTCGTCGTCAGCGACTACGACTCTGTCACCCTGCAGACCCGGTTCTTCCACACCGCGGACTCGCCGGCCCAGGCCGCCGTCCAGGCGGTCAGCGCCGGTCTCGACGTCGAGCTTCCCGGCGACACGAACTACTCCCACCTGGTCGAGGAGGTCCGCGGTGGCCGGCTCGACGAGCGGGTCATCGACACGGCCGTCACCCGGGTGCTCGCCGCCAAGGCACGAGCCGGACTCATCCCGGGGATGACGGCGCCTGGCGCTACGTCCGCGCCCACGGCCCAGGATCGCGGTGAGGCGGCGGCGGTACGTCGCGCCGTCGCCGAGCGGGGCCTGGTCCTGCTCGACAACGACGGGACGCTGCCTCTCATGCCCCGCGGTGGTCGGGTCGTTGTGGTCGGCCCCGCGGCTGACGAGCTGCGCATCCACTTCGGCGCGTACACCTCGGTCTCGAACGCCGAGGTGCCACTGGGGATGATCGCGGTGATGACCGGGCAGATCCCCGGCGTCGACCCGGCGACCTTTGTCTTCACCGACATCTTCCAGACCCGGATGCCGGGCATCGACGACAGGTTCGAGGTGGAGGTACAGCGGATCCACCCCGACATGCCCACCGTGCTCGACGCGCTGCGGCGGATCGACCCGTCCATCGAGCACGTCCCGCTCGGGCGGTTCGAGCCGGACGCCGCGTACCAGCTGGACCAGTTCGCTGTTGAGCAGGCGGTGGCAGGTGCCGACATCGTCATCGCCGTGGTCGGCGAGCGGACCGGCTGGGTCGGTAACAACACCGCTGGTGAGGGCCAGTCGACCGCCGAGCCCGCCCTGCCGGGCGACCAAGCCGAGCTCATCGCGCTGCTCGCGGCGACCGGGAAGCCGCTGGTGACCGTCGTCGTCTCCGGACGGCCGCTGCTGCTCGACGCCGTCGCACAAGCGTCGAACGCGGTGCTGCTCGCGCCGCTGCTCGGAGAGGAGGCCAGCGAGGCGATCGCCGACGCGGTCTTCGGCCTGGTAAACCCGAGTGGCAAGCTGCCCAGCACGTTCCCCCGCCACCTCGGCCAGCTGCCGGTCTACCACGGGCACCACCACGGCAGCGGCTACGGCCACCCCACCGGCACCCGGCACGGCTACAACGACCTCGCCGACAGCAGCCCGCTCTACGCCTTCGGCCACGGCCTGTCCTACAGCACCTTCGACGTCACCCTCGACGACTCCGCCGGACCGGCGATCGAGGAGACCGACGGGATCATCCGAGCCCGGCTCGTCGTGACGAACACCAGCACCGTCGACGGCGAGACTGTCGTGCAGCTCTACGCCCGCGACGGGGCCGCCACCATCGTCCGCCCTGTCCGCCAGCTGATCGGCTTCGCCCGCCTCGCGCTCGCGGCGGGCCAGCGTACGACGGCCACTCTCGAAGCCCCGGTCGAGCGGCTCTTCTACACGAACCTCGACGGCACACGGGGCATCGAAGCCGGTGAGGTGACCGTGCTGGCTGGCTTCGGCAGCGACGACATCCGCTGCGCCAGCACGATCACCCTGACCGCGGCCACCGCCTGACCATCGCCTGCCGGCCACGGCACGACTACCAGGGCCGCGGAGGCAGCCACCGCTTCCGGCGTCCTGCCGAAGGATTGAGGTCCCGTGTCCCCCTCATGGACCGCCAGGTTCATTGCCGCGCCTGCTCACCCCACTGGGCAGGGGCCGGCCCCGGCGCCGTATCTGCGCCGAGAGTTCACCGTTGGCCCTGGCCTGCGGTCAGCCACCCTGCACGTCACCGCGTTGGGGCTGGTCGAGGCACATCTGAACGGGAGCCGGGTCGGTGACGAGGTCCTGTGCCCGGGGTGGACGTCCTACCGGCACCGGCTGGTCGTAAGCAGTCACGACGTCACCGGTCTGCTGGTCGAGGGCGCGAACGCGCTCGGCGCGATCCTGGGCGAGGGCTGGGCGGTGGGCCGGCTGACCTGGGAGGAAGGCCGACGGGGTCTGTGGGCCGATCGCCCAGCCGGGTTCCTGCGGCTCGACCTCGACTACGGCGACCGGGCCGAGACCGTCGGCAGCGACGCCGACTGGCGGGCGGGCACCGGCGCGGTCCTGGCCGACGGCATCTACGACGGCGAGACCTACGACGCGCGATGCCACCCGGACGGCTGGAGCGAACCCGGCTTCGACGACGCCGGCTGGTCGCCGGTCGAGGTCGTCGAGCACGACCTGGACATCCTGATCGCCCCGCAGGCGCCGCCGATCCGGCGGATCGAACAGCTGGCGCCGGTCAAGATCCTCACCACCCCGGCGGGGCGTACCGTCGTCGACTTCGGCCAGAACCTGTCCGGCTGGGTCCGCCTCACCGTCCAGGGCGAGCCCGGCGCCACGATCACTCTGCGGCACGCCGAGACGCTTATCGACGGCGAGATCGACTTCCGCACCAACCGCACCGCGCTCGCGACCAACCGGTACACCCTGCGCGGCGACGCCGACCCGGAGACGTGGGAGCCGCGGTTCACGTTCCACGGGTTCCGCTACGTCGAGGTCGACGGCTGGCCCGGGCAGCTCGACGCGGACGCGCTGCGGGCGGTGGTCGTGCACAGCGACCTGCGCCGGACCGGCTGGTTCGAGACCTCGAACGAGCTCGTCAACCAGCTGCACCGCAACGTCGTCTGGTCCATGCGCGGAAACTTCGTCGGCGTGCCGACCGACTGCCCGCAACGTGACGAACGCCTGGGCTGGACCGGCGACCTCAACGCGTTCGCCCCCACCGCCGCGTTCCTCTACGACGTCCATGACCTGCTCGGCTCATGGCTCGCCGACCTCGCGGCCGAGCAACGGGAGAAGGGCTACGTACCCCTTGTTGTCCCGGACGCGCTGTCGATGCCGATCACGACCCCGACTGCGCTGTGGGGAGACGCCGCCGTCAGCCTGCCGTGGGCGCTGTACCAGGAGTACGGCGACCTTGAGATCCTCGCCCGCCAGTACGCCTCGATGACCGCGTTCATCGACAGCGTCGAGGACATGCTCGACGAGCGGGGCCTGTGGAACTCGGGTTTCCAGTTCGGCGACTGGCTCGACCCGGACGCGCCACCCACCAACCCGGCCGGCGGAAAGACCGACGCCTACCTTGTAGCCTGCGCCTACCTGTGCAGGACCACCAGCGAGCTCGCCCAGGCCGCCGACGCCCTGGGCCGCACCGAGGACGCCGCGAGGTACTCGACGCTGCACCAGCGCGTCCGCGCGGCGTTCCGCGACGAGTGGGTCACCCCCGCCGGCCTGGTCGCGAACGACACCGTCACCGCCTACGCCCTGGCCATCTGTTTCGACATTCTCCGCCCCGACCAGCAGCAGCGGGCTGGGCGCCGGCTCGCCGACCTGGTCACCAAGGCCAAGTACCGGATCAGCACCGGCTTCGCCGGCACACCATTGGTCGCCCACGCCCTGAGCCGCACCGGCCACCTCGACACCGCCTACAGGTTGCTGCTCCAGACCGAATGCCCCTCGTTCCTCTACCCGGTGACCCAGGGCGCGACGACGATCTGGGAACGGTGGGACGCCATCACACCGGACGGGTCGCTACACGACACCGGCATGACCTCGCTCAACCACTACGCCCTCGGCGCGATCGCTGACTGGCTGCACCGCGTCGTCGGCGGCCTTACGCCCGCCGAACCCGGCTACCGCCGCATCCGGATCATCCCTCAACCCGGCGGCGGGCTCACGCACGCGACCGTCACTCACGACACCCCGCACGGACGGGCAGGCGTCGCCTGGCGGCACGATCCCGGCCGTCGCATGACCGTCGACGTCACCATCCCCAGCGGCACGACCGCCGACGTGGTCCTCCCGCGCCATCCGGACGACCTCACCGTCCACGTCGGCCCAGGCCACCACCACTGGGAATACGACATCCCGACGCCGGCGCGGCCCATCTACACCCTCGACACGCCGCTGAAGGTCCTCTTCCACGACCCGGCGACCTGGGCCGCGCTGCGAGCCGCGTTCCTCCAGCACCTGCCGCAGCTCAGCGACGCTGACAGTGACACCGAACCATCCCTGCCCAACCTGCGCGCCCTTCTGGAGCACTTCCCCGAACAGGCACCGGCCATCGAACGCGACCTGCTCGCCGTCCTCGCGACACCCGCGGACACCACCTGACAACCGCGAGCGCGGCGCGAACCGAACGGGCCGCGCTGTCTTCCGGAAGCCCTGTCTTCGGAGTCCCCGTACTCCGCAGGCCCGGCGCTTCGGCCTGGCGCAACACCGCACCATCCCCTACCTGGAAACCCGGAGGTCCCACGATGGTCGACCAGTTCCCTGACGGCTTTCTCTGGGGTGCCGCGACCGCCGCCCACCAGGTCGAGGGCGGAAACGTCAACGCCGACATGTGGGCCGCCGAATGGGCTCCCGGATCACGGTTCGCCGAGCCGTCGGGCGATGCGTGTGACCATTACCATCGCTATCCCGAAGATATCGCCACCCTTGCCGGACTTGGGCTGAACGCCTACCGGTTCGGCGTCGAATGGGCCCGGATCGAACCCGAGGAAGGCTATTTCTCCCGGGCCGCGCTCGACCACTACCGACGCATGGTCGGCACCTGCCTGGAGCACGGCGTGACACCCGTCGTCACCTACAACCACTTCACGACACCCCGCTGGTTCGCCGCCGCCGGCGGCTGGAACGGCACCGCCGCAGTGGACCGGTTCGCCCGGTACGCCGCCCGCCTCACCGAGCACATCGGCGATCTGGTGCCCTGGGTGTGCACCTTCAACGAGCCGAACGTGATCTCGCTGATGGTCCACCTCGGCCTGATCCCGGCAGCCGCCCGCGAGGACGGCCTCGGCCTCTCCGGCGACACCGACAGCCAGGCAGCCCAGTCGGGCGGGAGCTGGCCCGCCGCCGATGTCGCGGTGATGGCCGCCGCGCACCGCAAGGCCGTCGAGGCGATCAAATCAGGACCTGGCAACCCCGCCGTCGGCTGGACCCTGGCCCTCATCGACCTCCAGCCCGCCGACGGGGGCGAACAGCGCTGGACCGCCACGCGTCAGGCAGCTGAGCTCGACTGGCTCGACGTGTCCCGCGACGACGATTTCGTCGGCGTGCAGACCTACACCCGGGAACGGATCGGGCCCGACGGTGTCCTGCCGGTGCCGGAGGGGGTCGCGACAACGCAGACCGGTTGGGAGATCTACCCCCAGGCCCTCGGGCACACGGTCCGGCTCGCGGCCGAGCACACCCGTGTCCCCGTCCTGGTCACCGAGAACGGCATCGCCACCGCCGACGACGACGCCCGTATCGCCTACACCGCCGCCGCCCTCGAAGGACTGGCCGGATGCGTCGCCGACGGCGTCGACGTCCGCGGCTACCTCCACTGGTCGCTGCTCGACAACTTCGAGTGGACGTCCGGCTTCGCCATGACGTTCGGGCTGATCGCCGTCGACCGGACCACCTTCGCCCGCACGGTGAAGCCGTCCGCCCGTCGGCTCGGTGAGATCGCCCGGGCGGGCCGCCTTCCCTAGGCGAAGGGCACCACCGTTCGGCCTGGTGACCGCCAGTGCCGCGCTCGGCGACTCGATGGACTTCCTGGCGAAGCAGTGGAGTGCCGGTCGCCGGAATCGCCATCGAGCCGTTCTGGGCCGGGCGCGAGAACATGTTCTCCTTCGGCTACCCGGCCGCGCCCGAGGTCGTCGGCCGCTACATCCGGGCCGCTCGTGGGGCTGGGTCGTATCTCGTGGATCAAGGACACCGGATAATCTTCATGATCCATGGTTGGTCGGCATGAGATCACCGACACCGCGTGGGCGCGGATCGAGCCACTGTCGCCGAAGAACCCGCCCCGTGGTGGCCGGTGGGCGGATGACCGAGATGGACGGCTCACGGAGCAAGGAGTACCCGTCACCGGGCTCGCGGTCGAACAGGCGTGGGCCGGGCACCCGAACATGTTCGACGACAGCGATCGTGTCCCGGCGGTCCGCGGGCGGCGCGACTATCCATCGTCGCCGGCTCGGTCGAGGCCGCCGGTCCTCGGTAACCTCCTCATCCACATGGATTAAAGAGGTACCGGCTGGCGTGGATTCTTAGTACACCCGCTCGTCCCTCAGGTTGAGCGGGTAAGCGGTCAGGTGGTTTCGCGGTGTACGAGTTCGACGGCGTTCTCGGGCGCCTGCCATTGCTGCAGCGGATAGCCCTCGACTTCGTGGAGGGCGAAGTGGGCAAACCCGCGGCCGAGGGCGGCGGTGTCGAACCTGATGGTCGACAAGGCAGGGGCGAACGTCGCCGAGATGAGGCTGTCGTCGTGGCCGATCACCCCGAGATCCGCGGGCACCCGCATCCCCGCCCGCAGTGCGGCACTGACCACGGTCGCGGCGACGTCGTCGTTGAACGCCACGACGCCGGTGACCCCGGCGGTGTACCAGTCATGTACGACGCGCTCGGCGGATCCATCACGGTAGTCGATGAGTCGAAGATCCGGGGGCGGCAGTCCGAGCGAATCCGCGTGGTCACAGGCGGCACGGTGCCGTGCCTCGACGAGAGAGTATGGACTCGGTTCCTCAAGCGCGGCGTAGACCAGCTTCGTGAACCCGCGGTCGCGCAGGTGCGCCACCTGCAGTTCGGGGCCGGTACGGACGGCCATCCTGAGTTCGGTGTTGTCCCAGCGGGCAGGGTCGGGATAGATCCGCCGGATCCCGCAGCCACGCATCGAGACCAAGTCGTCGTCGCTGAACGGGACGAGCCCGAAGACGATGTCCGGGTTCAATGACTCCCACAGCGGGCGGGTCGCCCCATTAGGGCGGCGGGCGTAGGTGACCAGCGAATAGCCGGACTCGTCCAGCACGCGGGACGCCTCGTCGAGCCAGTTCCGGAGGAGGAACTCCAACGGCCAGTCCGGCAGGACGAGCAGGATGATCCTGCTGCGGCCACTGACAAGCGCCTTGGCCGCGCTGTTCGGCCGGTACCCCAGGCGCAACGCCGTCTCCAGCACACGCGCACGGGTGCTCTCCGAGATCGTCTGCCCACGGGTGTTGTTGAGGACGAAACCCACCGTGGCGCGCGACACCCCCGCCGCCCGCGCGACGTCGACGGCCGTAACCCGCCGTCCTGCCGCAGGGGCCACCGTCTCAGGCTTCGACACGCTCAGCAGCGTATCGCCAACTTGCTCGTGCTAGCGACCCCTGCCGGCGAACTCACAGGGACTCAGTGCGCCAGCGGTGGCTTATTGGATCAGGGCGGAAGGTGGAGGTGTAGGCCGTGGCCTGGGTCGACCGCGGTGATCAGGGCCTGGAGTCAGCGGGTTGCGCGTGGTGGACCAGGCTTTCCACCGGCGGTGGAGCCCACCCAGGGGGCAGCCAGTCGCGGACCGCGCGCAGCGTCGTCGGCCACGACGTCCGCACGGGTGACGGGAGACGTGGGTGTCCCTCTCTCGCTGGCCGGGCTGCGTACTGGAGTCCTGCCGCGGGACGGCGGCGGCAGAACCCGGCGTCCCAGCAGAATGTGTCGAACCGAGGCGCGGCAGGCTGGTCGCCAGGTACCAGGTGAACCTGTCCGGAAGGCGGGCCGGGCCGGTGGTCGCGACCAACCGCCGGGCGTTGACCTTCTCGGGATCCCGCACCGACTCGGACAGGAAGAACCGCGACCGCTGCACCGCCGGATGCTGCGCACCGACCTGTTACGCGGCCGACTCAGATTCGAGGGAATCGCGGTGAGCGACTACGACGCCGTGACCGTGCTGACCACGAGTTACCACAGCGCCATCTCGAATGGGCGGGCCGCAGTCCAATCGATCAGCGCTGGCCTCGGCGTAGAGCTCCCCGGAAACACGAACTTCTCCTATCTGGCCGGCGAGGTTGCCGGTGGACGCCTCGACGAGCGGGTCATCGACAAGGCCGTGGCCAGAGTCCTCACCATGGTCGACGGCGTGCGGAGCATCGAACCTGGCGATGTCATATCCCGGCACGCCCGTGATACGTCTGCCAGACCCACGTGGTGGGCTCCTTCGTGATGTGACTAGCCGGTCGCCCTCTGCGATGATCGTGTTGCGCACCTCGGCGTCCAGCCGGAGCGAGGCGCGCATCTCGCGGCGCCGTGGTATCGAGCTCGTCTCGCCGCAAGGTTGTTCCACCAGCTCGTCGGAGCCGAGGTTGGACAGTCGCTCCGCATGGTCTGAGGCGAACGAGTCACCCGTCTTCCAGCGCTCCTGCAGGTCCGCAGCCACTCCATATTCCCGGACAGGACTTGCTCGTGCTAGCTCGCGCTGCTAATCTCGGGCAGCGACGTGCTGGCACGACCTCGATGAGATGGTCGGCACCGCCGAAGGATTGATGCCGCACATTCCGACGGCGCCAGTGCGAGGAACGAGGCGCCGGTACCGCTTGCGACCCCAACTAGTGATCAGAACCCTGGCCGCGGTGGTCGAGGAAATTCCCTATGGGCTGGCAACCGAATCAGCGGTTTCTCTCGATGTCCCGGCGTCCACCCGTGCTCAACTGCCGTGTCCGCGATGATCGGAGTTTGATCGATGGCCACCTCGTCCCGTCCCGTTCGTGTCATCCAGTGGGCGACCGGGAAGATCGGCCAGATCTCGATTCGTCACTTTGCCGCGAACCCGATGTTTGAGCTGGCAGGTGTCTACACTACGTCCGCGGACAAGGATGGTGTCGACGCCGGGGTCCTCGCCGGGATCAGCCCACTGGGCGTCGCCGCCACGACGGACAAGGCGGCGATTCTCGCGCTGGAGGCCGACTGTGTGAACTATCTGCCGCTAGCGGTCGACGTCGACGATCTGGAGTCGTTGCTGCGGTCAGGGAAGAACGTCGTGACCGCGGTGGGGTTGACCTTTCCGGCGCCGGACGACGAACGGACCATCCGACTGCAGGCTGCTTGCGAGGCCGGGGGAACTACGCTGCATGGCGGCGGGATCCACCCGGGCTTCGTCGGCGACATCTTCCCGCTCGTCAGCTCTCGGCTGATGAGCCGGATCGACCAGCTGGTCGTGACCGAGGTGTGTGACTTCAGCGATCATCCCGGCGCTGCCATGATCTTCGGTCTGTTCGGCTTCGGTCGTGAGCCCGACGAGGCCCTCGGGCACGCCCAAGCGGTCATGGGGGAGATCGACGCGCCCTACCAGGAATCCATGGCCCTGCTGGCGACCGCGCTGGACCTCCAGGTCGAGCGGTACACGCACGAGCTGACCATGGCCGTGAGCGACCGGGACCTGACCATCGCGGCAGGGGAGATCAGGGCCGGGACGGTAGCGGGGATGCGCCGGCGGTGGGAGGCGATCGTCGACGGCCGTCCCGCGCTCGTCTTCCTGTCGAACTGGAAGATGGCCGACGACCTCACGCCCGACATCTGCGACGGCACGAACCGTTACATCGTCGACTTCGTTGGCGAGCCATCCACGCGGATCACCGTCGAGCATCTGGAACCCAGCGTGACCGGCGACCCCGGCTACCCGGGCCGGATCTGGACTGGCATGTCGGTCGTCAACCTGATCCACGACGTCGTGACCGCGCCGCCCGGCATTCGGACCCACCTTGACCTGCCCCTCGGCCGGCCACGGGGTCTCTTCCACAAGGGCGACACCTGGCGCCCGTCGTCATGACCAGGCCGCGGCGGCGTTCGGCCAGCTCGGCGAGACCAGCGAGACCGGCCACGAGCACATCGCCGTCCTGACGGATACCGCACAGGCGCGGCGGCTGTCGCGATGGCACCTGCGAGCAAGTCTCGCGCGCACCGACCGCATCGCCGGCACGAAAGACAGCATCGAGCTACCCAGGTTCATGCACTGCCCGACGAACTCACCGTGGGGGAGCCTTCTGGCAGTCGACAACTGAGCCTGCCCGCCGTCAGTGACCCAGCAGCAACAGATGGGCATGACAACCGTGACCAGCCCGGCGGCGGTCTGCACCACCAGGCGTGGCACGTCCACGACCGGCTCAAGGACGGTCACCTCGAAAGCGAGGTCATGCCGCTGGACGAGTCCGTGTCCGTCATGCGGGCCCTTCACGCCACGCGAGTCCAGATCGGCCTGCGCTACCCGTGAACCAGAGGAGAGGGAACGCCATGCCCGTCGCCTTGGATCGCCGTACCCGCCGCGATGCCGACGTTCGGCAGGTGAGTATGGAGGAGTTTCTCGCGGTCGATTTCCCGGACCTGGTCGCGCGCCATGGTGAGTTCGTGGCGAACGGAATCGCCTCGCTCGACGCCCCGCCGCTCGCCGTCGAGATAGGCGACCAATGCTGGTCGTTCACCCCTGACGGTGCGACCCTGGCGGTCTCCCCCGGCAGGGCCGAAGGCGCGGTCGTCGTGACCTTCAGCGAAGCGGAATTCTCTGACTGGGTGCAGAACCAGCAGTCCTTCAACGCGATGCTCGTCGCGCGCGAGCTGCGGTACCGCGGCGGCAGCGAGCGCGACATCTCCATCTGGGACTCGCTATGGCTCGCGCTGCTCGAAGGATGGCCGGTCGTCGACGATGGGATCGATTTCCTCGATCGCCGGGGCGAGCCGCTTGACCTCCGACGGCTCTTCACTCCGGGCGACGACCCCGCGGACATCGCGCACTTCTTACGTGAGGCCGGGTTCCTCCACTTGCGGGGTTGGATCGATCCGTCGGACATGGCCAAGGTCTCCAACGACATCGACCGAGCGCTCGAATACTGCTACGAGGGCGATGGTAGGTCCTGGTGGGCGACTCTAAGGGACGGAACCCGCCAGTGCGTCCGGCTACAGCAATTCAGCCGGCGTTCCGCGACGAGCGTTGCCATTCTGCGTGGCGCGCGGTGGGACAGTCTGCGTCAAGCCTTGGCGGGCGACGAGGAGCTCGTCGGGCCCTCGGCGGACGACAACGGACTGGAAGCGCTCGTCAAACCAGTCGGAGTGACGGTCGGCGCCTCGGACGTCAGCTTTCACCGCGACTGCCACCTGGGTCGTCACGCCTACAACTGCTCGAGCCCTGTCGTTGGGATTGCCGTCACCGCCAGTGGCGAGGCGAACGGCCAGCTCCGTGTCGTCGCCGGCTCCCACCGAGTCCTGATACCGGTAGAGATCGCGAAAACCGCGCCCTACCTACCTGTCGTCGCGGTCCCGACCGAGCCCGGTGACGTGACGGTCCATCTGAGCTGCACCCTCCACGAATCGACCCCGCCGATCGTCGAGGAGCGCCGTGTCATGTACACCGGGTTCGCGCTGCCCCCGAGGGAAAACGGCACCAACGGCAACCGTAAGCTCTCGGAGCTGCGCGAGCGGGTGTCCGCGATACTTCTCGAGCATTCCGTCGGACCAGAAACCAGACCCTGAATCGCGCGACGCATCCCGACCGGGCGAGCAGATTCGGGCTCGCTGCGCGCCTCGGGTTCCCCGCGTACCTGGATTCTGCTGCGCGCATTGTTCACCCCGCAGGGGGCGGCGAGCGACTACTAGTTGCCGGCTACCTGCTTCTTCTCATGGACGCCGTCGCGCAGAACCGCGCACCCGCCGTGTTCCGGGTGATGATCAATCGCATCTAGCAGGACCCGCACCGATTCCTCGACACCGGCCGGCAAGGGCCTAAGACGGCTGCAGCCGTCATCTCAGTCACCTTCCTGACAGCGGCCTACGTCGCAGACACCTGGAACGGTGGGGCGCGGCGCGATGGGCGAACGACCTGCGTCGCGTCCTGCACGAGTACGTGCGACGGCTGTCCACCGACTTCTTCCACCGTTCGTACATCGACGACGTCGCGGCACGGATCAACCAGGACCTCGAACGGTTGGACGTGACGGTCTGGGAGGGCCTGACAGTGCGGTGGGCCGTGGCCGGCCTGCTCGTTTCCGTGGGGTTTAGCTGAGCAGGAGGTTCGCCCCCGTCTGGGATGCCAGTCTCACGGAGGATCTGGTCGAACACGGACGCCGTCAGCGCTGTTTCCTCTGCCTGCTTACCCACGCGGCTTTTCCCTGCGGCGAGATCGGGCAGCGCCTGCACCGCGGCGCGCGGTGTCACCGCCGCCGCGGCGTCGAGGGTGCTGATCAAGGCCTGCCAAGTCGTCGCAGGCTGGCGCTGCAGAGTCCGACAGCGCCAGCGGCGACGATCACTGGCCGTCCTTCAGTCGTGACGGTGCGGTACTACTTCCGCAGGACGATCGGAAGCTTCTCCCAGCCGCGCACCGTCGAGGTGCTCGCGAGCTTGGCGTCGCTCAACTCGACGTCCCACCCCTTCGGGATGCGCTTCACCAGTTCCTCGAGGACGATGCGTCCCTCCATACGGGCAAGGTTCGCGCCGAGGCAGTAGTGCAGGCCGTAGCCGAAGCTGCGCTGCGCCGTGATGTCGCGGTGGATGTCGAGGTCGTCGGGGTTCTCGAACTTGGACTCGTCACGCCCGGCGGATCCGACGATGAAGAGCGCGGTGCTCCCTTCGGGGATGGTCTGGCCGTGGAACTCCACGTCCTTGGTTACGTACCGTCCGACTGCCTGGCCGACCGGCTCCAGGCGCAGGATCTCCTCTACCGCCTTGCCCGCCAGCGATGGGTCGGCGACGACCTCCTGGTACTGCGCGTGGTTCTTCTCCTCGCCAAAGATCTTGCCGATCCACCCCATGAGCTGACCGGTGGTCTCGTTTCCCGCCCCGGCGATGACGGTGCAGTAGACGAGGATCTCCTCCCGGGTGAGTTTGCGGGTGGTTCCGTCGTGGTCTTTGAACTCCACGTTGAGGAGCTTGGTCATGATGTCGTCGGAGGGATTGGCGATGCGCCAGTCGATGTAGCCCTCGAACAAGTCGGTACTGATCTTTGAAGGCTCCAATTTGCTGCCTTCTTCGGTCTTGAGGCCGGCGACGGTCTGGTCGCGTACCGACTGCTGCATCGCCTCGGGGATGCCGACGAGCATGCCGATGACGCGCATCGGCACCTTGTCTGAGAGGATGTCGATGACATCGAAGCCGTCGCTGTCCTGCACCAAGTCGAGTTGGCGGACGACGAAGTCGCGGATCTTCGACTCCAGTGCCTTGAGGCCGCCCGGGGAGAACAGGCGGGAGACCAAGCGGCGGTGGATGCCGTGGCTCGGCGGGTCTTCGAAGACTATGGTACCCGGGGGTATCTCGATGCCGGACTTGATGAACTCGTAGATGTTGCCGCGGGCGTTGCTGAAGTGCTCGACGTCAGGGAGGCCGCGGTCCACGTCCTCCCACCGCGCGAAGGCGTAGAAGTCGTGCTCTTCGTTGTAGTAGACCGGAGCTTCGGCACGCAGACGTTTGTAGAGAGGGTACGGGTCCACCCAGATGTCGTGGCGGAACGGGTCCCAGTAGAGGTCGGTGCCGGTCATGCGTCGTCTCTCATTCCTTCACTGGGATGGTGTTGGCGGCGAGCCAGTTCTCGATCCAGGTACGGGTTTCGTCGTGCCCATCGGCGATACCGATGAGATGGTCGTGCGCCTCGAGCTGCGCCAAGCCGGTCGTGAGCAGGAGCACGACCATCGGCGGTACCTGGTCGGTGGCGATCGACTCACGCTCGAGGGCCGCTCGCGCGAACTCGAGCTGCGCGTCACGGAAACGTCGCGCGTAGGCCGCGATCTCGAGCCGCAGCGCGGGGTGGCGCTGGGCCAGAGCCACGAACTCGACCATGAGTTTGCCGGCGCCGGCAGACGAGTTGACCTTCCAGAACCTATGCAGCGAGGCCTCGCCCTTCGCGATCTCCGCGAGGCGCGCAAGGTTCTCCTCGGCCCCGCGCCGGAACGCCTGGATGAAGAGATCTTCCAACGACTGGAAGTAGTAGTGGACGAGCTGGTATTTCACTCCGGCGATCTCTCCGATGCGCCGGGTCGTGATGTTGCCATACCCCTCTTTGGCGAGGAGCTGGATCGTGGCGTCGACGATCCGGTCACGCGTCTCGTGCGCGCGGGAACCCCGCGACCGAACCTCTTGCCCTGACGTACCCATGGACGTATTTTTACAGCTGTCAAAACTTCGTGTCCAGTAGGGGTCAACATATGGGTCGCATCGCAGTGGTCACGGGTGCCGCCGAGGGCATCGGTTCTGGGATCGTCACGCGACTGGCGCAGGACGGCCACAAGGTCGCGATGCTCGACTGGCAGGGGGAGAAGGTCGAGAAGCTCGCCGCCGAGCTCACCGCGGCCGGCGGCACCGTCCTGCCGCTCACCGTCGACGTCTCCGACCGCGCCTCGATCGAGACCGCCTACGCCGCGGTGCGCGCGACGTTCGGACCGATCCACATCGTCGTCGCGAACGCCGGCATCTCGAACATGGTTCCGTTCGTGCAACTCGACCAGCAGACCTGGGACAGGATGATCGCGGTGAACCTCACCGGCGTCTTCCACACGATCCAGGCCGCGGTCGCGGACATGATCGAGGCGAGCTACGGCCGGATCGTCACCATCTCGTCGTCGAGCGCCCAGTCGGGCGCCCCGGCGATGGCGCACTACGTCGCGAGCAAGGGCGGGGTCATCGGCCTCACCAAGGCACTGGCCCGCGAACTCGCCGCGCACCACGTCACCGTCAACACGATCCCGCCGACGATCGTCGACACCCCGATGGCCCACCACGAGGCCGGCCAGGCCGGCGGCGCCGAGCAGTTCCTCGCCGCAGTCAGCACGATGGTGCCGCTTGGGCGGGCCGGCACGCCCGCCGACATCGCCAACGCCGTCTCATTCCTCGTCTCCGACGACGCGGCCTACATCACCGGCCAGATCATCGGCGTCAACGGCGGCATGTACATCTGACCTCGGGTAGGTGTCGCGCGGCGTGGTCGCCGTCGCCGCGTCGCGCACCCCGACCGCGCCCGTGTCCGGATCAGCCGCCAACGTCCCGGCTTCGGGATTGAGGCACGTTTGTCACAGCCTCGGTGAAGACCCGGAACTCGGGTCCGTGCCACCAGGGACAAAGTGACTGGCTCGTCCCAGGCCCAGTCGTTGTCCCGACCATCAGGAGTCGCGACCATGTGATTCGTGCCCGAGTCGGGCCCGGCGGGCGAGCCCTCGACGGACCGCCGGCTGGCCTCGTCAGGCCGTGTCAGGGCCTCGCTCTTGACATTCCCCCGGGGCTGTGACGCGGGGCAGGTCAACTGATCGTCTTGGCTGGTTTTCTGTGACTACGCAGGACCGAATATGGCGTGTCGGGCGGCGGCTGCGAGGGCGGCTTGGGCGTGGGTGGGTAGGCCGAGCCGGTTCCAGTGGAAGATCACGTGCAGTGCGATGACCGCGCGTATCCCGCGTGTGAGCTGGCCGTATTCGCGGAGGTTTCGGAGCGTTCTGCCTGTTTCTTCGAACGCGTTGAGCCAGCTGCCGAGGAGGTCTGCGCGGGCTTCGCCGACGAGGAGACGGTGGACGTCGTTGGTGAAGGACGCCCAGAGTTGCGGGTCGGGGGGCGGGGTGGCGAAGGGTGAGCGTTGTTCGGCGATCCGCGCCCAGACGTCTCCTTGCTCGTTGAGGTCCAGGCCCGCGGTCCGCATGAGTGCCGTGCACAGCACGAGGGAGTGTTCGCGCCGGTCGGGTGGGTTGGTGGCGAGGAACGACAGTAGGTGGGTGCTGTCGTGGTGGAACAGTTCATGGGCGGCGTTCATGCTGCTGGGGCCGCCGAAGGCGTGGATCTCTGGCTCGTAGGTGCCGGCTGTCCAGCGGATTCCGTCGGTGAGCAGCGCGTGGAGTCGGTCGGTGTTCGTGTCGTGATGGCCGCCGGTGTCCTGCGCGGTCAGGTAGCGGACGCGCCAGGCGCCCTTGCGGATGAAGAACCAGGAGGTGATGAGTCCGTCCGCCTCGGCGCCGGGCAGCACGCGTGCCAGGTGGTTGATGGCTTGGTCTTCGCGCTCGCGGGGCTGCGGGCCGGGATAGGTGATGTTCAGCTGTTTCCAGGGTGTCTCGTGCATGTCGGGCCTTCCGGTCAGCAGAGCAGGAGGCAGGCGTCCCAGGAGGTCGTGGTGCCGGCCGTGGCGAGCTCGGCGCCGGACGCCCCGTCGAGGAACCCAGGGGATGCGTCAGCCGCGGCGGTGTCCTGGTGGAGGTGCAGCAGCGGCGCGAGGGCGATGGGGTTGCTCGCGTCGGCGGCGATCCGGCGTGCGGTGGTGAGAAGCCCGGCGGTCCCGTGGCAGAGGCCGGGTTCGGTGAGCCGGGCCCGTTGGGCCGGGTCTTGTATGCAGGCGGCGAACGCTGTCTCGGCGAGGTGCTGGCGGGGGGTGTCGCCGAGGGCGCGGGCGGCGAGCTGCTGGGCGCGGGCGATGCCAGGCGTGCCGTAGCACCACGAAGGCCGCGCCGGGCCGCGTTGGCGGGGCTCGCCACGATCCAGGTCGTCACGTGTGACAACCTCCGGCCACCATGATCCTGCGCCGGCTGGCCGCTTCCACGCGTCGAGCCACTGGCAGATGGTCGTGAGCGCCTGTTCCTGTCCGTCGACCCGGACGCCGTCGAGCAGGGCGAGCGCGAGGAGCGCGGCGGGACCGGTGATGCCGTGGGCGATCCCGTGGTTGCCGTGTCCACCGGGCGGGCCGGTCTTCGTGCGGTTGGGGCCGTGGGGGCACCACCAGCCGGGCAGGCCGTCGATCGGCTCGGTGAGGCGCACCAGGTAGGTGAGGACCTCGCGGAGCAGGCCGGGATCGTCGAGGCGGCGGGCGACGACGCCGAGTCCGGTCAGCCCGCGGATCAGGTCGTATTCGGCGTAGGGCGGTCGGCGGCGCTGGTCGATGCGGCGGTGGGCTGCCTGCAGGCGGCGGCGTGTCACGGTCGCGGTTCCCGCCGCGGTGGCGGCTTTCGCGCGGGCGAGGCCGGGCTGGTCGGTGGCGGCGAGGACGAACGCGAGGGCAGGGGCGCCGTAGTAGAGGCTGGCGCCCTCGGCGATGCTGACGCCGTCGGCGACCGCCTCGTGCAGCGCCGCGCGGGCCGCATCCTGGTTGCCGGTTTCGAGGTGCAGGAGGGCGATGCCCACGGCGCCACTGCTGAGGGACTGGGCCGTGGTCATGTCGTGCCTTGGAGGAGCAGGGTGCGGGCGGTGGCACGGGCGAGAAGGAGGCAGTGCCGCTCGGATGCCCGGTCGATGCCGATCATTCGGGCGTGGTGGATGTGCAGCAGGTCGGCGAGGACCCGGTCGGGGTCGAGGCCGTCATGCTCGACGCGCGCTCGGTAGTCGACCAGAGCCTGCCGGAGCTTGTTGTTCTCGAACTGCCCGACCAGCGTCGCTACCTGTTCGCGGTCGGCGCTGACCCGGCGCCCTGGGTGCGCTGATGGCGGGCCGCCGCGGTGTTCGACGTGGTCGATCAGCCAGCCGGGTCCGTTGCCGGTGAAGCCGTCGGCGATGCCGATCAGACCGGCGGCGGTGGCGACGGTCCGGTTGCCGGTGAGGCGCTGGACGACGGTGTGGGAGTCGGCGGCGAACACCGCTTCGGCTGCGCTGAGGGTCGGGCCAGCGCCGAACCGGGTCTCGGGCCGGTAGGTGTGGATCGTGTAGTCGCGGAGCAGCGCCTCGGCGCGCAGAGCGTCTGCCCAGCGGGCGAGCTGGCGGACGGTGTACTCGAACGTGATGACGGCGCCGGGCGCGGCCAGGGCTGGACCTGCGCCGAACGACGAGGCGTCGGCCGCCCGGCCCGGCAGCGGTTCTTGCTGACGGTGGGCGCACCGGCGCGGTTGCGGGAAGTGGTCCGCGCCTTGGAGCGGGATGCGCAGCCGTAGGTGCGGTTCGGGCTCGTGGTAGCGGACGAACCACCAGCGGTCCCGGCCGAGCGCGTCGTCGCCGAGTAGGTCGCCAAACCGGGCGAGGATCTCGTCGGCTCGGCCGTAGACCTTCACGTACAGCCAGGGAGCCAGGCCCGGGCGGTGTTCGACAGTGGTGGCGGGCTGGACCGGGCGGGGATGTCTCGGGGGCGGCGGGTCGGTCGTCCTGCCAAGGGTGACGACGAGCTCGTGAGGTCGGCCCTCGAACCAGCCTGGCTGGCCGCCGGCTTCGGTGAGAACCACGGCCGGCTGCCGGTCGAGCTGACCCCGCAGCAGCGCGAGATGGGCCGGCTCCTCGAGATCGAGGCGGATCCGGACGTCGTCGTCGCCAAGCAGTACCCCGGCGGGGATCCGGTAGGTCTCGCGCAGCCGTTCCCACGCCTTGCGCCAGTCCCGAAGGGCCTCGGCGCGGCCGGGGAGATCCGTGGCGCTGATGGTCCAGCGGGCGGGACGCAGGATCGACCGGCCATGCCGGACGCGGGGAAGGAACGGCAGTTCCCGGGCGACGGGTCCCCAGGTGAACGAGCAGCAGGGCGCCGCGAAGGCGGTCCAGATCTCGGTCAGGAACCGGGCGAGCGGCTGCTGGCCGCCAGCCAGGTCGACCGCGTTGAACAGCATCGGCTCGACCGGGCGGGCACGCGACAGCGAGACCAGCCAGAGCCGCCGCGCGTCCCCGGTAACGGCCAGGTCGTCGATATCGAGGCCGTGGTTGTCCTGGTACTCGCCGAGGGGCAGCACGGGGAGGATCTCGGGGACCCTGGCGACGGCGGTCATCTTCTCGGCCAGCGGCGGCCCGGAGATCTGCGCCCGGATCGCCCCAGGGGTGGCGGTCGGCAGCGTCGCGTAGGCGTGGCGGAAGCGCTCCTGTTCGGCGGGGTCGAGCAGGTGGAGGAACCGGCCGACGGTCACACCGGCATGCCGGGCACCGCTGATCACGGTCAGCGTGAACGCGCCACGATCAAGATCGCCCAGCGACTCGGCCGCGAGGCTGAAACGGAGTTCGGTGTGCGGAACCGGCGGCCGATCCGCGACCGTCAGCGCGGCGATCAGCTCGTCGCCCAGGAGCACCTCGGCACGGCCGTCGAGGGCGGCGTGCTGTGCGATCTTCGCCAGCGTGACGTCGCGGGCGGTGAGCAGCCGCGGCGCGCGCCGGTGCGACGCCCGGTATCCCGGGGGCAGGCCCAGCCCGGATCCGCCGACCAGTTCCCGGACAGGCACCGCCGCCCCCGGTCCGTACCGGTCGAGGAACTCCTGGTGATAGGGCCGCCAGCCGGGCATCTCCGGCGCGACCAGGGTGAGGACCGAAGCGGCGCGTTCGGCCTCGCGCAGCACCGCCGCAGGCAGCGCCACCGCACAGCCCACTCGAACGTCGGCCGCCGGCCGTACGGCCGGCTCCGGCTCCGGGCCGGGGGTGTAGCGGGCGAGGTGCGTCGCCGGGTCGGTCACGGTCATCGGGGGACGTACCGGTGTCACCAGGACCCGGTGGGCCACCAGGCCGGCCAGCATCCGTTCGATGACCGCTCGCTCGACCGTCGGTGCGTCGACGGCCAGCTTCGCGGCGAGGTCGGCGAACCCGATCGGCCGGCGGGCCAGGTCCACAGCCAGCCGCACGGGGCGGGTCAGGTTCACCTCGGCGTCCCAGAGCTGGCCGTCGGCGCTCACGCCCGGCACGACCCACACCCTGCCGCGGGCAAACCCGAGGCTGTTGGTCACCACCGGGACCGTCCGCAACATGTCCAGCCGCGCTTCGATCCGCCCGGCCTGCTCCGCCACGAGCAGACCGTCCGGCCGGTGCACCACCCGGTGGTCGCCTTCCCAGGCGGCGCGCGCCCGGGCGTCGAACTCGACGGGAGCGATGCCGGCGAACAGCCCAAACGGGGTTGCTCTGCTCGTCCAGCGCAGCAAATACCGCATCAGCGTCTCCACCAGCCGCCGCACCGACCGCACCGAGGACCGGTCGGCTGCTGCAGGCGAGGCGAGCTGCCGCTCCACCTGGGCGGCCAACTCCCGCGAGGCGCCCCGCACCGCGACGGCGAACCCGTCCAACGCCCATGCCTGCCGCAGCCACAGCTGCCAGGTCGCGACGTCGTCGCTGTTCAGGTCCGGCCACGGTGGTAACTCCAGACCGGTGGGAAAGGTCGTGGTCCTGATCAGCGCCGCGTCCACCGCTTGGTATGTGTGCACCGCTACCTCTGCCTGTGGCCGTTGGGCGGGTGGCCCGGCCCGCGGGGGCCGGGCCACCTGTTGGCGTCAGCTGTTGGTCGTGCAGGCGTCGCTGCTGGTCTCACCCGAGCCGCACTCGTCGGAGGTGCAGTCCTCCGACGCGACCGCGCCGGCGGGTCCGGCGTCGACGAGGTGGACGTTGAGCTGGAACTCCGTGGGGTCCATGGAGGGCCGTCCTTTCTGCCGTCGGTCCCGGGAGCCATTCCCGGGAACCATTCCCCCTTCTGCGCAAAAGAGGGAGTGGCACCCGGGGAGGGCCGCTACTTGGCGGTTGGCCAGGTGAACACGAGACGGGTGTGCTTCTTGTCCAACACCATTCCGTCAGGAAGATCGGCGTCGGGAGTGCCGATGGAGAAGACACACAACGTCGAAGTAGGCCGGCCGGCCCTGTCCCAGGCGCGGATCTGGTCGGCCATCTGCTCGGCGAGCCTGGCGGCATCGGGTCCGTGCGCGTAGACGACGTACTCGAATTCGGTCGTGGTGTCGTCGACCTGGCGGAGCTTCCCCCGGTAGGCCAGGGTCGCACCGTCGACGAACGCCGGGGTTCCGAAGCGCCACGACGGGACGACGAGGCCGTTGTCGATCGCCGCCAGTTCGGTAATCATCAGGCCGAAATTGGGCAGGTGGGTCGCCAGCCACAGGTCAAGATCAGCGGAGAGCCGGCCGCTGGGGACCGTCACCCCCGACCGTGCCTCATGCCGTTCCTGGGAGAACACGGCGGCGACCGGGTCGCCGTCGATGTCCTGCTGATGCTCGTTGAGCCACAGCGTGACGCCGTCGCCGAGGGGGACACTGCGGCCCTTGCTGGCGCCCTCGCCCTGCATGGGGACGAATCCGCACAGCAGGTTGCTGGTGCTCACAAGGTGATTCCCGGCGCGCCGCAGTGCCCACGACCGGGTCATGCCCAAGGTGCGGAGCGGGACGACCAGGGTGCCGCCTTCGGCGAGCTGGCTGATCCAGGCCGGCGGGATATCCCACGCACCGACCGTGACCTCGATGAGATCGAACCCGCGGCCAGGCTCGATCTCGAACTCGGCGTCCGCGCACACGACCTCAACATCGGAATAGCCCGCCGTGTCCAGGCAGGCGCGGGCCCGGTCGGTGACCTCCTGGTCGATATCGACCGTCAGCACCGACCCGCCTGGCCCGGCGATCTCCCGCAGCAAGGCGGCGTTGTACCCCCCGCTGCCGATCTCAAGGACGTGCCGGCCTTTCGCCTGGCCCAGCATCTCCGCAATCAGATAGGGCGCGGATACCGAACTCAGATTCACGCCGTCGGCGCTGCGTTTGGTGATGACGGCGCCGTCCCGGTATGCCTCCTCGAGCGGCACGCCCGGCGTGAACAACTCACGCGGCACCTTCCTCAGCGCCCGCTCCACCTCGGCGCGCATCGTCAGCCCTTGCCGCACATGCCCCGCGACAATCTTGTCGACGAGGGCGTTACGAAGATCCTCAGCCCGGGTGCTCGTGCTGGTGCTCAAGACGGTGCCCTTTCCTGATGTCCGCGGGTAACGCGGTCTCGGGCGCTTCCTGGAAGGTCTGCGCGTTGGTATTCGGGCTTTGGTTGCTGGCGTCCAGCCCCGTGACGTAGCTGGTCGCGGCGGCGGAAGCCGCTCGGCGCCCCGGCTCCGGATCATGCCTGTGAGCGGATCCCCGGCATGCTCTCGGCCGACGACGCCACCTTCGGACTCCGGATCAAGGACTGATGCCGACAGTGGCATATGCCACTTGCCTCAGAGTGGCATATGCCACCTGGTTTAGCAAGAACCCGGCGCTCGCGACGGGGTCCCTAGCTCGTCACGGGGTATTCCTGCTCAAACGTCCAGCTCTCAGGCGGGTAGACAGCCTCGACGAACTCCAGAGGCTGGTTCGCCTCGGTGCAGACGACATGGCGTACCACCAGAACCGCGTGCGGCCCGGGGCCCAGTTCCAGGTCGGCTGCCTCGGTGTCGGTGGCCAGCCGGGCGGTGACCCGATCCCGGGCCAGGCGGGCTCGCAGGCCGGTGACGCTCGCGAGGTAGGCCAGTGTGCCTTCGCGGATCCGCTCGGTCTGGAGCAGACGAGGGGCCACGTCGGCCAGGGCGGCAGAGATCCAGGACGTGGAGACCTCCACGGGTCCGTCGTCGCCATGGGTGATCCGGTGGCGCCGGATCACCCGCGGCACGTCGCCGCCCAGCGCTGCTTCCACATGCTCTGGCGCCGCCACGATCTCGGCCGCGACGATGCGGGCCCACTCGTTCGGCGGGTAGATCGCACCAGTCTCGCGCCCTCGGCCATACCGCTCGCGAGCCCGCCGATGAACGCCCATCTGATCCACGACGTAGCTGCCGGAGCCCTGCCGGGACTCGATCAGGCCCTGCACGCGCAGCGCCTCCAGGGCCTTCGTTGCCGTTGGTCGGCTGACCTTCCAGTCGACAGCAAGGGTTCGCTCGGACGGGACCTCCGCGCCAGGCCGAAGATCGCCGCGCAGGATCTGATCTCGGAGATGGTTCGCGATCTGCAGATACTTCGGAAGCACCCGCTGAAGGTCAGGCACGGCAACACCCTTTCGGCCAGTGGCATTGGCCACTGGCCGCCAGCGTACGCCACGAGGGCCGCTCGGAATCTAGGGTTGCGCCATGAGACGTCTGGTCGTGGCCACCGGCGGCGGCGGCGACGCCCTGGGCGCAGTGATGATCGGTCGGGCGGATCAGTCCGACGTCGATGTAGCGATCCTCACCTACGCCTGGGAGCGCCTGCGCGTCGACCCGTTGCCCGGACCGCGACGAGCCGGGGACTTCAACGGCCTGCGGCCGTTCGGCGACCTCAACGCCCGCATCGTGTCCTC
This sequence comes from Frankia nepalensis, assembly GCF_016786325.1. Lineage (GTDB taxonomy): Bacteria > Actinomycetota > Actinomycetes > Frankiales > Frankiaceae > Pseudofrankia > Pseudofrankia nepalensis. The sequence goes on along the minus strand of NZ_JADWYU010000096.1, from coordinate 59,776 downwards.
CACAGCTGTCAGCCCGCCCAGCAGATCGACCCTCCCGCGGCTCGCGGGGTCGATCGACACGCCTCTCCTCCTCCTCGACCCGTCCCAGGGCGCAGTCGGAATCCACGACCAGCTCAGCGAGATCATCAAACGTGAGGACGTTGACAAGGTTTCGCTCATCGACGTCGGCGGAGACGCGGTCGCACGAGGTGACGAGCCCGAACTCCTGAGCCCGCTCGCCGACACCCTGGCCATCGCCGCCTGCGCGAGTCTCGACGTGCCCACGGAGCTGGTCGTGGCCGGGCCGGGCCTGGACGGCGAACTCGCCGCCTCCGCCGTGCTGAACCGGCTTCGCGGTCTCGGCGGACGACGAACATCATCCGTAGGCCACCAGGACGCCGACGCCGTGCGCACGATCCTCGCATGGCACCCCACCGAGGCCACGGCGCTCCTGGCCGCCGCCGCGCGCGGCCACCGCGGAACCGTCGAGCTGCGCGGCGAAGGGGCGACAGTCGAACTGAACGACGCGAGCGCGGACGTCTACGTCGCCGATCTCCGTCAGGTGTACGAGGGAAGCCTTCTCGCCCCGCTCCTCACCGACACCCGCTCCCTGGCAGAGGCCGAGGACGCGGTTCGCGGTGCACGGGGCACATCCGAGATCGACTACGAAAGGCGAAAGCTCAAGACCCTACCTCCAGGAGATGAGCAACCAAGTCCCGCCGACCTCACGGCGAGAGCGCTGGCATACGTCGAAGACGCCGGCCAGCGGGGCATCGACCTTCTCACCTGCCGGCGGATCGCCGAGGCGATCAAAGCGCCCAGGATCGAGGCGCCGGAACTGAGAGAACTCCTCACATCGATCCAACCCGGCCACGATGCCTTTCCGCTGTGGTCCACGCGGCAGAGAAAAGCCCAATACGCCGACAGCTCGGCCTGGATGCATCGGTAGTTGCGGCTGCTTGATGGTGTCGCAAACGCGTAAATGCCCTTGAGCTGGGATGACGGTCTTGTTGAAGGACCGATCCGACCTGACCGAGCGGGCATCTACGAGGTGCGACTGTTGCATACCCCGTCGCGGACCCATGCCAGGTTCGATGATCCGGATCTGGCATCGCGCGCGGGGCCACCGCTCTGGTCGCCGAGCACGTCTGCCCAGTCGACCCGCTCGGCGCGAACGCCGCGGGGCCCGGTTAAAGATCAAATCCGATGGTTGGGGGTGGCGCCGTACCGGCACTCGGGTCAGGGGCGAACTCGGCCGCCGGTGCGATCTTGTCGGCGAGATGGTGGATGGCGAGAACAGCGAGGGTGATGTGGGGTTCCCGGCCGGACAGGCCGAGCTGGTGGGCGAGCGGGGCGAGGATCTGGCGTAGGTCGTCGGTGGGGTGGCGCAGCGCGCGGACGAGGTCGTCGGACAGGCAGTGCAGTGTGCCGTGCTCACGGTCGTTGATCTCGACCCATCGCGGCTCTCCGGCAGGGGTGGTCAGCCGCGGCGGGCGGATGTCCGCAGGCTGGTGGGCCTGGCTGGTCGTGGGTGGCCTGGGAGTCTGTGAGCCGAGGTGGGCGGCCAGGTGGGGCCGGGGCTGAGTGCCGGGGAGTTCGGCGAGGCGGGCGACGAGGGCGTGGGAAGCGGCGAGCGCGTCGGTGTAGGCCTGGGTCAGACGGGCGGCGCGCCGGCGGTCGAGGCGGATGTGAATGTCGTGGCTGGCGCGGTAGGTCAGCAGGTCACCGCCGAGCAGCCGCCTGGCGGTGACGGCGCCGCTGAGGGCGAGGTCGGGCAGGACCAGCGCGGCGCGGCGGAACGGGGCCAGGCCCTGCGGGGTGTCGCCGGCGAGGGCGCCGGTCAGGCGTTGCCGGATGTCCTCGGCGAGGGCGAGGGCCACCCGGCCTTCGGTTCCCAAAGACACGGTGTGGGCCAGCATCCTCGGGATGATCTCCCACGCCGCGGCGGTCGCGACGGCCTGTTTGCTGGCCTGGTCGTGGGGGGAGGCGGTCCGCCTGCCGGGGTTGCTGTAGGGGCGTAGCGCGAGGTTGGTCTGGCCGGCGATGACCGCCGCAAGGTCGGCCAGGGCGGCCAGGGCGTGGTGGGTGGGGGAGGCGTCGGGCTGGCTGAGGACGAACGCGGCGAGGCGGAGCTGTTCGAGCCGGCGGTCCAGGACAGGCAGGTCGCGGTCGGCGAACAGGGGTTGGAGGTCGTCGAGAGGGCCGGGCCGGTCGGGGCCGCCGCACTGGTCGACGATGTCGCCGGCCGGGACGGCCAGGCCGCGGATCAGCCATAGTGCTCGCGCGTTGGGGGGCAGCTGGCTGCCGGACACGACGGGCCTTCGCTCGGCCGAGTCCGGCGGTGCCGCCGTGCGCAGTTCGGTGAACAGGTCCTGCGCGGCGTCGGCCGCGAGGGCGGTCAGGGTCGCGACCCTGCCTGTTGCCGCGACGGTGGCGTCGCGGTCGGCCAGGTGGCGCGCGTCCGGGCCGAGCTCCTGCCCGTCCGGGCCGACCTGCTGGGCGAGCAGGTCGTGGGCCAGCGCGAGCCGGCCGGCCGCCACGTGCCACGGGCTCGCCCCCTCCACACCTGGCCGTGGGGTGTCGCTGGAGGGGAGGGCGGCGACGGTGCGGCCAACGACATCGGCGAGGCTCCACGCGGGATGGGACACGCCGAACCGCCGGGACAACAGCGAGGCGTGCCGGCCGGCGACCCGAACCAGCCCGACCAGCCCGGTCGTGTCCAGCTCGACAGGTCGCGTCGTCCCCCGGGCCGTGGCGCGGGCGGCGATCCGTACGGCGTCGTCGACGAGACCGCCGTAGGTGACCGGGTCAGCCACGGCCCAGCGCCGCGAGCGCCCGGCGGGTGCGGACCGCCGCGCGGGCGATCGGAACCGGGTCGACCGCGATGTCGACCGCCGCCACCAGCAGCGACACCGCCCCTTCCAGCAGGGGTCGTACGTCCCCTGTCGTGACGCGCTCCAGGCCGGCCTCGAACGCCGGCGGGGCCGCCACCCCTGCGGTGTCGAGCTCGTAGACGGCCAGGTGCACGTCCGCCCGTGCGGTCAGCCCGGCCAGGCTCTCGCGGGCCGGGGCGTGCAGCAACCCGGACGCGGCATGCTCCAGCAACATCAACGCCACCCGCGCCCCGACCTCCTCGCCGCCGGTCAGCTCTGCCGCCCGCGTATGCCAGCCCATCGCGCCTCCTCTGATGTCCCAGACCGCCAGGTCACCGGCCGCAGCGCGGCGCGCCTTCGGGCACGCCGGGCCTTCGTCGAGACCACGGCACCATCACCGAGCCCGCGACGCCGGGCCGCTGTCGCTGCCTGTGGACAACCCTGGGATCTCCACACCTCGCACCGGCCCTCGCGCAAGCCCTCACGGCCCGCACGGCCTGAGTCGGGAACCGCGCTGCCCGCGTGCGGTGCAGGAGTCCGCGATGTTGGCGGCGATGTCCCTCGCGAGGCCGCCGACGATGCCCCCGCGGGTGGGCCGGACCAATACGGGCTCGCCTCCACGTTGTCTCCGTGGAGCCGGCCGAGCGGCGTCGAGACGAGACCCACATGAGGACCCCCGTCCCAGCGCGGGATGCCAGCCAGGCAGCGACGAGGCGGTCTGGAGCCTGGTGGTGACCGCGAAGCCCGCGAGCACGGTCGGCAGGTCACGTCCCGGCGTTTCCGCGGCGTCGACGGCTGGCTGACGCCTGGGGAGCGGCCGCGGCAGGCCACCGCGTCCCTAGCCGTTGTTCACGTCGCCCAGGACGTCTTGGCCGCCGCCGCGACCCTCGGCGATCGCCTCACCTGTCCACTAGGCCCTGCCGCCGCCATTGAGGCGCCCGGCGAGCCACGGCTAGGTGATCCAGGCGATGTCCAACGGAACGGCAATGCCGGGCAGCGCTGGAGCAGGACGAGTCCTGGCCGCGACCAGGAACTCCGCTGCCAGGCTTCCACCGGGCACCACTCAGCTCGACTTGCGTCGCGTCCGCCGAGGCATCCACCGCCCTGTGCCAGGTGCTATCCGGGCGAGGCTGCCGGGACCGCTGTGGACTATACGTGGATTCGATCTTGCGGAGCGGCGCGGAGCGGTGAGCGCCCGCTAACCGCGCCTCAGCGAATGTGCAGGCCAGAGATGGCGCGGGCGATCACCAGACGCTGGATCTCGCTCGTGCCTTCGAAGATGGTGTAGATCTTGGAGTCGCGGTACATGCGCTCGACGGGGTGCTCGCGGCTGTAGCCGGCGCCGCCGAGGATCTGGACGGCCTTCTCGGTGACCGCCACCGCGACCTCGCCGGCCTTCAGCTTGGACATCGAGCCCTCGCCAGCCTCGAAGGTCTTGCTCTGCTTGCCCATCCAGGCGGCGCGCCAGACCAGCAGCCGGGCCGCGTCGATCTCCATGCGCATGTCGGCGAGGGCGAACGCGATCGCCTGGTTCTCGATGATGGGGCGGCCGAAGGCCTCGCGGGTCTTGGCGTATTCCAGCGCGTATTCGTAGGCCGCGCGGGCGATGCCGATCGCCTGGGCGCCGACGGTCGGGCGGGTCCGCTCGAACGTCGCCATCGCGGCCTGGCCCTTGGCGCTGGTGCCCTCCCGGGCCCTGGCGAGCCGGGCGTCGAGCTTCTCCTTGCCGCCGAGCAGGCAGCTGCCGGGCAGCCGGACGTCGTCGAAGAAGACGTCCGCGGTGTGCGAGGCGCGCAGGCCGAGCTTCTTGATTTTCTTGGCGGCCTCCAGGCCCTTGGCGCGCGGCGGGACGACGAAGGTGGCCTGGCCGCGGGCCTTGAGCTCGGGTTCGACGGAGGCGACGACGACGTGGACGTCCGCGATTCCGCCGTTGGTGATCCAGGCCTTCTGGCCGTTGATGACCCACTCGTCGCTGGCCTCGTCGTAGCGGGCCCGGGTGCGCAGCGAGGAGACGTCGGAGCCGGCGCCCGGCTCGGAGACGCAGAACGCGCCGAGCTTCGGGTCGGCGGCGTCGCCGTAGCACTGCGGCGCCCATTCGAACAGCTGCTCGGTGGTGCCGGCCGAGGAGATGCCGGCGACGGCCAGCGAGGTGCCCATGAGGGACATGCCGATTCCGGCGTCTCCCCAGAACAGCTCCTCGCACAGCACTGGCAGGGACAGGCCGGTCTCGTCGGCGAACAGCGTCGCGATCGTGTCGAAGCCGTACAGGCCGATCTTGGCGGCCTCCTGGATGACGGGCCAGGGGGTCTCCTCGCGCTCGTCCCACTCGGACGCCGCCGGCCGCACGATGTCGGCGGCGAAGCCGTGCGCCCAGTCCCGCAGTTCGCGCTGCTCGTCCGAGAGATCGAGGCTGAAGCCACTCATCGTGGTCGGTCCCTCCACCTGAGTTTCGATACCGCTGCTACGGCTGATACCGCTGAGTACCGCACGGTAAGCATACCGATGGGTAACTTTCGGCGGAAGCGTACTTCCCGGCCGCCTGCCAGGGGCCGTACCGGCGATTCCAGCGGCTCGCGGCACCAGTCCGCTCGTCTGGCTCGTCGCGTCACCGACCTACCGTGAGCGCCGTGAATCTCGACGATGCCCAGACGCGGGCCCGGTTCGCCGCCGCCCGGGTGGCCCGGCTCGCGACCGTCAGCGCCGACGGCGCGCCCCGCCTGGTCCCGGTCACGTTCGCCGCGCTGGGGCCCTCCGGCGACTTCGGGACGCTTCAGGCCCGCGGGACGATCGTGACGGCCGTCGACCACAAGCCCAAGCGGAGCACCCGGCTGCGCCGGCTTGAGGACATCGCGCGCCAGCCGCGGGTGACGCTGCTCGCCGACGAGTACGACGACGACTGGACGCGGCTGTGGTGGGCCCGGGCGGATGGCCTTGCCCACGTCGTCGAGCCGCCGGATCCCGCGTACATGGCCGCCGTCCGCGCGCTGGCCGCGCGTTACGCGCAGTACCGCGAGCACCCGCCGGCCGGCCCGGCCATCGTGGTCGCCGTGACCCGCTGGTCCGGGTGGGCTTTCACCGATCCCGGTCCCGACGGCGTCTCTCGCGGATCTTGAGCGGTCGAGACGGGAATCGCGGCTGTCGAGATGATCCCCTGCCGGCCACGGTCCGCGGCCACGACCCGCGGCTACGACGCCGGCGGGGTGCCGAACTCCTCGAGGACCTCGGCTACGGGGCGGCGCCCGGTGGGGGTCAGGGGCGGGGCGGAGTGGTCGGGGTAGCCGACCCGGAGGATCATCTGGGTGTGGCCGGTGCCGCCGGTGGCGGAGCGGACCAGGGCGCGGGTCGCCTCCATGTCGATCGCCTGGCCGAGCGGTGAGGTGGCGAGCCCGGCGGCGGTCGCCGTCAGCAGCACGCGGCCGAGGCCGCGGCCGGCGCGCAGCCGGTCGGCCGGGCCGTCCGCGTCGGTGCCGAGGACCAGCACACCCGGGTGCTCGACCGGCGGCTCGGCCGGGGCCGGGCCGGGCTCGGCCCCGCCAGACCCGCCCGCGGCCTCCCCAGCTCCAGCCCCAGCCACGGCCCCGGCAGCCCCACCCGTGGCCGCGCCGGTCTCGCCGGCCGGCGCGAAGGAGCGCAGCGCGAACTCCGAGCGGCGGGGCTCGCCGGAACCAGGCGCCGCCGTGAGCGGGACGCCGTCGGTGGCGTCGGGGTCGGCCCGGGTCCACGCGGCGAGCTCGGTCTGGTAGGCGGGGTCGTGCTGCTCCACCCAGTCGGCCCGGGCCAGCAGCACCGCGAGCTCGACGCGGGCCTGTTCGCTGGTCAGCGACGCCAGCCAGCAGCCTTCCGCCTCGGCGGCGTGGCGCAGCTCGCGGACCGCGTCGGCGGGCAGTTCGGCCGGTTCGAACGGGCGGCGGTCGGTGTGCCGGTGGCCGACCGCCGCGGCCAGGCGCGTCTCCTCGTCGGTCGGCGGGCGCAGGCCGACGATCCGCAGGGCCGCGAGACGGCCGGTGGCGATGTCCGGCCCGTCGGGCAGCTCGGCTACCTCGACGTCCAGGCCGGCGGCCCGCAGCGCCAGCCACCCGTTCAGCAGGGCGGCGCCGCAGCTGACCAGCAGCTGGCGGTGGTCGGGGTCCGCGACGGGCAAGGCCCGGCCCAGGTCGGCCGACAGCTCGAGCGCGTCGTCGCGGAAGCGCCAGCGCCACGGCTGGCTGTTGTGGATCGAAGGGGCCAGGTTCGCCGCCTCGACCGCCGCGTGCACCTGATCCCGGGAGATCGTCGTGCCGTGCGTGACCATGATCCGTCCCCTCGTCCCGCCGAGCGCCCTTCGCGGTTTCCCCGTCATGTTCCCCACACCGGGCCGTTTGTCCCGGGAGCCGAACGGCCCTTCGCTTCGGGAGGTCCGCCCCGCGCGACGGCGAGGCCTCAGCACCTGGGGGCGGGAGAACCGCTGGTACCGCTGTAAACGTACCGATGCTCGACCCAGCCGCCGCCCGCGAGCTGGTCCCAGGTGACGCCGTCGGCGTCCACCGAGTGGCACAGCAGCGTGACGAGGTCACCGTTGACCAGGCGGCGGGAGGGCTCCGCGCCCAGCAGCGCCTCGGTCAGGCTGTTCACCACTCCGCCGACGATGCTCAGGACCGTCGCGTTCTGGACGATCGGGAACGGCCCGGTGGCCGGGCTCGTGGAGCCGGAGCCCACCTTTGGCGAGCTGACCGTGCCCGCGCAGGCCGGCGCGGCCGACGGCGGCGTCTGGCCTGTCTGGACGTAGCCCGCCGGGATCCAGCCCTCGTCGGTGTAGACCCACAGCCGCGACGGGGACCCGGTGGCGTTGACCTGCTGGGCGTAGAGGCCGCAGTAGACGTCGACGGCGGTGCCGCTCGGCACCGGGCTGCCCGATCCGCCGAACTGGCCGCCGGTCGACGGGCCTCGGTAGGTGGGCACCTGGCCGCCGCCCTCCGGCGCGACGACGGTCGTCGGGCTCGCCGCGGCGTCCGAGAGGGGCCGGCCGCTGGTCGTGGCGCGGGGCAGGTCGGCGGGCACGGTCGCGGTGCCGCCGGGGCCGGCCGACGGCCCGCCTGACGCGGCGCCGAGCCCGGTCGCGGTACCGGTCGGGGTGCCGGGGACGGCGGCGGAGCCGGAGGGCTGACCGGGACCGGGCTCGGCGCCGAGGACCGTGCCGGCGTCGGCTGTGCTCCCCGGCCCACCATGGGCCTGGCCGGAGACCTCGGGGGCGCCGCCCGGCCGGGCGCCCGGCGGGCTGGTGTCGGCGCCTTCGCCGTCGCCGAGCAGTAACGGCCGGGCCAGCGCGGCGCTGACCAGCAGCAGGAACGCCAGCGCCGCGAGCAGGAGCCGCCGCCGGCGCCGGCGGCGGGCGACCGCGGTGTCCGCGTCGGGCGGCTCGCCCGGCGCGTCGGCGGGTTCGGCGAGGACGACGAGCGGGGACGGCCCGTCGGCCGGTGACCCGGCCGGGGGGGCGCCTGGCGACCCGGCCAGGGGAACGATCGGTGACCCGGCCAGGGGGGCGATCGGCGACCCGGTTCGCGTGGCGCCCGGCTGACGTAGCGGGGTGGTGGACTCCCCGGGGTCCTGGCCGAGCGGGTACGGCGCGGCCGGCGCCGGGATTACCGGGAGACCCGCGAAGCCAGCGGTTCCCGCCGGATTGGGGCTTCCTGCCCCGTCGGCGACGGGGTTCCTGTCGGACGCCGGGGCCCCGCGGCGCCGCCGGGGCCGATCGGGAAGGTCTGGAAGATGACCCGGAGGGTCTGCTGGGCGGCCGGCGGTCTCCTGGGTCCCCAACAGCTCGACCTCGCGGGCGACGGGCGTCTGGAGCACCAGCGCGTCGGTGACGCCGCCGGAGCCGCGGTTGGCGTGGGCGGACGGCTCGGCGGCGACGAGACCGGTGGGTGTCGCGCTCGCCGCCAGCCGCGCCTGGGCGGCGTCGATGGCGGCCAGTGCCGCGGCGAGCGGGTCCTGCCCGCCCGGCCTGCTTCCGCCCGCGGCCGTCGACTGGCCAGGGGAGCGGCCGGACGAGAAGCCGGGGGCCTCGATCGGTCCGGCGCTCGCCGATGGCACCGCGCTCGCTGATGGCACCGCGCTCGCCGGCGGCACCGCGCTCGCCGGCGGCACCGCGCCCGCTGGCGGTACCGCGCCCACCGTCGGCATGGGGCCGGCCGCGGGCATGGCGCCCGCCTGGGGCACGGCGGCCGGTGGCACCCAGTCCCGCGGCGTCCGCCGGGCCGCCGCGCCCGCCGCCGCCGGGCTGTCCACCGGCTGGCCGGCAAGGTCCGCGACGAGCGCGACGGCGCTGGGCCGGGCCGCCGGGTCCCGGTCGAGCGCCGCGGCGACGAGCGCGCGCGTCTGGGGTGGCACGCCGTCCAGCGCGGGCTCGGTGGACAGGATCCGCATCGCGGTCGCGGCCGCCGTCTGCGCCTCGAACGGGTGGCGCCCGCGCGCCGCGAACGCGACGCACAGCCCCCAGTTGAAGACGTCGGTCGCCGGCGTCGCCGGGTCGCCGTTGAGCTGCTCGGGGGCCATCCAGGCGACGGTGCCGATCAGGTTGCCGCCGCTGGTGTTGCCGGTCAGGTCGTCGGCCCTGGCCAGCCCGAAGTCGATGATCTTCGGGCCTTCCCAGGTGAGCAGGATGTTCGCGGGCTTGAGGTCGCGGTGCACGACCCCGGCCGCGTGCACGGCGACCAGGCCCTCGGCGAGGCCGGCGGCGAGCGTGGCCAGGCTGGTCCCGTCGAGGCGGCCGTGCCGGGTGACCGCCGTCATCAGGTTCGTGCCCTCGACGTACTCCGTGGCCATCCAGGGCTGCTCGGCGTCCAGGTCGGCGTCGAGGACCCGGGCGACGTGGTCGCCGCGGACCCGGGCCGCGGCGGTGACCTCGCGGCGGAAACGCTCGCGGAACTCGGGCTCGTCGAGCAGGTCGGCGCGGATGACCTTGACGGCGACCGGGCGGCCCTCCGGGCTGACACCGAGGAACACCGTGCCCATCCCGCCGGTCCCGAGCCGGCCCTTCAACCGGTATTGACCGAGCGCGCGCCGGTCTCCCGGGCTTAACGGAGTCAGCACGCCCGCTTCACGCTTCCCCTCGACCGTCGGTGCCGTCAGCGCCTTCCGCCGGGAGCCGCGATCGTGACTGTTGTCACGTCCCGGAGGCGCTGGACGACGAGACCATCGCCGTTCGGACCAGCTATAAGGCCTTCGTCCGTGACCGTAGGGCACATCGTCCCGAGGAATCCTCCCAGAGTGGTCCAAGAGTGCTAGTAGGGATGGGGTGTTGTCCTCCCGGGAGTGACTATGCGTAGCGGCGGGTAGCCCATGGGAATGGCTGGAGCCGATCCGAGCGCGGTCATGGCCGAGCTGTTGTCCCGGCACGGTCGCACCTTCGCTGAGGACATCGACGCAGATGTCGCCGCCGACACCGCGGAGGCCATGTTCCGGCTGCTCGTCTTCGCGACGCTGGCGAGCGCACGCATCCGGTCGTCGGCGGCGGTGCAGGCCTCCAACGCGTTGTTCAAGGAGGGGTGGACGAGTCCCGCCGCGATGGCCGACTCCACCTGGGAGCAGCGGGTCCAGGTGCTCAACCAGCACGGCTACGCGCGTTACGACGAGAGCGCCGCGCGCACCCTCGGCGAGTCGTGTCACTACCTGCTCGAGACCTACGACGGCGACGTGCGCGGGCTGCGCGACGCCGCCGACCACCAGCGCGACCGGGAGCACGCCCTGCTCCTGGAGATCAAGGGCATCGGCCCCGTCGGCGCCGACATCTTCCTGCGCGAGGCGCAGGCCGGCTGGGATGAGCTGATTCCCTACGTCGACGCCCGCACGCGGACGACCGCTCGCGAGCTCGGTTTACCGGGCGACCCGCGCCGGCTGCTCGACGAGGTCGAGCGCGAGGAGTTCCCGCGCCTGGTCGCCGCGCTGGTCCGCAGCCGGCTGGAACACGACGTCGACGAGGTGATCGACGCCGCCGCCCACCGGTAGCCCGCCGCGGACGCGCGGTCGCCGGGACCCGCGCCGGGCCGCTGGGACGGGGCTGGGGACGTTGTCGGGACGGGGCTGGGAAGATTGACGCCGGCCGAGCTGTTACGGTGCGTGCTTCGCCCACGAGCGGCGGGCCCGCCCAGCTCGCCCTGACAGGCGTCGCAGACCTTCACAGCCAGCCGGCCGGCGCTGACGCCGGCCGGCCGCTGTCCGTTCCCGCGCGGAGGAGAGATAGGCCGTGTCCTCGACCCGTGACCCACGGCTCGCCCGAGAGCAGGCCTATCTCGATCTCCTCTACGCGCGCCTCGACGAGGTCAGCGAGATCACCCGCCGCCAGCTGCGCCAGGTCCTGCTGGAGGCGGGCACCGGCACCCCGCAGGCCGTCGTCGAGCGTGACGTCTTCGCGGCCACCCACGCCGAGCGGCTGGCCCGGCTCGAGGCCGCGGAGGGCCGGCTCTGCTTCGGGGCGATGGACCGGTCCGACGGGACACGGACCTACATCGGCCGTATCGGGCTCTCCGACGCCGAACAGGAGCCGATCCTGGTCGACTGGCGGGCGCCGGTCGCCACCGCGTTCTACCAGGCCACCCTCGCCGACCCGCGCGGGCTCACGCGGCGCCGCCACCTGCGGACCAAGGGCCGCGAGGTCACCGGCGTCGCCGACGACCTGCTCGCCGTCGGCTCTGGCGGCTCTGGCGGTTCCGGCGGCTCTGGCGGCGCCGGGCGGGGCGCGGCCACCGACGCCGGCGAGGCGGACGTCGCCACCGGCGACGTGATGCTGCTGGAGGCGCTGTCCGCGCCGCGCACCGGCCGGATGGGCGACATCATCGCCACCCTGCAGGCCGAGCAGGACCGGATCATCCGGGCCGACGCCCGCTCGGTGCTGGTCGTCGACGGCGGGCCGGGCACCGGCAAGACGGCGGTGGCGCTGCACCGGGCCGCCTACCTGCTCTACACCGAGCGCGCCCGGCTGGAGCGCTCCGGCGTGCTCGTGGTCGGCCCGAGCCCGGTGTTCCTGCGTTACATCGAGCAGGTGCTGCCGTCGCTCGGTGAGACCGGCGTGGTGTTCGCGACCCCCGGCCGGCTCTTCCCCGGCGTCAAGGCCACCGCGAACGACCCGGTGCCGGTGGCCACGCTCAAGGGCGACCACCGGATGGCGGAGGTGCTCGCCGCCGCGGTGCGCGACCACCAGCGGCTGCCGCGCCGCCCGATCGAGATCATCCACGACTCGGACCGCGTGCTGCGGCTCGACCAGGACACCGTCGCCCGCGCGCGCACCCGGGCGCGGCGCAGCCGCCGGCCGCACAACGGCGCCCGGCTGGTCTTCCTGCGCGAGCTGCTCGGCGAGCTGACGAGCCAGGTCATCCGGCAGATCTCCGGCGGGCTGCTCGACGAGGACGAGCGCGCCGACGTCCGTGACGGCCTGTGGGCCGACCCCGCGGTCCGCGGGGCGCTCGACGCGCTGTGGCCCCGGCTCACCCCCGCCGGGCTGCTCGAGCGGCTCTACGCCGACCCCGCCCTGCTGGCGCGCGCCGCCGGGCGGCTCCTGTCGCCGGCCGAGCAGGCCCTGCTGCGGGGCGCCGCGCCGACCCGGCCCTCGTCGCCCCGATCCTCGGCCGCCCGCCCGGTGGCCGCCCGCCCGCCGGACGGCGGCGAGGACCTGTTCAGCGCGCTCGAGGCCGCGGAGCGCCCGGCGCCGCCCCCGCCCTCACCGGCCACCCGCCGCGAGCCGCGGGCGTGGACGGTGGCGGACGTGCCGCTGCTCGACGAGCTGGCCGAGCTGCTCGGTGACCCGGACGAGGGCAGCCGCGCGGCGGCCGAGGCGGCGGCCGCGCGGGAGCGGGCCGCGCAGCGCCGCTACGCCGAGGACGTGCTGGACATGCTGGGCCTGACCGGGCAGCTCGACGCGGAGACGGTCGCCGACCGCTGGCGCGGGCCGCGGCGGCGGGCTAGCGCCGCCGAGCACGGCGCGGCCGACCGGGAGTGGGCGTTCGGGCATCTGATCGTCGACGAGGCGCAGGAGGTCTCGCCGATGCTGTGGCGGCTGTTGTGGCGGCGGTGCCCGGCGCGCAGCGCCACCCTCGTCGGCGACCTCGCCCAGGCGGCGCGCCCCGGCGCGCCAGCCACCTGGGCCGAGATCCTCACCCCGCACGTCGGCGACCGGTTCCGCGTGGAGCGCCTCACGGTCAACTACCGCACCCCGCGGGAGATCATGGACGTCGCCGCGGACGTGCTGGCCGCGACCGGCTCGGCCGCGGCCGCGCCGGAGTCGGTCCGCTCGGCGGGGGAGGAGCCGCTGGCGGTTCGGGTGTCCTCGGGCGGCGCGCTGGCCGACACGGTGGTCGCCGAGACCATCCGGACGGCGGGGATGATCGGCGAGGGCCGGATCGCGGTGATCTGCCCGCCCCAGGCGAGCGGCCCGGTGCGCGCGGCGCTGGCCCGGGTCGCGCCCGAGCTGCTCGGTGCCACCGTCGCCGCCCGGGTGCCGGCGGGAGCCGACGCCCGCGCCGAGGCGGCCGCGGACCTGCTCGACGCCCGGGTGGCGGTGCTGACCGTCGCCGACAGCAAGGGCCTGGAGTTCGACGCCGTGCTCCTGGTCGAGCCGGCGGCGCTGCTCGCCGGGCCGACCAGGGGCCTGGCCGACCTCTACGTGGCCCTCACCCGCGCCACCCGTTCACTGACCGTCGTGCACAGCGACGACCTGCCCAGCGTGCTGGGGCGCCTCGCGGCCTGACCGCCCAGCCGGTCCCGTGCTGTGCGGGAAGTCCACTTCGGTATGGTTGGCGCACCCTCTTCCCTGGCCACGCGCCGTTCTTCGGCGCGCCGGGAGACCGGGGTGATGAAGGGGTGGGGGCGTGGCGCTTGACAACATCGGGCTGGAGAAGCTGCTAAGGCAGGTCGCAGCCGGCCAGGTGCAGCTTCCCGAGTTCCAGCGGGCCTGGAAGTGGGACGACGACCGCATCAGGTCGCTTCTGGCCACTGTCACGCTGGACTACCCGCTCGGTGTCGTGATGACGCTGGAAACCGGCGGCGAGACCCGGTTTCGCGCCAGGGCGCTGCACGGGGTCCCGCCGGGGCCGGCCGCCGCGGAGCCCGAGCAACTGCTGCTCGACGGCCAGCAGCGGCTCACCTCGCTCTACCAGGCGCTCCTGGCCGACCGCCCCGTCGACACCGAGGACTCCCGGCACAAGGCGATCCAGCGCTGGTACTACGTCGAGATCGACAAGGCGATCGACCTGTCGACGGACCGGGAGGAAGCGATCGTCTCGGTGCCGCCCGAGCGGGTCATCCGGGAGGACTTCGGGCGCAGGGTCAGAACCGACCTGTCCACGACCCAGGGCGAGTGCGCGGCCGGGCTGTTCCCGCTGAACATCGTTTTCGACAACGACCGGGTCGTGGCCTGGCAGCGGGTGTTCGTCCGGGCGCGGGCTGACGACACCAACTGGGACCGTTGGTCGGCCTTCGAGAAGTACGCCCTACACAAGATCACCCGCTACCAGGTCCCGATGATCAAGCTGCCGAAGGAGACCGACAAGGTCGCGGTGTGCGCGGTGTTCGAGAAGGTGAACACCGGCGGCGTCGTGCTCAACGTGTTCGAGCTGCTCACCGCGATGTACGCCGGGGACAGCGGCTACTTCCGGGAGGCCGGCGCCGACTTCCACCTCGCCCAGGACTGGGAGGCCAGGAAGGCGGTGCTCGTCGAGGCGCACGAGGCGCTCGCCGAACTGCAGAACATCGACTTCCTGCAGGCCGTCGCGCTCGTCGTCACCTACCAGCGCCGACGGGCCTGGCTCGCGAGCGGACCGGCCGGGACCGCGCCGGCGGGCACCGCGCCCGCCATCGGCTGCAAGCGCCGTGACCTGCTGGACCTGCCGCTGGCCGACTACCGCCGGTGGGCCGACCAGGTCGCCGACGCGTTCGCCTGGACCGGCGCGTTCCTGCGCGAGCAGTGCGTCTTCCAGTCCAACTTCCTGCCGTATCGCACCCAGCTGATCCCGCTGGCCGCGATCCGGGTGATCCTCGGCGACGAGGCGGACAAGCCGGAGGTCCGCGAGCGGCTCGCCCGCTGGTACTGGTGCGGCGTGCTCGGCGAGCTCTACAGCGGCACGTTCGAGAGCCGCTTCTCGAAGGACGTCGAACAGGTGGTCGCCTGGGTCGCCGGCGGCCCGGAGCCGGACACCATCGTCGAGGCGACGTTCCACGAGCAGCGGCTGGCGACGCTGACCACCCGCAACTCCGCCGCCTACAAGGGCGTGTACGCGCTGCTGGTGAAGCAGGGGGCCTACGACTGGCACTTCACCGAGGCGCCGATCGACGGTGACACCGCCGTCGGCCGCGACGTCGACATCCGGATGATCTTCCCGAAGTCCTGGTTCCAGCGGACCGCGCGCAGGGACGCCCGGATGAACAGCGTGGTGAACAAGACCGTGCTGTCCTACCAGGCCAGTCAGCGGATGACCGCCCGCGCGCCGGCCGCCTACCTGGACGTGCTCGCCCGCGAGTCGGGCGTGCCCGCCGACTGGCTCGACGACCGCGTCGCCACACACCTGATCGAGCCGGCGCTGCTGCGGGCCGCCGACTTCGACGCGTTCTACGCCGACCGCACCGCCCGGTTGCTGGACCTCGTGGACGACGCGATGGGCAAGCGCGCGGTGCGGGCCGCCGGTGCCGGCGCGGCCGGCCCGGCCGACGCGTGAGCGCGGGGCGGGACGATGGACGCGGCCGAGGTCCGGGCGCTGCTGGGCGCCTCACTGACGATCGGCCAGCTGCTGGCCAGGTGGGGTTACAAGGTCCGCGATGACATCGTGGTGCCGCTGATCACCCGCGAGCTCGAGGCCGCCGGCCTGACCACGCAGCCGAGCTTCGCCCGCGGCCCGGCCAGCACCCTGCTGCGGATCGTGCCGCTACCCGGCCCCGGGACCACCGGCGCCGACGCCGGCAAGCTGGACGCCGGCGGGCTCGACGCCCGTGGGCTCGACGCTGATGAGCCGGACACGGACGCCGATGAGCCGGATACGGAGGATGAACCGGCCGTCCTCGCCGTGCCGCGGGCCGACGCGGCCGCCGCCACCGGGCCGGCCATCCGGGATCCGGTGACCTCCGGTCCCGGGGCGGGCGCGGGCCAGCGCGGCGGCGCGGGCCGGGGCGCTGACCGGGGTTCCGGCGCGGGACCGACGCCGGGCGAGCCGCGGCCGCGGCCGGAGCCGGGGCCGGGGCCGGGGCCGGGGTCGAGCCCGAGGCCGCGACCACCCTCCGTGAACGTCGCTGGCCCGCCAGGCCAGTCAGGCCCGCCAGGCTCGCCCGGGTCGGCCGGCCCGGGCGAGCCGGCGACGGCCAGCGCGCGCCGGCGCGGCCGGCGCCGGAAGAAGGGCGGCGCCGCCACGGGGGCCGGCCCCGTCGGCGACGCGCTGCCGCGGGTGGCGCTGACCATCGGCCACCTGGCCCGGGCGACTGGAAGCGTGTGCAGCGTGCCGTCGGGGGCGACGCTGGCGAGGGCGACCCACCTGATGGTGAAGCACGACTTCTCGCAGCTTCCGGTCCTCGACGGGTCGCGGATGCTGGTCGGGGTGGTCACCTGGCGTTCGATCGCCGCCATGTACGGCTCGGACAAGAGGCCCACGCTGCTGAACGCGCTGGACCCGAAGGTCGAGCACGCCCAGATGAACGACGACCTGCTGGCGACCCTGCCCCGGGTCACCGCCAGCGGCTACGTGATCGTCTGGGAGCACGGCCAGGTGCGCGGGATCGTCACGACGGCGGACCTGGCGACCGCCTACCACCGGCTGGCGCGCCCCTACTTCCTGGTCGGGGAGATCGAGCGCCGCCTGCGCCGCATGCTCGGGCGGACGTTCGACGTGAACGACCTGAGGACCGTCAACCCGGAAGCGGACAGCGTCAGCAACCTGATGTTCGGCGAGTACCACCGTTTGCTGCGCTCGCGGGAGCACTGGGAGCGCCTGAAGTGCAAGACGGTCGATCACGCCTCGTTCCTCCGGGATCTCGACCAGGTCCGGCAGATCCGCAACGAGATCATGCATTTCGATCCCAAGCCACTCACCGAGGCGCAGAAGATCCATCTTCTTCGGTTCCTGGGAATGCTCAAGGTCATCGATCCGGTCTGAGTCGTCACTGGCTCCGCGGCCGGGGTCACCGGCGGCGGTTCGAGCGGACATGTCATCTTTGGGACATGGGCGAGGTGTGCCCGCTTTCAACGGATTGGGGGTTACGCCGCGTCGGTAAGGGGGACAGCACTCCACTTCCCGAAGGAGCGCCGTGCCCGCCGCGCAGTCCGAGCGATCCGACCGCCTTGCCCCCGCTGACCGGAGGGGTCCTGGCGGGAGGTACGAAGGAGTCGACCCGGCCGACCCATCCGACGAGCCGCGCGAGCGGGTGGCGTCCCGCCGGGCCGCGCGGCACCGGAACGCGGCGCGTGGCTGGTCGTGGCGCACCGTCGCCGTGATGGCGGTCGTCGTCGGCGTCCTGGCCGGAGCGGTCGCGCTGCGCGGCATCCTCCTGCCGACGGGCCCGCGGGTGCTGGTCTACGGGGACTCGCTGATGGTCGAGTCCCAGCAGGACTTCCGGGACGCTGCCAGGCGGTCCGGGGCTGGCACGATCCGCCAGAAGATCTGGAGTGGGACCGCGCCGTGTGACTGGGTCGACGACGTGGCGGCCACGGCCCGCGACTTCAAGCCCGTCATCGCGGTCATCGGGTTCTCCGGCAACCCGCGGCCCTGCATGGCCGGGGGCGACCTCGTCGAGAGCTACCGGCGGGACGTCACGGTCATGGTCGCGGCCCTGACCGCGGCGGGCGCGCGGGTGTACCTCGTCGAGGAGCCGGCGACCATCCGGGACACCGTCGACGCCGCCGGCCGCACCCAGCTGGGCCTGCTGTGGGAGGAGATCGCGAGCACCTGGCCGAACACCACGGTGGTGCGTGCCTCGCTGGCGGTCACCGACCAGGGTCGGTTCACCCCGACCCTGCCCTGCGAGCCAGAAGAACCGTGCGGGCCGGACGGCCGGATCACGGTGCGCGCCCCGGACGGTGTGCACTTCTGCCCTCACCCGGTCGAGCCGGCCGGCATCTGCGCCGAGTACTCCAGCGGCGCCCGCCGCTACGGTCTCGCCGTCGCCCGTGGGGTCTTCGGCTGACGCGGCGCCGGGCCGGTCGGACCGGTGGCCCGGCGAGCGAGCGGGCCACCTGGCCGCCGGGCCGCCTGGCCTGCGCGTGAGCGGTGACGCGCGCGGAGGGTGTTTGAGAGCCCGGCTCTCGTGAGATTGTGTTTCTGTGAGATTACGTTTCTATCTCGCCCAGATCTCCTGGCGCGCAGATGTGATTGACATTCTTCACCGATCTAGTGAACATATGCTCATGGCTCGCGCGCGCATCCACCCGTCGTCCGGCCCCTGCCCGGCCGCCGTCGTGCCGGCGTGGCCGTGTCGATCGGATCTTCCCTGTCTCCCGCTCCCGGCCAGCCCGGCGCCCGTCACCCGCTGACGCCAGAGGCCGGCCGGCCGACGTCGGCAGGAAAGCCTGCGCCGGCGGGAAGCAGGCTCCCAGTCGCTGGCTGACGGCACCCGCGCCCGCCCCTGCCCCGTCGGACGGCGCCCTCGCCGCCAGCGCGCGCCTCTTCGCCGGGAGTTCGTTCTCTCGCTACCCCGGCGTGGGAACGGCCAGGTTTCGCGGGCGCACCGTGAACGGGTGCCCCCTCGTGTTCGGGCTGAGCCGGACGCGGTACTGTCCGCCGTCGTCCCGTCTCGCGAACGCGCCATGGCGCTCACGAGACGTGGCCGCGCGTCAACGCGTGCCGCGTACGGTTCCGGTCCTCGGCGAACCCCGCCGGCCCGGCGGCCGCGAGCCGGCGACAGCCCGGCCCGTGGCCGCCAGCCGGGACACCAGGGCCGGCCCGCGCCGGCCCGGCTCGGCCGGCTCCCGTCGGCCAGGCATCGACAGACCGGCGACCGCCGGTACGGCACCACGACGGCCGGCGGCCGCCGGCCAGAAACCAGGAGTGTTCGATGACCCCAACGCTCAGCCCGGCCCCTCCACCGGCCGGGACCGTCACGATCCCGGCGCCCGCGGATCCCTCGGCGCTGGAGATTCCCAAGCCAGCGCGGGCCGGCCGCGGCGAGGCGCGCGGCCGCTTCGAGGGCCGGGACGCCCGCTCCTGGCCGAGCGCGGAGGCCGCCGACAAGCCGCGCGGCTCGGTGGTCGTGCTGCCCGGGCGCGGCGAGACCGCTGACCTGTTCGAGCCGCTCGCGTTCCGTCTCGCGCTCGACGGCTACAAGGTGACCTACCTCGGGCCGGGCGAGGACAGCACGCTCGCGCTTGGCGAGTGCCGCGTTCCTGGGCGGCTGTTCGCGCTCGTCGGCTCCGACACCGGCGCGCTGCGGGCGCTCACCGCCGCCGGTTCGCCGGCGCTGCGCGCCGACGCGCTCGTGCTGCTCGGCCTGCCGCTGCTCTACCGCCCGGTCGGCGGCGAGGTCCCGTCCGAGCCGCCGCCGCGCGCCCTGCCCGACCTCCCGATCCTGCTGGTCCACGGCAGCGACGACGAGGTCAGCCCGCTGCCGGTCGTGCGCATGACGACCCGCACCGCGCCGCGCTCGCATCTGGTGACGGTCCCCGCCGGCCACCAGGTGCTCGCGGAGCCCAGCTGGCGCGCCACGGCCGCGCACACCATCGCCTTCCTGGAGGCCCTCGCCACGGCGGACGCCCTCGCCTGACCGACGGCCCCACCTGACCGACGGCCGCCTGACCGACGGCCCGCCCGGGAGACCCGCGCCGCGCGGCCCGTCCGCGGCGGCGCGCTCCCGACCCCGCGGCGGGCCCGAGAGCCGCCATGCCATCGGTGGACCGAACAGCGCCGGGCGAGTAGACCGGTCTGCGGCGGTGTGAAAGCCGGTTCCAGCTCCGCTGGGCCAGCATCCGCTCCGTGAGCCGGTTCAGGGCGAGAGCTGTTCGGAGGGGAAGGACATGCCGATGGCGCCAGGCGTCCAGGCCACGACGTCCGGGGGGCCGCTGACCGGCCTGCGGGTGGTGGAGCTCGCCGGGATCGGTCCTGGCCCGCATGCCGCGATGGTGCTCGCCGACCTGGGGGCCGACGTGGTCCGGGTGGACCGGCCTGCCGGCGGAGGCGTCCCGGGAGCCCCGTCGAAGGACCATTTGCTGCGCAACCGGCGCTCGGTGGTGCTCGACCTGAAGGACCCCGCCGGCCGGGACCGGCTACTGGCCCTCGTCGAGCGCGCCGACGTGCTCATCGAGGGCTACCGGCCCGGCGTCGCCGAGCGGCTCGGCATCGGCCCCGACGTGTGCCTGGAGCGCAATCCGCGGCTGGTCTACGGCCGGATGACCGGCTGGGGCCAGGACGGTCCCTGGGCGCGGACTGCCGGCCATGACCTCAACTACATCTCCGTCACCGGCGTCCTGCACGCGATCGGCCCGAAGGACGGCAAGCCGGCGGTGCCGCTCAACCTGGTCGGGGACTTCGGCGGCGGGTCGATGTTCCTGCTGACCGGGATCCTCGCCGCCCTGTGGGAGCGGGAGCGTTCCGGCGCCGGGCAGGTCGTCGACGCCGCGATGGTCGACGGCGCGGGCATCCTCGCCCAGATGATGTGGGCCTGGCGGGGGACCGGCTTCTGGTCCGACGAGCGCGGCGTCAACGTGCTCGACGGCGCCGCTCCCTACTACGACACCTACGTCTGCTCCGACGGCCGCTACGTCGCGGTCGGCGCGATCGAGCCGCAGTTCTACGCCGCCCTGCTCGCCGGTCTCGGCCTGGCCGACGCCGACCTGCCCGGCCAGAACGACCGCGCCGGCTGGCCGGCCCTGCGCGCCCGGTTCACCGCCGCTTTCCTGGCGAGAAGCCGGGACGAGTGGGCCGCCGTGTTCGACGGCACGGACGCCTGCGTCACCCCGGTGCTGACGTTCGCCGAGGTGTCGTCGCATCCGCACATGGCCGCCAGGGGCGCGCTGGTGACCCTCGACGGCATCGAGCAGCCCGCGCCGGCGCCCCGCTTCTCCCGGACGGTTCCCGTCACGCCGGCCCTGCCTCCCGCGGCCGGGGCCGACACGGAGGCGGTCTTCGCCGACTGGCTCGGCGCGTCGCCGGCCGCGGCCGGCACCGCGGCGGGCGAAGGAGAGCCGTCGGGCGCCGCCTCGGCCCAGGCCTGACGCGCGGCCGCCCGGCCGGCCGTTCGCGCGACCACGCCGGGCCGAGTGATTCCCGGTATGCCGGGACGCCTGTCCTCCCGCGGCCGCGCAATACTGAGTGAGCGTTCATGAGCGCGCCCGGTGGCGCGAGGGAGGAAGCGGCACGTGGAGATTGCGGGTGCGGTAGCCGTCGTGACCGGCGGCGCCTCAGGTCTGGGCCTGGCCACCGCCAAGCGGATGCACAAGGCCGGCGCCAGCGTCGTCCTGCTCGACCTGCCGACCAGCGCGGGCGAGAAGGCCGCCGCCGAGCTCGGCGAGCGGGCCCGGTTCGCCGCCGCCGACGTCACCGACGAGGCCACGGTCGCGGCGGCCTTCGACGCGGCCGAGGAGCTCGGCCCGGTACGGGTGGTGGTCAACTGCGCGGGGATCGCGCCCCCGGCCCGGGTGCTCGGCCGTTCGGGCGTCCACGCGCTCGACCTGTTCGCCAAGGTCGTGGGCGTCAACCTGATCGGCACCTTCAACGTGCTGCGGCTCGGCGCCGAACGGATCGTGCGCACCGAGCCGCTGCCGAACGGAGAGCGCGGCGTCATCGTGAACACCGCGTCGGTCGCCGCGTTCGACGGGCAGATCGGCCAGGCCGCCTACTCGGCCTCCAAGGGCGGAGTCGTCGGCATGACGCTGCCGATCGCCCGTGACCTCGCGGACAAGCTGATCCGGGTGGTGTCGATCGCGCCGGGCACGTTCGCGACCCCGATGATGCTCGGCCTGCCGACGGAGACGCAGGAGTCGCTCGGCCGGCAGACCCCGCACCCGAGCCGGCTCGGCGACCCCGACGAGTACGCCGCCCTGGTCGAGCACATCGTGGCCAACCCCATGCTCAACGGCGAGGTCATCCGCCTCGACGGCGCCATCCGCATGGCCCCGCGCTAGGGCACCCTGACCGTCCCGCGAATCCTTCCAGGCCGCCCCGTCCGCGATCCGCGCACACGTCGCTCGCGCGGATCGCGGACGGCTTAGTCGAGCACCACGGCCGGGGGATCCCGCCGGGCCTCCCGGTCGTCGGCGGCGAGGGTGGGCTCGGCCGTGGGCCGCGGTGTCGGGGCGAGAGGGTCCGCGGCGAGACCGGCCCGCGCCGGGTCCGGGTCCGACGGACCGGGGGCCGGTGACGCCGCCGATGCCCCCGGGCCCTGCTCCGCGCTGGCGAGCCTCCTGGGGATCAGGAACGCGGCCGGGATCGAGATCAGGGTGAAGATCACCGGCCACCAGAACGTCGTCCCGAACGCCTCCGCGAGCCAGTTCGGCACCGGGCCGCCCGCCGCCGCGACGCTCTCGGCCGTCACCGGGGCGCCGGCCGAGCCCGCCGAGCCGGCGCGCTCGCGGATCTCGGTGGCCAGGACGACGGCGAGGACCGCCGTCCCGAGGGATCCGCCGATCTGCTGCAGGATCCGCGAGGTGGTCGTCGCCCGGGGGATCTGGTCGTGGCGCAGGCCGTGGTAGGTCGCGGTCATCGTCGGGATCATCGTGATGGCCATGCCGAGGCCGCGGACCGCCAGCGAGGACCCGAGCAGCCACTCGCTCGGGGTGTGCCCGGCCTGGGTGTAGGCGACCGAGCCGAGCACGGTCAGCACCAGGCCGGCGATCACCATGCCGCGCGCGGAGAGCCTGTTCGCCCGCGGCGCGAAGACGATCAGGCCGATCCCCATGCCCAGGCCCTGCGGGGCCAGCAGCAGCCCGGCCTCGGTGGCGCTGCGGCCGCGGGCCACCTGCTCGTAGATCGGGGTCAGGAACATGGCGCCGAACAGGGACATGCCGAACAGGAACATCAGGCCGGTCGAGCCGAGGAACGCCGGGTTGCGCAGCAGCCGCAGGTCGATGATCGGCTCGATCCGGGCGCGCAGCGCGTGCACGGTGAAGGCGGCGAGCAGCGCGAGCCCGATCAGCAGCGGGACCAGCACGCGCGCGTTGTCGAAGCTGCCCTCGCTGCCGGCCTCGGAGAAGCCGTAGACGGCGATCGCGAGGCCGGGGGAGAGCAGGGCCAGGCCCAGGATGTCGAGCGGATGGCGTTCGCTCCCGCGCGGGTCCGGCAGGACCCGGATCGCCAGGAAAATCGCGATCAGGCAGACCGGGATGTTGATGAGGAAGATCCAACGCCAGCTGACGCTGTCGACGATCACGCCGCCGAGGATCGGGCCGAGGACCGGGGTGAGGATCGACGGCACCGAGATCGCCGCGATCAGCTTCGGCAACTGGGCGGGGCCCGCGGCCTGCGCGAGGAGCGTCTGCATCAGGGGCAGCAGCAGGCCACCACCGAGGCCCTGCACCACCCGGAAGGCGATCAGGCTCTCCGCCGACCAGGCGAGCCCGCACAGCACCGAGCCGGCCAGGAACAGCACGAGCGACACGATCCACATCCGCTTGCCGCCGAAGCGTTCCACGGACCAGCCGGTCAACGGGATGACCATCGCCAGCGCCAGCAGGTAGGCGGTCGTGACCCACTGGATCGTCGAGACGCCGACGTCGAACGTCCTGCCCAGCGTCTCGATGGCGACCGAGGTGATCGTCGCGTCCAGCTGCACGGCGACCGCGCCCACCAGGATGACGAGCGCGAGCCGGATCACCGCCGGGTCG
Source organism: Frankia nepalensis (assembly GCF_016786325.1). Lineage (GTDB taxonomy): Bacteria > Actinomycetota > Actinomycetes > Frankiales > Frankiaceae > Pseudofrankia > Pseudofrankia nepalensis. Next base: position 36,166 of record NZ_JADWYU010000096.1, on the reverse strand, counting down.
AGCTTCTCGTCCTTCGCGCTGGTGGCGATGCCGGTGCCGGCCGGCGCGGACGCGGCTGGTGTCTCGGATGGTGGCGAGCTCATCGGCCTCTCCGTTGGGGCTGTGGGTGCCCTGGGCCGTCGACGGAGGACCCCGAGCGGGTGGTCGTTGCCGGTGGCGCCGGCGCGCCGCCGGCCCCCCAGGTCGCGGTCTGCCGCCGGACCGGGGCGGACGGTAGCGAGTTTCCGGGGGGCGGCGGCGCGTCGGGCGCGTCGGCGACCGCCCGCGACAGGGTGCCGAAGGCTCCCGCCGCGGTTGGTCGATACAGCGTATCGCCTTCCGATACGGCGTATCGACAGCGGGGGTGGTGGGTTGCGGGCGCGTGGATGTCAACCCCCTGACCCGGATCCGCCGGCTCCGTATCCTGGGGCGATGCGAGGCCCCGCGGACATGCCCCGCACGCCGAACGGCGCCGCGCCCGGTCCCGGCCCGTTCGGTGAACCCAGGCACGTCAATCCTTCCGGCCGTCCGGGGCCCGTCGAGCCCGCCGGTCCCGTCGAGCCCGCCGGTCCCGTCGAGCCCGCCGTCCCCACGGGGCCAGCGGGTCCGGCGGAGAGCCGGCACACGGGCGCCGGCGACGCCTACGGGCTCCTGGACTGGCCGGGCCAGGACCGCCGGCGCGGGACCGGCCCCCCGCGGGCGCCCGTGCCCCCCGACGGACCCGCGGCGGACCGTCCGGACCCGTCGGCCGGCGACGGCCCGGACGCGCTCGAAGCGCTGTGGCTGCGCCCCCCGCGAGCCGAACGGCCGGCGGCGCTGACCCGGGAGGCGATCGTCGCCACCGCGATGGCGCTCGCGGACGCCGAGGGCATCGAGGCGGTCTCCATCCGGCGGGTGGCCGGCGAACTGCGTGTCCGGCCCATGAGCCTGTACTCGCACATCGCGCGTAAGCAGGACCTGATCGACCTGATGGTCAACGAAGCGGCCGGCACCTGGCTGGTTCCGGGGGAGCTGCCGGCGGACTGGCGCGAGGCGCTGCGCGTGGTCGCCCACCACACCCGCGCCGGAGCGCGCCGCCATCCGTGGATGCTGTCGGTGACCGCGAAGAGCGCCGCGATCAGCCCGAACGCGCTGCGCCACTTCGACCAGTCGCTCGCGGCCCTGTCCGGGCTGGACCTCGACCGGGACCGCAAGCTCGCGATCCTGTTCGCCGTCGACACCTACACCGTCGGCCAGGTCGTCCGGGAGCTGGCGGCCCAACGGGCGTCCCAGCCGGCCCCGGCGGCCGGCGACGCCCGGGCACCCGGTTCCCGGCTCCGGGCGGCCGAGGGCTACCTGCGCCGGCTGATCGACACCGGTGGGTACCCGCACATCGCCGAGTTCGGGATCGACGCCCTGATCGACGCGCATGAGGCCGAGCCCGACGCCGCCGACCGCCTCTTCGCCGACGGCCTCGACTGGCTCATCGACGGCATCGCGGCCTCGCTGGCCGCGGAGCCGGGCGAGGCCGGCGGAGCCGGCGGGATCGGTACCGGCCCGGCCGGTCCCTGAAACCGTCGGCTAAGGCCGTCGGCCGGTCAGGCGGCAGGCCACAGGTCGTGGCGCCGCAGGACCTCGCGGAGCAGCTCCGGGCGGTCGGTGATGATGCCGTCGACGCCGAGCCTCAACAGCATGGACATCGAGGCCTCGTCGTTGACCGTCCAGACGTGCACCGGCAGGCCGACCGTGTTCATGTAGCGCACGAACCGCGCGTCGCACACCGGAAGCGCGCGGAACGACACCGGCACCTGGACGACGTCCCGCCCGATGAGCCCGCGCGGCCTGCGGTGCCCGTTCGCCGCGGCGGTGGCCTGCGCCGGCACCACCGTGGCGGCGCCGCCCGCCGCGTGGTCGCCCGCCGCGCCGTCGTCGCCGGCGGCCCGGCCGAGGCCGCGTGCCCCGGGACTCGGCATGGCGCCGTCCGCTCCCACTCCCGCCGTCCGGCTGGAGCCGTGGCCGCCGAGGCGCGAGCCCCAGGAGGGCCGGCGGCCGCGTTGGCTGACGCTCAGCCAGGGAGGCAGGACGCTGCGCAGGCGGGCGACCGCGATCGCCGACATGCCCGCCCCGACGCACAGCCCCGGCCCCGCCAGCCGGCGCGCCTCGCGGGCGACGGCATCGTCGAAGGAGGTGACGCAGACGCGGTCCAGCGCGTTCGCCCGGCGCAGGGCCTCGAGCGTCGGGGCGAGCGCGGCCGGCTCCTTGACGTCGAGGTTCAACCGCAGGTCCGGCCAGCGGTCCAACAGGTCGTCCAGCCGCGGGATCGGCTCCCCGTCCGCCGAGCCCACCCAGCCGCCGTCGTCCCGTGCCCCGGCGTCGCCGCCCGCGCCGCCGGGCGCCGCCGGCCCCTGGGGAGAAGTCGTCGATCCCTGGGGAGAAGCAGCCGGCCCTTGGGGAGAAGCGGCGGGGGAGACGGCCTCGTGGGCAGCCGGCGCCGCCGCTGGCGTGCGCGGGCGGACGAGGCGGACCCGGCTGGCCTCGGCGAGGGTCAGGTCGGCGAGCCGGGTGGCCCGGTCCGCCACGCGTTCCAGGGTCGAGTCGTGCAGGATCATGACCGTGCCGTCCCGGGTGGCGCGGACGTCGGTCTCCAGATAGCGGTACCCGAGCGCGACGGCGTTCTCGAACGCCGGCCACGAGTTCTCCGGCCACGGCCCGGCTCCGCCCCGGTGCGCGAAGGGGATGGGCCCCGGGTGATCGAGGTACGCATGGCGGGCCATTGAACGTCGCGGGTCCTCTCGGCGTGTGGCGGTCAGTGGGCGGTCGGCCCCTCCATTGTCCGTCCCCGGCCCCCGCGCAGCCCGTCCACGCGAGCCACCGGCATGCCGGACCGCCAGGCAGTGCCGTGGGTCAGGCCGAGCTGCTGCCCGCGGTGGCCGCCACGCTGGCGCCGATCGCCGCGTTGGTCGCCGCCTGCGCCTCCCGCAGGACGCGCACCACGACCGGGGCGACCGGCGTCGCGGCTGTGGCCGTGGCGATCCGCTCCTTGGCGTGCTTGTGGTCGGCCCGGTCGGGCGCCACGACCTCGAGCAGCCGCGACGGGCCGGCGAGCGCGAGCAGCGCCGCGGTGCGGGCGTCGAGCGGGCCGCTGCCACGGGCCGCCTCCTGGGCGCGGCGCACGACCTCGTCGCGCAGGTCGGTCCGCAGCACCGGATGACGGGTGACCGGGAACAGCAGCATCCGACGCCGTTCCCGCCCGATGACCTTCTCCTCGACCAGACGGTCGACCACCGTGCTCCACACCCCGCCGAGCGCCTTGTCGAGCCGGCGAACCTGGTCGGCGGCTCGGCGGCCCTTCACCGTGCCGACCGCGCGGTGCGCCGCCGCCAGCAGCGGGTCGGGCGGCGTCGGCCCCACCGGGTGGAACCGCTTGCCGTCCACGACCACGCCGTGGGCGAGGCCGAGTTCGGCGATGAGCGCGCCGCTCAGCGTCATGGTCAGCGGCTGCCGCGACGAGTTCACCGGCGAGCCTTCGGCCGGGTCGAGGGCGAGCAGGAGCAGTTCCTCGGCAATGAGCACGGTCCGCCTCCAAGGTCGTCTTTGGCTGGCTGTGGCCTGTCGTGCGGCGTGATCGGTCACGCTCGGCACCGATCGCTGACGTGATCTCGCTACCCACCCGACCCGGGCTCACTCCTGCTCCCAGCGCACTTCCATGCCGCCCGCCGCCCGCCGCCCGCCGCCCGCGGCACCGCGGCCCGCCGCCCGCGGCGCCGGGCTACCCCGGTGCCCGGTGTTCTGGCGATGGCCAGGTGCGGTTCACCCGACAGCGGGTAGCGCGGCTGCATGGATCTGACGACGGTGTCGCTGATCGGACTGGTCGCGCTCGCGCTGCTGTTCGACTACACCAACGGCTTCCATGACGCGGCAAACGCGATTTCGACCGTCGTGGCCACCCGGGTACTGCGCCCCCGCTGGGCGGTGGCGTGGGCGGCGTTCTTCAATCTGGTGGCGTTCGGGATCTTTGGGACGCTCGTCGCCAACACGGTCGCGGCGACCGTGAAGGAGGAGTTCGTCGATCTCGCGGTGATCTTCGCGGCTCTGCTCGGCGCGATCACGTGGAACTACCTGTCATGGCACCTGGGCCTGCCAACCTCGTCGTCCCACGCGCTGGTCGGAGGCCTCGTCGGCGCCGGGCTCGCCGCCGCCGGCCTGGACGCCATCAAGGCGTCGAGCGTGCAGAAGACGCTCCTGTTCATGGTGATCTCACCAGTAGCCGGGCTTTTGGTCGGCATGGCACTGATGGCGCTGCTTCGGCTGCTGCTCGCCAGGCATGACGTCGAGCGCACCGAACGCGGCTTTCGGTTCGCCCAGCTGGCCTCGTCGGCCGCGGTCTCGCTGGGACACGGCGGCAACGACGCCCAGAAGACGATGGGGGTGATCGCGGCACTGCTGGTCGCCACCGGGCACCTGGACGGCGGCGAGAAGCTCGACATCCCGCTCTGGGTGGTCCTGGCCGCGCATGCCGCGATCGCCGCCGGCACGCTGTCCGGCGGCTGGCGGCTGGTGCGCACGATGGGCATGAGCATCACCGAGCTGCGCCCCGTCAGCGGGTTCGCCGCGGAGACGTCCGCGGCGGCGGCGATCTTCGCCTCGACGGCGGTGGGCGCCCCGGTCTCGACCACCCACACCGTCGCCGGCGCCATCACCGGGGTCGGCACGGCGAACGGGGCGGCGCCGGTCAGATGGTCGGTCTTCTCCAAGCTGATCGTCGCCTGGATCGTCACGATCCCGTTCGCGGCGGCCTGCGCCGCCGTCATGTACTGGCTGACCACGATCCCGAACCAGCCGCTCGCCGCGTCACTCGTCACCCTCGTGCTGCTGGTGCTGCTGGCGGCCCTGGGGCTGGCGTTGCGCAGCGCCCCGCGCGCCGCGGACATCGGCGCCGAGCTCGACGACGGCGCGGGCAGGCGGGAGGTTCCGGTGCCGCTTCGGCCCGGTACCGGCTCGGTCATCGTGCACCGCGAGGACGAGAGCGCGGGCGGTGGCCGTCGCGACGCCCCCGAAGACCGTGTCTGCGCGGGCCGGACTTCTGAGGACCGCACCTCTGAAGAACGCACCTCTGAAGACCGCGTCTCCGAAGACCATGCCGGTCGCGGGCACGCCGGCGCCTCCGCCGGCGACCGCGCGCCGTCCGCCGCGGGAACGGAACGCCGCGCGGATCGTCGGCGCCCCCTGTGAGCCGCCGGGCCGCCCCGCGGTGTCGACCCGGCACAAGGCCGACTCGGCCCGGCGGCCGATCGCCGGAGCCCATTGGCGGCACCGGGCGTTATTCACCCGACAAACTGGCAGGAACCTACTGTGACTCCTCCCGCCGCCGCCCAGCCGACACCGGGCCGCACCGTGCTGATAGTCCGTCATGCCAGGGCCATCCCGAAGGACAGCTGGACCGGCCCCGACGCCGATCGCCCGCTGACCGCGGCGGGTGTCCGCCAGGCCGCCACCTTCGCCCAGGTGGTGACCAGGGATCTGCCGGTCCGACGTGTGCTCACCAGCCCGACGCTGCGCTGCGAGCAGACCGTCGCCCCGCTCGTCGCCGCCCGCCGGGTCCCGCTGCTGCGCCGCGCCGCGCTCGGCGTCGACGGATCCGCGCGGGCGCTGCTCGAGCTGCTGGCCTCCGACGAGGCCGACGGCGCGGTGCTGTGCACGCACGGCGAGCGGCTGCGCGACCTGTTCGAGGCCTGGCACGCGCGCGGGCGCCACGGCGTGCCGAGTTCCGACGGGCGCACCCGGAAGGGCGACGCGTGGCTGCTGCGCGGCTATCCGTCCGAGGACGCCACGGTCGAGTACCTGGTGACGCCGGATCTCCACCGTTCGGGCCAGTAGCGGCTTCGGCCTGGTACCGGGCGCCGTCACAGTTCTTCACCTTCCAACCCGGCATCTCGATGCCAATACGCGCAGGGGCGCAATCGCGCCGTCGGGGCCGCGCAACGGAGCGGACGACAATTTGAAGATCACGAGAAATGGTCCCGTAACGGCGGGTTTACGTCTTCATATGCCCGGGAATGGCGGAGCCACCGCTGGTCACTGAGACCGGTGGATGCACGACGCGGGGCGACGTGGCCCGGTCGTCGGTGGCGGAGCGGACATCATCCGGTCATGGACGTCTCCCGCCCCGCGTCGCCCTGGCAGCGTGACGTGGGGTGGTGAGCACGGCCCATGAGAATTCGACAATCCCGTCGACCCCGTGGACCCCGTCGGCCCAGCCGACATTTCGGTCCCGGTCCGGGAGCGGCGGTGCCCGTCCACGGCGGCCACCGCGACCCGAGGACCAGCCGGGGCCGCCGGTCCACGGCGGCCGTGGCGGGAGCGCTCGCGCTGGCCGCGGGGTCGGCGCTGGCCGGTTGCGGTGGTTCCGACGACGGGAATGGCGGGCGCGGGCCGGTCTCCCTGACCTGGTACGTCTACAACGAGTCGTCCGGTTCGTTTGCGAAGGCCGCCGCCGACTGCTCGGCCGCGTCGGACGGCCGGTACACGATCGGCATCAACGTGCTGCCGAACGACTCCGACGGGCAGCGCCAGCAGCTGGTCCGGCGGCTCGCCGCCGAGGACTCCTCGATGGACATCCTCACGCTGGACGTGACCTGGACCGCCGAGTTCGCCGAGGCCGGCTGGGCCGTGCCGTTCCCGGCGGCGGAGGCCAGGCGGGTCACCGACGGGATGCTGCCGGTCGCGGTGGAGACCGGCACCTGGGAGGACCAGCTCTACGCCGTGCCGCTGAACACCAACGCCCAGCTCCTGTGGTACCGCAAGGACCTGGTGCCGAACCCGCCGCGGACCTGGGACGACATGCTGGCCGAGGCCCGGCGGCTGGCCGAGGCGGGCAAGCCGCACTACGTCGAGGTCCAGGGCGCCCAGTACGAGGGCTACACCGTGCTGTTCAACTCGCTGGTGGCCTCGGCCGGCGGCCAGATCCTGAACGACGAGGGCACCGAGGTGGTGCTCGGCCCGCCGGCGGAGAAGGCCGTCGAGGCGATCCGCGCCCTGGCCCACTCGCCGGCGGCCGACCCGTCCTGGTCGAACCAGAAGGAGGACGACAACCGCCTCGCGTTCGAGACCGGGTCAGCCGCCTTCCAGCTGAACTACCCGTTCATCTATCCGTCGGCGCGGCAGAACAACCCGGAGCTGGCCGACAAGATCGGCTGGACCCAGTGGCCGACGCTGGTGCCCGGACAGCCGTCGCACACCACGATCGGCGGCTACAACCTCGCGATCGGCGCCTACAGCCCGCACAAGGCGCAGGCGGCCGCGGCGATCGAGTGCATGACCAGCCGGGAGAACCAGATCCGGACCGCGATCGACGGCGGGCTGCCGCCGACCATCGAGGATCTCTACACCGACCAGGAGTTCATCGACGGCGGCTACCCGTTCGCTCCCGCGATCTACGAGGCGCTGCGGAACGCCAGCGTGCGACCGCAGACGCCGGCCTACCAGAGCGTGTCGCTGCAGATCGCGCACACCCTGTCACCGCCCTCCTCGGCGAGCCTGGGGCGGCTCGACAGCCTGCGCGAGGCGATCGCCGACGCCCTCGAGTCGAAGGGACTGGTGCCGTGAGCGGAGCGGAGCATGGCGTGGGGCGCCCGTCCGACGGAGGAGGACGGAGGCGGAGCGCCGTGCGGAGACGGAGCGAACCAGAGACACAGACCGCCGGCGAGGCGATGGCGAACGCCGGTGAGCCGACGAACGCCGATGAGCGGACGAACGGCCCGGCACCGGCGAACCGGCGACGGGCGCCGCTGTCGGCGGGGGCGCGGGCGGAACGCCGGCTCGGCTGGGCGCTGTGCGCGCCGGCGGTCATCGTCATCCTGGCGGTGACCGCCTACCCGATCGGATACGCGGTCTACCTGTCCCTGCGGCGCTACGACCTGCGGTTCCCGGACGACTCGAAGTTCGTCGGGCTGGCGAACTACGCGACCGTCCTGACGTCGTCGCTGTGGTGGCAGGCGCTCGCGGTGACCGTGATCATCACGGTGATCTCGGTGGCGATCCAGTTCGTGCTGGGGATGGCGCTGGCGCTGACGATGCACCGGGCGCTCGTCGGCCGCGGCCTGATCCGGACGGTGATCCTCATCCCGTACGGGATCGTGACCGTGGTCGCGGCGTTCGGCTGGCGGTACGCCTGGACGCCGGACACCGGCTACCTGTCCGGCCTGTTCGGCGACGCCACACCGCTGAGCTCGCAGGTCTGGGGCATCGCGGTGATCATCCTGGCCGAGGTGTGGAAGACGACGCCGTTCATGGCGTTGCTGCTGCTCGCCGGGCTGGCGCTGGTCCCGGAGGAGCTGCTGCGGGCGGCGAAGGTCGACGGGGCGACCGCCTGGCAGCGGTTCACCCGGGTGATGCTGCCGCTGATGAAGCCGGCGATCCTCGTCGCGCTGCTGTTCCGGGTGCTGGACGCCTTCCGCATCTTCGACAGCATCTATGTGCTGACCGCCGGGGCGTACGACACCCGGTCGGTGTCGATCCTGGGCTACGACAACCTGTTCACGGCGCTGAACCTGGGCGTCGGCTCGTCGTTGTCGGTGCTCATCTTCCTCGTCGTGGCGCTCGTCGCGTTCATCTTCGTCAAGGGGTTCGGCACCGCCGCACCCGGTGGGGAGGGCCGCCGCTGATGGCCACCATCGCCTCTACTCCCGGTGCCTCTACTCCCGGTGCCTCCGCTCCTGGTACCACCGCGCGTGGCCGGCGCCCGTCCGGGGAGCGCACCGCGCTGCTCGGCTGGTCGGCCGCGAACCTCCTCATCCTCGGAATCTCGCTGGTGCCGCTGCTGTGGCTGGTGTCGCTGTCGTTCAAGACGCCGGCCAGCATCACCGACGGCAGCTTCATCCCGAACGAGTGGACCCTGGAGAACTACCGGGGGATCTTCGGTGAGTCGCTGTTCACCCGGGCGCTGCTGAACAGCCTCGGGATCGCGCTCATCTCCACCGTGCTCGCGGTGGTGCTCGGCTCGATGGCCGCCTACGCGATCGCCCGGCTCGCCTTCCCGGGTAAGCGGCTGCTCATCGGGCTGGCCCTGCTGATCGCCATGTTCCCGCAGATTTCGCTGGTCAGCCCGCTGTTCAACCTCTGGCGGCAGATTGGCATCTTCGACACCTGGATCGGGCTCATCATCCCGTATCTGACGTTCTCGCTGCCGCTGGCCATCTACACGTTGTCGGCCTTCTTCCGGGAGATCCCGTGGGACCTGGAGAAAGCCGCGCAGGTCGACGGCGCCACCCCGTTGCAGGCGTTCCTGCGGGTCATCGCCCCGCTCGCCGCGCCGGGCATGGTGACCACCGCGATCCTGGTGTTCATCTTCTGCTGGAACGACTTCCTGTTCGCGATCTCGCTGACGTCGACGGAGCAGTCGCGGACGGTCCCGGCCGCCATCGCGTTCTTCACCGGGGCGTCGCAGTTCGCCCAGCCGATCGGCTCGATCGCGGCGGCGGCCGTCGTCATCACCATCCCGATCATCATTTTCGTGCTGCTGTTCCAACGTCGGATCGTCGCCGGGCTGACGTCCGGCGCGGTGAAGGGATAGGCCCGGCCATGGCGGACATCGTTCTCGACCACGTCACCAAGCGGTTCCCGGACGGCCGGCTCGCGGTGGACGACGCGAGCCTGTCCATCACCGACGGCGAGTTCGTCATCCTGGTCGGCCCGTCCGGCTGCGGGAAGTCGACCACCCTGAACATGATCGCCGGCTTGGAGGACATCACCACCGGCGAGCTGCGGATCGGCGGCAAGATGGTCAACGACCTGGCGCCGAAGGACCGCGACATCGCCATGGTGTTCCAGAGCTACGCGCTCTACCCGCACATGACGGTACGGAAGAACATGGGCTTCGCGCTGGCGCTGGCGAAACGCCCGAAGGACGAGATCAACCGGAAGGTCGAGGAGGCCGCCCAGGTGCTCGACCTCACCGAGCACCTCGACCGCAAGCCGGCCCAGCTGTCCGGCGGGCAGCGGCAGCGGGTCGCGATGGGCCGGGCGATCGTCCGTTCCCCGAAGGCGTTCCTGATGGACGAGCCGCTGTCCAACCTGGACGCCAAGCTGCGGGTGCAGATGCGCACCGAGGTCTCCCGGCTCCAGAACCGGCTCGGCACCACCACGGTCTACGTGACCCACGACCAGACCGAGGCGATGACGCTCGGCGACCGGGTGGCGGTCCTGCGGTCCGGGCGGATTCAGCAGGTCGGCACGCCGACCGAGCTGTACAGCCGGCCGGCGACCGTGTTCGTGGCCGGCTTCATCGGCTCACCGGCGATGAACTTCGTGCCGGCGACCCTCGAGGAGGGCGAGCTGCGCACCCCGTTCGGGACGATCACCCCGGACGACCGGCAGCGGCGGCTGCTGGAAGGCTGGAACGGCGGCGCGGCCGGCGGCCGGTCGCTGATCGTCGGGGCGCGGCCCGAGCACTTCGAGGACGCCGCGCTGGAGCAGGTGAAGGACCGCCCCGGCCCGCGGTTCACGGTCACGGTGGACGTGCTGGAGCGGCTCGGCTCGGACAGCTATGCCTACTTCACGGTGGCCGGCGGCCGGGCCAGGGCCGCCGACCTCGAGGAGCTGGCCCATGACGCCGGCACCGTCGACCTGGCCAGCGGGGACCCCCAGATCGTCGCCCGGCTCGACGCGGTCAGCCGGATCCGTGAGGGCGAGAACGCCGAGCTCTGGCTGGACACCGACCAGCTGCACCTGTTCGACCCCGACACCGGTCGCAACCTGGACGCCCCGGCCGCCACCTGACCCGGAGCCGACGCGTTCGGAGAACCCTCTTTCACGATGTCCCGCGCGCTCGAAGCGCCGTCAGCCCGAGCGCGGTGCGCGTTGGGCCGGTCGTAGGGCAGGGAACCGCGCCCTGCCGGCCACCCTGCCCAAACCGTCTCGACGTCTCGCCGGCCCGTCGGCCCGCGAGCGCGCGGGTCATCGTCCCATCGGGTTCCGAAGCCTTCGTGGAGCCAGTGCCGCCCTACGCGACTCCCTCACTGATGATCTTCACTTCCGTGTACTCCTCGAAGCCGAGGGCGCCCATCTCGCGGCCGATGCCACTTTGCTTGTAGCCGCCGAACGGCACCGCGCAGCTGAAGTACATCCCGCCGTTGACGTTCACGACGCCCGAGCGGATCTTCTCGGCGATCGCGCGGGCACGGTCGACATCGGCGCTCTCGACCGTGCCGGCGAGCCCGAAGATGGTCGAGTTGGCGATCCGGACCGCGTCCTCGTCGGTGTCGAACGGGATGATGACCAGCACCGGACCGAAGATCTCCTCCTGGGCGATCCGGGAGTCCGGGTCGACGTCCGCGAAGATCGTCGGCTCGACGAAGTAGCCGCGTTCCAGATGCGTGGGCTTGCCGCCGCCGAGGACGAGCCGGGCCCCCTCCGCCTTGCCGATCTCGATGTAGTCCAGCACCCGCTGGCGCTGCTTCGCGTTGATCAGCGGGCCCATGTAGGTGTTCGGGTCGGCCGGGTCGCCGTAGGGAACGGCGCGGAAGGCGTCCGCGACCTTGGCGATCGTCTCTTCGTAGCGAGGGCGCTGGACCAGCAGCCGGGTGTTGATCGAGCACCCCTGCCCGGCCTGCGACAGCGACTGGTAGGCGATCATGAGCGCGTTCGTGTCGACATCGGCGTCGTCGCACTGGATCCAGGCGGACTTGCCGCCGAGCTCCAGGAAGACCTTCTTGACCGTGCTCGCGGCGACGGCCATCAGGTGCCGGCCGACAGCCGTCGACCCGGTGAAGCTGATCAGGTCCACCCGTGGGTCCTCGGCCAGCAGCTGGGCGACGGCGTTGTCGGACGTGGGCACGACGTTGAAGACACCCGGCGGCATGTCGGTCTCCTCGGCCACCAGCCGGCCCAGCGCGGTGGCGTTCCACGGCGTGTCCGGCGCGGGCTTGAGAATGACCGTGCACCCCGCGGCCAGCGCGAACGCCGCCTTTGCCAGGTTGACCTGCATCGGCGCGTTCCACGGGGTGATCGCCGCGACCACGCCGACCGGTTCGCGGTACTGGCGGCGCCGGCTCATCCGCCCCATCGACTCGCCGACACCCAGGTCCTGGACGAACGTGTATCGCTCGGCGAGGTCCGCGGCGTAGGTGATGTTGTCCAGGGCGCGGGCGAACAGCGGTACGTCCAGGCTGACGTTCGTCGCGCCGACCTCCGCGCGGATCGTCTCGCGCAGCTCCGGCGCATGCCGCAGCAGCGCGGCGTGCAGCTGGCGCAGGCAGCGGACCCGTAACCCGACGTCGCTCGCCCAGGTGCCCTCGTCGAAGGCGCCCCGGGCGGCGGCGATCGCGTCGCGCATGTCCTCGGCCGTCGCGTCGGCCGCGACGCCGATGACCTCCTCGGTCGCCGGGTTGACGTTCTCGTAGGTCCGCCCGCCGGCCGCCGGGCGCAGCTCGCCGCTGATGAACAGGCGCTCCTCGACGAACAGGCCGGATGGGGTGATCACGTTTGCCGACATGCGTGCTCCTCGACAGGTGAGATGCCGTTGATGGTCACGACGGGCGCGGCGCGCCGCGAGTGAGGCCGGACCGGGTGCCACCGACCAGCGGGCCGCCCGGATCGCCGGCGCTCAGCTGGCGCCGCGGGCGGCGGGCAGGTTGTAGCGCTGGAGGGTGGGCTGGAAGTTGCTGGCCCCGCCGTCGACGGTGATCTGAGTACCGGTGACGTACTTGGACTCGTCGGAGGCCAGGTAGACGGCGGCGGCGGCGATGTCGGCCGGCTCGCCCAGCCGGGGCAGGACCAGCATGCCGCGGATGACCTGCATGTACTCCTCGTCGGCGAGCAGGTTGCGCATGCCCTCCTCGCCTGTGTAGATGAAGCCGACGATGATCGCGTTGGCGCGGATGCTGTCGGCGCCGTAGTCGGCGGCGAGCTGCCGGGTCAGCACGTTCACGCCGCCCTTCGCCGACTGGTAGGCGGGCCGGGACCGCAGCGAGCGCAGGCTGGACGACGCCGAGATGTTGACGATCGAGCCGCCGCCCGCGGCCCGCATGTGCGGGATGGCGTACTTGCAGGCCCACATCGTGCCGTAGAGCGCGGTGCGGATGATGTAGTCCCAGTCCTCGGTGCTGATCTCGTCGACGTGGTTGTCGCGGCCGCTCGCGGTCACGTCGGTGGCGGCCGCGCTGTTGACGAGCGCGGTGACCGGGCCGTAGGTCTCGACGGCCGTGGCGACCGCGTGCGCGACGTCCTGTTCGACCGAGCTGTCGGCCTGGACATAGGTGACGGCGTGGCCGCCGGCGCGCAATGTCGCCTCCAGATCCTTGCCGCGGCCCGCGTCGCGGCCGGTGAAGGCGACCGACGCGCCCTGCTCGGCGAACATCGTCACGATCCCGGCGCCGATTCCCGCGGTGCCGCCGGTGATCAGCGCTACCTTTTCCCGCAGTCTCATTCCACACCTTTCGTCGTGTCGTTCCCGGTGGAGGCCCCGCCGTCGGCGGCCCCGACCCGGCCGGTCTGGGCGGGGACGGTGACGCCGATGTTGTCGACCAGCGGGGTGTCGCCGAACGTGGCCGAGACGAGCAGCCGGACGTCTCCCGCGAGGTGGTCGAGCGGGCGCAGCGTGTCCGCCTCGACGGCGTGTACGTAGTCGACGGCCGCGACGCCGCCGACCCGGTCCGCGACCAGGCTGGTGACGGCCCGCGCGTCGCGTTCCCCCGCGTGGACCAGCCGGGCGGCCTCGGTGAGCGCGCGGTAGATCACCGGGGCGGCCGCGCGCTGGGAGGCGGTGAGCCGCACGTTGCGGCTCGACCGCGCGACGCCGTCCGGCTCGCGCACCGTCGGACAGCCGACGACCGTGGACGGCAGCAGCAGGTCCTGGGCCGCCCGCCTGAACAGGACGAGCTGCTGCCAGTCCTTCTCACCGGAGTAGTTCGTGCACGGTCCGGCGATGTTCAGCATGCTGATCACCATCGTGGCGAGAATGCTCGCGTGGTCGTGCCCGAGCAGCCCGGGCACGTCCGGCACGAGCTCCGACTGCGCGAGGAAGGTGACCGGGCGCCGCGCGTACAAGTCATCGCGCCGCATCACCAGAAAGAGGTCGACGCCAGCGGCCGCCAGCAGTTCCTTGTCCCGTTCGATGTCGCGCTCGTAGACCTGCGCCGACACCGGTGTCCAGTCGAGCCGCACCACGCCGGCGTAGAAGAGGGCCACGACGTCGTTCTCCCGCCGGGCCCGCTCGACCAGCGACAGGTGGCCCTCGTGAATGGCGCCGCTGGTACCGACCATCCCGACGGTCCGGCCGGCCGCCCGGTGGGCGTCGAGCAGCGCCCGGGCCTCCCGGTGGCCGTGCAGCGTCCGCATCGCCGTGCCCGTCGTTCCCGCCACTGTCGTCGTGCTCGCCGCTGTCGTCGTGCCCGCGGCGCCGGTCGCCTCGCTCACGGCCGGCCCGCCGCCGTCGCGGTTGCCGCTGGCGTCGCGGTTGTCGCTGACGTCGCCGTCGGCGCTGGCGTCGCGCGGTGCGCAAGGGTGGCGGCCCGCGGCGCCGGCACGTCGAGCACGGTCTTCGCCCCCGGTTCGGCGGCGACGAGGATCGGGACGAAGTTGACGGCGCGGGCGGCGTTGAGCGCCGAGACCGGCTCCAGGTCCGGGTCGAAGGCCAGGTCGAACACGCAGGTGATGGCCGGGACTCCGCTGATCTCGACCTTCCAGTTGGGCTCGTCCTCGCTGACCCGCCAGCCGGGTGCCAGGCCGAGGCCGACCGTCTGCTCGTTGACGACCTCGTAGAACGGCACGTCGCCGTCCGCGCCGGTGTACGCGGTGAACGTCCAGCGGGCGCCGGCGATCGTGCCCTTTCTGACCTCCAGCCCGCTGGGCTGGAGCACGACGTCCTCGAGCGCCGAGGCGTACTCCTTTTTGCTCACCCGCACGTCGGTCAGCTCGAACCCGAGGCCCGCGGCGACGATCTCCGCGGACTGCCGGATCCCCCAGACCCAGCCCTGGTCGGCCTCGGTGGGCGAGGAGTCCTCGGGAACCGGCAGGCCCATGCCCAGCGCCCCCTGGAGCTGCTGGGCACCCGGATAGTGCGGCACGTAGTCGCTCTGCCAGCAGCGGATCTTCTCGACCCGCCCGGCGTAGCCGGAGACGAACAGCGGCAGCACGTCGCTGACCAGCCCGGGGATGTTGCCACCGGCGAGGAACGTCGAGCCGCCCTCGGCGCACGCCCTGTCGAGAACCTCGCGCTCGGCGGGGATGAAGGCCGGCCACCAGCCGCCCATGCTCGAGTAGACGTTGGTCCCCGCGGCGAGGAACCGGGCGATGGTCTCCGGCTCCCAGGTCAGCGAGTGCCAGAGCATGCAGTCGGCGCGCAGCGCGACCAGCGCGTCGACGTCCCGGGTCGCCGCGAGCCCGATCGGCCCGATCCCGACCAGCTCGCCGACGTCGCGCCCCTCCTTGTCCTCGTGGTGGACGAGAACGCCGACGAGTTCCAGACCGGGCTCACCGGCCAGCAGCCTGATCGCCTGGGACCCGACGCCTCCCGTGTAGCAGACGACAACCCGAATGCTCATCTCGCTCCTCCCTGTCGCGACGCGGCCGTCCGGGCTCGCGGCCGTTCTCGGCGGACACGGGTCCTGGTGGGGGCCGAGGCCACGGGCGAGCGCGGCGGCCAATCGTCCCCAGCCGCCTCTGGCCGGTCAACCAGCGTTCAGCAAGCTGAACAGCTGTACAGTCCCGGGGGTGGCGAAGGACATCAGCGGAGCGAGGAGCACCAGTGGAGCGAGCAGCAGACGAGCAGGCACCGGTGCGACCGGATGACCTCACCGCGAAGGCACGCATCCGCAACGCGGCCTTCGCGTTGATCGCGCAGGACGGAGTCGACGCGGCCACGGTGCGGGCCATCGCCCGCCGGGCGGATGTCTCGCCCAGCCTCGTCCTGCACCACTTCGGCTCGAAGCAGGGCGTCGTCGACGAGGTCGCGACCTGGGTGGCCGACGTCCTCGGCGACGTCACGCGGGACACCGACCCCCAGGCGGGCCCGGCCGAGGCGCACCGCCGCCGCCAGCTCCGGTTCGAGCGGATGACCACCGAGGTGCCGCTGCTCGGCGCCTACCTGCGCCGGATGCTGCTCGACGGCACCGAGAACGGCCTGGAATGGTTCGCCAGGACGGTCGACGCCTCGGAGGCCGGACTGAACCAGCGGGAGGCGCTCGGCATCGCCCGGCCGTCGGTCGACGTCCGCATGACAGCCGCGATGCTGGCCCTGCTGGGATTCGCGCCGGTGCTGCTCCGGCCGCACCTGGAACACGCGCTGCGGCTGGACTTCGACGATGAGGACGACCGGCGGCGGTGGCGGGCCGCCGAGACGGCGCTGCTCACCCGTGCGCTCTACCCTCGCGGCGCCGTCGCGGATGCCCCAGCCTGAGCATCCGGCGTCGCGTCCGGCGCGCGGGCACGGTCGCGTCGGACCAGGTCAGGCGGCCTTCGGGTAGGTCCTCCGTCCCGGCGGCCCGGTGGAGAGCCGACGGGGCACCGACGCTCAGCCGTCCTTGCCGCGGCGGCGCCTTTCGCCGCTGACCAGAACGTCCAGGCCGGAGTCGTCCGCGAGCGGCTCGGATGTCGGGGCGCGGCGCGGGGAGCCCGACGCCGAGCGGCTGCGGGCGAGGGCGGCCAGCGTCGAGGGGGCCGGCGTCGACGAGGGAGCGGGTGGCGCGACGGCGGGGTAGGCCGGCGCGCGGCCGGCCGGCGGGAAGGCGTCGGCCATGGCAGGTCTGTTCGAGACGGGGCGGCGGCGCGGCGCGCCGCGGTGGCCCTGGCGCCGGACGATCGGCGTCGTGGCCGGGTCGATGGGCCGCGAGGCGTCGGCGTCGGAGTGAGGACGGGGGTCTCGGCGTCCCGTCGCCGGCGTGGAACTGGCCGCGGGCGGCGTGGCGGGGGAGGAGGCATCCGCCGGGGCACCCGTGCCGGACCGGGCGCCCCTGGTACGGCCGCCGGCGGGTCGTCCGGCGGCGTGGTGGTCGGCCGTGGTGGCTGGTTTGGCGGCGGCCCGCTTGCCGGTGCGTGGCCGGGAGCCGGCTT
The DNA here is from genome assembly GCF_016786325.1 of Frankia nepalensis. Lineage (GTDB taxonomy): Bacteria > Actinomycetota > Actinomycetes > Frankiales > Frankiaceae > Pseudofrankia > Pseudofrankia nepalensis. The sequence goes on along the minus strand of NZ_JADWYU010000096.1, from coordinate 19,162 downwards.
CGGCGGCCTCGGCCGCGTTGTCGCCCGCGCGGGGAGCCGGGCTGAACCAGCCGAAGGATGAGCCGCGGCCGCGCAGCGCTGTGTTCTCCGCCTGCACGATCACGAGCAGCGCGGTGGCGAAGGCCGCGCGGGTCCTGGCCTCCTCCAGCTGGCGTTCCAGCTCGGCGACGTAGGCCGGGTCGACCGGCGCGGCCGTGGGCTCGGGGGAGGGGGCGGGGCCGGGGGAGGGGGTGCCGTCGGGGTCGATTGTCGTTTCGAACGCCTGCGCGTGCAGTGCGCGAAGAGACGTGAGCTCGGCGGCCAAAGCCGGGTCGGTCGCGTCGAAGAGCAGGTTGACGTAGATCTCGACGACTCGCCATTCGATGGCTTTCTCGCCGCGGAACTGTCGGCTCAGATCCCGTGACCGGGAGCGCTGGATCTTGGTCGGCCCCTGGTCCGACCAGAGCTGCCGGGAAACCATTTCGTAGCTGACCCGGTAAGGATTGTTGAGCTCGTTCAGCCGGGTCAGGAGGACTTTCTGGGGCCCATCCTTCAGATCCGCGCGCGGCCCCTTGGGGCGTGCTCCCACGAGGCTCACCCACGCACCGTCCGGGCTGGGACCGGGACGCTGGCGGAAGGATGGGCTCGCGGCACTGCGCAGGTCCTTTCTCCGGTCCCCCCGCGTGCGCGCCGCCGGCGCGTCGGACGAGGGCGTAGGCCTACCGGCGGGTCCCCCGACCGCCCGCCCCGGTAGCTGCGAATGATACGGCCAAAGCGCCACGGATGCGGGGATGTCGGGCGCCTGTCCGCCGGCTTCGGTGCGCAGGCAACGATCAGATGCCATGGCGGGGCCGTTCAGCGTACTCGGGCCGCCCGGGCCGGTTCGGGTCGGTCCACCCCGGACGATGTGGACCGGGTCTCGCAAGTCCATAGCTCCGCGCACGCTGCTCCCTCGGCATCTTTCCGCCTTTGCCTGCCCGGCGCGCCACGAACGACCGTGGAACGCCGCATCGCCAGGAAACTCGGCGGCCTGATGCGCGGCAAGGCCGCATGACCAGGACTCCAGGACAACATTGTGGCGCCCTGCGCGCGGCCTCCCGGGCCTGGCGGTCGCAAGGCTCGGTCGCAATCCGCTCGGAATATCGAACCGGTCGGTAGGGTTTCGGCGCCGCGAACTGAAACAGGTTCTCGAAACCGGCTTCGGGTGAGGCGGGTATGTCGGTGCGCGGTGCTGGCCGCCCGCACGGTCCCGGTTGCGCGCGGTGAGATGCCGGAGGGCGCGCGTCGTGCCGTTCGGCCTCGCGCAACGTGGTCAGCGCTGGGCGACGGGGCTTCGCGGCACCGCCGGCCACCTCCTCGGTGGCCACGAACCTGTGGCCGCCGTGATGCGGCCAGGCACGACGTTCCACGGATACCGGTCGACGTCGTGGCCGACCCGAGGGCCTCGGCAGCCAAGCCGCCAACGCCGGACTGGGCGCCTCGGTTGTCGGCGTCGGCTGATAGGACGTATGCGGCGAGGCCCTCCGAAGGGAACCGGATGACGATCAACGAGCACCTCACCGAGTTCGCCGGGAAGCCGGTGGCCAACTTCCGTTACGAGCACGACGGCGAGTCCTCTTCCGATTACTATGGGCCGAACTTCCTCGAACCTCCAGCCTCGGCGGGTGACGTCACCTGGCGGGTCGCTACCTGGTTCGACGGTCCCGGGTTCGGCGACGTCTTCCAGAAGTTCCTGGACGAGGTCGAGACGGCCGAGGTGACCCATCTCGTCATCGGCTACTGGGGGGCCTCCTACGACAAGGGCGTCCCCGACCCGGTGGAACTGCTGGTGGGAGCGGCCGGCCGGCTGCCCGCGCTCCGCGCGCTGTTCCTGGGCGACATCGTGATGGAAGAGGCGGAGATCTCCTGGATCGAGCAGTCCGACGTCACGCGCCTCTTCAACGCGTTCCCCGGTCTTGAACACCTCGAGGTCCGTGGGGGCGAGGGGCTGGAGCTGCGCCCCTTCCAGAGCCGTGTCCTGCGGACCCTGCGGTTCGAGTCGGGTGGGCTGCCCGCCACGGTGGTACGGGCTGTGGGCGAGAGCGACCTTCCTGCCCTGGAGCACCTCGACCTGTGGCTGGGCACCGACAACTACGGTGGCGACGCGACCACGGCCGATCTGGCGGGGGTCCTGGACGGGGAACGGCTGCCCGCGCTGCGGCACCTGGGGCTGGAGGACGCCGAGATAGCGGACGAGGTCGCCTCGGCGGTCGCGGGCGCGCCGATCGTCGCGCGACTGGAGTCGCTCAGCCTGGCCATGGGGGCGCTCACCGACCGGGGCGCCGAGTCGCTGCTGTCCGGCCAGCCGCTCACGCACCTCAGGCGGCTCGACCTGCACCACCACTTCCTGACCGACTCCACGATGGATCGTGTGCGGGGTTCCCTGCCCGGCGTCGAGGTCGACCTTGACGAGCAGGAAAGCCCCAACGGCGACTGGTTCTACATCGCGGTCTCCGAATGACCTGGGGCACCGTGACCATCGGTGATCATCCGGCGGAGTTCGGCGGCCGCTCGGTCATCGAACTCGACGGCACGAAGGCCGCTCTCCCGTCCGCCGCCGACGTCGCCTTCGCGTGATGTTCACCGTGGTCGGGACGCCGGGTGATCGGCGCACCGAGATGTTCGCCGCCGCGTGCCGCTCGGCCGGCCTGGACGGGCCTCGTGTCGTCTCGTGGCTGGAGGTGCTGCGCGGCGGTGAGCTGCCGATCGTGCCCGACTCACCACTGCGGATCGACTCTCCCGGAGACGACGCCGAGGTGGACGCGCTGCTGCGCGGACCGGGTGATCCGGCCAGGGTGGCCGGGGGCGCGTGGTGGTACGCGTCCTTCACCGCGGCCCTGGAGCGCGTCGCCGCCGCGGCCGCGCGGGCGGGCGCCTGGCAACTCGGCGACGTGCCCGAGATCGCCGTGATGTGTGACAAGAGGCGCTGCCACGCTCGCCTCCAGGCGGCGGGTGTCCCCGTCCCGGAGGCGCTGCCACGCGTCCGCGACTACGCCGATCTGCGTGAACGGATGGCGGACGCGGGCATGCGCCAGGTGTTCGTCAAACCGGCGCACGGGTCGTCCGCTTCCGGCGTCGTGGCGCTGCGGACCGCGCCCAGCGGGCGGATCAAGGCCGTCACGTCCGCCGCTCGCGCTGGTACCGGCTACGTCAACTCGCTGCGCGTCCAGACCTACGAGACCGAGTCCGAGGTGGCGCCGCTGATCGACGCGCTGGCGCCGGACGGGCTGCACGTGGAGCGGTGGCTGCCCAAGGCGGCGCTGGATGGCCGCGTCCTCGACCTGCGGGTGGTGGTGATCGCGGGCGAGCCGACCCATGTCGTCGCGCGGACGAGCCGCTCCCCGATGACCAACCTGCACCTGGGCGGAGTGCGCGGCTCCGTGCGCGCGGTGCGCGACGCGCTCGGCCCTTCCGGCTGGGAACGGGCCCTGGAGGTGTGCGCGCGGACCGCGGCGTGCTTTCCCGGCAGCCTGATGGTCGGTGTCGACCTGCTCATCCAGGTCGGCTGGCGGCGGATCGCGGTCGGCGAGGTCAATGCGTTCGGCGACCTGCTGCCCGGGGCCACCGGACTGCCGGGTACCCGAGCCGACGGCCTGGACACCTACGCCGCCCAGGTCAGCGCGGCGCTGGCGACCTGCGCGGCATGAACCGTGACATGAACCGTGACATGAACGAGGTCATCGGCAGCCACGATCTGCTGCTGGTGACGCTCGACACCCTGCGCTACGACGTCGCGGCCGAACTCGCCGCCGCCGGCGAGACGCCCACCCTTCGCGGCCTGCTGCCCGGCGGCCGCTGGGAACGCCGCCACACCCCGGGCAGCTTCACCTACGCGGCGCACACCGCGATGCTCGCGGGCTTCCTGCCGACACCGGCCCGTCCGGGCCCGCATCCGCGCCTGTTCGCCGGACGGTTCCCCGGCAGCGAGACCACCGCCGCCGGCACCTGGACATTCGACGCCGCGGACATCCCGACCGGCCTGGCGAAAGTCGGCTATCACACGGTCTGTGTGGGCGGCGTGGGCTTCTTCAACAAGCTCACGCCGCTCGGGTCCGCGCTCCCGTCGCTCTTCGCCGAAAGCCACTGGGAGCCCGGATTCGGCGTGGTCGACCCCGATTCCCTCGCCAATCAGATCGACCGGGTAGGCGAGGTGATGCGGCGGCTTCCCGCCGATCGACGGGTGTTCCTCCTGCTCAACGTGGCCGCGCTGCACCAGCCAAACTGGTTCTACCTGGACGGCGCCACCCGCGACCATGGCGACTCGCGCGACTCCCACGCCGCGGCCCTCCGCCACGTCGACCGGCAGCTCGGCCGCCTGTTCGCCCTGATGCGCCGCCCCTGCTTCGTGATCGTCTGCTCGGACCACGGGACCGCGTACGGCGAGGACGGCCACACCGGCCACCGCCTCGGCCACGAGGTCGTCTGGACCGTCCCGTACGGGGAGTTCGTTCTGCCATGACCGGCCCCGACCAGCGCAGCCCCTACCAGCACTATGTCTACGCGTACCCGCACAAGACCGCCTACCGCCCGCTGTCGCCCCGCCCCTCCCTGCGAGAGGTGTGGGCCACGGAGGACCGGTCCGCGCTCTTCCTCTACCTGCATGTCCCGTTCTGCGAGATGCGCTGTGGTTTCTGCAACCTCTTCACCCGCACGGGCGCACCCGAGGAACTCACGGGCGCGTATCTGGACGCGCTTGAACGCCAGGCTGCCTGTGTCGCCGACGCCCTGGGGGACGCCGCGTTCGCCACGGCGGCCTTCGGCGGCGGCACGCCCACCTACCTGACAGCCCTCGAACTCGAACGCCTCTGTGACATCGGCGCCCGCCTCGCCACGCTCGGCGCCATCCCGCTCGGGGTGGAGACCTCGCCCGCCACCGCGACCACCGACCGCCTCACCCTCCTGCGCGAACGCGGTACCACCCGCGTCTCGATCGGCGTGCAGAGCTTTCTGGACTCCGAGGCCCGCGCGGCCGGCCGTCCCCAGAAACGGGCCGAGGTCGAGTCAGCCCTGGAACGCATCCGCGCGGTCGGCTTCGAGACGCTGAACATCGACCTCATCTACGGCATCGATGGCCAGACCCCCGCCACCTGGCTGCATTCCCTGGACGCCAGCCTGGCCTGGCGCCCCGAGGAGATGTACCTGTACCCCTTGTACGTCCGCCCCCTGACGGGTTTGGCCCGCCGCGATCTCGACTGGGACGACCAGCGCATGGATCTCTACAGCCTCGGCCGGGACCACCTTCTGTCCAACGGTTACGAGCAGGTCTCCATGCGCATGTTCCGCCTGCCGTCCGGGGACGGTGTCTCCGGGACGGAGTACTGCTGCCAGACCGACGGAATGGTCGGCCTGGGATGCGGCGCCCGTTCCTATACCTCGACTCTGCACTACTCGTTCGAGTACGCGGTGGGCACCAGGCACGTCCGCGCGATCATCGACGACTATGTTCACGAAACGGACTTCGACAGCGCCCGGGTCGGTTTCGTCCTCGACGACGACGAGCGCCCGCGACGCCACCTGATCCAGTCGTTGCTGCAGGCGGAAGGCCTCGACCGCGCCGCCTACCGCGAGCGTTTCCACACCGACGTCACCGCGGACTTCGACCTCACCGTCTTCTCCGAACGCGGCTGGCTGGAGCAGGGCCCGACCACCATCCGGCTGACGCCTGAAGGCCTGGCCCATTCCGACGCCATAGGACCGGCCCTCTTCTCGCCCCAGGTTCGCGCCCTGATGACCGGCTACACCCTCCGCTGATGACACTTCCCCACCACGACGGGACGCCCGCCGCTCCCCCTCAGGAGGAGGCTCAGACGCGGCACCTGACGATCCTCTACCGCGGGCCACTGGCCAGTTGCGACTACGACTGCCCTTACTGTCCGTTCGCGAAGCGGCGGGACACACCCGAGCAGCTGCGGTCGGACCGGGCGGCGCTGGAGCGTTTCACCGACTGGGTCAGAGAGCAGCGCCAGGGCGTCTCGGTGCTGTTCACACCGTGGGGTGAGGGCCTGACCCGTTCCTGGTACCGGCGGGCGTTGGTGGAGCTCAGCCACCTGCCGCGGGTCGAACGCGTCGCGATCCAGACCAACCTCAGCCACCGCGTCGCCTGGACGGCCGACGCGGATCTGTCCCGGCTCGCGCTGTGGGGCACCTACCACCCGAGCCAGGTGCCGTACGGGCATTTCCTCGGAAAATGTCTTGACCTGGCCGAACGTGGAGTGCGCTTCAGCGTCGGCGTCGTGGGGCAGCCCGATCACCTGGCCGCCGCGCGCCGTCTGCGCGCAGATCTCCCCGGCACCGTCTACCTGTGGGTGAACGCGGCCGAGGGCCGCGTCTACACCGACGCCGAGGCCGCCCACTGGACGGAGATCGACCCACTCTTCTCCTACAGCCGCGACCCGCACCCCAGCCACGGCCTGCCCTGCCGAACCGGCGAAACCGTCGTGTCCGTGGACGGCGAAGGTACGGTACGGCGCTGCCATTTCGTCCCGACCGCCCTGGGAAACCTCTACGACGGCTCGTTCCGCGCGGCACTGCGCCCCCGGCCATGCCCCCTGGACATGTGCGACTGCCACATCGGCTACGTCCACCTGGAACCGCTCGGCCTCTACGGCACATTCGCGGGTGGGATCCTGGAACGCATCCCCGTCGCCTGGCCGCGCCGGGGCACGTCTCATGGTCTCGATCCGCGCGACTGAAAGCCCACGAGACGCGCCGCGGACGCGACGGCCCCGGTGAACGGCGGAAGCGTTCACCGGGAGGCACCTCGTCAGGTCTCGTTCTCCGGGTAGTAGTCGTCTTCCGCGAGGCCGAACGTCCAGGCGACTCCCTCCCGGGCGGTGCGGGTCCGGGGAGGGACGCGGAGGAAGTAGGTGCGGCGGGAGCCGTCCGGTTCGGGGGTGGAGTTGACCACCTCGACCAGGGTGATGGGCTCGTCGCGACGGAGGACGATCCGCCAGAGCGTGCCCGTTTCGTCGCGGTGGACGGGCTCGGCGCCGCACTCGGCCAGGTAGCGGTCGTAGCCGTAGATCTCCAGCATGATCCGGCGCTGCTCGGCGTTGGTCTCGGCCTCGATCCGGGACGGGGACAGGTCGGTCAGCGACTCGACGAATCCCGCCGGTATCGGCATGCCACGCCACGCGTGCAGGGCGAACCCGTCGGCGTAGGCCAGGGCGGGTCCGTCGCCCCGGTGCAGGCGGCCCGACTCGTCGCGGTCCAGGTCGACAGGGCGCTCGGAGACGATCACGATCCGCTCGTATGGCCACCACCAACCCGCCACCCGCGCGACCCGCGCCATCGAGGACAGGGAACCCCCTGGGTGGCTCGCCGTGTCCAGGTGGCCGAGGGAGTCGAACAGCGAGAGCCAAGGAGCGTCGTGCTGGCCGAGGATCGCGTCGAGGGTGGCGCCGCGCAGCAGGGTGGCGGTCCCGCGCTCGTCACCGGCCAGGTCACCGATCGCGCCTCGAACCCGCGAGACCAGGTTGTCGACCTGGGCCCACAGCCTGCCGCCGGTCTCGCCCCAGGCACGCGCCCACCCTCGCGGCCCCAGTCCAGAACACGCGGAGGCCCGCGCGCTCTCCCACGGGCGAGTGCGTACGACCTCCCGAACGCTCGCCCCAGCGGCGGCCCCCTCGATCAGCGGCGTCACCGCCTCGACGTCCGCGCCCAGCCTCTCGGTCAGCTTCGGACGCGACTGGCGCAGGACATCCCCATGGCCCGCGAGCAGGGCGGCGGCGATCGCCCCGCGAACGGGAGAGGGCACCCAGATGAAGTGCTCGGGAGGCGCCAGACCCGCGGCGGTGTAGGCGGCGTGGATGCCCGACTCGGCCCGATCGCGTTCGGTGGGTCCGGTAGGGCCAGACGAGAAGGCGACAGACTGCCATTCAAGGGCGACGTCCGCGCGCGATCGCGCCCGGACCGGGCCGGACGCGACGGCCTGGTCCGGGCCCGGGTACGCGGCGGCCGGGGCAGGCATGGTCGGCACGGACATCCTCCGCTCAGCGTTTCGCATCGTTGCGTCCGCGGCCCGCTCAGTCGGCGACGACGCGGACGGCGCCCGGTACGTACTCGCGCTGGCGGATGACCCGGAACCAGCCCTTGGGCAACGAGATCGGGGCATGCTCCTCGTGCACCAGCCGCCCACCGGAGGGCAGGTGCAGGTAGTCGGGGACCAGCGGGGCGGAGGCGCGCAGCAGGGTGCCAGGCCCGGCGATCGCGTGCGCGTGACCGGTGGCCTCGCCGAGGGCGAGCACCAGGCGTCCCCGGTCGTCGCGCGGCGCGGACGGAAGGTCCCGCGCGCTGTCCGGAACATCCTGCTCGAGGACGGGCAGGATGAGGATGTCTCCCTGTCGGTACATGCGCCGCACAGTAGCGGGGGCCACTGACATTTCCGCGGGGGAGGAAAGGCGCTGCGCGCGAAGCGCGAGCCCGAGCGACAGGCCTGGACACCGCGCCTACCGGATATGTCATCCGCCCTGGTCAGGGCGGTCGCGGCCGTAGCGGCCGGCCGGGCGGGGTGCCCAAAGTGGCCCAGGGCCGGTGGCCTGGGTCGATGGGCGCGGCGGTCGCGCGCAGTGGCGTGATCGGTTTGATGAGTGACGGTCGCGGCCTCGATAGTTCGCGGAGGAGGCCGATCGCGGCGCGATGTCACACAAGTCGATGGCGTCTCGTCAACCCGTTTGGCGATCGGCGAGTGCCGGTCGGGATGTTGACCAACATCGACGTGAGGAGACCTGCCATGGCGCAGGCAGTCACCACAAAGGGCCAGCGGCTGTCGCCGGGGGAGATCGATCCGGCGGCGTACAAGGCTGTGCTGGGTATGGAGAGCTACGTGCGCCGCAGCGGCCTGGAACCCGGCCTCTACGAGCTGATCAAGATCCGGGCGTCGCAGATCAACGGGTGCGCCTTCTGCCTGGACATGCACTACCGGGACGCCCGCGAGCAGGGTGAGTCGCAACTGCGGCTTGATGTGCTGCGGGCGTGGCACGAGGTCGACGGCCTGTTCAGCGAGCGGGAGCAGGCGGCCCTGGCGCTGACCGAGGCGGTGACCCTCATCAGCCAGGGTGGCGTCAGCGACGCCCTGTGGGACCGCGTGCGTGCCTCGTTCTCCGAGGAGGAGATCGTCAAGCTGTTGACCGCGATCAGCACGATCAACGTGTGGAACCGGCTGGCGATCAGCACTCGCATGCAGCCGACCGGAGCGGCGTAGGGCGGAGAGGGGCGCCAAGCCCAGGAGGCACTGGCCGGTGGCGCGGCGAACGCCTCCGCCGCACCACCGGCCGCGCGGCCGAGGGCGCTGCCCCGCCCGCGCTGGTCGGCGTTCCTCGTCACCCCCGCCACTTTGGTCGTGACGCTGGAGGAGATGGCGCGCACCCACCGCCGCGCGCCGATGCGGACGGCGAGACGTGCCCGCCTGGCACTCAGGGCACCAGGGGGCCGTCGTGGAAGGTGCCGTCCTGGGCGTAGGGCCAGGCGTTGGAGACACAGCCGTGCAGGCCGTTGATCTGCTGCATCATCACGGGCGCCGGCTCTCCAGGCCCGGGGCAGGCGCGGTGGCCGTACCCGAGCCAGTGCCCGACCTCATGGTTGATGATCAGCGCCCGGTACTCCTCGGGCGGCCCGTCGAACTCGGGCGAACCAAGCTGCCAGCGCCTGAGGTTGACCGCGACCGTCTGACCGACCCGGCAGTTGAGCTCGCCGTGGGTCTCGAGGCCGCCGGCCGCGCAGATGGCGTCGGCGGTGTCCGGGGTCGCGATGCGGATCACCAGCGTGGCGCGGTCGTCGGCGACCTGCCGGAACACGACGCCGCCGCGTGACCAGCCCTGTGCGTCGTTGAGGATCGCGGCGATCTGCCCGGCGGCCTCGTCGGGGTCGACGCCGGTGCCGTCCTCGACCTCCACCCGGTACGGCCTGCCCACGCGGGTGGCGTCGACCCCGGCGGTGGCGACGGTGAAGGTACCCGGACCGGACTCCGGGACGAGCACCGGGGCGGGCGGCGGGCTCGCGGGGCCTGGCCCGGGGGATTCCCGGGCGGGGGCCGGCGCGGAGACCGGGCCGAAGCGGCCGGACAGGCCGGGTATGCCGGGGACCGCGCCGGCGGAACCCAGGCAGGCCCAGGTCACGCCCAAGGCCAGAAGCGCGATGGTGGCGGGTATCCAGCGGCGCCTCGGGACAGCCCGGTGAGCGCGTGCCCCGCCGTGGGAGGCGGGAGGCAAGCCGGTACGGCGCATACCGTGCCGGCCCGTACCGATGCCCGCCTGGAAAGCGCCGCCTGTCGTGTGGTTGGCCAGGCCCGCGCTGGGCGGGGCGCTGGCCGGCAGGCCGGCGGGCGGTGTCGTCATGCCTGCCACGGTCGCCCCGGAGGGAGGCGGCTGGCCTCGGCCGCGGGTACCGGATCGCGGTCCGGAGGTACCGGCGCGCCCGACCCACGAACGACATCGCCTATCTCGTCGTGAGAGGGCAGAGCATGGCCGACCGGAACGCGCGGCAGTTGCGGGAACAGCGCGGGATGGTCAACGCCTACCTCGGTGACGTGGCTGGTGGACCAATAGGGATGTCGACGACCTGGCCAGGCTATCCGGGCTCAAGACCAGCGGCGACCTCACCGCGGCGGAGTTCGAGCGCGCGAAGGAGAAGATCCCGCGGTGAGCCCGCGGCCGTCCCAGGACCGGTCCCGCGTGTTGCGGCGGCTCGGTGAACGCGGGACCGGGCGGCTGATGTGCCCCGGGTGTCGCCGGACCGTGTGGCCACCGCTGTGGAGGTGCGGCTACGTCCGGGGTCCGTGAGCGTCGCCGCGATGCGGGTCGGCGGTGGCCGGGATGGCGCGTCGTTGACCGCGCAGTACGGCGGCGATCGGCAGAGCCGCCGCCAGACCGCTGAGCAGGACGGCGGCCAGCGCGCCCAGGACGGAGGGTTCGTTGCCGAACGCGATGCCGATCGCTGCCAGGGCGGGCCCCGCGTTGCGCACCGCGGTGACCCCTCCCAGGGTGGTGCGCCGTGCGGGCGGGCCCGTGGCCAGCAGCGTGCCTACGGCGAACGCGGCAGCCGCGAGGAGGAACCCGGCGAGCAGGGTGCGCGAGCCGAGCAGCGCGACGATGTCATGCCAGTTGCCCACCAGCATGCCTACCAGCACGATCAGGAAGGTCACGTTCGAGATCATGGTCCCGGTCGGGTGCCACGACCGGGCGGTGGAGGCGGCGTAGCGGCGAAGGAGCAGGCCGACGGCGAACGGGACGAGTTGCAGGAGGGCAACGGTCCGCACCAGCGTCCCGACATCGAGGGAGACGTCGGCGCCGACGTCGGCGGCGGTGAGGATGATGTCGACGGTTGGGGCGAAGGTGAGGCTACCGGCAGTGGCGAGCAGCACCTGCGTCGCCGCGCCCGCGGCGACGTCGCCTCCTTGGATCATGGCCAGTTTCGCCCCGAACGGTCCGCCCGGGGACGACGCGACCAGAACGAGCGCGATGAACGGCGCGGCGGCAAGGCCGAGCAGCTCGCCGATGCCCCAGCCGAGCAGCGGGACGGCCACCATGTTGGCCAGCAGTGCCAGCGGCAGCAGCGGGACGTCGCTCACGACGGCGCGCAGCGCTGGGAGGGTGGCCCCGAGACCGGCGGCGAACATGGTGGCCGCGATGAAGATCACTGTGATGGCGTTGAACAGCGGATGCAGGGTGTCCATGAGGTTTCCCGCCTGGGAGACGCGGCGTGCCGGGGCGGTGATGCGCGAGGTACCGCGCCGCGCTCAGTCCTTCAGGTCGCCCAGCCAGCGCAGTGCGTTCAGGCCTGGCAGGAAGCAGTATTCGCCGCCGCGCGTGACGACGAACCGTGGCAGCCCGGACAGTCGCCGGCGCAGTGGCCGTCGAGGGATGGTGAACCCGACGGGGCCTTCGTGGCTTCCGGCGATGGGGTCCGTGGCGCCGCCGGCACCGAAGAAGACACCGTCGTTCATCCATTCGGACTGGACGAACTCGAACTGCCGCCCGAGGTGCGCGCCGACGAACGTGAACATCAGGCCGCGATCGGCCCCGTCGTCGTCCAGGACTCCGGAAGGCAGCGGCGGGCCGTAGACACCGCCCCGTCTGATCATGCGATGCAGCCGTGGCTCGCCCGCTACCGAGGCGTCACGGGGGTTGGCCCGGCGGATGTGGCAGCCGCCGGGGGTGATGAATCCGCCGGGGTCATCGTGTTCGTAGAGGAACGCGTTGCGCCGTTCTGGGTCAGCCCCGAGGGCGGGGTCGTCGTGATGAGGGCTGAGCGCGAGTGGCGCGCCACTGCGCCATCTTCCCATGATCTTGGCGGCCAGCAGCTCCTCGTCCTCAGGGCTGATGGCGTTGTCCCGCAGGTAGCGCCGGAACGCGCCGACCCGTTGGTGGAGTTTGCGGATGGCCACGTAGCTGCCGTTGCGTCCGAGCTCAGCTGGTTGTGGTGCCTGCACGCCGCCAAGCTCGTCGGGGTAGCCGAGCACGAACTCGCCGGCCTTCAGCGGCACCTGCAGTGTGTTTGACCCGGCGATGCCACTGCCCTCGACCGCGGGCTGGCTGACACCGTCGCGATAGCCGAAATGCTCGGTCTCGGTGGGCAGGGTGTAGCAGTCCTGCCGCCAGATCGCGGTCACGCCCGACAGGTGGTCGTAGGCGGGCCGGGCCCGGTCGATGGCCGTCTGCAACCGGGCGGCGTCCGGCGCGACCGCGAGGAGCACGACGTGGACAGCGGACGTGCCCAGCGGCGCCTCCCAGTTCTCGGGGCCGCTCTCGCCGACATCTCCGAGAGCTGTGGCCCTGCCGGCCATGCCCTGACGGAACTCCCAGGCGAACGTGGCCAGGACGGGCTCTGGAACGCCGAGTGCCCGCAGTCCGTGGCAGGTGAGCGCGACGCTGACCCACGTGCTCCCCAGGGGGCTGACCGGCTCGGCGGCGGAGGTCGCCACCGTGCTCACGCGGCGCATCAGCTCCCGTCCGTGCGCCGGGTCATCCACTCGGAACAGGAGATAGGTCGCCGCATAGGGGGTCGGTCGAGGGCTAAGGACCCCACGCTGAATGTCGTCGAGCTGCAACGCGGCGCGCTTCTTCGTGGTCACAGGCGGGGCCTCCTTCCGGCGCTACCGAGAGACGAGGTTGCGCCAGAAGTTCCGCAGGCTCTCGTCGCCGCCGAACAACGAGCTGAAGATCGTGCTGTCCGCCAGAAGCACATCGCCGGCCCGGTCTCCCGCGGGAGGCATCCACAGGAACGTGTTGAACTCGGTGCCGCCGGCCCCGATGAACGGATGCGGTCTTGCCAGGTCGATGGGCTGCCTGGCCAGTACCTGGACGACACCCGGCTCATCGGTCGTCACCGCGTAGTGCGGTAGATGCTGGTGAAAATTGAAGTGGCTGACCCCGTCGAGCCATCCCTTGGGGTCCAGGTCCCTGGCCAGGGCCAGCGGGGCGGGCTGATTGCGCTCCCGGACGGCCGGACGCAGCCCATAGCGGTTCTCGACGGGTACCCCGAGTCCTTGCATGAGGCCGCGGACGTATCCGGCAAGCCGCTGCTGGCGGGGGACCAGGAGATCTCCGTGATGGTGGTACTCGATGTCCCGGACGGCCAGGTCGTCGGAGGCTCCGATGTCGTGATGCGGCCCGAGGATCAGGCAGGCGTCCTCGCGGCGCAGGAAGTGCCGCAGCGCCTCGATCTCCGCCAGCTCTGCCTTCTGCCCGGTGATCGTGTTGTCCAGTCCGAACACGAACAGGGTGTCGGTGTCGGCCAGCACCCGCTCGTCCAGCACGGTCCGAAACCCGGCCTGGTCGATCCGCTGATACACCGGTACCGGATGCCCGGTGACCTGCTCCACGTACGTCTGGAACGGAACCCAGGCCCAGAAGAACAACTCCAGCGCCCCCGCGATGCCCTGCTGGAACTGGAACGGGTCGGACCACCGCGGTTCCTCGTAGGCGGGCCAGGCGACCCGCCGGATCTCGGTCATCGTGGAGAACCGGTTGTCAAGCTCGGCAGGATTCCTGCCGGCCTCGGCCGGATAGCTCCACGACACGTAGATGCTCACCCGCCGCCGGCCCGGGGTGTAGGTGCGCGGAGCATGGTTCTGGTTGTAGGTACGCGCCGTCCGCGGCTCGGGCATCACGGTCTCCGCTGCGCGACCGAAGGCGCGGACGGTGCGAACGGTGGCCTTCTCACGGCGCCTCCCTGTCACGGCTGGCGATCGAGGTGGATCTGGTTCCCATGGTGACGATGAAGATGATCACTGCATCTGGTCGAGTATCTCCGAAAGGGCGTTCTTGATTCGCAGGGCCTTCTTGATCTCGTCGGAGGTGACGTACGGATACTCGCCGTACTCAAGGAAGCTCGGGCAGTGGTGTGCGCGTACGAAACGGACGAAGGCCTCAGGGTTCGTCCGCCAGTCCTCGGGGAAACCTTCGAGATTCTCGAAGGCCGTGCTCACGCCTGCCCTGCTGAAAAGCGCGACCGCGTCCTCGGTGTACTTGTCGAAGTCCGTGTCGAAGATCCCCTGATACATAAAGCGAGTGTCGTCGTCGAAGAGCACCCAGCGCAGGTAGTGCAGCTTCAGCGGCGCGAGGAGATGAGGATCCCCCTCCAACGCGCCGGCAAGAGTGCGGCCGTGTGCGCGTATCGCCTCGGCCCGGCCCGGCTTGACCTTGGCGATGATGGTGAATCCGTAGCACGCCGGCGTCCTCGGGTAGACAGGGCCGTATTTCCCCTGTTCGAGCTGGTCGGTCTCCTTGGGGATGGCCACCGCCTGCGGCCTGATCTCCATCTGGACTCCTCCGCGGCCGCTCACAGAAACTATCGCAGCCTCCCACTCGGCGCGATGGTCCGCTGGATGAGCGGCGCTGGCCCAACACCGGAAAAGCAGCGGAACCTTGAACAGAGGGCGTAGTCCCATACCATCCGTCTGCCGACTGGGTCCGTTTACGCCGTCCAGACAGCGGGTTTGGGGCCTGGTCCGAAGCCCCGGAACCAATTTATCCCGGAGGCTGGGGGCGGAAGGTGATATCGTGCGGCATGTCGGTGACGACAAGCGCCGTCGAGGGTGGTACCTGGTGCCATACCCCGGAACAGTGGCGAACAGACCTCGTCGGCCAGTTCCCGGAGGTTTCTCGTCTCCCCAGGCGGGCGAGTCGCCGCGGAAGACAGCCGGCGTCTTTCGTCTGTCATACCAGCCGAGACCGGTCCCGTCGCCGTTCGGTTCGAGCAGGTCTGGCGTATGTGGACGCTCCGGGCGACCAGTGACCGTTCCGGCTCATGCAACAGGACGCGTGGGGCGATCGGGTTGCCCCTATATCCTATCCAGCTGCACATACCGCCCTCCCTGCGTACCGCGACGAGGGTGCCCGCGCCGTGCCGAAGCAACCGTCTTCTCCGTGGCCAACCGCACAGAGACTCGGGCCGGATGCGGGCATTCGTCCGGCTGACCGAGAGCGGTGCGTGGCTCGGCACGGTCGATGTGAGAACAGTCAGTCGTGCGGGCTGGCAGCGGACGTGTCGCCTTTGGGGGTTTCCCGGGGCAGAAGCGTCGCGGCTACCAGGCCGAGGACGCCGAGGACGCCGAGGGTGGTCATGGCGGCGGCGTAGGCGTTCTTGGTCAGGTCGGCGACGAGGATGGTGCCGGCGATGGCGGTGCCGAAGGAGGAGCCGAGGTTCGAGACGCTGCGGGAGAGACCGGAGATCTCGCCTTGGCGTTGTTCGGGAAATGCGGACTGGACGACGTTGACCGAGGGTGTGAGCATCACGCCGAGGCCGAGGCCGATCAGCGCCAGCCCGGGGGTGAACGCCCAGGGACTGGGCGTTCCGGCGACCAGGCCGATCAGGACGGCGATTCCCAGGATGGTCAGGGTGAACCCGGCCATGATCAGGGTGCGTTGGGGTCGCCGTTGCGCGAGGTGCTGCGCGGCGAGCGACGAGGCGAGCAGGCCGACAGTGGCCGCGGTGAAGATCAGGCCTGTCTGGATGGCGTCGTAGCCGCGGACGACCTGCAGGAACGCGGCGACGGTGAACGAGGAGCCCATGAGCAGCAGCCACTGGAGGTTCTGGGTGACGAGGCCGAGGTTGGAGCCGCGGTCGCGGAACAGACTGGTGGACAGCAGCGGTTCCCGGCCGGCTCGCTCCTCGGTGCGCACCCAGTGCAGGAATCCGGCCAGGACGAGCGCGCCGGCCGCCAGCAGTGCGGCCGTCAGTATCAGGTTCTGGTCAGCGGCGAGGATGCCCATGACAACCAGGGCCAGGCCGCCGGCAGACAGGATCGCGCCGGGGATGTCGAAGTGACGGCGGGGGTCCGGCGGGAGTGGGTCTACAAGGGACCGGCTCAGCGCGAGGATGAGCGCGATCACCAGGGCCTGGAAGAGGAACGCCGCGCGCCAGCTGATCGCGGAGGTGATCAGTCCGCCGATGAGGGGGCCGGCCGCCGCGCCGGCACCGCCGGCGGCCATGATGATCCCGAAGGCGCGGGCGCGGGCGGTGACGTCGGTGAACAGCAGTGTGGTGAGGATGTAGACCGGGGGGATCAGCAGTGCGGTGCCGACCCCTTCGAGAATCGAGTTTCCGAGAATCAGTACACCTAGCCCGGGCGCCATGGCGCTGAGGACGGCACCCACCCCGTAGAGCGCGAGCCCGGCGAGGAAGCAGCGTTTGCGGCCGAAACGGTCCGTGAGTTTGCCGCCGGGGATCATCAGCGCGGCCATGACCAGCAGGAAGACCGTGATGGCGAGTTGCACGCCCTGGACGGTCGTGTCGAGGTCGCGACCGATGTCGTTGATCATGACGTTCATGTTCGACCCGGCGAAGCTGCAGATGAACTGCGCGAGCGCGAGCGGAGCCAGGACGCGTCGGTCGGTGCCGCCCGGCCGCGACCCGGCGGGGCGAGCGGCGTCGGGAGTCTGCTCGGTCATGGTTGCCGCCCCCTCGCTACCTGTTGCGCCGGCGACGGTCAGCGAACCAGGTGCTCGGCGCGGTCGAGTTCCTCGTCGAGGGCAAGGGCGGCGTCTATCAGGGCGAGATGGGTGAACGCCTGGGGGAAGTTGCCGAGTTGTTCGCCGGAAGGGCCGATCTCCTCGGCGAACAGGCCGACGTGATTGGCGTAGGTGAGCATCTTGTCGAAGGCGTAGCGCGCCTGATCGAGGCGGCCGGCACGGGCGAGGGCCTGCACGTAGAGGAAGGTGCAGAGGTTGAACGTGCCCTCGCAGCCGCGCAGGCCGTCCGGAGAGGCAGTCGGGTTGTACCGGTAGACCAGGCTGTCGCTGACGAGTTCTTCGTTCATCGCGTCGAGGGTGCTCAGCCAGTCGGGATCGTTCGGAGCAAGGAAGCCGACGCGGGTCATGAGCAGCAGGGAGGCATCGAGGACATCGGTGTCGTAGTGCTGGACGAAGGCACGGCGCTTGTCATTCCACCCGCGTTCCATGATCTGCCGGAAGACCGCGTCACGTGCCGTCTGCCAGCGGGTGAGATCGGCGGGGCGGGAGTGGGCGGTGGCGAACCTGATGGCGCGGTCGAAGGCGACCCAGGTCATCAGCCGGCTGTAGGTGAAGTTCTGCCGGCCGCCGCGGGTTTCCCAGATGCCTTCGTCCGGGCGGTCCCAGTGGTCGGTGAGCCAGTCCATGACAGCGGCGAACGCGTTCCAGCCGCGGATCCCGCCGATGTCCTTCGCCTCGGCCAGGGCGTAGGCGGTCTCGCCGTAGATGTCGAGCTGGATCTGGTCGGCCGCGGCATTGCCGGCTCTGACCGGCGCGGAGCGGCGATAGCCCTCCAGGTGGTCGAGGATCTCCTCGGTCAGGTGGGGCTCACCGTCGACGCGGTACATGATCTGAAGCGGTTCGCCCGAAACGGTGGAACCGGCGTCGAGGCGTTCGCGCAGCCAGCGGCGGAAGGCGTTCGCCTCATCGGTGAAGCCCAGGGCGGTCAGGGCATGGACGGACAGGGACGCGTCGCGGATCCAGGTGTAGCGGTAGTCCCAGTTACGCTCACCGCCGACCTGCTCGGGCAGGCCCATCGTGGCGGCGGCGATGGGAGCGCCGGTGGGGGCATAGGTGAGCAGTTTCAGGGTGATCGCCGAGCGGGTCACCATCTCGTGCCACCGGCCGCGGTAGGTGGAGGAACGCAGCCAGGTCAGCCAGAAGGCGCGGCAGGCATCGAAGGCGGCGGTGATCGCTTCCACGGTGGGCGGCGGGCCGCCGGGACGTCCGCCGCGGCCGGCAGCGGCACCACTCTCGCTGGTGAGGACAATCGCCGCCAGTTGGCCTGCCTGGAGGGTGAAGCGGGCGGAGACGTCGCTGCCGTCGGGATGGAGCACGATCGGGGCGGTGGCCTGCACGTGCAGATCCGTGTCGGGACCGCGGAAGACCACCGATCCGTCGTCAAGACGGCGCAACGAGTGCGGCGCGCGGCCATAGTCGAAGCGGGGCCGGCACACCAGCTCGAAGGGCAGGCTGCCGCGGACCACGCGGGCGACCCGGATCAGCCGATGGCGGGCGGACGGGGTGCCCGACGGGTCGGGCTCCATGAAGTCGACCACCTCGCCGACCCCGCCCGGTGCCATGAACCGGGTGACGAGCACGGCGGTGTCGGTCAGGTAGAGCTGCCGGACGGTGGCCTCGCCGTCCTCGCCCAGATCCGCCGCCAGGCGGCAGTGACCGCCGCGGTCGCTGTCGAGCAGCGAGGCGAACAGGCTCGGGGAGTCGAACCGCGGGGTGCACCACCAGTCCACGGTCCCGTCGGCGGCGACCAGGGCCGCGGTCTGCAGGTCGCCCACAAGGCCATGGCTCGCGATCGATGGATAGTCGTTCATGGCGGCCCCTCCCGCGATCATCGCCGAGCACGGGCAGATGCCGAAAGCCTCCGACCGGGAGACGCGCGGTCTCGGAACACGACGACGCGACGAGCCTGCGGCGCGGCCCGCCGACATCCGCGCCCACCAGCCAGAACACGGCCGCAATCAAGGCTTCCCCCACTGGCCGGCACGTCCGGCAGCCCCCTCCGGTCCATCCTGCGTCCCAGGGACCAGCGCCGCACCTCCAACGCGGAGGACAAGGACGTCGGCCGTAACGCGAACCCGCTCCGCGAAGGCGGCTGAGGGCCCACCCGTGGACCGGCGCTCGCGGTTGCGGAGCCAGGCGAGACGGGTGAGCATGCCGGGATGGTTCGCCGGCGA